>JAQXJR010000043.1 GCA_029009055.1 Eubacteriales bacterium | reverse complement strand
AGCTCATTCCCGTAACGTTGAACTGTCTCATATAACCCTCATAATAATCACTTCATGAGCTTATTGATAGTATCCACGAGCTCTTCCGCAGTACCTTACTAACATTAAATAAGGTCTCGCACCACACAGCTTTCTATGTGGTTCCGCAGAAGGACCCTGGCGAATCCGTTCAGCGCCGACTTCACAGCGGATACCTGATTCAGTATATCAGGACAGTACGCGTCGTTCTCCAGCATCCTCTCCAGACCCCTCACCTGACCTTCTATCCTGCAGAGCCTGTTAGCCAGCGCCTTATATTCCTTATCGCTCCTGACTTTCTTCCTATCGGAGCAAGGCACGCTTATTACCGCGTTACAGCATGTTCGTCCTTCGTTATTCTTATTCATTTCCTCATTCATCAGCAGCGCCTCCCCTTATCAGCTATCGATATTATACCCCCTAGGGGTATTTTGTAAACCCTAAATTCTCTAATCTGTAATTTTAAAATAAAAAGAGACTCCTAAAGATGTATGACATCCGTAGGAATCTCTAAAATTCAAGCATTCTCGAGTTCTACCGCAAAGGAATATCCCGAGTATTCCCTTTGCGGTATGGAAAAGCAGCCGGGGCTATTCTTCCTCCTCAACATCATTATCGGCGGGGGTATCCGCTTCAGCCTCCGCGCTTTCAGCTGCCTCTTCAGCTTCCTTAGCCGCCTTCTTAGCCAGTTTAGCCTGATGCTTCTTCTCGGCCTTAGCTTTAGCCTCAGCCTTAGCCTCTCTCTCAGCCTTCTTCTTCTGCAGCTCGCGCATCCGCTTCTCTCTCGCCTTAGCCTGAGCGCGCGCGTCGAGCTCCTCCTTATCCAGGGAATATACCTCGCGGATGACCCTCTCGTACTGGTTCTTCTTATGAAGGACTATGGCGAATATGACCATTACCACCACGATCATGCCGAAGTAGAGGATGTAGCCGTTAGTCTTACCGCGTAATGCGTCTGCCGCGCCTGTCTTCTTAAGTATCAAGCCCAGCGCCATGATGAACAGGACGAAGAAAAGATATATAGACTGGCCCAGAGCCATCTTCATGGTCCCCTTCTTGGTAAGGTTCTTCTTCTCACGCTTATAAACTGCGTACATGTGGACGGCGATCAAAATAACTATCGCGAGTATGTAAACCATATAAACCTCTTCTAATCACTTAAATCCGATTCGATATCTATATCCAGGTCATAGTCCGGAAATTCCTCATGGACCGCTTCCTCGATATCTCTGATTGTTTCTGCTCTGTCAGTATCCTCGAAATCCACGACAGCATCGAATCTTATGAGTTTTATTTTATCATTTATATAAAAGCCATGCATCTGGATGACGTGCGGCTGTTTCAACACTATGTCGCCTATGCGCTGCTTCGCCTCGACAGCCCAATCAGCCGTGTTTACAGAGTATATACCTACGCTCAGCAACTTTACGCCGAACTCATCCTGTATGGTCCTCTGTATCCTATGGGCCAGGTCATCTATCTTCTCGGCGGTCATATCGGCCGGGACCTCTATGTTAACAGAACCGTCCAGCTCGTTAGGGCCATAATTATGCAGAGCCAGATCGTAGGCTCCACCAACTTCCGGGAATAAAGCTATCCTGCTCTTTATCTTCCGCGAAAGCGTGCTGTTTACTCTCTCGCCCAGAATCTTACTCAGGACTCCGCCCATCATCTGTATGCCAGTCCTAATGATAACACAGGAAATGAAAGCCGCGAGCCAGGATTCTATGCTGATTCCCTTATATTCAAAAATCAATATGGCTGCCAGAGTAGCCGTAGAGATGACGGCGTCGAAGAAAGCGTCCGTGGATGAAGCCTTAAGGGCGTCAGAATCTGTCTTATCACCCATATACCTGTTGAATCTCCACAGAACGAGTTTCACTATGATGGCGGCGACGACCACTATCATGGTCATCTTAGAATATTCAGGCGTGACCGGGTGTATCAGTTTCTTAATGGATTCCACTAATGAAGTTATGCCCGCGTATAGGATTATGACCGCTATTATCCCGGCGCTAAGATACTCCAGCCTGCCGTGTCCCATAGGATGGCTCTTATCAGGCGCCTTAGCAGCGAATTTCGCTCCCGCCAGGGTTATCACTGATGATAAGGCATCGCTGAGGTTATTCACCGCGTCCATCATTATGGCTATAGATCCAGCCGCGAAACCCACTAAGGCCTTAAAACCGGCCAGCAAAGCGTTAAAGCATATGCCCGTCACGGCGGCTTTCATGATCGTATTAGACCTGGCAGACTGACTGCTGATATTATCCATTCAGGATTTCCTCATTATATAAAAACACGCGGGTGCGCGCAATATCGAGCGCGCATCCGCATAGTACGAACTATATTTATTCATGCCCGAGGTCATGTCCTAAGGCCCTATGACTCTAGAATTCAGAAGTAAGCTCCAGTGAGCGCTCCTTATTGAGCTGCTCACAGACTTCTATGAACCTATCCAGGCTCACGCCGTGTACCTGCTTATTCGATCCCTGGATGTTGATGGAAACAGTGTTGTTCTCAGCTTCCTGGTCTCCTACTACGAGGATATATGGATCCTTATAGTTCTTGAATTCCTTTATCTTCTCTCTCATGTTCTTCTCAGAGAGGTCTACGACAGTTCTGATACCATGTTCTCTCAGAGCTTCAGCGACCTTCTCGGCATACTCGCCATGCTGTTCTCTGATAGGAACTACAGCCACCTGATCCGGAGCCAGCCAGAACGGGAAAGCGCCCTTAAAGTTCTCTATGAGGATACCGATGAATCTCTCCATGGATCCAAATATAGCCCTGTGAATCATTACCGGCTGCTTCTGTGTTCCATCCTTAGCTGTGTACTTCATGCCGAAGTTGAGCGGCAGCTGGAAGTCCAGCTGGATAGTGCCCATCTGCCATTCGCGGCCCAGGCTGTCCTTCATCTTAAGGTCGATCTTAGGTCCGTAGAAGGCCCCGTCTCCCTCGTTTATCTCATAGTTTCCGGAGCCGTACTTATCCTCGAGTATCTGCTTAAGGTCAGCCTCAGCCTGGTTCCATACGTTGATATCGCCCATGTAGTCATCAGGTCTGGTAGAGAGCTCAGCCTCATATGTCAGACCGAATGTTCCGTAGATCTCTGTAGCAATATCCATGATATCGGAGATCTCAGAAGCGATCTGGTCCTCAGTTACCAGGATATGAGCGTCGTCCTGACGGAACATCTGAACTCTGAAGAGTCCGTTAAGCTCTCCGGATTTCTCCCTTCTATGGATGACATCTACCTGGTTTATCCTGAAAGGAAGATCTCTGTAGGAGCGTCCCTTATTCATGAAGACCTTAATGGCGTTAGGGCAGTTCATAGGCTTAAGAGCGTATGTGTCGCTGTCTGTCTCACCCGGCAGGATGAACATACCGTCCTGATAGTGAGCCCAGTGACCTGATGTCACCCAAAGCTCCTTCTTAGAAACTACAGGTCCGGATATCTCGTTATAGCCGTGTCTTACATGAACGCCTCTCCAGTATTCGAGAAGTGTATTGAAGACCTTCCAGCCTCTCGGAAGCCAGTAAGGCATGCCCGGAGCCGTCTCATCGAACATGAAGAGCTCCAGCTGCTTGCCTAACTTCTTATGGTCGCGGGCTTTAGCCTCTTCCAGGAACTTCATGTGCTCCTTCAGCTGCTTCTTATCAGGGAAAGCGAACACATAGATCCTCTGCATCATATCGCGGTGCTCATCGCCTCTCCAGTAAGCTCCGGATACAGACTTTATCTTAAACGCAGCCTGCATCAGCTCCTGAGAGTTGGCCACATGAGGCCCCCTGCAGAGATCCACGTAATCGTCTCCTGTGTAATAGACCGTGATAGTCTCATCGTCAGGGAGGTCTTCTATGATCTCAGTCTTGAATTTCTGATCCTTAAACATGTCCAGGGCTTCAGCCTTAGAGACTTCCTTCCTGGTCCAATCCTCTCTACGCTTTATGATCTCACGCATCTTCTGCTCTATAGCGTCATAATCTTCCTTAGTTACAGCGCGCGGCAGCGTGAAGTCATAGTAGAAACCGTCATCGATCTGTGGTCCGATGGCGTACTGTACGTTTTCTTTTCCAAATAACTCGATTACCGCCTTAGCCAGCACATGTGCCAGAGAATGGCGATAGACCGCTAAATATTCGTTATCCATATTTTCCCCTTTTCCAAAAATAAAATCATTCTTATATTAATATATATTCCCGAAATTTTCAATATTAATAAGAACTTGGCGCATTTCCTCCCCCCAGCAAAGCCAGCCCGCTTAGCCAGGCTCCGCCGGAGGCAGGTGCTGATAAGGGCTTTGCTAAAAAAAGAGGAACAGCCTCGGCCGTTCCCCTCTCTTTCAAAGTTCAAAAATGCGGATCTATTATCTATCGAAGATCTTCATTCCCTTATATTTAGCGTTAGTTCCCAGTTCTTCCTCTATTCTCAGCAGCTGGTTATACTTAGCTACTCTCTCGGACCTTCCAGGAGCTCCTGTCTTTATCTGAGCTGTGTTCATAGCGACAGCCAGGTCAGCTATGCTGGTATCCTCTGTCTCACCTGATCTATGGGAAACGACTGCTGTATATCCGGCGTCATGAGCCATCCTGATAGCGTCCAGAGTCTCAGAAACAGAACCGATCTGGTTCAGCTTAATGAGGATGGAGTTAGCGCATCCAAGTTCTATTCCCTTAGAAAGACGCTTAGTGTTAGTAACGAACAGGTCGTCTCCTACGAGCTGGACCTTCTTCCCGAGCTCTGCTGTCATGTCCTTCCAGCCTTCCCAGTCTTCCTCGTCCAGACCGTCTTCTATGGAGCACACAGGATACTTATCTACGATGGACTCCCAGTGCTGGATGAGCTGGTCTGACGTAAACACTCTGCCTGACTTAGGCTGCTTATACTCGCCCTTCTTACTGCCCTTCCACTCGCTGGCAGCGGCATCCATAGCGAGCACGAAATCTGTGCCCGGCTCGAAACCCGCCTGCTGGATGGCTTCCAGTATGTACTCGATAGTCTCCTCATCGCTTGCGAGGTCAGGAGCGTAGCCGCCCTCATCTCCCACAGATGTGGAGAGTCCCTTAGACTTAAGGAGTTTAGCCAGTGTGTGGTAAACTCCGGCGCACCACATGAGTCCTTCCTTAAATGAAGGAGCGCCTGCAGGCATGATCATGAACTCCTGTGTATCTACTGTGTTAGCGGCGTGAGCTCCACCGTTCAGGATGTTCATCATAGGTACAGGAAGCGTGTTAGCGTTTATTCCACCTATGAATCTATAGAGAGGAACATCCAGAGCCTGAGCCGCTGCCTTAGCTGTAGCCAGGGAAACCGCCAGTATTGCGTTCGCTCCGAAATGAGACTTATTCTCTGTTCCATCAGCGTCTATCATAGCTGTGTCGACAGCCTTAATGTCTGAAGCGTCCATACCCTCCAGGATCTCAGCTATGTCGTTATTTACGTAATTAACAGCTGTCTCTACGCCCTTACCGCCGTAGCGCTTAGGATCTCCATCTCTCAGCTCGTGCGCCTCGAATTCTCCTGTGGAAGCTCCGCTCGGAGACGCTGCCCTTCCTGTGCAGCCTTCTACAGTTACTTCAGCCTCGACTGTCGGATTTCCTCTGGAGTCCAGAATCTCTCTTCCGATGACTTCTTCAATTTCAAGATAATCCATTGATTCCTCCTTAATTATGACTAGAACAGCTATTTCTTCGAATCCGCGATAGACCTGTTTATCAGGTCCAGCACAGCGTCTACGTCCATACAATGCACCCTGCATGACTCGCCGATCGTCTCTTCGGCTGATGCCATACAGTCCATACACAGCATTCCATATTTCAGAAATATCTCATAAACTACCGGATACTTATCCAGCACGTCCAATGTGATCATGTCCGGCGTCACAGGTCCTGAACTACAGTGAACAGGTCCATCCCCGCCGATCTTCTCCTGATTCTCACTCATGATGTCCCTCCACTCTTATATAGAAGAAACGAAAAACATAAGCTGCGTCCGGATAATCACAGCTACATACATTTATAATATAAATCGAACAGCGAAAAATTACAATAGAACATGCTGTCAGACCCCTAGCAAAAGGCAGCCTGTCCGCCTCCGTCCCGGTTTCAATCATTCAAAAACATAAAAAGAGCCCCCTAAGGGGCCCTTCCGGTTTCTGACTCATCCGCAGCGCTCAAGGAGAACAAAAATCGCTTTATGTGGGCTGTCAGCGAAAAGAACGCGCTACGATCCGCAATCGAATATGCCTGAGTCTTAACCTATGAGGTTCCACGCCTTCCCGCTATCATCCGCGAAGGTCTCGTCAAACCTTCCGGTACGGAAAGAACGCCGCATAACTGCTTTCATCTTTTCATCTTAAAGAATCCTCATATTCATTATATCCGCGCGCGGTGAAATTTCAAGCGTTTCTTACATATATATTTTCATCTATCTTCTCATGCGAATTTCCCTGAAGCGGGACCGACCTTATCAACCTCCAGCCCTCCATATCCAGATCGAATCTCAGATCTGAAGGATAGTCCCTGTTCCAAAAATACAGGTACAGCTGCTCTATCTTATCCTCGAATCCCGATGGAGCCCTGTCTTCTATGAAACAGAACTCCCCTTCGCCCGCGTTCATAAACGGCTCCTCACTGACCTGAAAATCCACCCTGCTCTCCATAGCCTGAGCGCTCAGGTCCTGGTCCGCAGCCTCCTTAAACAGCTCCATAGAGTACTCATCGAGATAAAGCTTCTTTCCCGCGGCTATGCTGAGGATCCTGTTCGTAAGCGCCCTGTCTCTGGAAAGCCGCCTGCCATTGAACATTAGACCCATAGAATTATCTACAGCCGATATCAGAATCATAAGATCCTCCTAACTCGAGATATTTATACAGCAAATAACATCCCCAGGAGCTATCCTCCGGCGCCAGGGCCTCGGGACGAGCTTTCCATCTATTTATTTGCTCTTATATCAAAAACGAAAAACCGCCGCGCATGAGACGCGGCGGATAAATATAACTTATTTATTAGCGTCGAAATCCGCTTCTGCCTTAGCCAGGTCGAATTTCTTCTGCGTTCCTCTCTTAGCTATCAGCAGCGCGATTATGATAAGCGCCGCGCCTACAGGAAGTGAGATGAGAGCCGCAGGTACCAGTCCCGTGAACTTATAAGCGACGCCAGCTACCAGGTATGTAATAGCTGATATAGCCGCCACGAACATGGCGTATGGCAGCTGTGTAGTAACGTGGTTAACGTGATTGCACCTAGCTCCCGCTGAAGACATGATAGTCGTATCAGAAATAGGTGAGCAGTGGTCTCCACATACAGCGCCAGCCATGCAGGCAGACATGGAGATGAGCATGAGACCCGGATCTGTCTTCTGGAACGCGCCTACTACGATAGGGATGAGGATTCCGAATGTTCCCCATGACGTTCCTGTAGCGAATGCCAGACCTACAGCGATCAGGAATACTATAGCCGGCAGGAATATCATCAGGTGCTTAGCGTAATGCTTAACTATGCCCGCTACGAACGGAGCCGCTCCCAGACTGTCTGTCATGGACTTAAGAGACCACGCGAATATCAGTATGAGGATGGCAGGTACCATAGCCTTAAATCCCTCAGGTATGCACTCCATGCACTCCTGGAACGTGAGTACCCTTCTGATTATGTAGAGGAAGAATACTACGAGAAGTCCGAAGAATGAACCGACTGAGAGTCCTACGGAAGCGTCGCTGGCAGAGAATGCCTCTACGAAGCTCTTACCGCTGAAGAAGCCTCCTGTAGCCAACATGCCGATAACGCAGCAGATGACGAGCGATATGATAGGAATGACCAGGTCTACGACCTTACCATTCTCCTTAACGACTTCATTAGACTCATCATATGGCCTGTCAGGCGTCGTATAGAGGTCGCCCTTAACGAGAGCGTTCTCTTCATGTACAGCCATAGATCCGAACTCTGTCCTCATGAGCACGAGGGCGAACATCATCAGGATGGTGAACAGGGCATAGAAGTTGAACGGAATAGCCCTTACGAAGAGTTCCAACCCATTCTCACCCTTAACGAATCCTGATACGGCTGCCGCCCATGATGATACAGGAGCTATGATGCAGACAGGAGCAGCTGTAGCGTCTATAAGATATGCCAGCTTAGCCCTGGAGATCTTAAACTCATCTGTAACAGGTCTCATGACAGTTCCTACTGTCAGACAGTTGAAATAGTCGTCGATGAAGATAAGTATACCTAATAGTATAGTAGCGAGCTGAGCTCCTACCCTGGTCTTAATGTGCTGCTTAGCCCAGTTACCGAAAGCTGCGGACCCGCCCGCCTTATTCATGAGGGCTACTACGCCGCCCAGGATGACCAGGAAGATCAGGATACCGATGTTATACGGATCAGATATTACGCTTACTATTCCGTATGTGCTGTCGCCTACCTGATCATAGAAAACGTGATTTATAGTTCCTGTAAAACTGTAACCGGAATAAAGAAGTCCCCCGGCAACTATTCCGATGAACAGGGAACTATACGTTTCCTTCGTGATGAGCGCGAGCGCTATGGCTATGACCGGCGGCAGGAGAGCCCATGCCGTCTCCTGAACTGTGTCGGCGCTTGTCGTGAACTTAGCTATCACGATCACGGCGAGCACGATCAGAATAGCGACCGTATTGACCGTTTTTCTAAATTTTCCATTCATAAAAGCAACACCCCTAGTGTTCTTATTTGTAAAAATTTAATAAAGAATTAATAACCGTTTTATTGTAATACCTAAAAATTTTTGTGTCAAGACTGTGGGCGCATAAGGGGCGAACGAGTCTTAAAAAGAACAATATTCATAGACTTTGCTGAAAAACTACCCCGAGCACCCGTAAAATGGGTAGGCTTCGAGCCGGTAACGCATTGAAAATCAACGAATACAACTGCTAAATAAGTATGTTGACCCACTCAAAAATTAATGTTATAGTGTAGTAGCAGACGAAAAAGTACGAGTATACAAACATTTTATTCTAACATTCAGGAGACACGAATGACCCTACAACAATTATATTACGCGATCATGGTAGCAGAGATGGGCTCTATGAATAAGGCGGCTGAGAAGCTCTACATTTCACAGCCTACGATGACCAGCGCGATCAAGGAACTGGAGAAGGAAACTCAGATAACTATTTTCCAGAGAACGAGCCGCGGGGTCATACCTACTAATGAAGGCGTAGACTTCCTCATGCACGCCCGCCAGCTCTATCAGCAGTACGAACTGCTTAAAGACCGCTACAGCGGCAATAAGAATTTCAAGAGAAAGTTCGGAGTTTCTACCCAGCATTATTCCTTCATAGATAAAGCTTTCGTGGAAACGATAAAATACTACGACACGCTGGATTTCGACTTTGCTATAAGAGAAACCACGACTAAGCAGGTCATAACGGACGTAGGCATCCTTAAGAGTGAGATCGGCATACTCTTTATGAGTGACACTAACCGTAAAGTCCTGACCCGCATGCTGAACGAGAACGACCTGGTGTTCACGCCGCTGATAGACTGTAACGCTTATGTCTACTTGTATAAGGGCCACCCTCTCGCTAACGAGAAGTCCATTTCTCTGGAGCAGCTGGCTGACTACCCTTGCCTGTCATTCGAGCAGGGCTCAGATTCGTCGGTGTTCTTTGCTGAAGAGCTGCTGAGCGATAACGAGTACCCGCGCAGCATTAAGGCGACAGACAGAGCGACCATGCTGAACCTCATGGTGGGACTTAACGGCTACACGCTCTGCTCAGGCATCATATGCGAGGAACTGAACGGAACGGATTACGTGGCGGTGCCGTTTAAGGAAGACGAGAAGAATAAGAATATCACCATGGAGATAGGCTATATTTCTAAGAAACACAGCATCATGAGCGACATAGGAAAGCGCTTCATCCACGAGTGTAAGGTCTACCTGGGTGTGCCGGACGACGATTTTAAGGACGACGCCCCTTCTGACAACTAGCAAAGCTGAGCCGCTGTAATAATTCGCATAATAAAAACGTATCTGACATAAAGCCGGATACGTTTTTTGATTGCTTTTAGTTTTCGCCCAGTATTTCATCCAGGCCGTTTATGGCTTCTCCTGTCGTAGCCCAGCATGATAATTTCCTTTCGGGCGCTTTCGGCCATCCTAGCCACACGCACAGAAAAAGGCGCGGCAGATACCGCGCCCTTATCAGTTAAAGTCTCTAAACTTATATCCCCTTTAATTCGAAATCTTATACCCCGAACTACTTTATCTCGTAGATCCAGCCTTCTGGCGGTTCGATAGTTCCCATCTGGATTCCTGTGAGCGTCTCACGGAGCTTCTTCATGACAGGTCCGATTTCTTCCATCCCTGATGGGAATTTAATCTCCTTACCATGATCGTTAATGCAGCCGATAGGTGAAATTACAGCTGCTGTTCCGCAGAGTCCGCACTCTACGAAATCAGGAACTTCTTCGAACAGCACTTCTCTCTCCTCTGTCTCCATGCCGAGGTAATGCTCAGCTACATAGAGGAGTGAGCGACGGGTAACAGATGGCAGAATGGAATCTGACTTAGGTGTTACGAGCTTACCATCCTTAGTAACGAACAGGACGTTAGCTCCTCCTGTCTCCTCCACCTTAGTTCTGGTAGCCGGATCCAGGTAAATGTTCTCGGAGAATCCCTGTCTGTGGGCTTCCATGATAGGATGGAGGCTCATAGCGTAGTTAAGTCCAGCCTTAATGTTTCCTGTTCCATGAGGTGCCGCTCTGTCGTAGTCAGACACTCTGATAGTGATAGGCTTAACGCCGCCCTTAAAGTAAGGACCTACAGGTGTGCAGATGATCCTGAACTGGTATTCTTCAGCAGGAGCAACTCCGATAACAGGAGAGCTGCCGAATACATATGGTCTCAGGTAAAGTGTAGCGCCTGTTCCATAAGGAGGTACCCAGTCCTCATTAGCCTTAACGACTTCTCTTACAGCCTCTACGAATCTATCTACAGGGAAAGGAGGGATCTCCAGTCTCTTAGCTGAATCAAACATCCTCTGAGCGTTAAGGTCAGGTCTGAATGTCACAGTACGTCCATCAACAGTAGTGTAAGCCTTCAGTCCCTCGAATACAGACTGGGAATACTGAAGTACGCCGGCGCACTCATTCAGAACGATGTTAGGATCCTGGCTCAGTGTGCCCTCATCCCATTCTCCGTTCTTATAATTGGAAATATAACGATAATCTGTCGGCTGGTACGCAAAAGTCAGATTAGACCAGTCTATGTCTTTCTTGCTCATTTTACTGTGAACCCCCTTAGTTCAAACTGTTATTAACGTATCCTATTATACAACAATTACTTATCTTTGTTAATAGCCAACAAATATTTTTATGTTTTTTGTCCGATACAGCAAAAGACACCGTGATCATTTATCGGGACATAACATGCCCGACATAAGCGCGGTGCCATTTGCAAAGCGATATATAGCCGAACTTTCTAAGACGGCTTAGATGTCTACCTTAGTCGTGCCGCCGAGGAATGTCGGAAGCGACTTACCTTTCTTCTGCCATGATCTGTATTCAGCAGTAGCGGCGAACATAACGTCTCCTGATGAATTGAGTGCTGTCTCTACGCTGTCCTGAACGACTCCGATTATGTAGCCTACGGCTACTGTCTGCATAGCTATATCGTTAGAAATACCGAAGAGCGAGCAGGCCATAGGGATCAGAAGCAGGGATCCGCCGGCTACTCCAGAAGCTCCGCAGGCAGCCAGGGCTGAGAGGAAACTCAGGATGACCGCTGTAGGAACGCTGACATGTATACCCAGCGTATAAGCAGTCGCCAGTGTCATGATAGAAATAGTGATAGCGGCGCCGTCCATGTTAATGGTAGCTCCCAGAGGAATGGATACGGAATAGAGGTCTTTATCCAGGCCCAGTCTCTCACAGAGCCTCATGTTAACAGGGATATTAGCTGCTGATGACCTGGTGAAGAAGGCTGTGAGGCCGCTCTCTCTCAGGCATCTGAATACCAGCGGATATGGATTCCTGTGTATAGTCAGGAATGATATGAACGGGTCTATGATAAGAGCTACGACGAGCATAGTTCCTACAAGCACCAGTATCAGCTGACCGTATGTCCTAAAGATCTTAAGTCCATTAGTAGATACTGTATTATATACCAGACCCATGATTCCGAATGGAGCCACATTAATGATCCATCTAACACACTGAGACACACCATCTGAAATGTCTGTCAGCATGACCTTAGTCTTATCGCTGGCCAGGATTCTTAACGCGATTCCCAGCATAACAGACCAGAAGAGGATGCCTATATAATTCGCCTCAGACAGGGCGTGTATAGGGTTATCCACCATGTTCTTAACCAGATTGCTCAGCACGGAAGATATAGTCTGAGGAGCTGTAGCGGCTGCAGATGTATCCACCTTATTAGGGAATATTATCTTTACCGGGAACAGGAAGCTGGCCACATTAGCCGCGACGGCGGCCATGAATGTACTGATCATGTACAGCCAGAGCACGAGGCCGAATTTCTTATCCAGCTTACTGCCGCCTGCCGCGAAAGCGCTGACTATGAGAACGAATACCAGGATAGGAGCTATAGCCTTCAGGGCTCCTACGAATATCTCGCCCAATAAGACGAGACCGGCTGCCTTAGGGACTATCAAGCCCAGGATAGTACCGATGATCAAGCCTATCAATATTCTCAGGATAAGGCTGACTCTGTTGTACTTATCTACTATGGATTTAAGCAGTGACATAACTAAACACCTTTCTTACACAAATGAACAAATAATCATAACGTAAATTTTACATTAATATTTGGTATTTGTTAATAAGAAAAAATCATAATATTTAATCCATAGCACTATTTTTGTCCAGTGCACAAAAAATGTCTTATTTTCAGAAAATACTTGTGTTTTACGTACAATGTGCTATATTACAAGTAGGAAATGTATTCGACCGAAAACATTTCAAAATAAATTATAACTTATGTAATGTTTTATTTGACCGGGGTGTGGTAATTGTTATAATAAATTTCTCAGATGTCAGCACTAAAGAAGGAGGTGCCGAATATGTCAGTTTTTCTACCTAAGCCATTAGAATCTAATTCTCTAATTAACGACGCTGGAAGCGACATTAAGTCCAGCGAGAAAATCGAAAAGTATCGAGTCAGCGATAAGGCAGTTTACATTCCATGCGGTTTTTCGTGGCAGTATCTCCCAATAGATAACATCACAGCTGTGCATTCAGCTATAAACCTCGTGACCTGCGAGTCCTGTTCCGGTTTCGAAGCGGACCTTCCAGCACTGAGAGTTGAATATGGCGATAATAAGGTTTATCTCGATTTCAATAAAGTTAAAAACGCGGAGAGGATGAGAGATCTCATCACCCGTTCCTGATTCTGAATATTCTGACCGAACCCGCGTGCGCGATCCAAGTTCGGTCATCCCATATATATTAAAATAAAATCCGGAATGACAGGCTCGGCGAGGGCCCGTAATACGCGCCCAGCCTGTATATAAGAAAAGCGGACCACCGAAGTTCCATATGGATCTTCAGTGAATCCGCCTTTTTATTTGCTTTATTTAATTTGATCATAGCTTCCGTAAAGATAAAGAAGCTAGAAGCGCCTGCCGTACTTACTTTGCTTTAGGGCCGGCAGCTACTATCTCTTCCTTCATGTCAGGATACTTCTCGGCGAAGTTCTCTACGAACATCTCAGCAAGCTTATCAGCCTGCTTATCGTAAGCGTCCTTATCTTCCCATGTCTCCTTAGGGTCGAGGATCTCAGAAGGAACATCCGGGCATGTGAGAGGAATCTCCAGGTTGAACCTGTCGTCGTGCTTATACTCTACCTTCGTGAGTTCGCCGTTCAGAGCAGCTGTGACCATAGCCCTGGTGTATGAGAGCTTCATGCGGTGGCCTGTTCCGTAAGGGCCTCCGGACCAGCCGGTATTTATGAGATATACCTGAGTTCCATACTTATCGAGTCTCTCTCCCAGCATCTCAGCGTATTTCTGAGCGCCACATGGCATGAACGGCTCGCCGAACAGTGTGGAGAATGTCGGCTGAGGCTCTGTAACTCCTCTCTCTGTGCCCGCGAGCTTAGCTGTGAAGCCTGTAACGAACTGGTACATAGCCGCGTTCTTAGAGAGTTTGGAAATCGGAGGAAGTACTCCGAAAGCGTCAGCTGTAAGGAATATCACTACCTTAGGGATGCCGCCGATTCCAGGGATCTGAGCGTTAGAGATGAAGTCTATAGGATATCCCACTCTCGTGTTCTGTGTGAGAGATCCATCAGAGTAATCAGCGACCCTCGTATTCTCATCCAGGATGACGTTCTCTGAAACAGCGCCGAACTTAATGGCGTGGAAGATCTCAGGTTCGCTCTCTTCCTTCAGGTCTATGGTCTTAGCGTAGCAGCCTCCCTCGAAGTTGAATACGCTGTCGTCAGACCAGCCGTGCTCGTCGTCTCCGATGAGCTTTCTGTTCGGATCGGCTGAAAGTGTGGTCTTACCTGTTCCGGAGAGTCCGAAGAATATAGCTGTGTCGCCTGTTTCCGGATCCATATTAGCGGAGCAGTGCATAGGAAGAACGTTCTCTTCCATAGGCATAACGTAGTTCATGATAGAGAATACCGTCTTCTTTATCTCGCCCGCGTACTGTGATCCGGCGATGATAGCGAAGTGCTTCTCGTAATCTATCATGATGGCAGCCTCGGAATGGATGCCGAATTTCTCAGGGTCGCACTTATATCCAGGAACTACGAGGAGAGTGAAATCAGCGTCTCCGAAATCTTTAAGTTCCTCCTCTGTCGGTCTGATGAGCAGATCGTGGATGAAGAGGTTCTGGGAAGCCAGTTCGTTAATGATCCTGAACTTTCTCGTGTATTTAGGGTCAGCTCCGGCGAATCCATCGAAAATGAATACTTCCTTACCTTCCAGATAGCTGATCATTTCCTTCTTAATAGCGTTGAAAGTCTTACGCTTAGTCGGCATATTAACGCTGCCCCAGGCTATGTGATCGTGAACAGCCTTAGTGTCCACGATGAACTTATCCTTAGGAGAACGGCCCGTGTACTTACCGGTCAGCACGTTAAGAGCGCCTGTGGATGTGAGTTCGCCCTCGCCTCTTTCGAGCGCCTTCTCTACGAGCACAGCAGGCTCCAGGTTCCTGTACACCTTAGAAGCCTTAATGCCGAGCTTGGACAGTCCATAACTTTTCATTCTTACCTCCTTAAAATAAAGACAGTTATAAATAAATACCGGCTCCGATTCATGCCGTATCTATGTGACTATAATAAATTCAGGCTCAGTCCTCTGCCGCGTCCGGAAGATTCTCCGCCTTATCGCTCTCTTCTACCACCAGAGTAGCCATAGCCTTAGCGTGTACCTGTATGACATCTATAGCAGGCACTTCCAGATCTATCCCGCTCAGGATCGCGGGAAGCTCTGAGCAGCCCATGAGGAGAGCGTCTATTCCCTTCTCCTCCACCATCTTATCTATGATAGCTGAAGCCCTCTCCCTATCCTCAGCAGAGATAGGTTTATACTCGAGTCTATTCATGATGAGATCGTTAATAAAGCGCGCGTCGCTGTCGTCAGGAATCACTACCTCTATCTTCTGAGCCGCAAAGCCCCATGTCAGGAAGTTCTCTCTGAGCGTAGACGTCGTGCCAAACAGACCTACTTTCTTATATCCGTTATTCACGCAGTGGGCAATCACTGTATCCACCATGCTGGCTACTGAAACAGGCACCCTGTTCTCTATTTCCGGGAAGACCACATGCGGCGTTATGCCGATTATAGTCGCGAACCTGACATCCGCGCCCGCCAGATCAGCTATAGATCCCATTAAATATTGCGATAATTCCTTATATCTTCTGCTATCCGCGTATTCCAGGACCCTGAAAGCATCGATGCTGTCTATAGCTACCGGCGCCATCACGTCACGTCCTGTGAGCTTACGGACCTCAAACTGCAGACACCTGTAGAAGTCAGCTGTCGATTCAGGTCCGAGACCGCCAACCAGTCCGATTTTTCTCATATCATGCCTCCATTACACATATATACTCATTATATCAGAAAATACCCTTCAAACCATAAGAATTTCTAAAACAGTGAGCCAGGAATGCCATATCCCTACGCAAAGAAATCCCGCCAAGCGTCCCGGCAGGGACCCGCGCCGGCTTCTCTTTGCTATATCTATTGGATGCCGGTGCTCCTTATTATCTCATCGCTTACGCTCCTAGAAACAGAGGATGGCTGATAGTCTTCCTGTCCGAAAGCCTTCTTATGCAGCCATTTCACGTTATAGTTCAGCGTCTGAGGAACCGCGTACCAAAGCCCGTTCACTATGCCTCCGTAATATTTCTTCGGCCAAGCTATGTTTCCCTTAATATCGTAGCCCGGAGCGCGCATTATGGCGGTAGTCATTTGCAGCTGGCTCATGTTCGTCCTTATCTCCGGGAAGACGTTCTTCTTAAGCGCCGCGAATTTCACAGGGTTCGTTACGGATTTCTTTATGACTGCCCTCATGACGGTCTTATACCTTCTGGCCCTTCCGGTGTCGCCGCCGGATGTCTTTCTGATCCTGCAGTACGTAGCCGCCTGGACGCCGTCGAGGTTATAGACCCCCGCCTTCTTGATCTTATGGTATTTACCGCCCGTGTTCCTGGCCGTCTCGTTGCCATACCGGTTCATATCCCTGATCTCGCTCTTGCGGACCTTAACTTCGATCCCGCCCAAGTTATCGACCGTATCCTTCACCGCCTTCCAATTGAAGACCATGTATTCTTTAATATTAAGGTCGAGGCACCTGTTCAAAGCCGCCACGGTGTCCATTCCGCCGCCGTATGCGTGGGCGTGGGTGATCTTCGAGAGCACCAGGCTGCCGTCGCTGTAAGCCATCTTAAGGTAAGAGTCTCTCATGACTGAGATCAGCCTGATATCGCCGTTTACCTTATTTATACTCACTATGATTATAGCATCCGTCCTGCTGCCGTCATAACCCTCGCCTTTTCTGGCGTCTGAGCCCAGGATCAGGATGTTCCGATATTTACTCAGCTTGAGTCCCGCCGATGTATTCATAGCAAAGTCATTCCTGTCTGTGTCGACTCTGTCGAAATTCTTCATGGAACTATAGACATAAGCCGTTATCAAAAGCAGGAATATGAGGATGACAGCGATTATTCTCTTTATTAAAGAGCCTATGCCGCGCCGATTCCTATGGCGGCTGCTACCGTGCTGGCGGCGCTGCCTTCCGCTGCCACGGCCTGAACGGTCATTTCTGCCGCCTGACTGGCTTCCATGCTTTCCTTCGTAATAGCCGCTTTCATAGCCGTTATTACCATAGCCGCTTTCATAACTGTCATCGTAGCCATCATCATCAGATCCCATATACTGCGATTCAAGGTACTCTTCGAAGGCGCGGTCATTCTCGCTCCTTCTCTCCCGGTAGCGCTCGTCCATGCGCTCCCCTGAAGAACCTGAATACGAACGGCTATCATAATTTCCACCGCCATAACTGCCGCTGATATCGTCTGTATAACGGTCTTCGCCATCATAACCGCTGCTGTACCTGCCGTCATAATCCGCGGGCTCTTCTTCGTGCTCGAATATACTCGACAACGGATGCTTCTTCTTTTTCTTCTTAAGGACCTTATCCAGGTCCATGGTCTTTCTATCGTCTCTCATATTTACTGTTAGCTGCCCGCGACTACTCTACCGCCCGGGCGTATCAGTCTGATTTATTTTCAAAATAAAAGGGAAAGCTAGACACTTTCCCTAAACACAGCCTTATCTTAAAATAACATACACTGGATATTAGCGGCCTGCTACCGCGGCTCCGAGTATCCTCAGTTCTTTCTTAGCGGTATCATCAGGAGCTTCCTTACAGATAACGGAAAGTGAAGCCAGGTTTATTCCCGCCTCATCGCATTCCTTCTCCCACTTCTGCATCCAGACTCCTCCGCCGAATCCATATGATCCGAACAGACCTACTCTCTTACCATACAGTCTGCCCTTACAGTTCTCCCACAGAGGTCTGAACACGTTCTCTTCCAATGTCTCATTTCCTCTAGCAGGGCATCCGAATATTATCCCATCGAATATCCTGCAGTTTACAGCTCTGAAATCAGCAGCCGTGTACATTACGACGCCTGCTCCTGCATCCCTTACACCTTCAGCGACATACTTAGCCATTTCTTTAGTGTTCCCTGTAGCGCTGAAATATACGATCGCAACCTTACTCATAGTTCCCGCCTTCATCCGTTAATGTTCTTACAGGCATATCGGTGCCTGTATTCAGCCATAATTCATACTTAGTTAAATTATAGATTAACAAACCGAGCATTTCAACATTTTCACGAATTCTTCTAGCCGAGCACGTAAACTTTCACGTGCCTTCTGCCCCACCTCAGAGCCTCGCCGTTATTATGCATGTAGAGGTCCACGACATTATTCTTTACGGCGCCGCCACAGTCATTAGCTACAGCTATACCGTAACCTGTTACATACAGTTTTGTTCCATAAGGCACGAACGAAGGGTCCACAGCGCAAGTTCCATAATGGCATCTGGTGCCCGCGGCTCCTACAGCCGTATCTCCCATGTAATAAGCCGTGCAGTTTCCTGTGAATGTTCTGGAATATGAGACCTTACCATTCTCTCCGGTCTCGCTGGTGCCGAATATGAGCTGTTGGTCTACTTTCTTCTTTATCCATCTCTTAACAGTCTTTACAGTCTTCTCTTTTTTACCATTCACGTATACAGTCTTATACTCGAAAACAGCCTTACCATCTCTGCCTTCTACGGTCTTAATAGTGCCTGACTGCACTTTGCTGGAGAGTTCAACCTTATCTTCCGCCTTCACGACCTCTGTAGCCGTCCTGGTCTTCTCTATGACCTCGTTCATCTCTATCATAGTTTCAGGCGTGACCTCTGTGTCGAGGGAAGGTTTTATCCTGTCATTATCATCGAACTTAATGTTGTTATATTTAAGATTTTCTTTAACAGTACCCGGGTAGAGGCAGATAGTGGTGTTCTTACCCTTAATCTTCGCTGTGGTAACGACAGCTTTCAGTATACTCAGATCCAGGTCGTTCTTAGTCTTCGCCGTTCTCCCCGGTCTCACTATATCATTAGAAGTAGTCGTGTATTTCTTACCCCGGTTAAGCTCGCTCAGGAGTTCGCCGACGTTAGCAGTCCTGCTTTTAAGACTGTCGGTCTTCACCCCATCGAACGTTATATACTTCAAGTTGATGTTGAACGGCATAGCTATGAGGACAGCGAGGAGAACAGCGCATAAGGCTCCTAAGCCTATATCAGCCAGAAGAGCCTGTTTCTCGCTCATTCTGCTGAAAGGACCCCTTCTCCTTCTTTTCCCCTTAGTATTACCACTGTTTTTCGCTTTTTTATCGTTTTTCATGGCTTTATATCTCTAATATCGCTATTATCTGAATTTCCCCAAACGGGAAACCAAACAGAAATGTCCGCTTAAATCATATATCAGCCCCGAAATGGATTCAAGTTCACTCACCACCCCGGTGTTTCTTCTTCCATTCCTTTATCTGCTCCAGTCTAGCCTTATAGCGGGCTTCGTTCCCCTGCTCCGATGGCACGTAATACTCTCTGTCCTTAAGAGAGTCCGGCAGACACTGCATGGCTGTGATGTGCCCCTCGTAATCATGAGCGTACATGTAGCCCTTACCATAATCTAAGTCCTTCATAAGGTCTGTCGGCGCGTTCCTTATCCAGAGCGGCACCGGCTCATAAACCGTGTTTAAGGCATCCTCCTTCGCCATATTATATGCCGTCTCCATAGCGTTGGATTTCGGCGCCATAGCCATATAGACCACGGCTTGAGTCAGATTCACGCTGCATTCCGGCATTCCGATGAATGTGCAGGCCTGATAAGCATTCACCGCTATCGTGAGAGCCCTGGAATCAGCCAGTCCCACGTCCTCGCTCGCGAACCTTACCACCCTTCTGGCCACATATAAAGGATCCTCACCGGCTTCCAGCATCCTCGCCAGCCAATATACAGCCGCGTCAGGGTCAGAATTCCTCATAGATTTATGGAGAGCCGATATCAGGTTATAGTGCTCCTCGCCCTTCTTATCATATAGCAAAGACTTCTTCTGCGTGCACTGTTCCAGTATGTCCATGGTCACGGTGACCTTACCGGACTCATCGACATCCCCGTTCAAAACAGTCATCTCCAGAGTCGAAAGCGCCGATCGGGCGTCTCCGTTAGCGAAAACGGCTATTCTCTCCAGTATATCATCGCTTATATCCACGTCCTGGCTTCCGAAACCCCTGACATCTGTAACTGCCCTTCTCAGCAAAGTCACTATGTCATCTGTTTCCAACGCTTTCAGGACGAACACCTTACATCGGGACAGAAGAGCGCTATTTATCTCAAAAGATGGATTCTCGGTGGTCGCGCCTATAAGCGTTATGCTCCCCTTCTCCACGTAAGGGAGGAAAGCGTCCTGCTGGGCTTTATTGAACCTGTGGATCTCATCTACGAACAGGATGGTCTTACTGCCGAACTTCCTGTTCTTCTCCGCCTGGTCCATGACATGGCGGATCTCCTTAATACCGCTCGTTACCGCTGAGAAATCTATGAACTCCGCGTTAGTGGTCCTGGCTATTATCTCAGCCAGCGTAGTCTTCCCCACTCCCGGCGGACCCCAAAATATCATAGATGTCACCTGGTCGTTCTCTATGAGCCTGGACAGGACCTTCCCCTTACCCAGAAAATGCCTCTGACCGACGAATTCGTCCAGGGTCTGGGGCCTCATTCTGGCAGCGAGCGGCCTAGGCACTTCCTTTTCAAATAAAGAGATCTGTTCCAAATCTTCCTCCAATTCAGAATTATAATAACGTTTCCCTTTGCTGATAAAGCAAAGAGAAGCCGTAATCGACGAACTTCCGTTTATATTATATCACGTATGCATGCTTAAATTTTTTCAAGATACAATATGGAAATGGGGGTATTTTACTAAACTTGTTCAAGTGTTACAATATAAATAAATAAAAATCCATCGGAGGGTACGATGTTCGAAAAATTTAGGAAAATGTTCCAGAGCGAACATGAAAATATAGATGAAGAAGTAAATAAAACCGAGGAAGTTAAGGACAGCGAGCCGCTTCCTCATATAGAGTCAGACAGACTCAGGGCTGAGAAAGAAGAGCTTTACACAGAGGTCACCAATTACGTGAACTTTTTCTATGTAGAGCCGGAAGTCGAGCCGGAACCTGAGCCGGAGCCAGAAGAAGAACCGGTCGAGGAGATAACATATCCTGATATATTCCCGCTTAGAGACGGCACGACTAAATTCGAGCTTAAGAAATCATACGATCTGGATGCTGAGGCTGAAGACGCTAAGGATGAGCCGGATGAAGAAACGAAAGATGAGAGCTTAACTGACGAGGAGACTGAAGAAGAGAAGCTCGCGGCTAGGAGCGCGGAACTCATAGCTAAGCACTCAGCGGGTAGATACGCATCAGCTGCCAACCACGCTGTAGATACCATCCGCGAGCTCGATAAGGAGATAGCGGATATCGTTTCGGATGAATCCGTGAGCGAAAAAGCTCCAGAGACAGCTGCGGAAGAAACGGAAACTTCGCCTGAAGAAGTAGTCGAAATAGACATAAATCAGGCAGGCCATCAGTTCTCATTCTCCGACCTGGCAGGGCTCTCAGAAGAGGGCGAGCACGAGGAATCAGGCGATGAGCACGAGGAAAGCACAGAAGCCCCTGATTCTCTGACCGCAACGGGAGCACCAATCGAAGCGACAGATATCAAGCCAACAGAAACCGAAACCGAAGATACCGAGACTAACGTCGAGACAGCGAAGGGCGCTGAAGACTCTGAAGCCGCCGAGGAGACCGCGGAGGTTGAGCATGTGGCGGAAGAAACAGACCATAAGGCTCACTATTCATCATCTACCGTTAGCCATGATCCTATGGATAAGTATAGCGGCGAAGTCCCTGACGATCCGGTGAAAGCTCAGCGTCAGGATCAGATGCAGACAGCCATTCTCTGGGCTATGGTGGATAAGCCGGAGAACACGTTCGGGAACACTATTAAGAGACTCATGGATAAGGAAGGCCTGAGCGTATCAGATCTTTGCTCGCGCATGAGACTGGACCACCGCCTGCTCACAGCCGTGACAGACGTTCCTGACTTCATACCTTCCAAGCAGGACGTGCTCGCTATATGCTTTGCACTGGAAATAAAATGGGAAGACGCCATAAAGCTCATGTATAAGTGCGGCTACATATTCTCTGACGAGGAGAAATACGACCTCACTAACGAATACCTCATGAGGAAGAAGGTCTACGACATAGATAAGATAAATGATGTGCTGGACCACTTCGGCTTCCCGACATACGGCATAGTATAGACTGACTGAATAAATGACATAATAAAAGACGCGTTCCCGCGCTGTAACAGCGCCTGTGGAAAGCGTCTTTTTTAATTAAGTCATGTAAAATCTCGGGACGAATAAGTCCCGGTATCTCTTCACTCGCAGATCAGCTACATGTTCCTCCTGGCGAGTTTCCTATATCTGTACCAGTACATGCCCGCTAGGCCGAGAAAAGCCGCTGCCAGCGCCAGATAAAGAGCAGTGTAACCGTATGACTTAACAGAAATCTCCAGGAAGCCCATGATCATGAATATCGTCCCTATGATAGTGTCCATAATCGTCAGTATCCTAAGGGTCTTCATATTTCTTTTAACAATATTTTCGTTATTATTATCAAGTCTAGGCATGCTATACTCCATTCATTCGTTTTCATCAACATCGATAACATTCATGATAACTCAGTCAGAAAAAAAATCAATGTTAAATTCAGCCCTGGCATTTCTGAAAAGCGCCTCTCCAAGCGAAAAAGCCCTTACTTAGAACTCAGCGTATGTGAAGCCCGGCGAAGCCAGCATGGAACCATACATAGAGAAGAGATACAGAACAGTCATAAGCCCGAAGAATATCAAAGTATACTTAATATATTTCTTAAATTCTTTTGACGGCTCTCTGCCCGCCTCGTCTCCAACGGCTTCATTTCCGGGGATAGATGTATCAGGAGCTTCCCCGCTATTTTTCTCTATAGAATCTGTAGATCTGCTCATTTATCTTTATCCAGCCCTTCCCCCACGGGTGCACAGCGTCCATGGTTATGTATTTATCATAGTCGTACTTAGAGAGTGAAGCGACCTCAGCGCCATATTTATCGCAGACACCAGCGATCTTCTTCTCGAAGTCATCCCTTCTCTTAGCGGTCATGCCTGTGTAATCGTACCAGTAGCCATTCACCGGCAGAACGATGACCTCGGCTTTAATGCCTCTGGCCCTACAGAGCTTGAGGAAATATGCCAGATCTGTGAATTCCGGCGACTTATCCCACCTGGTCTTACTGTGGTAGCCTTTAAGCTTCTTATACTGTGTCTTATACAGCTTACCCCATTCGTGGTCATCCATAAAGAAGTCATTCTTATTGGAATGGCGCGGATCACGGCGCTCAGCGTACTGTTCCAGTACATTCCAGTTCACGAAATAGCCGGACTTTCCGGCAGATCCTCTTTCTCCTGCCCTTTCCCACATCATGGGGCTTTTCGGATCCTCGGGATATTTCGCGGAGCTCTTTTTCTTCCTGCCGGTCCCCTTACCGGTCTTCTCCCTTATAGCCATGGCAGTCTTAGTCGTGACTATATCTGTATCGAACGTGTACATCTTAAGTACATTATATCTGAGTTTGCTTACAGGGCCTGCTTTCCCGCTCAGATTCACCCTGTCTATGAGCCTTACGTCCTTTATCTTCCCCGTATCATCCGCGAGGAGCTTCTCGGAACGCTTTGCTACATATTCCTTAATGGACTTAGGTATATTATCATTCTCCATGAAAGCTATGTATTCGCCTGTCGAGAACCTCAGCCCATATGACTCCTTAGATACACCGCCCCGCTGGAACCATGTCGGAGAAGCCAGGAAGACCACCTTCCTCAGCTTCATCTGGGGCTCCGCCGCGCCCAGGAATACGGTATGGAAAAGCGTCTGGTTGAATGGGCCGCCTATGTTCATTATCTTAACATCGCTCTCTTTAGCGTTAAAAAGAGAAAATGGATGGTAAGGCTGGCCGAGGCCGTGATTGAACTCAGATGAGCCCAATACAGGCATTATGTCCGGCTCCGTCAGGTTATCGCTCACCCAGTTATAGGACAGGTCCTTATAGCTGCTGGTCCAGGCACCGATCATATCCTTATCATCTTTCAGTGACATGTGGCTGAAGACCCCGTGAATGCCCAGAGCGAACAGAACCATTAGAAGAAGAGCTGTAAAAAAAGCTTTAATCTTAGTCATTACTTCTGCCCTGAAATCTATTTATTCATCCTGGCCTTCACTACAGCTATGATCTTATTCGGCGTAGCCATTTCTTCCCTGGTCACTTCAGACGGAGCTATCACGACACCGAGTTCGTCCTGGATGTTCATGAGCAGCTCTACATAATCCAGAGAATCCATGAGTTCCTCGCCCAGCAGATCTATGTCAGGGTTCTCCCTTACTATAGGGTCGCCGCATATATCCTCGAGCATGTCAAAAATCTTATCTTCCATAATAATTCCTCCTATATTTTCCGGATGCCTTACATCCGGCGGTCAACTTTAGAAAATCACTCCTATTTTCCCCGTAACGATCAGGTGGTGCAGCCTGCCGGAGAAGATGAAGAAGCCGAACATAACCAGGTTGAATGTTATGAACCACTCTATCACCTGGAACCACTTATCCCTCTTATGTTTCTTATAAAACTTCGATTTCTTCTGGTATATCTCTGTCAGGGACAGCAGGACACCGTGGTAGAGACCGTATGCTATGTAATACGGCTCCAGACCGTGCCAGAATCCCATGACCAGCATATTCACCATGAAAGCGGTCGACGCGATGACCAGCTTATTTCTCGTCCATCTATGGCGGATCATATTCATGGTCACCCTGGAGAATATGAAATCCCTGAACCAGTGAGACAGCGTTATATGCCAGCGGTCCCAGAACTCCTTCATGTCTTTGCTGACGAAAGGCTTATCGAAGTTCTCCGGCGTCTTTACACCGAATATGTAGCTTATGCCAATCGCCATGTGGCTGTAGCCGGCGAAATCGAAGAAGAGGTAGAAGCCATAGCAATATATGTATATCAGCAAAGACTTTATCGTCAGATGTTCTCCCTGAGTGGCCATTATCTGGTAGAAACCCGTTCCCAAGACCATTTTATAGACCATGCCTATAAGGATCCTGTGCAGACCCGTTCCCGCCATCTCAGCGTATTCCGACTTATGTATGACCCTGTTTATATCTTCGCTGAACCTCCTGCTCCTGTCTATCGGGCCCGACGTTATGTCCGGGAAAAACAGCATCAGATAGAAGAAATCGAAGGCCTTCACTTCAGTTATGACCTGGTCGTAGATCTCTATGACTATCTGCGCCGCCTTAAACGTCAGATAAGATATACCGAGGAAGCCCCAGATATGATGAGAATTCCCCACAGCGCTCAATATCTTATATGTGACGAGCGGCGAAATCGATAAAGCGAGGGCAGCGAAGTATATCCATTTATTTCTGCGATACTTCTTATTTAATGCCAGGTAGGCCTGGATCAGGGCGTACTCCCCCACACAGAAGGCTGCCAACCAGCAAAGCGCCGCCGTATTATGTCCCATGGACAGCCAGACGAAAACGAGCGTCACCGCGAAGCCGTAATATTTAATAGGCTTCTCCCTAAGACCCAATATCAAAGCCGGCACAGCCAGTATTCCCGCCAGTACGAAGAAGCTGGTATCTGAGAAAAGCGCCATCATATCATCTTCCTCAGCTGGCCTCTGTCTATCTTCCCGTTACCGGTAAGCGGCATGACATCTATGAAATTCACGACCTTAGGCACCATGTATTTCGGCAGCAGCCCCGCCAGGCTCTTCCTAACGTATTTCCTGCCTTCGTATCCGTCAGGTATACCGCTGCCTGCAGCCTTCACGATGAAAGCCGCCAGGTTCTTCACTTTACCGTCCTGGTAGTTAGGCACGACAGCCGCCTTCTCTACGCCGTCTATTAAGAGTATGTTCTGCTCTATGTCGCCGAGCTCTATCCTGTATCCGTTCAGCTTTATCTGCTGGTCTATCCTGCCCTCGTAATAGAGCATGCCGGTCTCGTCCTTATATCCCGAGTCGCCGGTCCTGTAAGCTCTTACAGTCTTCTCTCCTCTCTTTATAGCAAAGAAAACATCCTTAGTCTTCGCAGGATCCTGATAATATCCCGGACTCACGGTGTCTCCGGTTATGACGAGTTCTCCCGCCTTCCCGGCTTCCAGCTCATCCCCGTCATCGCCAATTATAAGGACTTCCGTTCCCGGTTTAGCTATACCGATCGGAAGAGACCTGTCATCAGCCAACATCTCATTATCTATGACGACAGAACTGATGCAGACTGTCGTTTCAGTCGGTCCGTATGTATTGATGACCTGAGCATCCGGGAACCTCTCCATGAGCCTTTCAGTCGTTTTCTTCGTTAAAGTCTCGCCACAGAATAGGAAGGCATCCAGGCTCTTTAGATTATCCCCGTTGAAAGCCGGGTCTCCCAGGCAGACATCCGCAAACGAAGGCGTGGAAACAAAATAATCTATATTTCCCTTTGCTATATATGAAACTAAAGCAGGAATATCCTTGGTCAGCTTCTTATCCACAGACCAAAGCTCACCGCCCCTGGCCAGGCACGTGTAGAGGTCCATGACGGACAGGTCGAACGAGAAGGGAGCCTGATCCAGGTAGACAGGCCTATCAGCCGGATGCTTGAAATCGCCCAGCTTCACCGCCCACTCCACATAAGCGTTCAAGTTCGCCGTCGAGATCTGGACACCCTTAGGCTTGCCCGTGCTCCCGGAAGTGAATATGATGTAGAAAATATCCTCTGGCTTATTCCACTTATCTTCTGAGACAGTGCCGCCGAGACTGGTTATGCTCTTTATTTCTTCGCTGGACAGGACCCTGACACCATCTGGAGCCATGGACTCATCGAAATCTTCCGTGGCGAAGAGAACGCCGTTTCCTGCCGCTTCGGCTATATCGCTGATCCTGTCAGCCGGCATGCTGGTATCTACAGGGCAGTAGGCTCTGCCTGACTTAACGCATCCGAGAAAGCAGACAAGCATCAGGGGATCCTTATGACCGAAAACGACGACCGGGGACCTGTCATCCCCGAGCTCCGTGTCCAAGAAGCTCGCTATAGCGTCCGACTGCCTCCAAAGCTCCCGGTATGATATATTTCCGGACCTGGAATGAAAGGCTGTAGCCGAGCCAAAATGCTGCGCAGAGTATTTAATATTCGATAGAATATCCAATATGTCTCTCCTCTCTTACTTAGTCTGATCATATCAGATAGAAACTTACACTATATTACCTATCTGTTGTACCACACGCGTACTACACTGTCTATATAAAATAGGGTTACTTAAGGCAATTTCAGAGTACTTTATATTTCTTAAGATAAATCGTTTATCTTTATAAACATTTTTCGACTTTTTCACAAAAAAGAGCTAAATTCCGAAAAATTCAGCTCTTTTATGATCCTCTTATAAAGATATATCCGGTTATTTTATTTTGCGGACTCTGATGACTCCATCTATAGCCTTCAGGTCGTCTATGAGAAGATCTGTTGTTTCTGAGTCTATGTCGAATATGCAGTAAGCGTAGTCGCCGCGGGTCTGGTTAGTCATGTTGGCTATGTTTATGTTCTCGTCTGAGAATACCTTAGTGAACTTATTAAGCATAGCCGGAGTGTTCTTATGAGCCACAGTGATCCTGCCCTTAGATCTGCAGACGCCGGCGTTGCAGGCAGGGAAATTAACAGAATTCGTGATGTTTCCGTTCTCCAGGTAATCTCTGAGCTCCTCAGCCGCCATTATAGCGCAGTTTACTTCAGCCTCTGTCGTAGAAGCTCCCAGATGCGGAGTAGCTATTACGTTAGGAAGCTTCATGATTTCAGGGTCGGCGAAGTCAGTAACATACTTTCTGACCTTACCTGACTCAAGCGCGTCAGCCAGAGCCTGTTCGTCCACTACCTCGCCTCTGGAGAAGTTAAGCAGAATGACACCGTCGTTCATGGATTCGAACGCGTCCTTATCTATCATGCCTCTGGTCTCATCTGTCAGGTGAAGATGAACAGTGATGAAATCTGAGACCCCGTAAAGCTCGTCTCTGGACCTGAGCACTCTTACGTTCCTGGAAAGGGACAGAGCATTTCTTACGGACAGGAATGGGTCTACACCGTAAACGTTCATGCCCAGCACATCAGCAGCGTTAGCTACCATGCCGCCTATAGCGCCTAAACCGATGACGCCCAGTGATTTACCCTTAATCTCTGTTCCTACGTATTTCTTCTTACCTTTCTCGACATCCTTAGCCAGGTCAGGATCATCAGCGTTATCCTTCACCCACCTGATAGCGTCAGGAATATTCCTAGCTCCATTTATGAGAGAAGCTATTACCAGCTCTTTAACGCCATTAGCGTTAGCTCCCGGAGCGTTGAATACTACGATACCCTGCTCAGCGCACCTCTCGAGAGGAATGTTATTAACGCCGACTCCGGCTCTGGCTATAGCCAGAAGGTCGTCAGAAAACTCGAAGTCATGCATCTTAGCGCTTCTAACGATTATGGCATCAGCCTGGTCCATGTCCTCTGTCGGTTCATACTGATCGTCAAATACCGTATTTATGGCGCTGGAAATAGCGTTCAGACATTTATATTTATACATCCTGGATTCTCCTTAACTATTGAAAACACTAGTACTTTTCCCATTATAACGGCATTTAGCCCTCCCTTCAATGAGAAAATATAAAAAGACCCGCCCTGCCGCTCCCGGATTTCCAGATCCAGGAATAACGGCAGGAGCAGGCCTTCTGAAATCTTATAGATTATAAATCAGACTTCTATGCTGCTTATAGATTTAAGCTTCCTGAGCAGCGCCGGCTTTCTTCTCGGCGTGCTGTTTAACGAGAGTCTTAAATGCTGTGATTGCCAGGAGTACAGCGCATACTACGAGCAGTACAGCGAGTACCAGCTGCATAGTGATCGTGACCTTATCTGTTCCCAGAGCAGCGAGCTGTTCGGATGGGAGTCCGAGAGCCTTAGCCTTAGCGATGATGGTCTGTGACAGTGATGTAAGTGTTACTACGAGCATGAATACCATAGGGATGTAGAACATCTTATTATTTCTGCCGATCTTACCGAGCCATGTGCATACTGCCAGGAGTCCGATAGCCGCGAGCAGCTGGTTGGAAGCTCCGAACAGAGGCCAGATCTTAGTGTATCCTGTGAGTCCGAGGGAAACACCGATGACAACTGTGATAAGTGTAGCTACTACTGGATTAACGAGTACCTTCTTAAATCCTGTAACTGTTTCAGGTGTCTCATCACCCTCGAGCCAGAATTCCTGGAACATGTAACGAGCCAGTCTCGTAGATGTGTCGAGTGATGTCAGGCAGAATACGGATACTGCCAGTACCAGCATACTGTATGTTACGTTAACTACATGAGCTGAAGGAACAAATGTTCCTACCATCTCAGAAATACCGAGAGCGAATACAGCTGTAGGTGAAGCGATGGCTCCGGCGTTAGCTTCCTTCCAAACGAATGAGATAGCGCATACGGAGATAACAGCGAGCAGAGACTCAATAAGCATAGCTCCGTAACCGATAGGACGAGCGTTAGACTCATTATCTATCTGCTTAGCTGTAGTTCCGGAAGATACCAGTGAATGGAATCCGGAAATAGCTCCGCAGGCAATAGTGATGA
Source organism: Eubacteriales bacterium (assembly GCA_029009055.1). Lineage (GTDB taxonomy): Bacteria > Bacillota > Clostridia > Peptostreptococcales > Anaerovoracaceae > Aminicella. Next base: position 53,599 of record JAQXJR010000043.1, on the reverse strand, counting down.
ACAAAGCAGGGAAAATAGTTCCTGTCGTGAACAGTCCGTTAGATGTAGGGTGGCTCCAGCCGTTGAAAGCAGGCATGTTTATAGCTCCCTTACCCATGATGGCTGAACCAATGATACCTACGGCAGCTACGCCCATCATGAAGTAGAGCAGGAATGAGCTCAGATAATCTCTAGGCTGAAGCAGGATCCATACAGGAGTAACGGACGCGATAAGGATATATGCTCCGATAACTACCATCCATACGTTATATGAGAATGAAAGTGGATGCCAGTTAAGTCCGAGAGCTACGATTACGCAGATACCTACGATACCGATAGCTGTACCTACGCTCAGCGGTGTGTTCTTTCTGTAAACCAGGATACCGAATATGATAGCCAGGACGATGAACAGAAGTGAGATCATAGCTGTGGTCTCGTTCGCAGCGAGTGCTTTTCCTGTAATAGGAGCGCCTGCCGCGTTAGTATTTCCGAATGTGCTGGCTACGATAGAGCTGAATGCGGCTACTACCAGAAGCAGAGTCAGATAAGCGAAGAAGATGAAGAGACGCTTAGCTCCCTTACCCATAGTATCTTCGATTACGACTCCGATGGACTGTCCTCTGTGACGGACTGACGCGAATAAAGCTCCGAAATCATGGACAGCTCCGAAGAAGATTCCTCCTACCAGTACCCAAAGAACTACAGGAACCCATCCGAATACGGCTGCCTGAATAGGTCCGTTTATAGGGCCGGCTCCGGCGATGGATGAGAAGTGGTGTCCCATAAGTACTGGCGTCTTAGCAGGAACGTAGTCAACTCCGTCCTCTAATTCGTGCGCAGGAGTCGGTCTGTCAGGATCGATCCCCCATGTCTTCTCCAGCCACTTACCATAAAACATGTAACCGCAGATGAGCGCCGCGGCTGCAAGTATAAGTAATAATGCTGCGTTCATAATAATTCCTCCTTAATAGATGATAATAAATATATAATAAATAATCTCTCAATTATTATTATCTTATGGATCCGCGTCCCGCGAAGAACTCTCCCCCGTGAGAACTCTCCGCCGACGCCTTAAACATCTGTCCCCGTATGATAAATTTCAGCCTTTATATCTGAATACCCCTTAAGATTCTTCTCCACCTCGCTGAAAGTACTTAAGAAGGACTTCTTAAGCTGCTTACCGGCGCGGTTCGTATATACGTCCTCAGCTTCCATGTCGCAGCAGACTATTCTGCCGTCTACATGTCCCCTGAAAGAGAACAGATACCCTTTATCGTAGCTGAAGCTCTTAATCTGTTTCCTGGTCTCCTCGTCAGGTGTCTTATCTGAAATAAAGACGACCGTCAGATTAGATACCATGTGGTCCTTCTCCGGATATTTATTCCCCTTACATACCAGAATAGGAGCCATATGGTCTGCCATAAGATCCCTGGACCACTTAACATCTTCAGATGTCAGCCTGTCTTTCATAACGAAGAGCACATGCTCGAAACCATTCACCTGCCATAGCTGCGCCTTCTTAGAAAGCACATATTTCTCTCCGTGCTGGGAGAAATAAGCATAAGCCGGAAATGTTTTTCCGGCGAAATCGTAAGACTCGAAAATGTCGTACATCTGAGCATACTTAGCAAGTGTCCTGTCCAGATATTTCTCTGCCTTCACGATTCCCTCCATTGGTTTCACAATTCCTTCACGCTACAGCTACGATTCTAATACATTGTTTTTCATATTACAAGTGTTTTTTAATATAAATCCACTAATTTTTTTGTATAATTTTGTGCACTTAAACATTTGTTGAGTTGTGTCCTAAAATTCTGAATATTTATATATATTCTAAAACAAAGCTCATTTTCTGAATTTTTCTCGAATTCATTATCTATCCCTTAGCAAACAGTCTTCTTCCCGCCTCTCTGAGCCATTACCGGCATTTTTTCGCGTAAAAAAACGGAGCCGGGCAAACCGCCGGCTCCACAAAAATGTTTTTTTGTTTGCTCATTTATTTGGAAAAATGTTTTTTATTCGCTCACTTCTCCATCAGTGGGAAATTGAGCTAATTTCCCCGCAGCTTATTTTATCTCAGCTGTCTTGAATACGATCTTACTGCTACCAGGCATGCTGCTGAGCTTACCTCCGACGAATACAGGATCCTTAGACGCGTCAGCCAGAGCTCTGAACCTGTTGGATACCTTCTCCAGGTCCTTAGTGTCGAGGGAGTTGACCAGCTTCTGTATTCCATCTTTATCGAACTTACTCATACCTTCAGCCAGCTTATCCGCTCCCTTAGAAAGTTTAGCGGAACCATCTGATACCTGCTCTGCTCCGTCGTTTATCTGCTTCATGCCCTTATCGAACTTATTGGCATACCCAGGGATCTGAGGGATATATTTCTTGAATTTGTTGTAATATGTATTGAACTTACCGAGACCGTTATCGACTTTCTTCGTAGCGTCCTGGATCCCTGACAGGAGCTGTGTGCTCCCCTTATAAGCGGAATCTACACCTGCTGTATATGTCTTTACTCCATTAACATATGTAACGACACTGTCGAGCTGCTTCTCTACTGCCTGAAGTTCCGCGGAAGTCTGTTCAGCGGTCTTACCTGTCTCAAGCTGTTTAAGCTGTACAGCTAAAGCTCCTAAAGCCTGAACGTTAGCAGCTGTGTTCTGCTGAGCCACCTTAGCGTCTTCCGCCGCATTAAGGAGTTCTTTTACCTTAGCCTTTACCTGATCGGATCCGAACACCGTCGAATCTGTGCTGCCCGCTACAGCCATAGCTGTGCAGTAAGCAATAATAGTGTTCTCATCAGGAGTTCCTCCCTTAGCCTTAATGATCGCCACAGCAGCCTTCTGATATTCAGCGTTTGCTGCGGCGTTCCCTACGAAAGCCGCCTCCTGAGCTTCCTTACTGGCCTTCTGGATATCAGCTGTGATTTCCTTCATACTAGTCGGGTTCATCATATAAGCCATAGACATGATCAGATTCTGATCAGATTCTGTAGAATCAGGCGCAGCCTGCTTTATCTGAGCTCTTATAGTCTCTACAGCCTGTTTTACGGCAGCAGACGGGATTCCTTCTATGACCTGCTTATAATTAGATCTGTCGAGTGATATGTTATTAATACCTGTAGCTTTCTGCAGCTGATCTGAAGCGGACTTAAATATAGCTGTCTCTATCTGGTCTGATCCATCGTTTATAGCCTTACTGTTGGCGCTGAGCTGCTTAAGGCCCGTGCTGAGCTGAGAGGCGCCGTCGTTAAGCTGTGTGAGACCGTCATTAAGCTGCTTCTCCAGCTTATCTACACCCTGAGCCGTTTTAATCAGGTTAGGCGCCAGTGTCTGGAATTCTTTATTAATTTTATCGACCTGGCCGAAAGCCTCATCCGTTCCGGCGTAAAGCTTCTTAGAACCCTTAGCCAGCTTAGCGGCTCCGTCAGCCAGTTCATCAGAGCCCTTAACTAACTTCTCAGAAGCCTTAGACAGCTCATCTAATCCGTTTTCAAGCTCATTCATCTTAGCTTTAACACTGTCAGCTGATGATGTGTCTATGTCACTGAAAAGCCCTGTCATGGCCACACTATATGTCCCGTCTATATGAAAATCAGATGTCTGAGCCCTTACGACTACCTCATCGGGAATGTCCACGCTGGACTTAGATATGTCGAGGTTCTCATTCATCTCTGGGAAAGCCAGACCTACGACGAAGTCATTATTACCCTGTTCTACGATTTTCCCTGAATTTATAGATACGTCTGAGAAGTCATTCGTATCCAGCATAAGTCCGCTGACTACCGCATAAGGCTGCTTTAAGTTATATGAAGAGCCGGAACTCAATACAGTCCTGGACTCATTCACATCATAGCTGAAATGGATCTCCACATCACCGCTCTTCCCAGCCATCTTATCCGGGTCTGTCTTCTTACCGTTCAGATAATATGTGACTTTAACAGTCACAGGAAGCTTTCCCGTGTAAGACGCCTGATACTTAATATCCTTACCATTAGCGTGCCAGGTGACAGAATTCCCACTCGTAGTGTATTCCTCATCCCCGGATATGTTCTTAAAATCCTTCAGTGTGGTGTAATCATCGATTACCGCGTCATCCGTTCCGTTCTTCAGCCATTCATTAACGTAGACCTTCTTAGTCGAACCATCCGCGTTCAGGACAGCGTATGTAGTCTCTTCCTTAGAAAGCTCGTCGTCCGAGGAGTTGGCGCTGTTTATCAGATTATTCGCCGCCTGCTCGAATTCCTTCTGAGTACCGTTATCTTCATCCGCGTAAGATGTGCTTCTAGCTGTATATACAGCTGCCGATCCACCGACCATAGCAACAGCCAGAGCTCCAGCAATGATTTTCTTATAATTATTCTTAATGAGATTATTCATTTTCATTCCCTCCGATCAGCTGCCCAGCAGGAGCATCCGCTTGTTCAGCATCTCTCTTATATATATCACGCATGCCGTTAGTCGTCTTACATATAACTTTATCTAATGCCATCAGCAAAGCAGGGAGCACCAGTATAACGCAAATCATACTTATGAGCGCGCCTCTGGCCATCATGCTGCAAAGTGTGCTTATGATCTCAATATTAGAGTATACGGCTACGCCGAACGTCGCGGCGAAGAAACCGAGAGCGCTCACCAGGATAGAAGGTATACATGTTTTAGCCGCTATCTCTATGGATTCATGCTTGGTGTGTCCGGCTATCCTCTCTGTCTTAAACCTCGTCGTGAACAAGATCGCGTAGTCTACAGTAGAACCGAGCTGGATAGTACTTATGAGTACAGGCACTATGAAAGGCAGTTCCAGGTGCGTATACCCTGGTATGCCCAGGTTGATATATATAGCGAACTCTATGACAGCTACCAGGATGAATGGCAGCGAGAATGATCTCAATACCAGCAGTATGATAACGAATACCGCGGCTATAGATATCCAGCTTACTACCTTAAAGTCCTTACTGGTCAGGTTTATCAGATCCTTAGTCGCAGGTCCCTCTCCAATTACCTTAGCTGTCTTATCGTATTTAGCTACGATCTGATTTATCTTATCTATCTGCTTGTTACATTCGTCTGTTGAGACTTTATATGAAGAATTCACCATTATCAGCTGGTGTCCCTTAGCGATCAGGGAATCCGTAAGCTCCTGAGGCAGGATCTCACGAGGTATCGTTCCACCCGTGAGGGCGTCTATGCCAAGCACGGTCTGGACCCCATCGACATCTTCTATGTCTTTACTCATAACGGCTCCATCCTTAGCCGAGAGGTCCGCGTCCGCTATGATCATGTGAGTAGTCTCTATATTAAAGTCCTTCCTCAGCTTCTCATTAGCTGTAAGGAATCTGGTCTGATCTGCCGGCAGCGTCTTAGCGCTTCCGACTGTCTTAGAGAAGTCGTAGATAACATTCTCGTTATTATATCCGATGATCGCTGGAACCAGAAGTACGGCGAATATGATCAGATATATGACGTAATGGTTCAGGATCTTATCCGCTATTATGGATACATCCGGCAGAAGAGCCTTATGTCTGGTCCTCATAAGGACCTTATGCATGAGCAGGATCATGGACGGAAGGACCGTAACGCTGACGATAACGCCGAGCAGGCAGCCCTTAGCCATTACTAATCCCAGGTCCTTACCCATGGTATATGACATGGCGCACAGAGCCAGGAAGCCGGCTATGGTCGTGACCGAGCTACCGGTCACTGAGACCAGAGTATTATCTATAGCGGCAGCCATGGCGTCGTTTCTATTATCGTACTTCTCCAGATTCTCCGTATAGCTGTGCCATAGGAATATGGAGTAGTCCATGGTAACAGCCAGCTGAAGTACAGCTGCTATAGCTTTAGTGATGTAAGATATCTCTCCGAATATGATGTTAGATCCCATGTTGAACAGGATAGCCACACCTATACTAAGAAGGAATATGAAAGGTACGACGTATGAGTCCAGCAGAAGCATCATAGCTGCCAGAGCCAGAAGCACTGCTACACCGACATATTTAGCCTCCTCGGCTTCGCACATGGCCTTAAGGTCTGTGACCAGAGCGCTCATACCTGAAACATAACAGTTCTTAGATACTGTGTTCCTTATCTGAGTTATAGCGTTTATCGTCGGCTCTGCCGAAGTGTCGGTATCGAAGAAGACTGCCAGGATCGTAGCGCCCTGTTTATGGAAGTTCTTTCTTACCTGCTCCGGATACATAGAAATCGGCACGTTAGGATCTATGACCTTCTCTAGATTTATCACAGACTCTACGTGATCTATCTTCTTAATATCCGACGCTGTCTTTTCTATCTGCTCCGACTTCATGTTCTCGACCACGATCAGGCTGAAAGCGCCCTTACCGAAGTCCTTCTGCAGAAGTTTCTGCCCCTTCATGGTCTCCATGTCCTCAGGCAGGTATGTCAGCATATCATAATTGACTCTCGTCGCCCGCATTCCTATGACTGAAGGTATCAGCAGGATCAGAGAGACGATGAGGATGATATAGCGGCATTTAACTACTGGCTTGCCAATTTTCATCTGAAATCTTCCCCTCTCGGTCAAAGTTTCTTATACAAACGTTATGAATACATAAATAATAATAGCACAAAATGACCGTTAGTCAATATCCAATATTGACTAACGGTCATTTTTTCAACGCGTTGCAAATCAAAGGATTTAATCATGTATTTTTTATTGACCATTGGTCATTTTAATGATAATATGATTTTAAAATTAATTAATAATTTCGTAAAAATAATATATTTTCCATTGCGCAGGTGTTTTTGATGACGAAGATCGAACTTAAGAAAAGCAGAAATAGGAAGAAACTGCTGAAAGCCGGCTATGACCTGTTTTCTGTAAACGGCGTCGAAGCCACTACTATCTCCAGCATATCCAGGAGAGCCGGAGTAAGTAAGGGGTCTTTCTATCTTTATTTTAAAGATAAATATGAACTCAGAGACGATCTGGTCATCATAAAATCCAACAGTATCATTAATGACGCGATAGAGGAACTGGAGCTCAATCATAACAGGGATAACATGTCATTTTCCGACAAGCTCATTTTCGTCATAGATTATATATTGAAGAAGCTATCAGATGACCATGATGAGCTCCGTTTCATATCTAAGAATCTGTCTCTGGGCCTCCTGAGCGACGAAGCCGTAGAGAGAATGAAGAAGAACGGCGAAGAGACCATAGACATGGAGGGATTCCTGGAAAGTCTGTACGAGAAGACTCACATAAAGTTGAAGAACGCTTTGCTTCTCTTCTATACTATATTGGAGATGGTAAACTCCACCTGCTACAGCATGATCCTGGAGAATAAACCGATACCTTTCAGCGAATATAAGGATTTCCTATACGATAACATCAGGCTCATGGCGGATAACGCTGTGAAGAAGGGTCAGGAAGAGGCGGAAGCCGAAAACGACGGTAAGGATTTGCTCGGGGATGGCATGATCCTTGCCATGAAATAAAAAACATGGCAGAAATGAAAATAATCCCGACTTTTCGTTGAAATACCAAATGGTTTGTAGTAAACTATTACTCGCGAATTTTATATCTAATGCAAATAATTAATAAAGTGGGGTAAAATTAAATGGCAAACATTAAATCCGCAAAGAAGAGAGTTAAGACAACAGCTAAGAAGACTGCAGCTAACAGAGTAGTTAAGGATGGCATTAAGGAAGCTCTTAAGACATTCGACGCTCAGATCGCGGCAGGTCAGCTCGAGGAAGCGGCTGCAACCAGAACTGACGCCGAGAAGAAGCTGAAGAAGGCTGCTGCTAAGCACACTATTTCTTCACAGGCTGCCAGCAGAAAGGTTTCTCAGATCACTAAGAAGCTGAACGCGGCTAACGCAGCTAAATAAGACTCACCCGTCCCCACCTGTGTACAGCTGGTACACATGCTATGAGCGAAAAAACGATGGTCGTGTCTCCATCGTTTTTTTATTATCTTAAAATAATAAGGAGGTAAGAAATGTCACTTCATATCGCTATCGATGATAAGGCGCCTGTAGCTAAGACCGTCCTCATGCCGGGAGACCCTCTCCGCGCCCAGTACATAGCCGAGAATTTCCTTGAGGACGCGCGAATGTACTCCAGCATTAGAAATATGTACGGATTTACCGGCACATATAAGGGAGTACCGGTATCCATCCAGGGAAGCGGCATGGGCATGCCTTCTATGGGTATATATTCTTGGGAGCTGATGACAGCTTTCGATGTCCAGAACATCATCAGGATCGGAACAGCAGGAACATTCAGCGAGAACATAGACCTGGGCGATATAGTCATCGGCCTGGCAGCTTCCACTGATTCCAACTATCAGCACACTTTCGAGCTTAACGGGACATACTCCCCTTCCTGCAGCTACGACCTGCTCACTAAGGCTCAGGCAGCAGGAAGAGAGAACGATATAGATTTCACTGCCGGAAACATAGTGTCCTGCGACGTTTTCTATGAGATAAACGAAGACTGGTGGAAGAAATGGGCTCACATGGGTGTTCTGGGCGTAGAGATGGAAACAGCGGCACTGTACATGAACGCGGCTTACCTGGGCAGAAACGCCCTGTCCATGGTGACGATAAGCGATAACTTCGTGACAGGCGGAAGGTCCAGCGTCGAAGACAGAGAGCACGGCTTCACTAAGATGATGGAGCTGGCCCTGGAGACTGCCGTTAAGACTTACGAAGAGTAATTTTAATATATAGCAAAGAAAAAACGGCTTTAGCCGTCCCGGCTCCCGTGGGGAAGCTAGGCGGCAGAGCCGTTTTATTATGCTTTAGATTCACTGTATGGACTCTGCGCCGGTTAGAGAATGGCTATGTTCCCGTCATACTCGAAAGCAGGCATGAGCTCCATTTTAAATTTATTCACAGCGTGGAGATGGTCTATCTTCGACTTTGCTTCAGGATCATCGCAGACTCCGGTCCTTATGTAGCGGTCCAGGCACTCGTATGTGAATCCAAGCTTATCCTCGTCAGTCAGGCCGGAAAGCCCGTCTGAAGGCACCTTCTCCACGAGGTCCGTAGGAAGGCCCAGGCTGCGTCCGAGCGCTCTGACCTCCTGGACGACCAGGCGGCCTATAGGAGCGAAATCACCGGCGCTGTCGCCGTAACGCGTGGAATAGCCGACCCAATCCTCTGATAAGTTGCAGGTATTAGGGACCATGCCGTTCTTAGACTGGGAAACAGCGTACACAGTCGACATCCTGATCCTAGCCGGAAGATTTATCTTCGTCCTGTCCTCGACCGGGATACCAGCCTGCTCCATGGAGCCCTGGATAGAATCCACAGCGCCCTTTATATTTATCTCTGCGTAGTCGATTCCGAGAGCGTTCACCAACTCGTAAGAAGAAGAGATATCAGGCTGGACGCCGTTAGGGAGCAGGACGCCGAACACCCTGTCCTTACCGAGCGCTTCCACGAGCAGAGCCGCTGTCACAGAACTGTCCTTACCGCCGCTCACCGCTATTACAGCGTTTCCCCCTTTATTGAACCTGTCGAAATAATCACGGATCCACAGGACTATCTCGTCTCTCACCAGATCCGCGTCGAAATCCTTCATATAATCTTCCATCTGCTTCCCCCTTTCAGCAAATAAAGCCATAAATCACTATTAATTCTATTAGTCATTATACCGAAAAAGCGCCCCGTCAACAATGGCAGAACATAATTGTCATTTGACACATAGTGTTAAAGCTAGTACACTTTATTTAATTAACGTACTAAAACCAATGGGGTTTAAGAGATTATGGAAGATGATATAAAAGTGAAAGAAAACATAGAAGGAGAAGCGGCCGGCATACGGGCAGGCCTCCGGGACGCCCACAGGGTCGTGATAAAGGTCGGGACCAGCACCATCACCTACCCGAACGGGAGGCTGCATTTCCGGAGGATAACCAACCTGGCTAAGATTTGCTGCGACCTGGAAAACTCGGGTAAGGAAGTCATAGTCGTCTCTTCGGGAGCCATAGCCGTGGGACTCGGCAGGCTCGGCATGTCAGAAAGGCCGGATGACACCGGGCATAAGCAGGCACTGGCAGCCATAGGTCAGAGCGAGCTCATGTTCACATACGAGAAATTTTTCAGCGAATATAACAGGAACGTGGCTCAGGTCCTGCTGACGGCAGACGTCATAGATAACGAAGATACGAGGCGGAATGTAATAAACACGTTCAACAATCTTCTGGAGCTGGGTGTCATCCCTATCGTGAACGAGAACGATACCGTGGCGACTAAAGAGCTGGAAGGCCACTCCATAGGCGATAACGATACATTGTCGGCAGATGTGGCGAAGCTGGTAGGAGCGGATTTCCTGGTCATAATATCTGACGTAGAGGGCTTATACGACAGAGACCCGAGGGAAGCCGAGGACGCGAGGATCATTCACGAAGTCGATGCCATAACGCCTGAAATAGAAGCCATAGCCGGCGGCGCGGGCACCAGCAACGGTACCGGGGGCATGATAACGAAGATCATAGCGGCGAAAATAGCTTCAGGCGCGGGCATTCCGTGCGCTATAATAAACGGTAACGACCCGAATAACCTCTACAGGCTTTTCGATGGAGAGGCCGTAGGCACCATATTCGGCGCCGGGGCGGTTGAAAGTCCGGCACGTTAAATCAAACTATCATAAAAATCCGGAATTTCAGAAGGGGTGAAAATCATGGATCTTAATGAAATAGGCATGAGAGCTGTAATGGCCGAGAGAAAACTCAGGATCATAAGTCCGGAGAAGAAGACAGAGGGGCTTCTTAATATAGCCACGGCTCTCAGGGCTGACCAAGAGAAAATTTTACAGGCTAACGATATAGATATGGCTCTAGCAAAGGAAAACGGTATGTCCATATCCATGCAGGACAGGCTGAAGCTCACGCCTGACAGGATAGAAGGCATGGCAAAGGCCGTCGAAGATGTCGCCGCCTGGCCGGACCCTGTCGGCCGCGTCATACAGGAATACGACAGACCGAACGGCCTCCACGTTAAGAGGGTAAACGTCCCTCTCGGCGTCATAGGCATTATATTCGAGTCTCGGCCTAATGTAGCTAGCGACTGCGCCTCATTATGCGTAAGAGCCGGAAACACCGTTATTCTTAGGGGCGGCCACGAAGCCATAAACTCTAATATCGCGACGACAGGAGTTATGCGCCGCGCGCTCGCTGAAGCCGGACTTCCGGAAGATTCCATCCAGCTCATAACTGATACGTCCCACGAAACGGCGAATAAGATGATGAACCTGACAGAATACCTGGATGTCCTCATTCCTAGAGGCGGCGCCGAGCTCATAAATCGGGTCGTCCGGAATGCCAGCGTTCCTGTTATCCAGACCGGCGCCGGAAACGTGCATATTTATGTCGATAAGGCTGCCGACATAGAGATGGCGGCTGACATAGTTGAAAACGCTAAGACCCAGAGGCCTTCCGTCTGCAACGCGGCCGAGAAGCTGCTCGTCCATAAGGACATAGCCGATAAGGCTCTTCCGGTCATCGCTAAGAGGCTTTACGATAAAAACGTGGAACTTAGGGGGGACGACGAAGCCAGGAAAATCATCCCTGAAATGAATGAAGCCACAGCAGATGACTGGGGCCGCGAATACATAGACCTGATCATGGGCGTTAAGATCGTAGATTCCGTCGAGGAGGCTGTCGACCACATAGAAAGGTATTCAACCCATCACAGCGACTGCATAGTTACTGAAGATGAAGAAGCGGCAAAGTATTTCCTGGATAATGTGGACTCCGCCGCTGTCTATTGGAACGCTTCCACCAGATTCACGGACGGTGGTCAGCTCGGGCTTGGCTCTGAGATCGGTATTTCCACCCAAAAGCTCCACGCCAGAGGTCCTATGGGTGTAGACCAGCTCGTGACTTATAAATTCGTCATTACAGGCCAGGGGCAGGTTCGCGCATAAAGCTTTGCTACAGCAATAAAAACAACAATCAAAAAACGGATGCGGTTTCGATGGTCTATCATGGCCCCGGACCCGCGTCCGTTTTTATTTTACTTTCTCGTAAATGTATCATATATGGCGTTAACGCCGGATATGTAGCTGGCCTTATTCACGCCGATAGACATGCTGATCTTACCGGCGCTCTGGTCTATGAGCTTCACCTGGATGCCGGATTCAGCGAGGGCTTCCAGGGCCTTAACGGCTATGTCAGGCGACTCCGAGAGCTTCTGACCTACGACAGAAATGACAGCCAGATCCGTGTCTATAGATACGGCGTCCGCTCCGGTAGCGTCCTTAATCAGGTCCTCCAGCGCGCTCCTGCACGTGTCTATATCCTTCCTGTAGATGACCAGGTTTATGGAATCTATGCCGACCAATTCCGACAGGACTTTAACATCGTGCTCTTCCAAAACGTCTTTAAGATTCTGCCTGAATCCCGGTATGTCGTTCAGCCTCTCCTGGTTTATTATCACTTCGGCGCAGTCGCTCATGCCCGATATGCCCGTGATATCCAGGATGCTCTCGTAGTACTTACCGCTCTTTACGATAAGTGTTCCGCTCTGGTCAGGAGAAGAGGAGCACCTGATATTGATAGGGATACCCATTTTCTCGACCGGGAGCACGGCGTCCTGATGGAGCACCTCCGTGCCCTTCACAGCCATCTCTCTCAGCTCTTTATAAGTGATTACCGGAACAGTAAGCGGCTTCTTCACGACAGAAGGATCTGCCAGGAGCAGACCGTTCACGTCTGTCCAGTTCTCGTACATGGACGCTCCTATAGCGCTGGCGATGATAGATCCTGTTATATCAGAGCCGCCTCTGGAGAATGTCATAACAGCTCCGTCTTCATCAGCTCCGTAGAAGCCCGGCACTACAGCCTGCTCGTGGCTGTCCAGCACCTCTCTTACGAGCTCCGCTGTCTTATCGGCGTTAAGGCTGCCATCTTTATTGAACCTGATGATATCCGCCGCGTCTATGAAGTCGTAACCGATGAGTTCAGCCAGGAGCCTGGCGCTGCAGTACTCTCCCCTGCTCAGCAGGTAATCTCTTCCGGCGCCGCCGAAATACTCCCTGGATATCTCCATCCAGATCCTATCCATGTTAAGGCCGCTGTCTATGCCGTACGCTATCTCTACGAACCGATCGGTCGCCCTGCTGATGTACCTCTCAGCAGCCTTCCTGTCTCCCTGCTCGTAGCTGTCCGCCGCCTTAATGAGTACGTCTGTTATCTTCCTCTTAAACTCGCTGATATAGCCAGGCGCGGAGACTACCACGTAATTCCTGTGAGCGTCTGACGTCACTATGTCCGCCACGTTCTTAAAGCAAGCGGCGTCAGCCAGGGATGTGCCTCCGAATTTACAGACCTTAATATCCCCTTCTCCATCGAAGCGCTGTGGGAGTTTCAGATCCTCTTCCGACACTCTCTTAATGTCGTAAGGAGTTGACTGATAAACGACGTAGTTGAGCCAGTTTGTGTAGAGCAGGTTAGCGCAGGATCTCCAGCGGACTATCGGCTTCTTAGTGTCATCGTCATCTGGGAAGTAATGGTCAGGGACCTGAGGATCGAGCCCCGCCTTCTTATCGCGCTCGTATTCCCTTTGCAAAGTGTCACCGTCGTATTCCACATGTCCCATGATGAATATCATCCTGTCATCGTTGGACTTAACGGCGAAGACTCCCGCTTCGTCTGAGCTGGCTATGACCTTCAGGTCTCTGCAGTTATCTATGTCCTCTCTGTACACTGTGGAATTTCTGGAGTGAGGCGCATAGAATACGTCATCGAAGCCTCTGAACAGCATACCCTTATCATAGTCAAGGTGGTGTTCATAGACACCCGAGAGCTTCTTCTCCAGATTATGCTTCTTTATTCCATAATGGTAGTAAAGACCCGCCTGGGCGCCCCAGCAGACGTGGAAGACGCTGTGGACATGCTTCTTAGACCAGTCCATGATCTCGCAGAGCTCGTACCAGTACTCGACATCTTCGAACTCCATGGTCTCGACAGGCGCTCCCGTTATGATCATGCCGTCGTAATAGTTGTTCCTGACCTCATCGAATGTCTTATAGAAAGATATCATGTGCTCCTGAGACACGTTCTTAGCCTCATGCATAGTGGTCTGGAGCAGAGAGAGCTCTATCTGGAGCGGTGTATTTCCCAGCAGCCTGGTGAGCTGTGTCTCTGTCTCTATCTTCGTAGGCATGAGATTCAGGATCAGGATCTGAAGCGGCCTGATATCCTGGGTCATAGCCCGGGAATCCGTCATGACGAAGACGTTCTCTTCCTTAAGTTTATCTACCGCAGGTAAATTATTAGGTACCTTTATTGGCATAAAATACTATACCCCCCTTGTATACGCGCAAAGTATTTTTATTATAACACAAAAATACCCGCGAATGTGAGGATTCAATCTGCGCACCCGCGGGATATCTTATGCTTTACTTATGATTTACCTTGTCTTAGCGGACTTTACAGGGCTCCAGGATGAATAGTAATACTTTCCGCTCACCTTCTTATACGTCCGGATCCTCAAATAGTATTTACTCTTCGCCTTCAGTTTTGTGATCTTCTTTGATGAGTAAGTATTTTTCTTCAGAGTTACTGTTTTCTTCCCCTTAGAAAACTTCTTATTCAAGGCGTACTGAATCTGATACCCGGTCGTCTGCTCAGTCTGCTTCTTCCAGCCGACTTTAAGGGCTTTCTTCGCGGCAGAGACCTTTTTCAGCTTCGTGCCCTTAGGGACGATATAGAATGTGACCTTAAAGCTGCCTTCATAGATTCCTTTACCTTTTATCGTGATCTTAGCCTTTCCGACGTTAACATTATTAGAGTATGTTATGGAGTAATCTGTTCCGGAGTTCAACACTTTTCCACCGGCTTTCAGTTTAACAGACGGCTTGATTTCAGTCCCGGTATATGTTTTCTTTCCGACCTTAGAGACTGATACTGTCTCTATAGACTTTCTGTTATAGACCTTCTTTGAGAAATCACCCGTTTCTGTATCTATAGAATAAAAAACGGTACTATCATATCCCGAATCATAAAAACCGGTGGACGCATAGTATATGGCTTTATTCCCGGAGATTATCGGGTGACAGTCTGATATCGCCGCTTTTCTCGCGAACACCTTAGAGACCGCGTTACCCGCGCCATCTATGAAAACATAGTGGATGCTATGCCCTGAGAACGGATCACCGGAGTCTGAAGGCGTGTAATCATTTTTATATTCTTCCCATAATACGAGGAAACGATCATCGCTCACTTTCGTCAGATTCACTCCGGCGAATGATTTCGCTCCCTTTTTATAGTTAGTGAGCCAAATCACTTTCGTTGCTTCCTGCTCCATATCAGAGATTGGCGTTACTGTCAGATAGATATTATATGGATCCTTATCCCAATCGTAATTATCATAGTTGGACTGATCGATCGACGTCCCGACTCCGATAACATTCTCGCCTGAAACAGACACATCATCGGCAGTAGCGTAACATGGGATAGCCCACGCAGAATCTCTATCTCCGCCATATTCCAGGACAGGGAAGCTTTTTTTCTACGCGTCGAAATAATCTGTCCCTGTGCTGTTCCCATCGAAGAGCGAGAGCTGAGTAGCTCTGTTTCCTTCACTCTCCTCATATAAATACACATCGCTTCCATTATGAGTTATGTGCTGTGAGAATGAATGCCAGAAATCCCCGTAAACTATTTCCGTATTCAAAGTACTTTCATTCATACGGATTAGCATCATGCCCTGGTGACCCATACCAAACTGAGGATCGACGTATCCTTCCCGTCCCGTGATCAAATATAGATTCCCTCCGGTCTCTGTAAAATTAACATTGGAGTAGTCGAACGGGTATCGGATCTCATATTCCCAACCCTCTTTCGCGTAAACGCTGCCGGCTCCGATTCTCTTCCATGAAGTGTCGTACTTTATTATCCGAACGACTTCGGTGCCGTCGACGCCTTTCTTATTATTCTGCCCCTCGACGAGATAATAGGCATCTTCCCCCTTGAAGAAGCCTCCCCATATCGGAAGCTCCAGTTTTATACTCTTCTTACCTGTGACTTTAAAATCGCTGTCGTAGTATTCAACATGCACCTTGCTATCTTTATTGAACACGCGCATATACCCGCCGTCTATCGATTCCAGATAAGACGTTTTTATCAGGCTCACTTCCGTGTTACTGCACGAATCAGGGTATTCCTTCACCGTTTTCGTATCAGACGCTTCATCAGATACAGCTCCAAACGAAGTCATCGGCATGAACGCTGCCGCCATTACTATAGTGAGGAATAATATAGTGATCAACTTAGTAAGGCCGATTTCCTTTTCTTTGCTCATGAGCTCATCCTCCCGCATACCCAGGTAGTTTAGATATAAATAAATTATGTGGTTTCCATGTAAAGAAGTCAATGATCACTATTCAGCCCATGCAGGCAGACTGCAGTTCTCCGACTCAACCAACTTCTCCTTAGCTGCCCTCTTCAGCTTCTTTATAGCGGCTTCCCGCTTCATAGCCTCTTCCTTAGTTTCAAACGCCTCGAAATAGACCAGCCTCACAGGCCGCCTAGGCCTGGTGTACTTAGCCCCCCTGCCGGAATTATGGGTCCTGACCCTTTTCTCCAGGTCATTCGTCCACCCTGTGTATAATGTCCCATCCGCGCACTCCAATATATAAGCATAGGAGAGCCCGGCTTTCTCTTCATGCTCCGCCATCTCAGACTCCCTAATTCTCCCTGTTTATCCTGTCGAGGTCATCTATGATGTCGTATACCAGAGACTCCCTGTAACCGAAACTGTAGAGCTTCCTTCCTACTCTGCCCTTCATCTTCTCCGGTACAGCCATGTCCGGGAACACACCTCCGGCCCTGAGCACCCTTACAGCTTCTCGCTCAGCCATAGCCCTCTCGTCCACGGCCTTATCATTGATATCTTCATACTCATCGAAAGCTTCCCTTATCGTGTCAGGCGCCACGCCCTTCTCCTCCAGGTCTGAAAACGTCCTTCGCACGCTCCTATTCTTCTTAAAGGCGTAATCGAAATATTCGCCGCAGTACCTCTTATCGTCCAGGTAGCCAAGCTCGGTATATCTGTCCACGAGCGCGTCGATCTCGGCCTTCTCATACCCCTTATCCTTAAGAAAAGCCCTGAGCTCGTAGACCGTCATGCTCTTCCTGGAAAGCTTAGCGTCCGCAGCCTCATATATGTCCTTCCTTATATTTTCCTCTTTCTTACCGGTCCTAAACCCCATTTCACACCCCTTATCACACAGCAAAGCCCACTCGACCCATTTACCTCCGGTCAACTTCTACCGCTCTCTTCCATCCTGGAATTATCACTTCAATGTCCTGACTTTTATCGGTCCCGTGCCCTTCTTCAAGCAGGCTGTCATGGACGCGCCGGTTTTTCTCATACACTCGTAAAGCTCTGGGTCACTCTCACGGATCAAACTCAGGTCGATTTCTCTCAGCTCGACCCATTCTCCCTCAAGTTCTGCCTCCATATCTTTCTCAGGAATCAAATCAGGCAGGTCATCTAAAACACCCTTGCCCGTGTATTTCCCCATGGCTTCTCTTAAAGTCCAGACCCTGAAGAAATCAGCCCGGCTGGACTTCGCGAATTTTCTTTGCTGTTCGGGGAAAAATCTGTCAGCGATCTGAGAAAGCCTTCCTCCCTGCTCTCTGAAAAACTGAAGATCCAGCCCGCACCGCTCTTCAGAAAAAAGTATCGCCCAGACATCTATGCTATGAGAGATGGAGAAATCGAATGGCAGATCCTGAAACTCCGGCCTGCCGTTTATCCTGACTATCGGAGTCTTCACGATTTTTTCAACCAGCTCGCTCCCAGAGCCGTTATCAGCCGCCCATGATTCTGCCGCCTTCCTTACGAGCGGCTCCCCGGCTATGCCATGTCCGAACTTTCCTCGGTATATTAATATCTCATTCATGTGGATTCTCTATATAACCATACGCCTGACAGAGAGCGTAAAACTAAAAAAATCCCGGATAAAATAAATTATCCGGAATCTCTCACTCGTCCTTATTATCCTTATTCTCCGTTTCCGGCCCCCCGATCCTATCCAGGGCTATCTTATATCCGTCAGCTCCATAAAGCAGACATTTATTTATCCTGCTTATGGTCGCCGTAGAAGCGTTCGTCATCGCCTCTATTTCATTATACGTCTTATTCTCCGAAAGGTATTTCGCGACCTGCAGCCTCTGCGTAATCGCGTGTATCTCATTCACCGTACAGATGTCTTCGAAAAACCTGTAGCATTCTTCTCTAGTCTTCAGTGACAGGATGGCGTCAAACAGCTCGTCTACATCATCACTCTTAAATTTAGATTCATATCCCATCGCCAGATCACTCCTCTCAGTAATATAAAGAGGTTATCACTTTTACGCATTAAAGTCAAGAAGCCGCAAAGCGAAAACCGCGCCCGGCTCTGCCCGACTGTTTAGAATCAGTATATTAGAAATCGACCACATCCATGACATTCATCTGCATGTATTTATTACCTTGCCATAACCGTTCTGACAGCTGACCTATGATCTTTACAGGCTCTCCCTGGGCCTGGTCTATCACACCCTGCACCCTGTCAGCGTCGTTAAAGCAAACACATGTCACCCGCCTTCCATTACCCGGAGAAGCGTTGAATCTCAGATACTGGCCTTCTTTACCCATCCTTCCCACAGATGACGTAAAGGCGTCGAAGCCGAATACAGGTCTCTCATTCGCGCAGCCGCAAGGCTCCAGCACGTCGAGCTGTTCCACGAAATCATAAGATATATCCCTAGGCTGCAGCTCCATATCCATCTCGATATGCTTCTGAAATAAAGCCGGTTTCACCGCCGCGATCTCCGCGGCTTCCCTGTTGAGATTATCTCTCAGGGCTTCCAACGCTTCCGGCTTCATGGTGAAACCGCAGGCTCCGGCGTGCCCGCCGAACGTATAGAAGAATTCCTCGTTAGGCTTAAGCAGATCGTACAGGTTCACGCCTTCCACGCTCCTGCCTGTTCCCTTAAGTCTTCCGTCTTTCGTGTGTGTCAAAACGACAGCAGGCTTATAATAACGCTCCTTAAGCTTACCAGCGACTATTCCGGTCACGCCTTCATGAGCGTCTCCCATATCCACCAGGATGAATTTATCGTCCTTATATCTCTCTTCGATGACATTCACAGCCTCATCGAATATGTGATTCTGTAAAGACTTCCTGCGCTCATTCAGCTCTGCTAATTCAGAAGCCAGCTCAGCCGCTTCTCTGTCATCTTCAGTAATGAACAGTTTCAGAGCCGTATAAGCGGATTTCATCCTTCCCGCGGCGTTTATATGTGGAACTATGATATATGAAATATTCTCCGCTGTGATCTTACCCGGCGTGAGACCTATAGTTCTTATCAGCAGATCGAGATTCTTTCTTCTCCTAGTGTTTATGACCCTGATGCCATACTTGGCTAAAGCTCTGTTCTCATCCACCAGTGGAACTATATCTCCTATGGTCCCTAAAGCTGCCAGGTCCATAAGAGAAACAAGCAAACCCTTCTTAAGCCCTGTCTTGCTAACTAACGCCTGACTGAGCTTGAACGCTACCCCGCAGCCCGCCAGATATGGGCACGGATATTTACTGTCAGGTCTAGCCGGATTTATAAGCAGGCAGTCAGCCCTCTTATCTGTGATGGTATGGTGGTCTGTAACCAGGATCTTAAGTCCTATCTCTTTAGCGTATTCCACTTCATCTACTGAAACGGATCCGCAGTCTACAGTTACTACCAGATCTACACCATTATCTCTTATCTCTTTGAAGGCAGGTTTATTCAGGCCATATCCCTCTGAAAACCTGGAAGGTATATGGTATGAGACTTTACTCTTATCTGTGAGCTGAGTAAGCACTGTGTATAGGATAGCGGTAGACGTGACTCCATCGCAGTCATAATCTCCGTATATACAGATCTTCCCCCCATTATTTACTGATGAAAGTATCAAATCCACCCCCGCTTCCATATCAGGAAGCAGGAATGGATCGTACATTCTCTGCGGCTTATCGGATATGAATTCTTCAATATCCTCATCCGATTCTATGCCGCGCTGTTTCAATAGCTCCAATATCGCTGGAGTCAGTTCATTTCTATTCATATGTGCCTAGAGGTAATTTCTCGGATTTACGGTTACGTAATTATTCATGCTGCCCTTTCTTACTTCGAAGTGGACGTGCGGACCAGTACTCCAACCGGTGGATCCTGAGTAAGCTATTACCTGTCCCTGGCTGACCTTCTGCCCAACTGAGCAGTTAAGGCTTGAATTATGACCGTATAGGGTTATAAGGTTCGAACCGTGGGATATAGCGACACAGTTCCCGTATCCGCCGTTCCATCCCGAGAAGATCACTACTCCTGACGCGGCTGCCTTAACAGGCGTGCCGGACGCGACTCCTATATCCATACCCGGATGCCTCTCATATGAACGCTGTGTGCCCCACTCACATGTGACTGTACCATTCACAGGCCATATGAATTTACCGCCCTTATAGTTAGTAGGCAGCTTAGTCGTCTTACCTTTACTGTTCTTAACTCTACCCGCTCTTTCGATGGCAGCCAGCTGAGCGGTGAGCTTATTCTCCTCAGCCTGCAGTTCCTTATATTTCTTCTGCAGTTCTTTCTTACTGGCGGTCATTTCAGCCGCTGCCTTATTATATTCAGCCTTCTTAATATTCAATTTAGACTGCTGAGATTTAAGAGTAGCCTGTTTGGCTTCAATAGCCGTCTTCTGCTTCTTAAGATAATCCAGAGTCTCTTCATCGGACTTATAGATCCTCTGAACCAGGTCTACATTCGTCACCAGTTCTGTCACGCTGTGTGAGTTCAGTATTATATCCAGATAGCCTACAGAGCCATTCTTATACATAGCTCTGACTCTGGCGTTAAGAGCGGTCTTCTGAGCGTCGACCTTCTCCTGCATCTTCTTAAGTTCTTCTTCTGTCTTATTAACAGTCGCGGTTAATTTCTTAACCTTCTTATTTATCTTCTGAGCTGATTTCTTCTGTGTGTCGATCTTATCAGAAAGCTTCTCTATCTTAGTGTAAACTGTTTCCTTCTCCTTAGTTACACTGGAAAGCTGCTTCTTAGTCTTAGCTTTCTTAGAAGCCGCCGAAGCCATCTGACCCGCGGGTACGTACGCGAAAGTCATGATGAAAGCCATCAGGACCGCCATGATACGCGCCGCGTTTTCTTTAGATCTGATTTTCTTCAAAACGATCTCCTTTCTATCTAAGCGTTTTCTATCAATGTTCTCTAAGCATCGAGGAAACGTCTCATGGAAATTATACTTCCGACAGCGCCGATTCCTATTCCCAGAGCCAGGAAGATTATTACTAAATTAGAAGCGAGATACCCCGCCGGTACGAGAGGCGATGACAGCATGGTCAATACCTTCATCCCAATCACTGATACCAGCTTCTTATATACTGTGTATGCTATTCCTGAAGCTATGAGAGACGATATGGCGCCTATTATCATTCCCTCTACCAGGAACGGTCCTCTTATGAACCAGTTGGTGGCGCCTATGTACTTCATTATCGATATCTCTCTCGCCCGGGCGAATACCGTAAGTTTTATGGTATTGGAAACGACCAGGACAGAAACTATGACCAGGAAGATCATGATAACGACAGCGCTTATCTGCATGAAATTCGTCACCTTAGCCAGCCTGTCTACCGTCTCCTTATAGTATTTAGTGCTCTCTACGCCGGAATGAGCTATAGCCAGCTTATTCACGTTATCCGCGGCATCAAGAGACTTCACCTTAACGAGTATGGAGTTAGGAAGAGGGTTTCCTCCGAGGGAATCCAGAAGATATCCGCTCTCGCCCCATCTCTCCTTCATGATCTTAAGAGCCTGAGCCTTAGTACGGTATGAAACTTCCGTAACACCGTCTATTCCCGTCAGGTCATTCATGATCTGCTTAGTCTGGCTGTCGCTGATATCATCCTTAAGAAAGACTTCCACAGTGTTATAATCCCTCTTCACCATCTCCGTGAACAGGTTCACGTTAACGCTCACGACGAAGAACACTCCCAGTATCATCATCATAGCTGTTATCGCAAATATGGACGCCAGGCTCAGTCCCTTATTCCTGCCTATCTGCAGAAAAGCCTGCTTGATATTATAGAAAATCCTACTCATCGTCTACGACCTCCTGGCTGAACACCTTATCATGATTGATGTTATACTGTCCGAATTCATCTCTCACGATGTGCCCTGAGTCTATGGCCACGACTCTCTTATTCATCCTGTCGACGATGTCCTTAGCGTGAGTAACCATTACCACAGTCGTTCCTGTGTTGTTTATCTGTACCAGCAGATCCATGATGTCATAAGCGGTCTGCGGGTCCAGGTTTCCTGTAGGCTCATCGCAGATCAGCACCTTAGGGTTATTTATGATAGCCCTGGCTATAGCCACACGCTGCTGCTCGCCCGCGGAAAGCTCCCTAGGGTATCTATCCTTCTTATCTAATATACCTACCAGGTCGAGCACCTGCGGAACTCTCTTCTTAATGATGCTCCTGCGCTGGTGCAGTATCTCCATGGCGAAAGCCACATTCTCGAAAACTGTCTTCTTAGGAAGCAGTCGGAAGTCCTGGAACACGATCCCGATACGTCTCCTGAGCTGAGGCACCATTCTCTTCGTAAGAGATGTCACTTCATAATCTCCTACCTGGATAGTGCCCGAATCAGCGTCTATCTCCTTCAGGATGAGCTTAATAAATGTGGATTTCCCGGCTCCGCTCGGTCCCACCAGGAACACGAAATCACCGGCGTCTATATCTATGTTAGCGTTCTCGAGGCCGACATTATTCCCGTCATATATCTTAGTTACGTTAGTAAACGTAATCATGCGATTCCTCCAATTAATATGGTATTTTTCAACATTTTCGAATTATACCATAATTAAGGGGCTAATAAAAGGCTTAAGACTTCTTAAGAGGGAATATCCTCCCAATTTTCATAAAAGTTTCACAAGCCGGGCGCCAGTCAGCAAAGGGTGAACGCCTGGCATTCTATGTGACCGGTCCCCTCCCGTTACGCGTATCACCTGCCTCACCCTGATGAATTCATGCTATCATCATAGTATGGGGAAAACAAGCGAAAATCAAAAAAGACGGATAGAAAAATCATCTCTATCCGCCACATTTTTAATTTTTATATATTAATAATATATTATTTTAAGATAACAAGTGTAATGGAATTTTATTCCATATTTCACTTTGCTGTATCAGAAAACTAAAGGATCTCCCTTACGGCCTTCTCTATATCATCAGCCGTCATGCCGTACTTCTCGAGCAGCTCGTCAGGATCTCCGGACTCACCGAACTCATCATGCTGGCCTACCATCTTCATTCTGGCAGGGCACTTCTCAGCGAGCACGGAAGCTACAGCGCTGCCCAGACCGCCTATTACAGAATGCTCCTCAGCTGTGACGATCTTACCTGTCTCCTGAGCAGCCTTAACGATAATATCCTCGTCCAGAGGCTTAAGCGTGTGCATGTCGATAAGCCTTACATGGATCCCTTCCTCCGCCAGACGGTCTACAGCCTCAGCGGCGGCGGATACCATGATGCCCGTAGCTATCACTGTGGCGTCATTCCCCTCGCGGAGCACGTGCCCCTTACCTAGCTCGAGCTTATCGTTCTCACCATAGAATACAGGAACGGAAGCCCTTCCCAGCCTTACATAGCATGGTCCGTCGAAGTCGAGCACCTGCCTTAACAGCAGTTTCGTGCTCGTAGCGTCGCAAGGGTTGACTACAGTCATTCCCGGAATGGTCCTCATGAGGGCCAGGTCCTCGAACGTCTGATGAGTAGCTCCATCCGGGCCTACGGTGATTCCCGCGTGTGTAGCGCAGATCTTAACATTAGCGTGCGTATATCCTATGGAATTTCTGATGATCTCGAAAGCTCTTCCCGCGGCGAACATAGCGAAGCTGGAAGCGCATACCGTCTTACCCGAAACAGCGAGTCCGGCAGCGACGCCCATCATGTTCTGCTCTGCTATACCCATGTCGAAGAAACGGTCAGGCTCGACCTTCTTAAACATAGATGTCTTAGTGGAACCGGCCAAGTCAGCGTCCAGGACCACCAGATCCTTATTCTTCGCGGCCTCCTCCTGGAGGAATTCGCCATAAGCCTGTCTCGTAGCGATCTTATCTGCCATTACCATTCACCTCCAAGCTGTCTTACCGCATCCTTAGCCTGCTCCTCACTCGGAGCCTTACCATGCCAGCCTGCCTGGTCTTCCATGAAGTCCACGCCCTTACCTTTAACTGTCTTAGCGACTATGCATGTCGGCTTCTCTGTCTCTTCCCTGGCCTGGTCTAAGGCGCTGAAGATCTGGTCGAAGTCGTGTCCGTCTATCTCGATCGTCTGCCAGCCGAAAGCGGCGAATTTCTCCGCTATAGGGGCTACAGTCATGACGTCCTCGTTCCTTCCGTCTATCTGAAGGCCGTTCCAGTCTACGATAGCTGTGAGCGCGCTGAGGCCATAATGCGAAGCTGACATAGCGGCTTCCCAAACTATTCCTTCCTGCAGCTCTCCATCACCTAGCAAAGCGTATACTCTGGCGCCATTACCATCGAGCTTATCCGCCAGAGCCATTCCCACAGCTGTGGAAAAGCCCTGTCCCAGTGAACCTGTGGACATCTCTATGCCCGGTACCTTCTGCATATTTCCATGTCCCTGGAAATGGCTGCCCAGCTTTCTCAGAGTCATCATATCCTCTACAGGATAATAACCCCTCTCAGCTAAAGCCGCGTACTGGGCCGGAACCGCGTGTCCCTTAGAAAGCACGAACCTGTCTCTTCCTGGCATCTTCGGATTCTTCGGGTCTATGTTCATCTCACCGAAGTAAAGAGCCGTAATGATGTCAGCAGCTGAAAGCGACCCGCCCGGATGACCGGAACCGGCGTGATACAGCGCTTTAATGACGTCGATACGGACGCGCTTAGCGATTTCCTTATAATATTCGCTGTTCTCCCTTTTCATCGTTACTCCTTAAATAGCTTTATCTTAAAATTAACTAAACAAACTGTTTTATTGCGCCAGGGATGTGTTCTAGTATATCAGACGCTATGGTCCCATACTCTCCCTTATCCGCAGCTGCCAGGTCGCCTGCCATACCGTGCAAATACACACCGGCTCGAGCAGCCTCCGGCACATCGTATCCCTGACCGGAAAGCGCTGTTATGACTCCTGTAAGAACGTCCCCTGACCCTGCTGTAGCCATGCCGGGATTTCCCGTAGTGTTCCTAAATATGACATCCGGATAAGAACTATCGCAGATCAGAGTCCCACTACCCTTAAGCACGGCAGTAACGCCGTACTCCGAAGCCAGGAACCTCACAGCCTTCTCGCGGTCCTTAACACTTATGTCAGAGCCCAAACATTTTATCAGTCTGGCAGCCTCGCCCGCGTGTGGAGTGATAACGGCATTCCCCCGATATTTATTAAGCAGCCGCCTTAATTCAGGCTCCTGAGCCAGGCAGTTCAGCCCATCAGCGTCTATAACCAGCGGCCCGGAGAAATCCTTCAGGATGAACGCCAGTTGTTCCTTACTCTCGTCACTAGTACCCATCCCCGGACCGAAGGCTATGGAGTCATAGCTCTTCTTCCTGAAGTCCGCGCCCTCTATATTGGCTGTGCCCGGGCCTGCCTTAAGGATCTCCGCCTCAGCATCTCCCCATGTCAGGCATATGGCTTCCGGCACTAACGTTTTTATTATAGCAAAATTCTCCTCTGATGTGCAGGAATAAACGAGCCCGGCTCCGGATCTTAAGGCTGACTTTGCTGAGAAATAAGCGGCGCCTGTCATGCCGGCGCCCCCAGCGATAATAAGATCCCTGCCGCAGTCACCTTTATGTATATCCCTAGGTCTAGGTTCCAGTATGTCTCCGATCATATCCCGGGTAATATCGATAATTTTCATATTAAAGCATGCTCCCCAGGAAAATCATAGCCATAAGGAAATATATAGAAAGAGCGACAGCGTCTGAAACCGATGAAATAGCAGGGTTCGCGATGAGCGCCGGGTCCAGGTTTATCCTCTTTACTATTATAGGTATCATGCTGCCGAGCATCTTCGCGAATATGACGATGAATATCATAGCGCAGCTTACGGTCAGGGCTATTGGAATAGGATTGCCGTCCAGCAGCCATACTCTGAGGAAATTCACAGCGCTCAGGATCACGCCTATGAGGGCCCCTATCCTGATTTCCTTCCAAAGTATCTTAAGCCAGTCCTTAAGCTCTACTTCATCGGTCGCCAGACCTCTAATGATAAGGGTCGATGCCTGGGAGCCGGTATTTCCGCCTGTTCCCATGAGCATAGGCATGTAGGCTACCAGCGCTATCACCTTAGAGAGTGAACCCTCGAAACTGGTGATGATCCGTCCCGTGAAGACATATGCGACCATAAGGATGAGCAGCCAAGGCAGCCTGTTCTTAGCGTGCTGCCATACTGAGATATCCAGGTAGCCCCTGTCCTTATTCTCGAAGTCGATGACACCGTTCATCCTCTCGATATCTTCTGTCGCCTCATCTTCCATGACGTCCAGGATATCATCGAATGTTATGATGCCGACGAGTCTGTTCTCCATATCCACGACAGGAAGAGCCAGGTAGCCGTACTTCTTAAAGTCGTCTGATACTTCCTCCTGGTCTGTGTTCACCTTCTCGCTGACGAACTCTGTGCGCATGATATCGACAATCTTAGTGTCATCATCTGACACCACCATGGTGCTGAGAGACACGATGCCGATCAGGTGTCTGCTGAAATCCTTAACATAGCAGGTGTATATGGTCTCTGCGTCCATGCCCACATTCTTAATGTGCTTCATGGCGTCGCCCACTGTCCACTCAGGCTTCAGACTGATGTACTCAGGCGTCATCAGGCTGCCGGCAGAGTTCTCCGGATAGTTAAGGAACGTATTTATAAGTTTTCTTTCGTCTTTAGGTGTGTTCTCTAAGATCTTATTAACGAGATTGGCAGGAAGCTCTTCCAGAATATCGATCTTATCATCGAAGTCCAACTCGTGGACTATGAAAGAGATTTCCTTATCTGTTATGCCTCTGACCAGATCCACCTGGTCTTCGGCCTGTAGATATGAAAAGACGTCTACAGAAATATCCTTAGGAAGCAGTCTGAACAGTATGACTGTCATCCTCAGCCCCGCCTCGTCGTTAATATCTTCCAGTATATCGGCTATATCGGCGGCGTTATATTTCAGCAGTTCGTCTCTGGCGTCGAAATATTTTCTCTGATCCAGAAAGTCGAGGATCTTCTCCATGGAAATATCCATGTAATCCTCCCTTTCCAATGCTGTGTTATCCATGATCCCATTCTCCGTATCCTAACACACATGTTCCCGGCGAATGGCTGCCAGTCAGATCAGCTGACGATCAGAGACCTATGGCAAAAAAACGAGAACATGTAATGTTTTCCGAGTTACCGCGTATTCGGTGTTTATCCGCGTTTCCGCTGTCTGGTAAAGGAACGCTGTTATCCATGTTCTCACCTCTTTTTCCCATTATTTTCGTTAAATCATATGCATTAATTATATTCCAAGGCATTAGAAATGACAACCTGAAATCACTTTGCTGAGGGACTTGAAAATGGCTTATTTCACCGAGCAAAGCCGGACATAGAACATCCCTCCGGGCAACCTGAGGAGGATCTTGGTTTCTAAAATGTATTTTTAACAAAAATTTCATGTTTTTTTGATTCGGCAAACGGAAATCCAACAGCTAATTTGTGTGTAAATTGCAATATTCTCGTCATTTTATATTCGTCACAACAAATTATATCGCCTTTTTATGAAAATGTTTTTATTTGAAAGCCTTTACCGCAAAAATCCCAGATGATATAATGACAAGGTCAACAGCGCTGAAATTTCGCGCAAAAAACTTAAAAAGAGGGTGTTTTATATGGGAAATTTAGCTCAGCAGTATATTGATATTGCGAAAGAACATTATCCACACGAGCCTGAATTCCTGGAGACAGTAACAGAGGTGCTCACTTCTGTAGAACCGCTCCTCGAGGCTCATCCTGAGTACATCGAATCCGGCCTGGTAGAAAGACTGATCGAGCCTGAAAGAGGCATCCAGTTCAGAGTGCCATGGGTAGACGATAATGGTAAGGTACACGTGAACAGGGGTTACAGATACGAGTTCAACAGTGCGCTCGGACCTTATAAGGGCGGTCTGAGATTCGCGTCTAACGTATATCCAGGAATCATTAAGTTCCTCGGATTCGAGCAGATATTCAAGAACGCTCTGACAGGACTTCCTATCGGCGGCGGTAAGGGCGGTTCAGACTTCGATCCTAGCGGTAAATCTGACGCTGAAGTCATGAGATTCTGCCAGTCATTCATGAGCGAGCTTTATAGACACATCGGACCTAACACAGACGTTCCTGCGGGAGACATCGGTGTAGGCGGAAGAGAGATCGGCTACCTGTTCGGCCAGTATAAGAAGCTGACTAACCGATATGAAGGCGCTCTGTCCGGTAAGGGCCTCACATTCGGCGGACTCGCCGGAAGAGCTGAAGCTACTGGCTACGGCGTCGTATTCTTCTTAAGAGAGATGCTGAAGCACTTCGGAGACACACTGGAAGGAAAGACAGTAGTAGTATCCGGTTACGGAAACGTAACATGGGGAACCATTAAGAAACTGAACGAGTTCGGCGCTAAAGTCATCACCATCTCCAACCACGAGGGCTATGTCCTCGATAAGGACGGCGTAGAAGGAGATAAGGTAGATTACCTGCTCGACCTGAGAGCATCCGGAAACAGAAAGTGCTCACCATACGCTGATAAGTATGAGAACGCTGAATTCATTCCTGATAAGAAGCCTTGGGAAGTTCCTGCTGATATTTACATTCCATGCGCTACACAGAACGAGATCACACTCGAAGACGCTAAGCAGATCGTAGCTAACGGAGCTAAGTACCTCTGCGAAGCAGCTAACATGCCTACTACTCCGGAAGCTGTCGCTTACCTGAAGGAGAACGGCGTCATCATCGGACCTGCTAAGGCAGCTAATGCCGGCGGAGTAGCATGCTCCTGCATAGAGATGAGCCAGGACGCTCAGCATACATTCTTCACACCTGAAGAAGTTTATGACCAGCTTGAGAAGATCATGGTCAACATCCACCGTCAGTGCGAGGAAGCAAGCGCTGTATACGGTCTGGGATACGACCTCGTAGCAGGCGCTAACATCGCCGGATTCGAGAGAGTCGCTAACGCTATGATGGCTGAGGGTATCGTATAGTTCCCATTCATCCTTATACACACGAAAAGAGGAGCCTTTCGAGGCTCCTTTTTCGTAAAATCATGTTTTTCAGTTGTTTTCTACTACAGCAAAGCCAACCTGCGTTCATGCCGTCCGGCTCATTCCGCCAAATAGGCTTTCAGCCTGTCTCCCAATCCTTCCGCCACGAAATAGCCTTCGTTATACGCTTTCTTAAGCTTAGCCTTATTTTTCTCTGTCCTTCCTATGTCGAGAGAGCCCAGGGGCGCTATGACGAACAACCTGCCCGCCTTCTCTTCCCTGTCGATATAGTCCAAAGTATCATTATAGACTTCCGTTCTGCTTTCCAAGGCTTTTATCATCTGCGGGTAATCCCTGTACTTCGCCTTTATCACTGACATTATCAGGGGTGAAGCTTTCTTCTTACGATAGCCTCTCGGCTGTGTCAGCACGACCACGTTCTTAGAACTCCCTTGCTTTTCGGCCTGTTTTACCGGGATGGAATCAGCTATGCCCCCATCCATGTAAACGTAACCGTTAAGCGGCACCATTCTCGCGAGTACCGGCATAGAGCTGGAAGCCCGCACGTACTGCATGTCTTTGCTGAGGTCCCTGACATATGGATATTCAGCCTCGCCGGTTATGCAGTTCGTCACAGCGACCTGGAATTTAACGCCGCTATTCATGAAAGCCTCGTTATCTATTGGATAGAGCTTCTCCGGTATCTCCCTATAGAGAAAGTCGGCGCCGAACATGTCGCCTGTTTTTCTCAGGCTCTCCAGACTGCAGTACCTCGGATCTTTCAGGTATTCAGTGGACGTGGTGTAGGCTCTTCCTCTCTGGCCTGAAACATAGCTGCAGGCGTGGCAGGCTCCCGCGGACACACCTATAACGTTATCGAATTTTATTCCTCGGTCGAGAAAATAATCTATGACGCCGGCGGTAAATATCCCCCTCATAGCTCCGCCTTCGAAAATCACTGTACTCATCTCTTCTTCCCCCCTTATTACGACGCCTCGGTCATCGTACGATTCCCGGGCCTCTTCAGCCGCTTACTTCTACGAAATCATTCGCTCCGAACAGGTAAAGCAGGGTCTTATAAACTTTCTTACCTGTAGCCTCTTCCAGAGCCTGCCTGTATATCCGCATCTGCGCCGCGTATGTCTCTGCTACCCTGGCTTTCTCCTCCGCCAGATGTCTATGGTCTATCCTGCTGCTCTTATAGTCTATGAGCACGAGCCCCTTCTCATCCTCATACCAGCAGTCTATTATTCCCTGGATATAACAATGCTCGCCCGACATAGCCACTCGGAGCACGAACGGCTGCTCCCTTTGCAAAGAGCCACTTTCAGCCGCTTCCACGCACTTCTTCCCTTCTTCTGTCTTAAAGAAAGCGCTCACGCGTGATAAGTTAACGGCAAAAAGCTCATCTTCGGATATTATGCCCAGACTCGTCATTTCAGCAGTTTTCTCATGGATATAATCCATTCCCCGGTTCTCAGCTTCCACGAAGTCTAGATGCTCCATGATCGTGTGGTATATGGTTCCTCTTCTGGCGGCTGTTATGTTAGCTTCGCCCCTTATGAAGGCCGGAACGTCATCCTGGTTTTCAGGCTCGCTCAGCTTCTTCATGAGTTCCTCGTCGTCAGAGCTCAGCTTAAGCTCCTGCCCGGATAAACGGCGCTCGTCATACTCCCTGTTTATCTCACTAACGGAGTATTTAAGCTTAAGGTCGGAAGCGCCCTTATACTCGTACTCGTAGTCTAAGCGCCTCTTAACTTCCTCATCTATATCTTCCTCGCTTAGGCTTAACCTACCGCCGTCAGCCGCCTCTATATCAGCCGCGCCATCAGTAGGACCGGACGCCTTTATATACTCGATATTCGGGAAGACGTCCATCATATCATAGTATGTGCTTGGGTCCATGATCCCCGCTTCCATACGAGCCCGGAACTTATCTAGTTCCTTAACGCCACCTATCAGATAAAGCCTCTGTTGAGCCCTGGTCAGAGCCACATACAGGACCCTGAGCTGCTCTTCTATCTCAGATCTGGCGAGCTTAAGCTCGTCCGCCAGGTATACGATAGATTTCCGCTCTAAATATGTCTCTGTATCGCGTGGCTTAAGTCCTATACCCATCTTATCATCGAATAGGACAGGCTTCTTAGAGCCTGTATAAGTGAGCCTATTCCCCAGGCCACCCGTTATAACGATCGGGAACTCCAGTCCCTTACTATGGTGTATGGTCATGAGCCTTACGACATCGTCATTTTCACCTATGGTCACAGCCTGCGGCATATCGAAGTCGCCGTTTTTCATGGCGTCTATATATCTGAGGAAATCGTACAGAGACACCTGTCTGTCCCTGGCGAAACTCCCCGCCCTGTCGGCTAACAGCCTCAGATTCGCCTGTCTTCTCTCAGGGTCCGGCATCATTCCGGTTAAAAGATAATAGCCGCTCTCAGTCATGAGCCTCCAGACGAACATGCCCAGCGGCATGGATATGGACATCTCATGCCACTTATCCAGACTGTCGAATACATTCTTAAGCTTCAGGCTTAAAGCTCTACTCTCTCCGCCGCTCAACGCGCCCAGCGCCTGAACACCCGCGTCAGCTTCGTTTTCTCCATCATTTAATATCCCGGCTATTCCCATAGCGGCTTCAGCGTAACTTCCGGTCGGCCTAAGCTTCCTTATCATGGCCAGCTCAGCCTCCGAGAAGCGGAAAACTCCCCTTAAAACGCTGATGAGCTGAAGATCCTGATACCTGTTATCTATTATGGTCAGGAGGTCTGTGAACACTCCGATCTCACTCGTCTTAAGGAAACCGTCCTTATCATCGACATATAGAGGCACACCCTCCTCGCTGAATATCTTCCTGAAATCCTCAGCCCTGGACCTTATGCCCCTCAGTATGATCACTATGTCAGAATACCTGACGAACCGCTCCCGACCCTTATCATCACGTATCCTCTCCTTAAGCAGCCGCTTCACCAGTTTAGCGGTCTCGTATATCTCAAGCTCCCCGGCTGTGTACTCAGGTCTATCCTTATGCTCACCTATACCGAGCAAAGCCAAAGCTTTCTGAACTCCCTTCGGGTCCTCAACTTCCTTATCCTGATCTTTCTCCGGGTCTTTAGGCTCCTTATCATCAGGCGCGCCTCCCGTATCCAGAACGAGAGTGTGGATTTCCCCGGCATCCGGGTAAGCGCCTTCTTCCAGTCCCGGGTGTAAGGCGGCGGCATCATCGTAGCCGTCCATTATATCCCGGAATATACTGTTTATGCCCTTTATGACATTCGGTCTGCTCCTGAAGTTCTTATTCAGCTCTACTTTTATCCTGTGGCTATCATCCGGCTCAGAAGGATATGCCTTATATTTCTCCAGGAATATTTCCGGCCTCGCCTGCCTGAAACCATATATAGACTGCTTGATATCGCCGACCATGAACAGGTTCCCGCCGGAAGTTATCTTCCCTATGATGGCCTCCTGCATTACGCTGGTATCCTGATACTCATCTATGAAAATGTATTTATACTTTTTCTTATAGTAGTCAGCGGCTTCTTCGTGACATAGTATCTTATAGCAAAGGCTTTCCATGTCGTAGAAGTCTATGACTGCCCGCTCCGCTTTCTTCTCCGAATATATAGAATCCAGCCTTTTCACCAGACGGACCAGCGTCGCGGCTCCCCTGGCAGAAAGCCTTAGATCATCGTAATAGCCGCTGCCGGAGCTAGCGTATCCGACTATCTCCTTCATTATTTCGTTATAGCCTTTATTCCTGAGAAGCGTGATCAGATCCTTAACGCCCGCGTAAGCGTCCTTCTCATTTTTCTTTGCTCGTAATGTAAGCTTAGAATAGCCCGTCGCGAGGTCGTAGAATCTCTCGAGATCTCCCTCGAGAGCCGCGTCCCTTATGCCCTCTATCTGATCCCTTTCACTCTTCACGCCCGCGGCCATATCCGGACAGCCGGCGTTATCAAGCACCAGCATCGCTCTGTCGGCCATTTTCAGCGCGTCATCGACCCTGCCGGCTATAACGTTCATTATCTCATGGAATGAATCCGTCTTCTCGAATTCATCCTTAGGAAGCGCCTGCTCGGAAGCGTACTTATCCAGGAGGCTTTCGCCATCCGGAAGAGAAGCCATGGTTTCATATAGAGAGCTTATCATGGTTCGGGCAGTATCGACGTCTTTCTCATTCGTGTAATGGTCGAGAAAGCTTATGAAATCGGGCCTGTCTTCCTCGAATTCCATGCGCAGTAAATCATCCAGCGAATCCTGCTTCAGAACTTCCGATTCTGCCGTATCCGCCACACGTGAACCCGGATCGGCGTCTATCAGGTAAAAAAACTGCTTTATCACCCGGCGTGTGAAAGAGTCGAACGTGGATATGTCCGCTTCTTCCAGCCTGGATATCTGCTCCCGGAAGAAGGCGGATCTCGCGCGGTCCTCTTCCTCTCTGGCTCTCTTCTTCAGGGCTGTCCTGATCTTCTCCTTCATTTCAGAAGCGGCGGCCTTAGTAAATGTCACGACTAGAAGATCTGTGACGGGAACGGACCCGTCAGCTATGATCCTTATGACGCGCTCTACCATGACCGCCGTCTTACCGGCTCCCGCCGCCGCCGAAACGAGCATGTCATCTCCCGTGTGGGATATGGCCTTCTCCTGCTCCGGCGTCCAGCTTCTGCCGCTTTTTATTTTCTTTTCTTCTTTACTGCTCATCTGTATCGCTGCTGTCGAATATCTGGTCCAGGAAGCCCTTATACATATCATAAGTATCCTCATCGTGGACGCAGAATGTAACATTCAGGTCATAATCATCGTTATCGCTGATCCACTCAAGCACAGTCGGTATAGCGATATCTGCCGCGTCCTCAGCCGGATAGCCGAACGCTCCTGTAGATATGCAAGGTAAGGCAATAGATGTTATGCCGTGGGTCCTGGCCAGGTCCAGAGCGTTCTCGTAGCATTCCGCCAGTTCTTCCTCATCAGAAGGCTTTCCGGAATATATAGGCCCAGCTGTATGGATGACATACTCCGCCTGGAGGTCATATCCGTCTGTTATCTTAGCCTCACCCGTAGCTATGCCGTGAAGAGTCCTGCACTCGGCGTCTAGTCCCGGGCCTGCCGCCCTGTGGATAAGACCGTTTATGCTGTCGTCGTCCGGAGCCGCCGTCAGCATATTATTAGAAGGGTTTACAATAGCCTGCACATCCATGGTCACTATATCGCCCTGGATCAGGTTCAGCGCTCCTCCCTCCGTGTTATCAATAACGCTGAGCAGCATGTTTATTGCTCCTCTATCAACTTCGAAAGGTGTAGTCCACGGGTCTATTATGGCTCCATTAATATCCTCTATATCTACGATCTGCTTAATAATATCCGCTATATCATAGGCTATGAGATCAGTCTTTCCACCTGATTTAGCAGCGCCGGCGTTCGTGAACAGAGGGACCCAGTCATTTCCCTCATCATCTTCTATCGTCCTCAGATCCAGGTTGAATGTCATACCGTCCGTCTGATTATCGAATTCCCTCTTAAATTCATCAGACAGAGCTACAGGTACATCTACCTGGCCTCCCACAGACATTCTGTCCATAAGCTCAGTTAAAACTCCTGCCAGAGTATCTTCATTTTCATCTAAGTTATACTCCTGAATAGCTTTCTCGAGCTTCCTGTTCTTAAATTCTTCGTCCTTAGTAAGTTCCCAATTATTCATGTGTTCTCCTTGGCTGGCTTATAAAGTTTGAACTCGTTTAGTCTATCTTATCAAAAGGTTTATACTTTTCAATGATCTTCTCGGCTATTTTAAGGCCGTCGCATGCTGAACTCATGATGCCTCCGGCGTAACCCGCTCCTTCTCCGGCCGGATACAATCCGGTTATTTCAGAAGACAGGCTGACGTCATCTCTGAGGAGCCTGATAGGAGAAGAACTCCTGGTCTCGACAGCGTAGAGCTTAGCGTCATCATTATCGAAGCCTTTTATCTTCTTACCGAATTCTGGGACAGCTTCCTTAATGGAATCAGCCACGAAGCCAGGCAGGCATTCTCTTACCGGACGGGCAGCTTCCGTATCATCTCTGAAATCCGCCCATGTAGTTACAGGCGGCTTGTAGTTAGCCCCTCCGTTTCTGAAGGCTCTTCTCTCGAACCTCTCCTGGAAGTCGAAGCCCGACAGTATGCCGCCTATATCGCTATAGTCTGTAGGTCTTACGTCTACGAGGACTGCGCTGTTAGCTCTGCCGCTGTCACGCTTACTGTTGCTCATACCGTTCGTGACTGTCTGACCGATGTGGGACGCTGCCGATATGACCTCTCCTCCCGGGCACATACAGAACGTGTATACTCCCCTGCCGTTAGAAGCCTTATATGACAGGTTATACGAAGCAGGCGGAAGCCCGAGCTCAGACGATTCTTTGCCGTACATAGCCTTATCTATCAGACTCTGGTCATGTTCTATCCTCAGACCCATGGAGAAAGGCTTAGGCTCTATGGTCATGCCGCAGTCTATGAGCATCTTCACCGTATCCCTGGCGCTGTGGCCTATGGCCAGGACTACGTTCTCCGTGTCTATGGTCTTATATCTCTTCTTAACGTCCTTCTCCTTAAGGTCCAGAACTGTCACGGAATGAACGCTGCCGTCGCCTACGTCTATCTCGTCCATGCGGTGATCGAATATGACATCGCCGCCGAGCTCTATGATCTTCTCTCTGATGTTCTTAACGACCGTCTTCAGGACATCCGTCCCTACATGCGGCTTCTGATCATAGAGTATCTCTTCCTGAGCGCCCGCCTTAACGAACTCTTCGAGGACGAAATGAGTCCTGACATCGCTGATGCCTGAGTTGAGCTTGCCGTCAGAGAACGTACCGGCGCCGCCCTCTCCGAACTGGACGTTACAGTCATTATCTATGACGCCCTCATTCCAGAGCTTCTGGACAGCCGCCTCTCTCTCTTCCACATTTCCGCCTCTCTCTATGACTATAGGCCTGTATCCTCTATAGGCGAGCTCCAGAGCGCAGAATATGCCACAAGGACCGAAGCCTATGATCACCGGCCTGTTATAAAGAGGCTGATCTCCGCTCTTCACCTGCTTATATGACATGTCCGGAGCCTCTTTCAGGTCCAGCTTAGAGTTCGTCGTGAAGTCCACTGTGTAGACCTTCTTAATAGCCTTCTTATGCCTGGCGTCTATGGAAAGCCTCTGGATCTTCATATCCTCTATCTTAAGTCTCTTCCTGGAAAGCTTCTTCTTTATCGCTTCCGGAAGGTCATCCACGGTCTGATCCAAGCCGAGCTGCACCTGATTTATCCTGTACCTAGTCAAAAAAATCACTCTTCTTTCTATTTCTCCGCTGCGGCTTCCCCGGCTCTCATGCCCGTTATCCAGGCGCTTTCCAGGTTATAGCCGCCGCAAGGTCTATCTATGTCCATGATCTCGCCGGCGAAATATAGGCCCGGCGCGGTCTTAGATTCCATGTCTTCTGAGATCTCAGAAAGAGGTATGCCTCCCCTGGTTATCTCGCTCATCTTCCATCCCTTAAGTCCGGACGGCCTAAGCGTGAATTCCTTCAGCAGCTCGGCTTCCCGGTCTTTATCCCCATTCGCCATATTAACTATTTTATCCGCGAGTTTTCGCTTCACTATGGAGTATATAGGGTCTGGCTCATCCTTATTCAGCAAAGCCTTTCCGCCGCTTTCCTTTCCAAGCAGCCGCCTGACTTCGTCCGGGCTCATGTCCGGGCAAAGATCCAGGCTTATCTCGTACCTGTCAAAGCCGTCCTTAAGCCCGCTTCCCTCAGGAATGACCATGAGGCGGGACAGATTGAATATGGCTATGCCCGATATGCCGTAATCCGTGAACTGGATCTCTCCTTCTTCCGTCAGCAAAATCTTACCGTCGAACTTAAGCGTCGCTTTACCCTTAGCTCTCACGCCCGCTATATCCCTCAGATCTTCCTTAGTCTCCACAGGAGTGAGTGCCGGAGCCAGCCTAGTGACCGTATGGCCCAGGCTCTTAGCCAGCCTGTAGCCGTCGCCTGTAGTCCCGAACTGGGGAGCTGCCTTACCTCCAGATGTCAGTATGACCTTCCGAGCTTCCAAAGTCTTTTCTGTCTTACTGTTCTTACCGGCGCCCTTCTTATCGGATGCTTTATTATATGTCACCCTGAAATAGCTGCCAACCTTCTCCAAGCCTGTCACCTCTGCCGAGCAGGTGAAAGAAACGCCATAACTCTTTGCTGCGCCTATAAGAGCGTCAGCCACAGAAGCCGCCTCCTCAGAATATGGATAAGCCCTGCCGCCTTCTGTCACCCTGGTCACTACGCCTATGCTCATGAAGAAATCCCGGACCCGGTCGAAATCATCGCAGTTAGTGTTTCCCAGATTGCATCGCCCGTTACCTGTAGCCCTTATCTTCCGCCCCGGCTCGCTGTTTTTCTCCAGCACCACGATAGATGCTTTACCGTCCGAAGCCCTGGCGGCGGAAACAGCGGCGGCTAAACCGGCGGCGCCTCCTCCTATAACGCAGATATCTATCATTTCAATACCGCCCTGACCAGTTTTCTCTTAAATTTAGTGTAAGGCCTGTATCTTAACGGTATATCCACCACATTCGTCTTCTTAAGTATAGACTCGGTGTGGGAGAATGCCATGAAGCTGTACTTACCGTGGTAGCTTCCCATGCCCGATCCGCCGACTCCTCCGAACGGCATATCGGCCGATGTCATGTGAACTATGGTATCGTTTATGCAGCAGCCTCCGAAATCCAGCCTTCTCAGCACCTTATCCGCCACTTTCTTATTCCTGGTGAACAGGTAGACAGCCAGAGGTTTATCGCCGCTCCTGATATAATCTATCGCCGTGTCTAAATGCTTATATGTCAGCATTGGAAGTATAGGAGCGAAGACTTCCTCATTCATTATCGGTGAATCCAGGGACACATGATCGAGAAGCGTCGGCTCTATGGACCTCCTCTTCCTGTTTATCCTGCCTCCTACGACAGCCTCGCCTGATCCCATGAGTCTCGCTGCCCTTTCGAAATGGCGGGCGTCTATGATAGAGTTCATGGAGCTATAGTCTCCGTCAGGGAAGAAGCGCTTTATGGCTTTCCTGTAGGCTTCCACGAACTCATCCTTCACGGACTCCTTTATGAGCAGGTAGTCAGGCGCCACGCAGGTCTGACCCGCGTTTAAGACCTTACCGAACGCTATCCTCCTGGCAGCAGTTTCTATGTCAGCCGTCCCGTCAACTATGACAGGGCTCTTACCGCCTAATTCCAATGTGACAGGCGTCAGGTGGTCAGCAGCTGCCCTCAGGACCTCTCTTCCGACTCTCTTATTACCCGTGAAGAATATCTTATCGAAATCCAGCCTGAGCAAAGCCTTAGAAACATCGGCCCCGCCCTTCACTACAGATATATACTCAGGCGCGAATGTTTCCCCCAGTATAGAAGCGAGGGCGTCAGTCGTATGGTTGGAATACTCAGACATCTTCACGACAGCAGTGCAGCCAGCTGATATGGCTCCTATGAGAGGCTGCAGGGTCAGGTTCACCGGATAATTCCAAGGGGATATTATCAGGGCGCAGCCGTATGGCCTCGCCACGATCTCCGCTATGGAAGGAAGCTCAGACACAGGCCCCAGTACGTGGCGTGGCCTAGCCCAAGCCGCCAGGTGATCCATATGATACCTGATCTCGCCCAGGACCAGCCCTATCTCCGTCATATATGTCTCGTGATATGACTTATTCATATCCTTCTTAAGAGCCTGCTCCAGGTCTCCCGTGTGCGCCTTCACAGCGTTATATAGCTTAGTCAGCATCCGCTTCCTGAACTGGACCGACAGAGTCGCGCCCGTCCTGAAATAGCTTCGCTGGAGGCGGAGCATATCTTCATAACTATTATCCATGGATCATCTCCTAAATTATTTACCGAGCACGCCGATCAGGTCGTATATCTCCTTATTGAAGACTGGCTTTATTTCCAGGGCCTGGTCCAGGTCGTAGGCCACGATGTGGTTATCCGTGGTGCCGATAGCCTTAGAGCCCGATCCCTCGCAAAGCAGGTCCACGGCTTTTGCTCCGCAGAGCGTGGCCAGCATCCTGTCCCTCATGGTCGGCGAGCCGCCTCTCTGCAGGTATGAGAGGACCACGACCTTCGTCTCTCTTCCCGTCTTCTCCTGGATCTTAGCCGCCAAGTCAGCGGACGATATGTCGACGCCCTCAGCCTTTATGATTATGTTATGCTGTTTGCCGCGGTTCGTGCTGACGACTATCTTCTTACAAAGCTCGTTTATGTCGTATGGGTACTCCGGTATGAGTATATACTCGGCTCCTCCGGTCAGTCCCGCATAGAGGGCTATGTCGCCGCAGTGCCTTCCCATGACTTCTATGACAGTCGTCCTCTCGTGGGATGATGACGTGTCCCTGAGCTTGGATATGGCGTCTAAGACCGTGGTCACCGCTGTGTCGAAACCTATGGTGTAATCCGTGTATCCCAGGTCGTTATCTATGGTTCCCGGCAGGACCATGACAGGTATGCCTCTCTTAGAAATGGTCTCAGCCCCCCTCATGCTGCCGTCGCCGCCGATGACTATAAGACCCTCTATGCCGAACGTGTCGAGCATGGTGAGTGCCCTCTTCAGACCCTCTTCCGTCTTGAATCTCTCGCTCCTGGCCGTCTTCAGGATCGTCCCGCCTCTCTGCAGGATGTCGCCCACGGAGTTTCTGTCCATCTCCTCTATTTCGCCATCTATCAAGCCTTCGTAGCCGCGGTGGATGCCGTAGACCGTGAGCCCTTTCTCGATACCGCACCTGACGACAGCCCTGACAGCCGCGTTCATGCCCGGCGAATCGCCGCCGCTGGTAAGTACTCCTATAGATCTCATGTTCCCTTCCCCCTTATTACCTTTCGATTTTATGATCACGCCCGGCATTTCCACCGAGCAAAGTTATATCTTAATTCTGACTCCTGTCTATTATCTTCATATTTTCTCTGCCGACCAGGATGTCCATCTCCCGGCAGAAGCCCTTATCGGGGCTCACGCCCCTGCCTCTCTTCCTGACCGTCTTCCCGTCGAGCCTGTATACCAGTATATCATATGGACCGGGATGTGACATGGATATAGCGTCTATAGACCTTATCACATCATCCTGGTCTGACCCGGCAGGGATCTTTATTTTAATATAATCCTGACTTAGAGGCTGAGGTCCCCTGGCCTGTGAGCCGGCATACCGGCTGCCTCCCGTCCCTCTATTTCCATAGCCGCCCCGGCTTATACCGGCACGCGCCTTTGCTAAATTATCCTCGTACTCATCTATGAGGTCTACC
Source organism: Eubacteriales bacterium (assembly GCA_029009055.1). Lineage (GTDB taxonomy): Bacteria > Bacillota > Clostridia > Peptostreptococcales > Anaerovoracaceae > Aminicella. The sequence continues at coordinate 13,053 of JAQXJR010000043.1, read as the reverse complement.
CTGTCAGCCAGGACCTTAGGCACCTCGCCTTCCTTAAAATTCAGCTTACCGCGCATGACGACGACGTTATCTTCCGCTATGGCCTGCCGGCACTGTTCGTATACATTCGGAAAGACGACTGTCTCTATTTCGCCGTACAGGTCCTCTATGTCGACGAAAGCCATCAGCTTGGAATTCTTAGTGACCAACTCCTTAATGTGCTCTATCATCCCTGCTATGACCACTGTCTTACCGTCATAAACATCTGAAACCTGACCGGCGTTATAGCCCGCCTCGTCTATGCCGCCCTCTTCATCATCCTCGGCGGGTCTTACTGACGCCTGGAGCTGGCGGCTGTTGGCTGTAGTATATTTCTCTATCCTGTCAGCGAACTCATCGAGAGGATGTCCGGATATGTAAACCCCGAGCACCTCTTTTTCCAAGGCGAGCATCGTCCGCTTATCGAAATTTCTTACCTGCGGCAGCTGCTCAGATACATCTGACCCCAGCTCGTCCGCGCTCACGAGGTCGAATAGGTTTATCTGACCGGCGACATTATTCTTAGCTTCATTCTGGGATGATTCCATGAGCTGCGTGTATACAGCGAGATGAGCCGCTCTATTCGTGTTGAAACAATCCAACGCGCCAGCCTTAATAAGGCATTCCACGGCTTTCTTATTTACTACGCTCACGTCTATGCCGCGTATGAACTGGAATATGTTCCTCGGCTTACCGTTCCTCTCTCTGGCGGAAATTATATTCTCTATGGCACCTTCTCCTACATGCTTCACAGCCTGGAGACCATAGACTATCTTACCGTCCTTAACTGTGAACTTCCTCATAGAGTCATTCACGCTCGGCTGGGTGATCTCTATGCCCATCTCCCTGCTGTTTCTTATGTATTTAGCCAGCTGTGATGAGTCGTTCATAACGCTGGACATGAGAGCCGCCATGAACTCTCTGGCATAGTAACGCTTCAGGTAGCCAGTCTCATAGGCGACGACAGCGTAAGCGGCAGCGTGTGACTTATTGAAGGCGTACTGGGCGAATGTCTCCATATCGCTATATATGGCTTCCGCCGCTTCCCTGGATATGCCGTTCCTGATACAGCCCGGTATCTCCACGTTTCCCTGATCATCCAGTTTACCGTTTATGAAGTACTCCTTCTCCTCCATCATGACCTGTTTCTTCTTCTTAGACATGGCGCGGCGCATAAGGTCGGACCTGCCGTAGGAGTAGCCGGCGAGATCTCTTACTATCTGCATTACCTGCTCCTGGTAGACCAGGCAGCCATATGTCACGTCCAGGATATGAGCGAGCTCAGGTGTAACGTATTTAATTCCCTCAGGATGTTTCTTATTCTCAATGTACTTATCTATGGAGTCCATAGGACCCGGTCTGTATAGAGATATACCGGCTATGATGTCCTCGAAGCAGCTCGGCTTAAGCTTCTGCATGAAAGACGTCATCCCCTCAGACTCCAGCTGGAAGACGCCCGCCGTGTTCCCATCAGCTATCATCTTATATACTTCGGGGTCGTCGTAATCCATCTTAGAGAAATCCAGGTCCACACCGTGATTTTCCTTTATCATAGCGAGAGCGTCCCTGATAACAGTCAGGTTCCTTAGACCCAGGAAGTCCATCTTCAGGAGCCCCAGTTCCTCTATGGTCGTCATATTATACTGGGTAGCCACGCCCCTATCTGACATACACAGCGGAACATATTCATCCACAGGGAGTTTGGAAATCACTACGCCGGCAGCGTGTGTGGACGTATGGCGCGGCATGCCTTCCAGCTTCATGGATATGTCTATGACCTTCTTAGCCCTGGGATCTTCGTCATACATCTTCTTAAGGTCCGGGCTCATATTTAGCGCCTTCTCCAGAGTCATACCAAGCTCGAAAGGTATGGCTTTAGCTATCTTATCGGCTTCGCTGTATGAGAGGTTCAGGACCCTTCCTACATCTCTCACGACCATCTTAGCTTTAAGTGTCCCGAATGTGACTATCTGTGTCACGTTATCTTCCCCGTATTTCCTCTTAACGTAATCTATGACTTCGCCTCTTCGCTCTATGCAGAAGTCCACGTCTATATCAGGCATGCTGACACGCTCAGGGTTCAGGAAACGCTCGAATATAAGGTTGTATTTAATTGGGTCTAACTCAGTGATATGAAGGCAGTAAGCCACTATTGATCCGGCAGCTGACCCTCGGCCCGGGCCCACCATTATATGGCTTCTCTTTGCGAAATTTATAAAATCCCAAACTATGAGGAAGTACTCTACATAGCCCATTGATTCTATGGTATGGAGCTCATACCCCAACCTCTTCTCGAGGTCAGGCGTCACATGCTCATAGCGCTCGCGGAGGCCGTCAGCGCAGAGCTTCCTCAGGTACTGGTCATTAGTGTATCCTTCTGGAGGCGTGAACTCCGGAAGATGGTACTGACCGAACGTGAACTCCACGTTACAGGACTTCGCGATCTTCTCTGTATTATCACATGCTTCAGGGATAGCGGAAAACAGCTCGCGCATCTCATCCTCGCTCTTCAGGTAGAACTGGTCAGTCTGGAAACGCATCCTGTTCTCATCGTCAACTGTCGCGCCTGTCTGGATGCAGAGAAGTATGTCGTGGGCTTCAGCGTCGCTCTGTCTGACATAATGTACGTCGTTAGTAGCCACGAGCGGTATGTTAAGCTCCCGGGAGAGCTTGATAATACTCGGGTTTATCATGGCTTCTTCCTTAACGCCCTGGTTCTGAATCTCCAGATAGAAGTCTTCGCCGAATATGTCTCTCATCTCCTCAGCCTCTGCCTTAGCCATGTCATACTGGCCATTCACCAGGAAGCGCTGGATATTACCAGCCAAGCAGGCTGAGGTGGCTATCACGTCTTCGTGATACTTTCTCAGGACATTCTTATCCACCCTCGGCTTATAATAAAGACCTTTCGTGTAGCCGAGAGACACTATCTTCACGAGATTATGATAGCCCTTATTCGTTTTAGCCAGCAAAATAAGATGGCTGCGTCTGCGGTCCTTCTCAGGGTCCTTATCCTCCATGCCCCTGGCAGCCAGGTAGACTTCACAGCCGATGATAGGGTGGATACCCTGCTTCTTACATTCCTTATAGAAGTCTATGGCGCCGAACATGTTACCGTGGTCCGTTATCGCCAGGCTGTCCATGCCCAGTTCCTTAGCTCTGGAAACGACGTCGCTTATCCTGCAGGCACCGTCGAGCAGGCTGTAATCCGTATGAAGATGTAAATGTGTAAAGGCCATTATCCCTCAATTCCGCCCGGACGCGCCCGAGCACAGTATTATCTATTTATTCTTCAGACTTAAATCCGCTTATCCTCTTCACAGGTCTGGCTGGCTGCCCCGCCGCTAATACGCCCTCAGGTATATCGTAAGCCACGACACTTCCCGCGGCTATGACTGAGCCGCTGCCGACCGTAACGCCCGGCAGGATCTTACAGCCCTCTCCTATCCATACGTCATCGCCGATGGTTATTGGGTAAGCGTATTCCAGGTCGTCCCTTCTCTCTTCTATATTGAAAGGATGGCCGGCGCAGCTCATTACGCAGTTAGGCCCGATCAGGACATTCTTACCGAATTTCACCTTATTAGTCGCTAAAAGTATGAAATTATGGTTTATAAACACATATCCGTCTGCTTCGACATTGTAGCCCTGGTCGACGATGATCGGCCCGAAGACCTCTATATTGCCCTTCGCGATAGGGAATATCTTAGCCGCGACGTCCGCCCTCTCCTTATAGGCTGAAGGCAGCATGCTGCCGTAGTCGTCAGACAGTCCGTAGTATATTCGCCTGTCGACTTCTATGTCCTCTATTATTGCGTGGTAGATGATCCGCGCGTACTCTCTGTCTACCTCAGACATGTCTTTCACGACGTCTGGGTCAGGCGTGTATCTAGCAAAGTCTTCCTCTGTAAATTTCCTCCGGACTTCGCAAGGGTTCCCCGCCGCCAGGCAGCCTGCAGGTATGTCATGCGTCACGACGCTTCCCGCGCCTATGACGCTGTTCTCTCCGATAGTCACGCCAGGCAGGACCCTGACTCCGGCTCCCATCCAGACGCCGTCTTCTATAGTGACCTTAGCGGTGTAGCGGAGGCCCTGTCTTCTAAGCTCAGGGTCTTCCGGAAGTATCACCGTGTCTATCATGGGGTTAGGCGCTATCAGAACATGGTCCCTTATCTCCACTCCGCCGGCGGCATCTATATGCCCGTCATAATTTATGAAAGAGTGGATCCCCATGTTAAGCCGGTCAGCGTGGCGTATGTATTCCGGGCTCATGGTCATGGAATCATCTCCCATGGAACCTATGAAGCCCTTAAGAAACTCTGTCCTCGTACCGTAATCCGATAAGGCTATCTGATTCATCTTAAGACAGAGGACTTCTGACGGGTCTGACAGGTCAGCATCTGCCGCGGCTTTAGCCCCATATAGGCGTTCTTCCTCTTCCGGCGTCCTGAGTTTTCTCCTCACCCGGCAAGGGTTGCCATCTGCGTAGACTCCCGCGGGAATGTTCTTAGTTACTACTGAACCTGCTCCAATGACTGCTCCGTCTCCTATAGTGACTCCAGGTACTACGGATGTTCCCATACCGAGAACTACGTCGGAACCTATCTCTATAGGCCAGCCGTACTCCAGGCCCTGGGCTCTTAAGTCCTTATCCATCGGGTGGCCGGCGCAGGAAATAGAACATTCGTCACCTATTATGGTATTGCTTCCGATCTTCACCCTGTTAGTCGCCAGTATGCAGGTGCCGGCTCCTATGCTGACATTATCGCTCAGACTTATGAGGTCGCCTCGGAATATCCTGACAGGAGGATGGACCCGACAGCCCGCTCCTATCGAGCCGAACAGGCGGGGTAGTATCTCCTTCCTGCCCTGTTCGTCTTCCGGGTCTAAGCTGTTGAATTCATGGCAGATATCATAACTCTTAAAATATTCACCTGCCGTCTCATCAGTAAAGAGAGCGTTATAGAGCCCGCCCTCCATCTGCTTCCTGTCATTCTCCTTATCCATAAGTCCTCCCGCTCCGGTCTCCGGCGGCGCTTCCGGCTTATTCATCCGCTGCGTACTCATCCCTCAGCAGATAGATTCCTATTATGAAATATTAGCTCTAGCAGTTTTCTTCGATATATTTACGGATTCTAGCTCTAGTCATGTCCTCGCCCATGATCTGCTGGATCGTCCAAACATCAGGCGATGTAGCTCGTCCCATGAGCGCTATCCTTATTACTGTGCTGACATGTCCCACATGTCCCTTATAGTCGTCCGGGTTCTTCTTATAATCCTTAGGTCTGGCAGCATAACCGAGGTCAGTCGCTATCTCTCTGATTTTACCGAACCAGCCGTTCTGGTCATCTGAGTGATCATAACCTGCCAGATAAGCGTCCAGGATCTTCTTAACGTCTTCAGCCGGCACTTCCTCCGGGATCTGATCCTCTATCTTAAAGTGCTTATCGAAGAAGTAGCTGATGAAGTCTACGATCTGACGGGCATATACCAGGTCCTTACGAGGCTTGCGGTCTTCCCTTCCAATATCCAGGATCTTCTCCAGGTAGTCCATGTCCTCGAACATGTCAGCGTACTCAGGCGCGAACTGATCCGACCAGCTCCTGAGCCATTCCGCTATGTCCTTTGCTGGGATCTTAAGCATGACATCCTTAGCCACGTCGTTCAGCTTATTTATGTCGAAAAGCGCGCCGGAATTGCTCATCTTCTTAGTCGTGAACTTAAAGTCCTCTATAGGAGCGTCCTCGTTCTTCATCCTCCACTCCTCGAAGTTGGAGTTCAGGATAGTCAGGAGGTATTCCCTCAGAGCCGCGGCGTGGTAGCCTTCGTTCCTGTAATAATCCAATGAGAGCTCAGGGTCCTTACGCTTAGACAGCTTTCTCTTATTTCCGTTCTCATCCAGCTTCATGAGCTGAGCTGTATGGCAGTAAACAGGCGGCTTCCAGCCGAGCTTCTCGAAGAGCTCTATATGGATAGGAAGTGATGGCAGCCACTCCGCGCCTCTTACGACATGAGTCGTCCTCATGAGATGGTCGTCCACGACGTGAGCGAAATGGTATGTCGGTATGCCCGTGGTCTTCAGGATGACAGTGTCCAGGAAGTTGGCCGGCATCTCCAGCGTGCCCCTGATGGCGTCCTTCACCCTGATTTTCTTAATAGCCTTATCATCGCTGCCGTTTATATATGCCTCAGGTGGATAGCCGTCAGATCTAAGCCTTATGACGTAAGGCCTCCTCTCGCCGAGAGCCTTCACGACCTGGTCGTAAGACCAATCTCTGCAGCTGGCGTATTCGCCATATATGCCAGGCGTTACCTTTGCTAATTCCTGTCTCTCCCTGATCTCAGCTATTTCTTCCTCTGTCAGGAAGCAAGGGTATGCCTTACCTTCCGCTACGAGTTTCTTAGCAAAGCACTGGTAGATATCTCCTCTCAGGCTCTGGGTGTATGGGCCGTAATCTCCCTTATCGCCCTCCTGGGTAGCTCCTTCGTCGAATTCTATGCCGAAGAAGTCCAGTGAATTTATGATGACGTCCACAGCGCCTTCTACATAGCGCTTATCGTCTGTATCCTCTATCCTGAGGAAGAATTTACCGCCGCTCTGATGAGCCAGCCTCTCGTCCACGAAAGCGCCGTACAGGTTCCCCAGATGTATGAAACCTGTAGGACTCGGGCCGAGCCTGGTTACCATAGCGCCTTCAGGGAGATCCCTCTCCGGGTATTTCTCTTCGTAATATTCAGGTGTCTTATCGATGTTTGGGAACAGCAGCTCCGCGATTCTATCAGATTCCATAGATCCTCCAAATTCTTAGTAAAAAATATAATATTCTGAATATCCCCATAGCGGGGTAATTAATCAAACAGGCCACCTAGCGGGAACCATTCCGGATCGCCCGGAGAAATGCCCGCCGATGGCCTAGTTATATCAGCGCCGATCACAGATCCCTGATCTCGCCGCCTGAAAGCTCCTTATCGTATACAGCGCGCTCTCCGCCTATATACTTAGGTCTGGTCCTGGCGCAGACCAGATGAGCGTGGCCTATGGACTTAACCTTTATCCTGACAGGAACGGCTACGTCCTTAAGGTGCATGCCTATTAGGGTGTCGCCAATATCGAATCCGGCGTCCGCCTTAATATGCTCCAAGGCCACAGGGTCATTAAAATGCTTATAGCATGTGGTAGCGAATGAACCTCCGGCGTGGATCTGCGGAACCACGTTGCAAATCTCTGTGCCCGGAAGCAGGGATTCTCTCTCGACTATCAAGGCCCTGTTCAGATGTTCGCAGCACTGGGCGGCGAGGTATATGCCCTTCTCGTCCAGTACAGGCTTTATGCCCTCATATACGGCATCTGCCGCGTTAAGATCCGAGCCCTTACCTATGGACGCTCCCTTTATCTCACTAGTGGAGCAGCCCACGACGAATGTGTCGCCTTTCTTAAGACCCGCGGCTTCCAGAAGCTCACGCACAGCTTCCGCCGCCTGGTCCCTTATGTCTTCATATGTAAAATCCGCCATTTATATTCCCTCTTTCTCAGCGAGACGAACGCCCCCGGCATCGTCTTTGCTGTATTCATTTATCTCTGATATTTCGCCGGCTGAGAGCCGGCTCATTAACTACCTCTTCTAACTATCTTACGTCCCAGCTGCTCAGGTATTCCTGCTGCTCGTCTGTTAGGCTGTCTATTTCTGTGCCCCAGGCGGCGAGTTTTCTTCTGGCGATCTCGTCGTCTATGTCATCCGTAACCCTGAGCAGGTGTTTCTCGAGTTTCTCGTGGTTCTTAACTATGTAGAGAGCCGATAAAGCCTGAACCGCGAAGCTCATGTCCATGATCTCTGCCGGATGTCCGTCAGCCGCGGCTATGTTAACGAGCTTACCCTCGCCAATTACGTTCACCCACTTACCGTTCGGCAGTTTATATCCCATGATGTTATGACGGGTCTCTTTACACTCGACAGCGGCTTCTCTAAGTCCTGACATGTCGACTTCGCAGTCGAAATGTCCGGCGTTGCAGAGTATGGCCCTGTCCTTCATCTTCAACATGTTCTCGACAGTTATGGTCTTAAGGTCTCCTGTAACTGAGACGAATATGTCGCCGACTTCAGCGGCTTTAGCTATAGGCATGACGTCGTATCCGTCCATTCTGGCTTCTATGGCCTTAACCGGATCGACTTCCGTAACTATGACGCGGGCGCCGAGACCGTTAGCCCTCATAGCCACGCCCTTACCGCACCAGCCGTATCCTACGACTACCACAGTCTTCGAAGCCACGACCAGGTTCGTGTTCCTCATTATGCTGTCCCAAACGGACTGCCCCGTTCCATATCTGTTATCGAATAAGTGCTTACATTTCGCGTCATTCACTGCCATCATAGGGAACTTAAGCACGCCGTCCCTGTCCATGGCTTTAAGTCTAACTATGCCCGTAGTCGTCTCCTCGCAGCCTCCCCAGACTTCTTCAGCCAGGTCAGGTCTCTTAGTGTGGAGCATGCCTACCAGGTCTCCGCCGTCATCAATGATGACATTAGGCTTCTGTGAGAGGCACATCTCTATGTGTCTGTTATATTCTTCGTCCGTGGCGCCGTGGTAAGCAAAGACGGAAAGCCCTTTATCTGCCAGGGCGGCAGCTACGTCATCCTGTGTGGACAGGGAGTTGCTCCCGGTGACATACATCTGCGCTCCGCCGTCAGCCAGCACTTCGCAAAGATAAGCCGTCTTAGCTTCCAGGTGGACGGAAAGGGATATCTTAACGCCCGCGAAAGGCTTAGTCTTAGAGAATTCTTCCGACAGCCCCTTAAGCACGGGCATGTTATATTTCACCCATTCTATTTTCTCGTGGCCTGATGGCGCCAGCGAAATGTCTCTGATATCGTATTCAGCCATTTACTTTTCTCCTATATTTTAGCGTTATTACTATTCGAACTTATCTGATATGGCGTCTGCCAGATCTTCAGCCATTCTCTGTATCTCGTCGACATCGTCTCCCTCTATCATTACCCTTACGAGAGGCTCTGTTCCGGAAGGTCTGATGAGGACGCGGCCGTTCCCTTCCATCATGGCTGTGTATTTATCTATTATCTTGGTTATTTCAGGATCTTCCTTATACTTCTCTTTATTTTCGTTCTTCACTCTGGCATTCACCAACACCTGAGGGTAGAGGCGGACCTGAGCGCCGAACTCAGACGCCTTCATGCCTGAAGCCTTAAGAGCCTTCGTGAACTGAAGAGAAGAAATAGCGCCGTCCCCTGTAGTCGAGTATTCGCGGAAAATTATGTGGCCAGACTGTTCACCGCCGATGACGCATCCCGTCTTCAGCATGGACTCCAGGACATATCTGTCGCCGACAGCTGTGATATCCACATCCGCGCCGATAGAATCCAGGTACTTTCTGAATCCCAGATTGCTCATGACTGTTCCTGTAACTCTGTTCTCCGCCAGCTTTCCCTGATCCTTCAACATCTTAGCGCAAAGGCAGATGGCCTTATCTCCATCTATGATCTCGCCCTTCTCATCGACTACTATGAGCCTGTCTGCGTCGCCGTCGTATGCGTAGCCGATGTCAGCGCCTGTCTCGACCACCATCTTCTGGAGTTTCTCAGGATGAGTGGATCCGATATTATCGTTTATATTCACACCGTCAGGGTTGCCTCCGATTACGGTCACATCAGCGCCAAGAGCCCTGTAGAGCATAGGAGCCGTCTTATATGACGCTCCGTTAGCGCAGTCCAGGACCACTTTCATGTCATCCAACCTTATGTCTATGGTAGACAGCAAATACTTAACGTATAATTCACTCGCGTCTTCCGCTGCTTCCAGCAGCTTCCCTATTCTATCCGGATCCGCTGTCTCCCAGGTCTCGTTCATTATTACGTCCTGGATCTCGTCTTCTATGGAGTCAGCCAGCTTATATCCTTCTCCGTTAAAGAACTTAATGCCGTTATATTCGAACGGATTGTGAGAAGCTGAGATGACGACACCCGCGTCAGCGTGATAATACCTGACTAAATAAGCTACAGCTGGCGTAGGGATGATGCCCGCGTCTATGACATTACCGCCGCAGGCCAGGATACCCGCTGTCAAGGCGCTTTCCAGCATGTCCCCCGACACCCTGGTATCTTTACCTATTATGAATACCGGTCTTCCGGATTCTCTCTTAAGGACAGTAGCTCCGGCCTTACCCAGCTTGAACGCGAGTTCGGCGGTCAGATCCTTATTTGCTACGCCCCTTACTCCATCTGTTCCGAAGAGTCTGCTCATATAAATTCGTCCTCCTATTTAGAAATGCTCACCTTAATATACGATGGCACGACATATATCTCGTTATATTCCTCACCGCAGTAAGCCTTAAGCTTCACGCTGGCTGTGCCCGGCGCCAACCCTTTACAATCCGCCGCGAGTATGATATCAGAAGATGATATCTTAGAAAGCTGAGACTGAGTCCCCGTTATTTGCACGTCTATGTCCTTAGTCGTAACTTTAATTTTCTTCTTTCCCGCGTTCGTGAGCTCTATGTCTTCACCGGTGAAGGCGAAGTTCTTCGATGTGAATTCGCCTTTCTTACTGCTCTTTTTATTATGTCGCTTTACGACGCTGACCTTCATGGATATACCGTCTGTATAGCGCTGAGACAGCTCGACTCCATCAGGGAGGACAGGAACTACCTTAATGGTCTCACTGGACGTTATGTCTGTTACGTCCACACGCTCAGCCACTATGGAATCCAGATCCGCTAATTTATCCTTAGGACCCTTCACGTAAACGCTTCCCGGAACATCTATCTCGCGCTCGTATTCATCATCGGAATTATCCTTAACAGAAACATTCAGCCTGACCTTCTTAAGAGGATAAAGCTGAGACGAAACCGCGGCGTTAGACTGAGATACTGTAACTCTCTTAACAGTATTCCCATCCTCATCCACCGGCGTGAGTTCAGCGTTATTGGACGTAAGCTCATCCTGAACGGAATCAGCGCTGACCGGCGCTTTCACATAGGCCACCTTCTTAACGAGAGATTCCGCTCCCCCGACCGTAATGGTCTTCGGGTAAAGCCTTAATGTGGAAGGTTCTTCTATGTCCTTAGATGTAAGCCCTGTATAATATACACATATGCGTCTCTGGTCCGTGACCCTCTTCTCGACTGTGACCTTAGTCTTAGTGTCTGACTGAGCTGTAACCTCTATGGAATTCGGCACCTTCACCCTTATATCGACGGAGTTGCTGCCCTCGTTCGTATCGCTGAGATCCACAGTGGCTTTCACCTTACTTCTGGTCATCTTAGCCATCTTACTGCGTTTACCTGTCACAGTGATGTCCACAGCCGTAATACTTCCGGAAGACATAGCCAGTCCCTTATCTGACAGGACCTGCTCGTTCTGGTAATGAACAGTCACATCCCTGTAGACCTTACTGACCTGAGGGTCCATCTTTCCTACGACATACATCCACAGTACCACAGCCAGGACTAAGGAGATGACGGCATTTACTTTCTTACTGTTCATCGTCTTCCTCCTCCCCTGCGCTGCCCGCGTTATATCTGTGGTGTTCGTCCATACCCGTGTGTATAGGCCAGATCCTATGCTTCTTATCTCTATTATCCGTATAGAGAGTATCGAGGACTCCCCGCAAAGTATCTTCGTTATAATGCCTCCGGATCCTTCCTCCTTCAGCTACGGAAATTATTCCTGTCTCCTCGCTTACTATGATAGTGAGGCAGTCGGAGTTTTCAGTTATACCTATTCCTGCCCTATGTCTGGTGCCCAGACTCTTACTTAGGTATTTATCCTTAGTGAGCGGGAGCACACAGCCGGCAGCGTAGACCTGATCTTTTTTTATTATCACAGCGCCATCATGAAGCGGTGAACCCACATAAAACAGATTTCCCAGTAGCTGAGCGGAAATATCCGCTTCCAGTATCGTGCCTGTTTCCGCTATATCCTCCAGAGCGGTCTCACGCTCGAAAACTATGAGGGCTCCCGTCCTAGTCTTAGAGAAAGTCATCACAGCGTCTATGAGCTGCTGGATGATCTGCTGCCTCTTCTCCTCATCCACATTTCCGACGGTAGAAGAAAGCTTCATCCTGCCCATGACTTCCAGACCTCGCCTGAGCTCAGGCTGGAACAGGACCACTATGGCGAAGAGGCCTATAGTGAACAGACCCCTCAGTATCCAATTAATAGTGTGCAGGCTGAAGTAATCAGATATCATGTAAGCCGCTATGACGATCAGTATACCCTTAATGAGCTGCTGAGCCCTGGTCTGCTGCATGAATTCTATAACTTTATATATGATAAAGGCGGTGAGAAGGATATCTATGATATCGTTCACTCCCACCCCTGTAAATACGGTTCTGAAAAAAGCTGCCATTTCGTCTCCTACATCAAAAACATACTACTTATGATTTTACTAAAAAAAGTGGCTTTTTTCAAGGAATTCACCGCTTCCACAACCAAAAAACACAGGCACCACCAAGGGCGCCTGTGTAGTGTTTATTCTTTTATAACATCGGCTTTATGCTGCCATATCTGCCGGCAGTGGTCACCGCTATATTTACGCGCTATCTCTCAGTCTCTATGACTCCGTAGCCGCCGTCGTTTCTCTTATATACTACGCTTACGCTGTCTGTAGCTGTATCGAGGAATACGAAGAAATTATGCTCCAGCATCTCCATCTCCAGGATAGCCTCTTCCACATCCATAGGACGAAGCGTGAAATTCTTCTTCCTTACGATGTTATCTGTTTCTTCTTCTGTCTCTTCCTCTGTATCCGGCATCATCTCGAATTTCAGGGCCTTATTATCGTTATATCTCTTCTGGAGTTTACCCTTAAACTTCTTCATCTGAGCAGCCAGCCTGTCCACAACAGCCTCTATGCCGTCGTAAATATCGTCGCAGACTTCCTCTGCTCTGAATACAGCGCCCTTAGCGTTAATGGTCGCCTCTATCTTATCCTTATCCTTCTGCTTGGACAGAACGACCCTCGCAGTGATGTCATCTGAGAAATACTTAGAGAGCTTAGCGAATTTCTTATCGATCACATCTT
>JAQXJR010000042.1 GCA_029009055.1 Eubacteriales bacterium | reverse complement strand
TTGCAATATTAAATTCCAGTATTTGCGCAGTTTTAGGCAGAACTGGAATTTACCTTTGCAAGGGTAGAAGTTACTGTTGCAAGGGTAGAAGTTACTTGACCGATACTTTGCAAGACTGGAAGTTAGTTTTTCAATTCAGCCTCCTCTTTATTATCTTCATCCATACCAATGGCTGCGCTAATAAGATTTCTACAACAATTTATTCGTTCAAGGAATTGTTTCTCTAAATACACATTCCCATACATGTTCGATACATCCGCGATCACTGAACCATTAAATGCCCGCACCGCCCCATCTACCAGATAGCGTGCCATCATATTCGTTAAAGGCATCGGACCATCAGCTCCTAAGATTGAAAAATATAATACGCCAGAGTTTATTATTTCAGTCGTGCAATTCACAAAACTCGAATAGCTCGATTCGGACGGGTAATCCACGAAGCAGTTGCCCGCTAATTTTCATGGAAGCTTCAGCTAAATTGGAAAATTCTACCAGAAATTCTGCTTTTACCTTATTCACTTCTTCTTCCGGCGAATTCGTAATTGCCTTCTCAAAACAATTAGCAGCCTCGCCTATTCTGAGATTCGCGAGCGTAGACTGCCAACCCGCTGCCTTTCCCTTTAACAGCCATGCCTTATAGTTATTAGGTTCTATCTCAATTATCTTATTGCAATAGTCCTCAGCCTCTTTCTGGTTGCTTGACTTATAAGCACTCTCAGCCATTTTATAATAATTATCAATAGCTGCTGTGTTATCTATCTTTACTGAGCTTCCGGAAACGTCGACTGTCCCTTCGATCATCATCTTCTTCGCTTCTTCGACGGAATACTTCGTGCCGCAAGTTTGGCAGACATACATTCCATCTTTTTTAATAATATCTGTGCTGCCACACATTTCACAAGTGAGCTTTTTCATATATTATCCTCCTAATATTTATAATTCTGTGTGATGATCCTTCTGTCTGCTATCAACGTTTCTGATGTGGTCATTGCCTGCCATACTGGAAAGAACAGCCACCCAGGCCAACACTAATAAAATCGCATTAATAATTATTGTCACTTTATAAGAAATAGCTGATGAGCCAATACCGAAAATCAGAATAATTGGTATCTGCGCTATCATATAAACAGATGAAAAAATTATCGGCGGCCAGTGAATAAACTGTTCGTCCGGTGAATTCGATATCTTCCATATTTTCATTTGAAATATAAGCGAAGATATGAATGCTAAGCATACGAATCCAAACGTTATCCAGAATGTCGCCGTCATCCCATTCTGCAAAGTGAACAGAAGTACGAGCGCCAGCGCGAGGCTTAACCCCCATATGATCATTCCGATTTTAGAATTCTTACTCATATGTTAGTCCTCCCGTTTAGTGCCGCATTTCGGGCAGAACTTTCCCGGACGTTCAAACACATACCCGCATTTCTTGCAGCGAGGCTTCTGCGCTACCGGCGCGCCGCATTCTTCGCAGAAAGCGGCTCCAGGCGATAGTTTCGCGCCGCAGTTTTCACAGAACGAATCATTAGGCTCTATCGGCGCGTTCGTCATTCCCGTTACAGCCGCGTTAAATGTACCTCCAACCGCGTTTCCTACAGAACTTCCGACACCTGCCATCATGCCCAAGCCTATACCCGCGCTGCTGAATTCTCCTACACCTTCATTTCCGGCAAGTTTTTCAGCTACGTCATATCCGCGTTCCTGCTGGTAAGTATATCCCTCGATATTACGTTTCTGCGCTAGTCCCTGTGATTCTATAACCATCTTACGGGCTTCAGTTTCCTGATCAATAACGCCTACCTGCTGACGTATCTTCGCTTCCGCCACATCCGCATACTGTCTGAAGTGGAGCTCTTTAAATTTCTCGTATTGCGGGCTGCCATCCGGCTTAACTATCGCTGTTACGAAGAACCTCTCCAGAGAAACACCATAATCCAGGAAGTCAGGAACCAGCCTCTTCTTTAATTCTTCTGAGAATTCAATCAAGTGCTCATCTATTTCAAAGATGCTGATTGCGCTGCTCTTCATGACCTGAGCTATGTAAGTCTTCACCTTAGTCATGAGGAAGGCTCTAAAGTATGAGACGAGCTTAGCTTGAGAAAGATCCGATTCTGTACCAACTAGATTAATGAGAAGCCTCTTAGAATCGTGGACTCGAAGACTCATCTCCCCACTAGCTCCGATTGCCAGAGGAAAACCATAAGTCGGCTCCATATATTGGATCTTAGTGTCTGTTCCCCAACGGATGGCCATCTGTTCCACTTTATTAACGAAGTAAACTTCGCAGTGGAACGGCGAAACCCCAGCTGTCGGAATATTCTTTACCTTCTGCAGTAATGGAATGTTACCTGTATCCAGAGTGTACCGCCCTGATCCAAATAAATCTAAAGGCTGTCCATTAAGAAAAAATACTGCTTCCTGTGATTCATGGACTATCAGTTGTGAAGTAGTGCTGAAGTCTTCATTCGGATGTTTCCATACGAATGTGCTATTATCGCCTTCGTATTTAATAACGCTGGTTATTTCCATATGCTTGTCACCATCCTTAGCGCATGGTCTATATTTATAGCAAAATATTTTTCAAAAAGTGTACTTTATGACACGGAAAAAATGCCTCGAGTCGCAGGTCGTTTTAGTTGAAAAATGCTGAAAAATTGGGGGGGGGTAAACTATAGATAACATATGTAAAGTCATGTATAATAATGGAAACAGGTTTTGTCATAAAGTACACATTCTGATTGTTTTTCCGCTATTCATTCTCCTGATACCCTAAAGGGAATTTCGCGGGTATTCTCTGCATAATAAAACCGGGTCACACGCCCTGACTCACATCAGGTCCGTATGCCCGGTATTTCATTTAATCTTAAAATATAACTTCTATGTTCTAGGCCTCAGCCTCTGCAGGTACGAAATTCGAGACCTCTACGCCGCACTGCAGAGCCACCTGTCTCACCAGGGCGGGGTCATTGGTTATGATTCCATTAACTCCCAGCTTCAGCAGCCTCTCCATCTCGGCAGGATCATTTACCGTCCAAGTGTTTATGCCGATGCCATAGCCGCTGGACTCCCTGAACATCTCCTCGCTTACGGAGTTGAATACAGGGTGGAGGTAGTTCACCTTAAGGTCTTCAGCGTAAGCCGGCATTCCGATTATCCAGCTCTCCTCCAGCAGCCCGTACTTCATGTCCGGAGCCATCTTCTTCATCTTCATGACAGAATAATGGTTGAAAGAAGAGATTATGATTTTATCCCTGAGTCCGAACTCGTCTATCATGGCCAGGGTCTTCTCCTCTATGCCGTCGTAAGTGTAGACTCCTGTCTTTAGTTCGACATTCACCATTATCCCAGTCATCTTAACGAACCGGAAGAATTCGCGCAGAGTCGGCACCCGGTTCACGCCGTACTTATCGCCGAACTTATACGAAGCGTCGAGCTGCTTAAGTTCTGCCAGAGTGAGATCTTTAACTAGACCGTGCCCGTTCGTCGTGCGGTCCACAGCCTCATCGTGCATGATGACGAGCTCGCCGTCCTTAGACATCTGGACGTCCATCTCTATGCCGTCCGCCCCCGCTTCTACGGCCTTCTCATAAGCGAGCATGGTGTTCTCAGGATATTTATCAGAATATCCCCTGTGAGCAAATATCAATGTCATATATAGTTTTCCCCTTAAAGCATGATGGCGTCTGACTTCTTGATAGAGAGCCAGCAGTGTGTTCCGTCTGGGATCTCCCTTATATCTGTGAACAACTCGTCCACGTCTATCTGAGTGCCGCTGCAGTTAACGGCGTACCTCAGTATATTTCCATGAGGCATAGTGTTCTCTATGACGCCTTCCATAAACAGGCAGTCAGGCTCTGATGGCTTGGACTCTGTTATATGAACGAGCTCAGGTCTGAACGCCACGTCATCGCAGTCGAGTTTCTCGCCTGTGAGTTCTGACAGGACTGCTGCCGGAAGCAGGTTATAGTGGCCGATGAAGGAAGCCGCGAACTTAGTCGTAGGCTTGATATACATCTCAGTCGGGGCCGCGCTTTGCTCGATGATTCCGTCATGCATGAGGTGGATGACGTCGGACATTACCATAGCCTCTTCCTGATCATGTGTTACGAAGATAGCCGTGATGCCCAGCTCCTTCTGGATCCTTCTGATCTCTATCTGAAGATTTCTCCTCAGCAGCGCGTCTATGGCTGAAAGCGGCTCATCCAGGAGCAGTACCTTAGGCTCGGTCACTATGGCTCTGGCCAGGGCGGCTCTCTGCTGCTGTCCGCCGGAAAGCTGAGCAGGATAGCGGTCGAGCTTATCGCCCAGGCCTACTATGTCCAGCATCTCCTTCGTCTTCTTCTCTATCTTATCCTGCGGCATCTTCTTCATCTTCATGCCGAATGCCACGTTCTGAGCGACCGTCATGTTAGGGAATAGGCTGTACTGCTGGAATACCATACCGATATTTCTCTCCCTCGGCTCCAGGTATGTGACGTCCCTACCGTCGAGGTAGATCTTACCTGATGTTACCATTTCCAGGCCGGACAGGCATCTGAGCAGGGTGGATTTACCGCATCCCGAAGGACCGAGCAAAGTCACCAGCTTACCTTCTTCCACTTCCAGGTCTATGTTCTTAAGTACGAGGTTCTTACCATCGTAGCTCTTAGTGATGTTCTCAAATTTAATATACGCCATACTCTACTCCTTATCGCGGCTCTTCGCGCCCTTACCCTGACGGCTCTGCAGATATAAAACTACTGCCGCGATCAGGAACGTGATCAGCATGATCACTACGAACACTGCGCTCGCCTTCTGGCTGTCTGACTTCATGGTCTGATACAGATATATCTGCATGTTAGGGAATGCTGTTCCGTCCAGGTTCCTTACCAGTACGTAATCTCCGAATATGATTCCTACGGCTAACAGAGATGAAACTATGATAGACGACAGGATATTAGGAACTACTACCTTAAAGAAAGCGTAGATCTTAGAGCAGCCAAGCATCTCCGCCGCCTCGAGCAGCATAGGCATGTTCACGGCGTTCATTCCGTTCCTGATGCCCCTGTACACATAAGGCAGTATGATTATGCAGTAAGCTCCGAACAGCATGAGCAGTCTATTGCTCAGGATCGTCGGTGACTGTACGTACATGGTCAGGATACTTACAGAGAGGATGACTCCCTGGATGGTATACGGGATCATGCAGATAAGCTGTACATATTTCTCCAGTCTCGGGAATATGGCCGTCGAAACGAAGAGGGCCAGCAGAACTATAATTATGGTGATCACGATAGGAACGACACAGAGCAGGAGCGTCCTTCCTATGCTGGCTATGAACTCGCTGTCCTGAGCCAGAGTCACGTAGTTCGCTGTAGTGAACCCTTCCGGAAGGAGCTGAGTCCACTTCTCGTTCAGAGAATATATGATGGATACCACGAGAGGTATGAGCATATATATCATGAGGATGATCATTATGACCGAAGGGCCGATATTTCTCTTCTTCATTACTTCCTCTGCCCCCTCTCGAATCTCTTACTGAGTAAGTTGGTCACGCCGATCATGGCTACCATGATTATCATCATAACTACCGATAGAGCGCCGCCCAAGCCTTCTCTGGTCGTCACTTCACCTACGTAGCAGCCGGCTATCTGTACAGGCAGAAGCGAGATGTTACTCATCATCAAAGCGTATACTGTAGCGTATGCTGCCAGAGCGTTAGCGAAGAGAACGCTGAATGTTCCCAGCACACTCGGCATAAGTACAGGAATGCCGACTTTAGTCCAGAATGTGGCCGGACCGCCTCCCAGGATCGTGCAGGCTTCCTTCCACTCATTTCTCACGCCCGCAAATGACGGGATGAGAAGAAGTGTAGCCAGAGGGATCTGGAAGTAAACGTATACGAACGCTATGCCGTTAGAAGTATACAGGTCGAAACTCTTAATAAAGTCGAAGCCGACTTTATCGGCGAAATTCATCATAACACCTGTAGAGCCAAGCAGGATCATGAAAGCGAAAGCGAGCGGGATGCCGGCGAAGTTAGAAACCATGTTCAATATCGCCATGAAGAACGATCCCAGCTTACCCTGACCTTCGTTAGCAGCTTTAGCGCCTATGAAGGCTATGATGATACCGAAAATAGCGGATATCAATGAGATCTTCAAACTGTTTATGATAGCGCTCTGATAGAGCAGAGTGCTGAATACGGTCTTATAATTTTCCAGTGTGAAACTTCCGCCGCCATCCGGACGAAAACTCTGGATGATTATGGTCAGAAGCGGTATCAGCTCATAGAGGAGCGCCACTACCAGGAATGGCACCAGAGCCAATAAGTGCATGTATTTACTCTTTTTCATATAAAGTCCTTCATTCCAAAAATATAGGGTGTACGAAAACCGCACACCCTATATTCACAGGAAATCTATATCACCAGATTACTTAACGAGAAGCGGCTTGATCTCTTCGTTCCATCTGTTGACTACATCTTCGCAAGCCTTAGAATAAGCGTCGATATCCTCCATAGGGATAGCGTCCTTATACTCGCTCTGAGCGAATGTGTCCTTCTGGATCTTCTTAGAAAGCTTAACGTCTGTTCTGGTAGGGATAGCGCCTGCCTTAGCGAGGTTAGCCTGTCCCTTATCGCTGAATATGTACTCTCTGGCAAGTGCTGCAGCATATGGATGAGGAGCATACTTATTGATTACAGAAGCGTATCCTGAGAGGATAGCGCCGTCCTGAGGAATAGTAGCTTCCATCTTATACTCTGTGATCTTCTTCTTATAAGGAGCGGCTGTGAAGCTCCATACTACTCCTACAGGAACCTCTCCTGTTTCGAAGTTCTGCTGTGTGATGTCCAGAGTATTGATCCTTCCGGCCTTAGCCATCTTCTTCCAGAAGTCGAATGCCGGGTCGAGGTCATCGAGGCTGCCGCCGAATGCGTAAGCTGAAGCGATGATAGCGCCCTGAGCGTTAGCTCCTGTGATGTCTCCGATGGAAACCTTATAAGAACCGTTCTTAATGTCCTTCCATGACTTAGGAACTTTCTTAACCTGATCTGTGTTAGTGAGGAATGAAGTAGCTCCTGTGTAAGCCATCATCCACTTACCATCTTCACCCTTAGCCCAGTCAGGAACGCTGTCCCAGTAAGATGTCTTATATCCCTGTACCAGGTCCTGATCTATAGCCTTAGGTCCGAATGACTGTCCGACATCTCCGATGTCCTTAGTTCCCTTCTTACCTTCAGACTTAAACATCTTCAGCTCTTCCTCAGAAGACATGTCGGCGTCTGTGTGCTTGATGCCGTATTCATCTTCGAGAGCCTTCCATGTGAGACCCCAGTTAGCCCATGTATCAGGCATACCTAAGGACTGGACCTCTCCATCCTCCTTAGCCTTCTTAGTGATGTCTTCCAGGCTCATGCTGTTAAGATCCACACCGGATGACTCTTCCTTCTTAGAAGATGAGCCGCATGATGTGAACATAGCCGCTGTTCCAAGCACCATTACTCCGGCTAAGATCAAACTCAATACTTTCTTCTTCATAAATAACCTCCACAATATCCATTCTCATTGATATGCGATGTATCCGTCTGTTTCTAAAGCGATATATATGTTCACATCCTATATATCACTTTCAAACGTTATTCAAATTTTATCACACAAACATCAAGGCGCAAAATCGAAAATTTCAGCGGATTTATCCGAATTTTCCCAAATACAAGCCGAGAATTTTCAATAAAAATGATTTTAATCATTCTTTGGTGAAAAATAGTAAAGTACCTGTAAAATTCTTGTATGCATTCTTGTATACATTCTGGCGGCCGGTCCGGACCGAAAGCCCAGGTATGGCTTTGCTCGATAACGATGAGAATATGGAACCGCTTGAAACGGCTTATTTACTTCTCGAACGGGAATTTATACGGCAGGTCGTACTTATCGCGGATCTCTATGAATTCCTTCTGTACGCTCTCGCCGATCGGAACTCCCTTATCCTTCCTGTCGAGCCATGTCTCGTAAGCTATCTCACCCGGCGTGTATATCCTCTTCTCGCCCGGAGCGACTGTTGAGTTTCTCAGGCGCCTTAATATCTCACCGGATATGCTCTTAAATGTCTCGAGGCCCATGAAATGCTCAGGATCTATGACGATGAAGAAGTGGCCGAGGTGGTATGGCTGCCTGTTACCGTCAGCGTCGAAGCCCCTCAGCTCCTTCATGAAGCTGCCGCCGGAAAGAGCCGCGGACAGGATCTCTACTACTGTAGCGTAGCCGTATCCCTTATATCCTCCCATGGTCTCGCCTATGCCGCCCAGAGGAGCCAGAGCCGCTGTTCCGTCCTTCAGTCTCTTCAGGATCTCCTCAGAATCCGTGAGGGCAGTGCCGTCGTTACCGATGACCTGGCCGGCAGGTGTGTCCATGCCCTGACGGGCGAAGAATTCTATCTTACCTCTCTGGTTTATGGATGTAGCGCAGTCGATGTTGAATGGGAAAGGCTCGTCTGTCGGCATTCCGAACGTGAGCGGGTTCGTTCCCAGCATATTGTCTACTCCGAATGTAGGGGCGATGGATGGACGGGCGTTCGTGCCGCTGATGCCGATCATGCCTTCCTTAACAGCCATGCTGGTCCAGTATCCGGCGATTCCGTAATGCGTGGAATTCCTGATTACTGCCATGCCGAGGCCGTATTTACGAGCTTTCTCTATGATCATCTTCATAGCTTTATATGAAGCGACCATGCCCATGCCGTCGTGAGCGTCTGCCACGAGAGTCGTCTCAGTGTCCTTAACGATCTCGAACTCTGTTACCGGCTTCTGGATGCCGGCGTTTATCCTGTCGATGTATATAGGCTTAAACCTGTTGCATCCGTGGCTCTCCACGCCGCGGCGGTCGCTCTCCAGAAGAACATCGGCGCAGATCTTCGCGTCCTCCTCAGGAACTCCGACAGCCTTAAAGGCGTCTATCATAAAGTTATTGACCAGGCCCCATGGAACGAATGGTCTGTCATCATTCTCTAGATTGTACATAGTGTTTCCTCCGTAAAGACACTTCTACCCTAGTTTATATTCCCATTCTACCGAAACAGATTTGAAATGTAAAACTGTTTAGCTCATAGAACTTTTTCGAGCAAATAAAAAACGGCTGGGGCGCCCCCGCGAAAATCAGGGACTACCTTTGCCGTATAATCTTAAAATTAAAGCTCGGGTCTCAATGCCTCTGCTGGTGTTTCGTTATAATGACGTAAATTATGATAAGAGCGATCGTCGTCCCGGCGAGCACGAAATACTGAGTCTCGGCGGAAACTTTATCTCCGGAATAATACACGTTACAGTCGAGCAGGTCCTTAAGGGCTTTAACGAACTCCTTCGGCGCGTCGTCCGCCTCGAGCTCCCTGAAAACGCCCGACATGGATGCCCTGCGCAGTATGGACGTCCCGTGGATGCCCGGGAATAAGCAAAGAGCGTTCTTCAGCTTTTCTCCGAACTGGCTTATAGGCATGTAGGCCCCGCAGATAAAGCCGTAGCCGGCGCTGACTATGGTGCCGACAGCCGAGACCTGGCCGTTAGATGTAAGGAAAACATTCACGACAGAAGAGAGCGCCGTCCCGAACAGGACCATGAGCATGGTATCGAGCACGATCCTGACCACATCCTCCGCCGTGTAATACCAGCCCTGGCTCTTCACGTAGGCGAGACAGAGGACGATAGCCACGAAGCAGACTATGGCTGTGCTCACAATAGTGGAAATGTAGTAGCTCAGGGCGAGCTTGGATCTACTCAATGGGCTGACCGTGAAATCCATCCTGGAACCTGATATCTTATCCTGGACCATGAGCATATTGCAGCAAAACGCGACTGTGACGCAGCTTACAGCTAGCATGGATGATAATATCTGAGCCGCGACCAGGCTGTCTACTAAATTGCTCGGCACGTCCACGCCGGGCGGCAGGGCCTTAAACATCTCAGCATAGCTGTCTTTAAATGTTTTACCTAAGAATGTCGAGTAAAGTATGAGCAGGATCAGCGGCGTGATGAGGGATGTAAGCAGCATTCCCTTATCCTTAAAAAACATTTTGATATTTCGAATCGTCATTCCTGAAATCCCGGTCATTTCTCGTCCCCCGTGAGCTGCTCCCCTGTGATCGCAAGGAAAACATCGTCCATCTTACCCTTAGTTATCTCGAAATCCTTAAAGAGGTCAGGCCGCGAGCACACGAGCCCGGCAGCCTCTTTAGACCCTGATACTTTAAGCCTGTATACGCCTGAACCAACTCTATCGACCGGAAGGCCCAGACCTCTGATCTCATCCTCATCCGCCTCAGCGTTATAGAATGTGATATAGTCGCCCGCGTACCTGTTCTTAAGGTCCAGAGGCGTCCCCTCGGCCGCTATTTTCCCGTGGTCTATGACTATGATGTTATCGGCGTCTGCAGTTTCTTCCATATAATGAGTTGTCAGGAAGACAGTCATCTTCTCCTTCACCCTCAGTTCATGTACCACGCTCCAGATGTTCTTCCTCGTCTGCGGGTCGAGGCCCGTCGTCGGCTCATCCAGTATCA
>JAQXJR010000041.1 GCA_029009055.1 Eubacteriales bacterium | reverse complement strand
CGAAGGATATGCCCCTAAGCAGGTCGCCATGCTTAATAACGCGGTGATCACTAAGCGCGGGAACTATCTCTTCTACTGCACGGCTAAGGACCCTGAGAAATACGAGGAGGTGTTCATAGATGTTATTTAGCAGCATTATCTTCGTATTCTATTTCTTGCCGATAATGATGGCTGTCTACTTCATCATTCCTAAGGAGAAGATCCAGGCGCGTAACGTGGCGCTCCTTATCGGAAGCTTGATATTCTACAGCTGGGGAGAGCCTGTATACGTCTTCCTGATGATATACAGCATATTCTTCAATTACTTCATGGCCTTCCAGATAAGGAAAGAGCAATCCGGAGGAGGAAGCGGCAGGAGGAATTTGCTGTTCACGATCATAGTGAACCTGGCAATGCTTGGGTTCTTTAAGTATTTCGGCTTCCTGATGGATACGTTCAATGGCATTTTCCACACGAACATCCATTACACCGTCCTCGCCCTCCCAATCGGCATCTCATTCTACACGTTCCAGGCCCTGTCGTACATATTCGACGTCTACAGGAATAAGGTGAAGCCGCAGAGCAACCTGATAAAGTTCGCCCTCTACCTGTCCCTGTTCCCACAGCTCATAGCGGGCCCTATCGTTAAATACAGGGATATAGCGGCTCAGCTCGACCGGCGCGACACGAACATGGAATCCATAGGCGACGGCTCTATCCGTTTCATGTTCGGCTTAGCAAAGAAAGTCCTTCTGGCTAATGCCTTCGGCGCTCTGCACACTACTATACTGGGCCTGCCGAAATCACAGATCTCCATAGTTATCTACTGGGTAGGAATGATAGCTTATACTTTACAGATATACTTTGATTTCAGCGGTTATTCTGATATGGCTATCGGTCTGGGCAGGATATTCGGATTCAGGTTCCAGGAGAACTTCAACTATCCGTACATTTCTAAGACGGTGACAGAGTTCTGGAGAAGATGGCATATATCCCTCAGCACCTGGTTCCGCGAATATGTATATATTCCTCTCGGTGGAAACAGGGTTGCGGTCCCGAGACATATCCTGAACCTGATGATAGTATGGGCACTTACAGGACTCTGGCACGGAGCCAGTTGGAATTTCGTCGTTTGGGGAATCTATTACGGTGTGATCCTCGTCCTGGAGAAATACGTGTATGGTAAATATCTGGCTAACACGCCGGAATGGATCAGACACATATACACCATGCTCATAGTAATGATCGGCTGGGTGTTCTTCTTCAGCGCCGACCTCTCGAAGGCTGTGTCATACCTGGGAATCATGATCGGACTCGGTAAATACCCTCTGTTCAACGCGGAGACCCTGTACATAATAAGGACTAACATAATCCCGCTTGTGCTCGGATGCCTAGTCGCTACCCCTACCCCGATGACCTGGTTCAGTAAATACTGGCAGAAACACACGAAGACGGCTATAGCGGCTATATTCGCTGTATTCATACTTTCAGTCTCATATCTGATATTCGGTTCATATAACCCGTTCCTGTATTTCAGATTCTAAGAGGTAAATGGTAAATATGAAGAAACCTGATTTTAAGATAAAAATAAAGAAGAAAGAAAAGAAGGCAGATGAAAGCCAGGCTAAGGCACGGCGCTTCTCACTCTCTCACGTAGATAAAGACTCGCCTATAGAGATGACAGGTCTGGTCTTCATAATACTGCTCGCCCTGGTATTCATAGGGAATATAGTCCTGCCGGATTCTAAGTTCTCCGCCGATGAGAACAGGGTGTTCCAGCAGTTCCCAAAACTCTCCCCTATGACTTATATAGAGGGACGATTCGAGTCTAAGCTCGATGATTACGCCAGCGACCAGTTCATGTTTAGGAAGGCTTTTATTAAGATAAAGACATCTTCTGACCAGGCGGTAGGAAAGCTCGAGTCTAACGGTGTCTATAAATGCAGGGATCATTACCTCATGGAACAGATAGAGGCACCAGATAAGAGCCAGCTAAGAAAAGACGAGCGGCTGCTTAAGCTTTTTAAGCGCCAGTACCCGAATGTCGATATGTATTTCTTGCTCGCCCCTAACGCCGCGTCTATCTACAGCGATAAGCTGCCGCTTACGGTCGCGATGAACGACCAGGACTACTACATGAACAACTTCTTTAAGTCCGTGGTTAAGGCTGGCATCACGCCTATAGATGTCCGCCAGACATTTATAAATAATAAGAAAAAGACCCAGCTCTACTACAGAACAGACCACCACTGGACGAGCGAAGGCGCATACCTGGCTTATAAGAACGCGAGCAGCGTCATGGGACTTAAGGATGACACGGAGTATAAGCCGTACATAGTATCTAACGACTTTAAGGGGACGCTTTATTCTAAGAGCGGCTTCACGAACGGACGCGATGATAAGATCTCGGTATACCTCCCTACTTCATCAGGCTATAAGAATTCCGTCATCTACTACTCCGACACGAAGGAGAAGACCACGGAGTTCTACAAGCTGAAGAACCTGAAGAAGAAGGACGCTTACACTGTGTTCGGCGGGTCCAACCATCCGTTCTACACGATAACGACTCCGATAAAGAGTAAGAAGAACCTGCTTATCATAAAGGACTCGTACGCTAACAGCATGATCCCGTTCTTCACGCAGAGCTACAGGAAGGTCGTAGTCGTGGACCCGCGTTATTACTTCGATGACATCAATACAGTCATGAAAGCGAACAATATTACGGATGTGCTTTTCCTTTATAACGGAAACACATTCTTCACGGATACGGCGCTGGCTATGATGCTCAGCTAAGTTTTCCCTTTGCAAAGTAAATACATAATGACTTTCTAAGATCAAACGGTGTAAAAGCCGTTTGATTTTTTTATCATTTTTCGGTATAATTATGAAACACAGCATGGCATAATCATGCATCGAATTGTATAAATAAATCCACATTTTCATTCTGACCCGGTACGGAGGATAATATGCGAAACTCTAGACAGAACGCTATACTAGATATAATAAAGAAACAGGAAGTCGAGACACAGGAGAAGCTGGCATCGCTTCTGAGAGAGGCAGGCTATGACGTGACTCAGGCTACGGTCTCCCGTGACATTAAGGATCTGCAGCTGGTCAGGGTCTTCTCCTCTAATGGCAAATACAAGTATGCCGCTATAGACCGTGTGGACGCCCCTATTTCTGAGCGCTTCGTCAGGATATTCAGAGAAACAGTAGTTTCATACGCAGAAGCGCAGAATTTGATCCTTATTAAGACTTTGCCGGGCTGCGGAGGCTCCGCCGGCGAGGCTGTAGACCATCTGGAACTTTCCCATATAGTCGGAACTGTAGCCGGTGACAACACTATGCTGGTCGTAGTAGACAATGAGAAGAACGTAGCTCCTATCCTGAAGGCATTCGATAAACTGCTCAATAACGAGCCACAGGATAAGGTGGAAGAATAGATAAAGACTCGGTAAATTTACTAGCTCGCGTTAAAATTTCGCGACACAGTTAATATTAATAAGTATCAAAAAAGCAGGCTGAAAAACCTGCTTTTTCAATGCTTTTATTTATCTCATACCCTGGATGGAAGGATCCGTCAGCCTGGTGATCATTTCATCGTACATACTTCGAACGCTCCGGCTTCTTTTCTTATTCCTATGGCACCATCCTCATCCGTTCTGAAAACCGGTATACCCATTTCTTCATATCGCTTTATTACTTCCGGCGCGGGGTGGCCGTACATATTATTCTTACCTACACCAATCAAGGCGATTTTGGGGTCGACTGCCCTGATGAACTCCGGGGAGCTGCTGAACCGGCTCCCGTGGTGAGGGACTTTCAAAACATCGCTCTTAAGTTCATCCGTCCCCTCATACATATCCAGAAGCATCTTCTCTCCTTCCTTAGAGATGTCCCCTGTCACTAGAACTGTGTAATCTTTTATGTATACTTTGAAAATAAGGCTGTTGACATTCTCATCCTCAGCGTCTGGATTCTGCCTGACTGGCCAGAGGATCTTTATTTTGATATCCTTTGCTGGCTTAATAATATCACCCTTCTTACCGGTAACTACAGCTTTTCTGACAGGGTAAACCCCGGACAGCTGCCTTAGGCCCAGATAGTGGTCTGTGTGAAGGTGTGTAGCGCACGCTAGATCCAGATCCCTCCGCCCATTCCTTAGCAGGTACGGCATTAAGATTTTCTCCCCCACATCGTAGTCTTCCTTACCGCCGCCATCTATAAGCACATCCGTCTTACCTGACGTGAAATGCATAGAGTCCCCCTGCCCCACATCGACCATGATCGCGCTAGCCTTATCGAAAGGCGTAGCAGACCAGGCGCTAGTCATAGCAACAGAAACAGCTATAAGTATCCCGCAGCAAATCACATACCCGATATTCTTCCTATGGAAAGCTATGTGAAAGCTCTCCGATGTAGTAATAAAAATAAGCAGATAGATGGTGACAATCACCGAAAGAGGCGGCGAAGGTACCGTGAAAGCCAGAAAATTGACTCTAGAGGCAGATGAATTAGTTATTGTGAGTATTCGTGCCATTCCCGTTAATGCCCGGCTTAAAGCTAAAAACATCACGCCGCCATTTCCCGCCCCTAGCGCGAAAACTCCCAGATCCAACATACCTAAAGGCACGAGAATCGAGATGATGAATATGACCGGAATGTTTATAAATATCGCGCCCAAAGGCAGCTGAGAGAACGTATACATGAGATAAGGACCCATAGCCAGCTGCGCCGCGAATACCTTAGCAAATACCTCCTGTCCATGCCGCTCCGCGAACCCTGTCACAGCAGACATACCTGCTACAGCTAGAAACGACATGATAAGAGAAGCGCTGAAAAGCGCCCAGGGACATGCGAGCACGATTCCGAGCAGGACAGCTGCCAGCGCCGTCTGGATGTCATACCTCCTGTCCAGCTCATTTCCGATGACTTTTATGGCTATAAGTAAAGACGCCCTTACAGCTGATACAGACCAGAGAGTGAGCATGCAGTAAAAACCAAGAAAAATCAAGAAGAGCACCGTCAGACATTTACTACCTGTCTTCCCTTCAATAGCCTTATAAACACTATAGAGCACACCCACATGAAGACCGCTGACGGCGAGCACGTGAGCTGTTCCGTTCTTCCGGAAATCATCCGTTATATCCTCATCCAACATATGACTGTCTCCGAATACAGTCCCCCTTATCAAAGCAGTCGTCTCATCGTCCGCCCCCAGACTGCTGAGGAAGCTTTCGCGCAGCATCATTACCTTCCGGCTGAATTCCCTATAGCCAAAACCAGGCCGTTCCACTTTAATAAACCCCCGACAGACAGCCGTATGCGTTATTTTCTTACTTTTAAGATAATTAGCGTAATCGAAACACCTGGGATTACTGGCGCTGTCCGGCTTGCTTATCGGTGACCTGAACGTTATATCGCATCCAGTTAAAGAAGCTGGCTCTTCCAGCTCCCCTATATACGTAAGCATGAGTCGGTCGCCGCCCCATGCCCTGCCAGCCATCCTCAGCCATAAGCTCCCAGGCTTCTTCCCGTCCACCATAATCACACGGCACTCAAGCCTGTACTTCTCCTCATCTACCTGATACACCTTATATGGGGCGGCTTCTATTTTAACGGGCTGACCCGTGTCCAGGCGTTCGAACGCCTGGAATAAGGCCTCCTGGCCACAGAAGGCCGCGGCGCCTAACACCATAGCTACGACCATAGCTGCCGCCGCCTTCTGATCCGTATTCCCGTCCGGGAAAAGCCACTTACCGTATTCCTCTTTTCTTATTATCTTAAAATATAGAAAAACGGCAGCCGCTATCCCGCAAACTGCCGTAATATTAGAAATCCTAAATAGAACTATTCCCGCAGCCATTGAAATCACTACGGCTAAGAGTTTTCTTCTCATAAAGCCCACCTGTTTCAAGGCCAGCTTTCAAATCATCTCAACTCTATTATAAATGCCAATATATGGTAATTCAAGAATAACAGCAAATGCTTTCGTCGTAAAAACAAAAATCCCTTCACCCATCAGCAGACAATAATAAAGGAAAACCATTACGATTAAAGGAATTCCGCAATTATTCCTTAATAGGTCCAAAAAACATCAAAAAAGACGTCCGGAATTTCATTTCAACATTCCAGGCGTCTTATAATATTCAAACGGTTATCCCTCTATAGCCCTCTGAGCCCAGTCAGGATCAGCCATCACAGCTCTTACTACGCCGATCATATCAGCTGAATCGTTATCTAACAGCTCCTCAGCTTCATCAGGCGTCTTAATACCACCTGTGAGGATAACAGGCTTACGAACGCATGCCTTAACCATCTCAGCGGAATCCTTAAAGTATCCGGCCTTCTTATTAGAAGGATTGATAAATCCGCACATACCGCCTGAGATATCGAATATATCCAGACCTGCGTCTTCGAACGTCTCAGCTGCTACAGGGATCTCTGTGATAAGGCTTCCGCCCTGCTTATAATCGCAGGCGCCGAATCTCATGGAAATCAGGAAATCTCCACCGCAGGCTTTTCTGATGCCCTGGATGATGTCGAAATGAAGTCTGGTCCTTCCGATCATATTCTTACCTGTATAGAGGTCGTTCCTCTTATTAGCGAGAGGTGAATAGAACTCATTCAGAAGGTATCCGTGAGCGGAATGGATCTCTACGCCGTCATAACCGGCCTTCTTAGCTCTTACAGCCGCGTCTATGAACTTCTGGCACACATCTTCTATCTCCTCTACGGACATAGCGCGGGCATGGATCCTGGTTTTAGCGCTAGGACTCATGTTAAGAGCTGGGCTCGGAGCTATGAGGTCGTGGCCTGTGATCTTCATGTCGCCTGCGCTTCCGCAGTGGCTTAACTGGAGCAGAGCCAAAGACCCGTTATTATGGATGACATCCGCAACTTTAGCGAGACCTTCTATATCGCTGTCATGAGCGGATGAAGCCTGTCCTTCGCTCCATTTACCCTCATCGCTGACATAAGTATGTCCCGTGATGACCATGCCGAAATATCCGCCCTTAGTGAAAAGGTCGTAATGGTCTATCACCTTCTGCGTGATCTTACCATCTATAGAGCCCTCTGTAGCCATAGCCGGCATTACCAGCCTGGTCGGCGCGATCTTACTGCCTAATGTTATCTGATGCTGCAGCTTACCCATAATAAATCCTCCGCCTTCTTCTATGATAAGCACCGCTGCCGGGACGAACAGATATCACATGAGAAGTCTCTTCTGCACCGGATCCGGCGGTGTCATCTTTACAGATTTTTACTCATACATTATAGCACAATGCCGACCGCCTTGTATATCGCTTTATGTTCGGCAGAAACGATTTTGGCAGAGCCACCTTGTATACATTTTCTCGGAGAGACTGGTCCCCGAGGCGAACACTTTGCAAAGAAATCCCGCGGATCACCTGCCAGGCTAATACATTTTCAATTTAAAAACATTTACCTAGTAAATTGAAGGAAATTACATTATTTCCTTGCTTTTTTATCACATATCTCCTATAATACAGTTATGTGGTTATCACCCCCTTTCAATGATAACCTCATTTATCTCTAAACCCAATACCCCTTTTGATTGAAGCAGGCCATGGTTCGAAAGTTCTATGGTCTGCTTTGTTTTTTAGGAGAAAGATGATAACAGTAACAGATATAATCGAATCCACAGGATATAAGAGCAGAGCGTTCGACATGTATTTCGGCGGTAAGAAAGGCGCTGTCCTCGATATAGAGACTACGGGTCTGACGCCGAAGAGATGCGCCGTGATCCTGGTAGGCATACTCACTTATGATGGAGATCAGGCAGAGGCTGTCCAATTCTTTGCTGAGTCGTTAAGCGATGAGAAGGAAGTCCTGAGAGCCACCGCGGACATGCTTAAAGACCTTGACTATATAGTGACATATAACGGCGCTTCATTCGATATCCCCTTCCTAAAGGAAAGGGCTCGAAAGAAGGAAATAGACTTCCCGGACATATTCAATTTAGACTTATTTACTATAGTCAGAAAATTCTCTAACATAAAGGATCTCACCGGCTCTCTCAGGCAGAAAGACGTGGAGCAATACCTGGGCATAGCAGACGAGCGCGCGGATGAGATAAACGGCGGCAGATCCGTGGAGATGTACTACGAGTACCTTAACAGTCATGATCCTGAGCTTCAGAAGTTCATCCTGCTCCATAACCACGATGACATATGCCAGCTGTACAGGCTGCTGCCGGTCCTAAAGCTGGTAGACCTGAACGCTGCCATGCTTTCTTACGGCTATCCGGCAGGAGAATTCACGGTAACTAATATAAAGGTCTCTTCATCCGGACTTCTGGTGAACGCGGCGTATAAGGGAGAAACAGACGGCTACATAGCTTTCCCGACTGAAGAGCAGCCTTACCGAGCTATGATCGGTCCAGACGGCGATACGGAGATAGAGTTTCCTTCCGAGAATATAGCTAACGGCGTGGACGTCATAGACGCGAAACGCATCTTATCCAACATGGGATCAAGCCAGAACGCTGATATTGCAAAGGGAGCACCGGATATCTTTCGTTTTCCGGCTTTCAGCTCCGGCTATCTGATCCTCAGCATAGAAGGCAGAAAAAACGCTCTGGAGATAAACGCTTTCCTTAAGGCTTTCTTCGAGGGACTCGCTTACGAACTCATCTGAGAGAGCTGCCACGTACTTATTAAAACACGAAAAAACAGGCGTCACGATTGGCTTGCTGCACTTAATCAGCTTACCAGCCGGACGCCTGTTTTTTATTTAGATAACTATTTATTCAGCATACTGTCGAGCCTCGGCTTAAGAGCTCTGGTCAGTATGGCCGCGACTACGATCTTAGCCGCGTCACCCGGCAGGAACGGGATAACGCACATCACCATAGATGCCGCCAATGTCGTGTGGGCGAGCTGCATGAACCAGATGGTACCGAGCAGGTAGCAGAAGAAGTCCCCTGCCACACAAGCTACGACGATGCCCCCAACGTTTATTTTCTTCTTACAAAGCACGTTATAGAGCACTCCGGTAACCAGCGCGAATAGGATATATCCTACCAGGTATCCACCTGTAGGTCCGGCGAAATGCCCGAATCCACCTTTAAATCCCGAAAATACCGGAATTCCTACCGCCCCCAGAGCCAGATAGAGAACTACGCTCATAGTCCCGTATTTCGGTCCGAGAAGGAGCGCCGCCAGCATGATTCCCAGCGTCCCTAAAGTTATAGGTACCTGTGTGAACGGAAGCGGTATGGATATCCATGCGCATACCATTATGACCGCGGCGAAAAGAGCTGTAAGTACTAAGTATGTCGTCCTGCCCTGGGCAGGCGCTGTCGTTGTGTTAGCTTCCATAATATCCCCCTTAATGATAAATGAATCCGCAAGCCGGAAGCGATTCACTGTCCTCCCTGGCTACACCTTAGATATTACCATTACGCAAAGAGATTGTAAACCTAAAATAGATTTATAGGATAACAATGTGACATTCTGTCGTCATGTCAGGTGACAATAACGCTGTTCGCCTTTGCTATAGCTACAGCAAAGAAAACTCCTGCTCCCGGCTTCGCCATTAAAAAAGACAGCCACATTACGTGGCTGCCCAATAGTAAATTAACGCCTGATTTAATTGAAGTAGCTTAAGTAACTAGTCGATGACCGCTATAAGCTGTCCAGCCTTAACCTGCTCGCCTTCCTTAACGTAGAAGTCAGCGATGTCGCCTTCTGCTGTAGCGATGATGTTAGTCTCCATCTTCATGGCTTCGATAACAGCGATCGGCTGCTTCTCTGTAACATGCTCACCCTTAGCTGCCAGGAGCTTAACGATGTTTCCAGGGATATTGGCTCCGATTTCCTTAGGGTTATCTTCATCGGCGTACTTAACGCTTACGGAAGCTACAGCGTTCTCAACTTCCTTATCCTTAATGCTGATGATCCTTCTGTTTCCGTTGATCGTAAATACCAGCTCTCTGAATCCTTCAGCATCCGGTGCCTTTATCTCGTCGAGGGTAACGATCATAGTCTTACCTTCTTCGAGGTTTATCTCGCAAGTCTCACCTACAGCGAGACCGTGGAAGAATACGTCGGAACCGATTTGTCTGAAGTCTCCATCCTTCTTCAGGCTGTTCAGATAATCTGAGTATACCTTCGGATAGAGGGCATAGCTGATAACTTCCTTAGGTGTTCCTTCGAGGTTGAAGTACTTCTTAAGACCTTCCTTAATGTAGTCGAAGTCTTCAGGTGGAAGGAGCTCTCCCGGTCTGCATGTAATAGGCTTCTTATCCTTCAGGACTACCTTCTGCAGTTCCTCAGGGAAACCTCCGAGAGGCTGACCCATCATTCCTTCGAAGAAGGATACGATAGAATCAGGGAAGTCTACGTCCTTACCCTTCTCCAGGATGTTATCCGGAGTCAGGTCATTCTGAACCATGAAGATAGCCATATCACCGACTGCCTTAGATGACGGTGTTACCTTAACGATATCGCCGAGCATCTGGTTTACAGTTCTGTACATCTCCTTAACCTGGAGAAGTTTATGACCGAGTCCGAAACTCTCTACCTGAGCCTTCAGGTTGGAGTACTGACCACCAGGGATCTCATACTCATAGATCTCAGCGGATGATGTCTTAAGTCCTGATTCGAACTCAGCGTATACAGGTCTTACGTCAGCCCAGTATTCTGAGATCTTCTGCAGGTCATGAACGCTCATGCCTGTATCTCTGTCTGTAAGCTCGAGAGCAGCTACCAGCGAGTTGAGTCCAGGCTGTGATGTGAGTCCGGACATGCTGTTTATAGCCGCGTCTACGATATCTACTCCGGCTTCAGCTGCCATCAGGCATGTAGCGATAGCGTTTCCTGATGTATCGTGTGTATGGTAGTTGATAGGAATGTCGATCTCATCCTTCAGAGCGGAAATGAGGATCCTGGCAGCTTCTGGCTTCAGAAGTCCGGACATGTCCTTAATTCCGATGATGTTAGCTCCTTCCTTCTCCAATTCCTTAGCGAAGTTGATATAGTAATCGAGTGTGTACTTAGTTCTGGTCTTATCGAGGATATCTCCTGTGTAGCACATGCAAGGCTCAGCTACCTTATTCTCCAGGCGTACCTGATCCAGAGCCACTTCCATACCCTTATCCCAGTTCAGTGAGTCGAAGATACGGAACACATCGATTCCTTCCTCTGCTGAGATCTTAACGAACTCTCTGATGACGTTATCCGGATAGTTCTTATATCCTACAGCGTTAGCTCCTCTTAAGAGCATCTGAGTCATAACGTTAGGAACGAGCTTTCTGATGGTCTCCAGTCTCTCCCATGGAGATTCCTTCAGGAATCTGTAAGCCGTGTCGAATGTGGCTCCTCCCCACATCTCGAATGAAAAGAGGTCCTTCTCGTACTTAGCCATAGCAGGAGCGATCTTCTCCATATCCTTAGTTCTTACTCTGGTAGCCATCAGAGACTGATGAGCGTCTCTCAGAGTCGTATCTGTAAGGAGAAGCTTCTTCTGGTCATATACCCACTTAGAAACATACTCTGGTCCGTGTTCGTCGAGCATCTGCTTCGTTCCTCTGAGGTCAGCGATCTCTTCCGGAGCGATGTGCGGATAAACAGGTACGTTGAAGTCCGGCTTCTTAGCGCCGCGCTTATCGTTAACGACCTTATTACCGATGAACTTCATGATTCTCTTCTCTTCATCAGGCGCTGCCTTAACGTCGAGAAGGTCAGGGTTAGCGGCTATGAATCCTGTGTCACACTTACCCTCGATAAATGTAGGATGGTTCAGCACGTTCAGCAGGAAACCGATGTTCGTCTTAACTCCATCGATCTTAGTCTCTGTAAGAGCTCTAACAGCCTTCTTCCTCGTATCTTCGAATGTACGGCCGTATGCTGTTATCTTAACGAGCAGGGAATCGTAGAATGGTGAGATGACCGCTCCTGTGTAGCCGTTACCTCCATCCAGTCTGATGCCGAAACCTGAGCCGCTTCTGTAAAGCTCGATAGTACCTGTGTCAGGCATGAATCCATTAGCCGGATCTTCTGTAGTTACACGGCACTGGATAGCGTATCCGCGCTGTGTGATGGAATCCTGGCTCTTGATACCGATTTCATCGGAATCGAGAGTGTATCCCATAGCGATCTTAATCTGAGCCTGAACGATATCGAATCCTGTAACGAGCTCTGTAACAGTGTGCTCTACCTGGATCCTCGGGTTCATCTCTATGAAGTAATGGTTCCCGTTCTTATCGAGAAGGAACTCTACAGTTCCGGCTGATCTGTATCCTACAGATCCCGCGATCTTCAGAGCGTCAGCGCAGATGTCGCGTCTCTGCTCATCTGTAAGAGTAAGAGAAGGTGTGAACTCTATTACCTTCTGATGTCTTCTCTGGATGGAGCAGTCTCTCTCGAAGAGATGTACCAGGTGGCCCTGTCCGTCTCCGAGTACCTGTACTTCTATGTGCTTAGGATCTTCCAGATATTTCTCAATGAAGATCTTAGGGCTTCCGAATGCCTTAATGGACTCGCTTCTGGCGTTTCTGTATTCAGCGATAATATCCTTCCTGTCGCGGACGACTCTCATACCTCTTCCGCCGCCGCCGTCAGCAGCCTTCAGCATTACAGGGTAGCCTGCCTTATCAGCGAACTCTACAGCTTCTTCCTCTGTCTCAATAGCGGCGTCTACGCCAGGGATAGTCGGAACTCCTACGCTGTTAGCGACGAGTTTAGATTGGATCTTATCTCCCAGTCTGATCATCATGTCAGCTGTAGGTCCGATAAACGCGATACCCGCATCTTCGCAGGCCTTAGCGAACTGTGGGTTCTCAGAGAGGAATCCATAGCCCGGGTGAATGGCGTCTACGCCCTTAGACTTAGCGAGATCTATGATCTCACTTATACTTAAATAAGCATCTACAGGAGACTTACCTTTACCGATGAGGTAAGCTTCGTCTGCCTTAGTTCTGAATAAAGAGTTCTTATCTTCCTCAGAATAAATAGCTACAGTTCTGATACCAAGTTCCTTACAAGCGCGGAAGACTCTGATCGCGATCTCGCCGCGGTTAGCGACCATGACTCGCTTGAATTTCCTGATCTCTTTCATTCTGTTTTCTCTCCAATTCCTTTATCTGATGCGTTAACTACTATTTATTATCAATCACATTACTGACATTAACGTCTAGCGTAGTGAATGGTATCGAGATTCCGGCTTCTTCGAATTTCTTCTTAGCCTCTTCCCTGAAGAAATAAGCCGCGTTGAACCTGCTCTCTGTCTTACACCAGACGTAGCAGGCTATCATCACAGCGCTGTCCCCTAATTCATTCACACCGATGACAGGCTCAGGCTCCTCCAGGAAAACTTCATTATCATGAATTATCTCTCTTAATATAGATTTAGCTTTATCTATGTCCGAATCGTAGCTGATCCCGAATGTGAGATCCACCCGGTGGACATCTAATTTAGTTATGTTAGTTAATATGGAATTAGTTATCTGTTTGTTTGGAACTATCACGACGTTATTATCGAAAGTGTGGAGTTTAGTAGACAGGATATCTATAAAATCCACGACTCCGGTTATACCGTCTATCTGTATGACATCTCCCTTAGTGAACGGCTTAGTGAAGACCATTATTATGCCGCTGGCCACGTTAGAGAGGCTGTCCCTTAAAGCCAGAGATATGGCGACGCCTGCCGTTCCCATAGCAGCTATGATAGGCGCCGTGCTTATTCCCAGTACCGGCAGTATGGATACCACCAGTATCAGCCAGAGAACTATTCTCGTAGATCTGGTGACCAACACATAATTTACAGGATCTATAGGCGACCTCTTCATCGCCCTTCGTTCCAGCATGATCACCAGTCTTATGAATATATACCCAACTATAAGGATAATAAGCGCCGTCAGCGATTTCTCCAGTATTACTTCCCCGTCTAGTTTCGCCAGGAAACCATCCTTAAAGATCTTCGCCAATTATGAGCGGTCCTCCCATCTTCCGGCTCTTCTCCTGTCCAGTTCATGAAGGAGCTTCTTCCTGAGCCTGATGTCGTCCGGCGTTACCTCTACCAGCTCATCATCGGCTATGAACTCTAACGCTTCTTCCAAACTGAACACTCTAGGTGGAGTGAGCTTTATGGTGTCGTCTGAACCGGCAGCTCTCTGGTTGCTGACTCTCTTAGCCTTACAAGGGTTCACTTCCATGTCCCCTTCTCTGGAATTCATACCCACGATCATACCTTCGTAAACACGTGTTCCAGGCTCTACGAACATCTGGACCCTCTCTTGGATATTGAAGATAGCGTATGGAGTGCAGGAGCCTTCCTCTATAGCGATAGCCACACCGTTTCCACGGCCAGGTATCTCTCCCTTATACGGCTCGTAATCGAAGAAACGGGTCTCCATGGTTCCCTCACCATGAGTGTCGTTAATAAACTGAGAACGATATCCCAGAAGTCCTCTCGTAGGAACGTGATACTCCAATCTGGAATAGCCGTTATTTTCAGATGCCATATGCAGCATCATTCCCTTACGCTGATTGAGTTCAGAAATGATCGTGCCGCAGTACTGGTCAGGAACGGAGATTATCACTTCCTCTACAGGTTCTGTCTTAGCCCCGCTCTCATCCCTGCTGTATATAACTTCCGGCTTGGAAACGGCGAGCTCATAGCCTTCTCTTCTCATGTTCTCTATGAGGATAGACAGATGAAGCTCTCCCCTGCCGGACACCTTAAATGTATCTGTACTGTCAGTCTCCTCGACTTTCAGTCCTACGTTTACCTCCAACTCCTTAGCCAGTCTCTCTCTGATATGACGGGAAGTCACGAACTTACCGACCTTACCGGCGAACGGAGAAGTGTTTACCATGAAGTTCATGGTCAGAGTAGGCGGCTCTATCTGGATCATTTCCATAGGATCCGGATGATCCTTATCGCAAATGGTCTCCCCGATGGTTATATCGCTGATACCTGATACAGCTACTATATCTCCGCATTCTGCTGTCTTAACAGGAACACGGCTCAGACCCCTGTATATAAATACCTGTCCGATCTTAGCGTTCTCGACCTGTCCATTATCCCTGGCTACCGTGATCTGTTCTCCCTCGGAAATAGTTCCCTTAGTTACTCTTCCTATTCCGAGTCTGCCGATATAGTCGTCGTATGCCAGGTTGGATACCTGGAACTGAAGCGGCTCATCTCTCAGGTCAGGATAAGGTTCGCAATGCTCGATTATAGTATCGAATAACGGCTTAATATCGAATCCGGCGTATCCTTCCGGTGTGTGCTTAAGCTTCTCGCCTCCGCCAGTCCAGTCGACACCGTCCAACTCGTGCGGATCTGTCACAGCTATGCCCTGTCTGGCAACTCCGTAGAGTATTGGAAAATCAAGCTGTTCATCGTTAGCGTCCAGGTCCATGAACAGTTCATATACTTCGTCCACGACCTCATCTATCCTGGCATCCTTCTTATCTATCTTATTTATGAAAAGGATCGGGTTCAGACCCTGCTCGAGCGCTTTACTGAGCACGAATCTCGTCTGCGGCATAGGTCCCTCGCTGGAATCCACCAGCAGGATGACTGTATCCACAGTCTTCATGATACGCTCTACCTCTGATGAGAAGTCAGCGTGTCCCGGCGTGTCCACGATATTAATCTTCACACCGTTATGCATGATGGCGCAGTTCTTAGAATAAATGGTGATACCACGCTCACGCTCTATGGCGTCGCTGTCCATCACACAATCAGCGACTTCCTCATTATCTCTGAATACCCCGCTCTGCTTTAAGAAAGCATCTACTAATGTGGATTTACCCGCGTCTACGTGGGCAATCACAGCAATATTTATTATCTTCTGTTGTTCTGTCATCTATCCCTCTGTACTTATCAACTACATTGTCATAAAATTTTACCATATTAACGGCCTTGATTCAACAATTACAAGGAATTTACGACTCTCCGCAAAGGTAAAAAATCGTGAAAAATTGTTTTTTCGCCCCGAAATGCGCCCAAGAATTATTGGTATCGTAACAAAAAATCAATGCTGTTTAATTAATTGAGCCATATATTTTCTCCTCACCGTGGCGAAATTCCACTCCACAGCGTGGCTTTTTCTTAGAAAGAAATGCCCGCATATGGGCTTTGCTGGATAAACAGCAAAGGACATACGAGTGAGGCCTCGCGGCGCCCGCTACCAGGCACCGCCGCCCCCGCCGCCAAAGCCCCCTCCGGAGAAACTTCCCCCGGAGAAACCGCCGCCTCCACTGTCACTCATGGTGGAAACGCTGGAGAGGAAATTAGTGGATATGTCCTTCATCATGCTGCCGTAATAAAGAGTGTTCATGACCGTGCTTTGGTCGACTCCGGAATACCAATCCGGGATCGGAACATCGATATCCGCGAACTTCTCGGACCACTTCGTAGCCATGCCGAGGACATGAGCGTAAGGCAGGATATCGAAGAAATATTCCGGATTTTCGTCCGATAAGACCTTTAGCCTGTCGTACTCAGCGTCACGGATGAAATTGCGGAAACCTATTATCCTGCCCCAGAGAAGCATACTTTCAGGCGACCTGGACTTCACCCTGATGGCGAAGATCACAGAAAGCGCCAGGACTATAAATATAAACGCGGACTGCGCGACCACGCTCCCGCCCATGGTGCCGGCGAAGGCAGCGTAACTTCCGGCAAATAACGCTGTAATGAGCATTCCGATAGCTGCCATGATCATACCTAATATCAAATACACCATGATAGACGACTTCTTCGATGTGCGCTTCTTAGCGCGGTAAATACTCATAAAGACCATGCCGCCCAGTGTTATAAGTCCGCCGATCATGCCGACGATCAGGTTCTCGTCCGGGTGCGCCGAATAGCCCGCGTATCCGAATAGAAGAACGCTCAATAAGCATTCCAGGAATATCAGCGCGTGAGCGACGAATGAAGCCGCTCTGGACGCAGGGCTGTACATGGCTCCGAAACGAATGCGAGAGCTGGTCCTGACCTGAAGCTTAGCCGCGCTATAGTACTCGTCGAACGATTCCGGCAGCTCATGCGTATCCACCCTGTCCGAATCTTCGAATAGCCCATCATAGAGAGTCTTCACGAACGAAGGAATATCATCGCCCGGCTCCTGCACCTTCTCTACCATGGCTGAGTCGCCCTCCGCTATGATTTTAAGATACCCCTTAGAAGCCATATACATCATCATGGCCCCCATATCATCATTATCGACCATACCGTCTGCCAGATATCCGAGCTCAGCCGGGGTCATTCCCTCAGGCGGGTAGAATTCAACTACCGGAGTCACAGAGCCATTCCTGCCGAATTTCAGCCACAGGGCTATTATTATCAGCAAAGCCGATCCTAGTATTCCCATGGCTGGTTTCGCCGCCCAGCTCCTGTCCTCAGCGCCCTTCCAATAACCTTCCGGAAGCCTTGCCGCCACTGTGAAAGCATTCCTCTCCGGGATATCAGAGAGCTCAGCGCTTATTTTTCTGCCATCTTTAGATATAGTAACGAATTCAGATCCGTCATTCTTAGAGCCATAAGCCCCGTAAAAGAACTGATAAGCCGACCTGTCCACACCATTAGGCATGCTGAGGCTGAGCCTGGCGCTAGCTATAGGCGACTCCCAGTCTGACGGAAGGAGATCCAGAGACAGATAATCCGCGTTTTTATTATTATCTTTAGCGCATACGATATCGTAACTTATCTCGTATTTCTTCTTTCCGATGATCGTGTCGTCAGCGTCGCCTATTCTGAGGCTTAAGAATGTGGTACCACTGTTACTCGAATCTTCTACGCTCTCTTCCCAATCATCGCCGGGCACTTTCTCATTATCTATCCTGTAGACGCCGGATCTCTGAGGTATGTTCCTATAGATCCCGTGGTGAGGTGTCTGAAAATCCACAGTTATCTCTTCCGTTATATGGAACACGTGGTCTTCATCAGCCACTGCCGTCACATTAAATTCCGGCGTCGTGTAACCCTGGCTCCCGGAAGCAGCCGCGGCTGTGACTTCCCCGAATCCAAAAAACAGCAAAATAGCGCCGATGGCTACCACCAGCGCTATTTTCTTATGCTCCAAAATCGACCTTAACATTCTCGCGTTCCTCCGCGGAAGTGACTTCAAACATCGGTTTTCTCTCGAAGTGCCTCATCCCCGCCACTATGCTGCTAGGGAACACTTCGCACTTATTATTATATTTCTTAACTACCGCGTTATAGTATTTCCTGGAATTCGCTATGTCTTCCTCTATCTTATTAAGCTGATTCTGAAGATCCAGGAAATTCGCGTCAGCCTTAAGATCAGGATAGCTCTCGGCTACAGCGAAGAGCCTGCCTAAAGCCCCTGTCAGCTCGTTCTCGCCCTTAGCTCTCTCTTCCAGAGTCCCGGCGTTTCCGGCGGCGTTCCTGGCCGCTATCACCTTCTCCAGAGTCTCTGACTCGTGTTTAGCGTATCCCTTAACGGTAGCCACCAGGTTAGGTATGAGATCGAAACGTTTCTTCAGGTAAACGTCCATGGTGGAGAATGCTTCTTCGCAGTCGTTCCTGGCCCTTATAAGGCCATTATTGATCGATATAAACATGACGGCTAGCAAGACCACTATGGCTATTATAATAATTAAAGCGATCATAAGTCCTATTCCTTTCGCAAATCGCGCGCGTGTGTATGAGCAAAGAGAAACCTACTCAGCATCAGCCATGATATCCCAATTTATAGGCTCTTCGCCGACAGCCTCTAAGAACCTGTTCGTCCTGGAAAAATATCTTCCTCCAAAGAAGCCGTTATAGGCTGAAAGCGGGCTCGGATGAGCTCCGGTTATGACGAGATGCCTGTCCTGGTCTATGAGATCTTCCTTAGCCTTAGCATTCCTCCCCCACAGAATAAATACTACAGGCTTCTCCCTCTCATTAAGCTTCTCTATGACAGCGTCCGTGAGTTTCTCCCAGCCCTTACCCTTATGAGAATTAGCCTGGTGCTCTCTGACTGTGAGCACCGTATTCAGGAGGAGCACGCCGTGCTCGGCCCATGGAATGAGGCATCCGTTATCGTGAGGAGGCGGTTCTATACCTAAGTCGCTCTTAAGCTCCTTAAAAATATTCTTAAGAGATGGAGGCTGCTCTACTCCTCTCTGTACAGAAAAAGCCATACCATGCGCCTGACCCGGTTCATGGTATGGATCCTGTCCCAGGATAACAGCCTTAACGCTGTCATATGGGGTATACTTCATGGAGTTGAATATATCGTGCATATCCGGGTAGACAGTGTAATTCCTGTATTCGTCTACGAGAAATCTCCTGAGTTCCAGATAGTACGGCTTCTCAAACTCTTCCTTAAGAATGTCGTCCCAATCGTTTCCGATATTCACCATGATTATTTCATCAGCACATCGCTGTATTCAGGATGCTTATTGAACCAGTCCTTAGCGTATGAGCATGTGACGATGGCTCTACGGCCTTCCTTCCTCAGCTGCTCAGCGTAGTTCTCCATCATAGCGCCGGCGACGCCCTGACCCTTATAAGCAGGATCTACTTCTGTGTGATGAATAGTAACAGAGCTGTCTCCCAGGATAGGATGATCTATCTCTCCCATCTTTCTGCCGTCTTCGTCAACTGCCCATGTGCGAGATCTATTGCTCTTTATTTCCATAAATCGGTACCCCCGTTCAAAAATATTACTAACCGCCAATCAATTGATTTTCCAATAAATAGACGGTTTTACATTCCAACATTTAATATTATACAATATCCGAACTTCCGCTTCAATAAAATTGAATCCGCGGCTTTACTTCGCTAGATGAAGGCTATTACCCTCTCGACCACGAACACAGCCGCGCATGCCCATAGAGCCGACTCCAGCAGACTCCTCCCCTTAAAAGAAGAGACGAAG
Organism: Eubacteriales bacterium; assembly: GCA_029009055.1. Taxonomy (GTDB): domain Bacteria; phylum Bacillota; class Clostridia; order Peptostreptococcales; family Anaerovoracaceae; genus Aminicella. Next base: position 37,406 of record JAQXJR010000041.1, on the reverse strand, counting down.
GCAGCGATGAGAGCCGCTATGCCTGATATCGGAGTCTCTGTCGCGGTAACTATGGCAGGGAAAGTCATGGCTGCCAGGCAGGCGTAAGGCACATAATAAAGAAAAGACGTCACGTATTTATTCGTGATCTCCTTCTTAAACACCGTTAGCGGCAAGACTCTCACGAGATAGGTCACTACAGCCATCACGAGGATGTACATATAGATATCACTCATTTTCATCCCCGCTTTCTCCGGACCTGAAATGTTCTCCGGCATCCTCGATCGGAAGCTCTGAAGGCTCGTTATCACTATTTTCTACAGGTTTAAGCACGGCTGCCAAACCCGCCGCCACGAACGTGATTATGATCACAGTGAAACCGGTCGACACCTTATTTAGGTAAGGCAGATACTTAAAGCCCAGGCTCATGAGCATGGAACCCCCCACCACGAAGGCGACAGTCTTATTCTCCTTCGCAGGCGGAATAATTATCTGCATGAACATACCGTATATAGCCACGCTGAAAGCGCTTATGAGGAAAGGCGGCATGAGCTTTCCTGATATACCGCCCAGAAGAGTCCCCAGGACCCATCCCGGAATAGCTATGGCCATAGCCCCCAGATTATAGAGAGCGCTCACTTTCCCGGGCTGGCTGACGCTGATAGCGAATATCTCGTCCGTGATCCCGAAAGCAACAGGGTAACGCCAGAGCCAGGATTCCCTTCTATCCATTTTCTGTGAAAGCGAGAAGGCCATCAGGCTGTATCTCAGGTTTATGACAAGCTGTGTTAAAGCCATCTCCAGATATGTTCCGGAGCCAATTATGATGTCCAGTCCCGCGAACTGGCCAGCAGAGGTCACATTAGTCATGGAGATCAGCACTGCCTGCCCTATCCCGATGCCGTCTTTCACGACCATCATGCCGAACGTGAATGACACGGCCAGGTAGCCTAGAGCTATAGGTATGCCGTCCCTCATGCCTTTCGCGAACCACTGCCCTTTACTTATTTCATGTTGACCCATATCTAAAGCTGTAAAGCTCCCTTCTATTTAGCGGTCTTTGGAAATACAGCGAAGAAGATCAGGTCGTCATTACCGTCGTTTATGACTGTATGTGTCTTCCCCGGCGCGCAGTAGGAAACGCTTCCAGTCTTAATGACCTCTCTGCTGTCCTCGTTCACGATAGTGCCGTTTCCGGTTATGACGTAAATGACCTCATAATCCTCAGTGTGTGTATGCATGCCTATGGATGAACCCGGCTCCAGCTTACCTTCCATGATTTTACAGTTTTCGTCGCTGAAGCACTTTCTGATGTATTGGCCCTCGCCGCCCCTGAAGCCCGGCAGGACTTCTGTCTCTATATCCTCGAAATGAATTAACATGCTTATCTCCTGATCTATATAGTTATTTCTTTGCAAAGTAAATAAATTCGGGCAGGCAACCGGCATAAGCCGCATCCCCTGCCCGGATGATCATACCTTCCAGGGAGCGCTTTTAGACACCCCGGCGAATATACCCGGCAAAATGCCGAAAGTCCGCTACTTTCTGAAGTAATCCACAGCCGCTTCGAACATCCTCATGTCGAATATGCCCGGAACATTCTTATAAAGCTTGCTTCCAATACGCTCTGAGTGACCCATCTTACCTATGACTCTTCCGTCAGGCGATGTTATTCCCTCTATAGCGTAGAAAGACCCGTTAGGGTTATCGTTTATATCGTTGGAAACGCTGCCTCTGACATCGACATACTGTGTGAGGATCTGTCCGTTAGCCGCCAGTTCCTTAATTTCCTCCTCGCTGGCGATGAATCTGCCCTCGCCGTGGGAAATAGGCACTGTGAATACCTCGTCCGGCTTAGTATAAGCCATCCAAGGCGACTTATTGGAAGCGACTCTCGTTCTCACCAGCATGGACTGGTGGCGCCTGATCTCATTAAATGTAAGCGTCGGGCTGTCTGTATCCTGGTCGACGATCTTACCATATGGCACGAGTCCGAGCTTTATCAATGCCTGGAATCCGTTGCAGATGCCTGCCATGAGTCCGTCTCTGTTCTCGAGCAAATCGTTCACGGCGTCTTTAATCTCCGGATTTCTGAAGAATGACGTTATGAACTTACCGGAACCGTCAGGCTCATCTCCCGCAGAGAATCCACCAGGAACGAATATGATCTGGGACTGTCTGATCTTCTCGGCGAATATCTTAACAGACTCGGATACATCTTCCGGAGTCAGGTTATTAAGCACGAATACGTCCGGCTCAGCTCCCGCGTCAGCGAATGCCTTAGCTGTCTCATACTCGCAGTTCGTGCCCGGGAATACAGGGATGAGAGCCTTCGGCTTAGCGCCTCCGAGGTCAGGGCCATGATATTTAGCCCTCTCTTCGCCCTTCTCTTCCACATCATATGTGAACGTCTCAGCCTTATTAGGCGCTGTCTCGATATTGCACTTATAAACAGGCTCCAGCTTGCTCTCGTAAGCGCCGAACAGCTCTTCGCAGCTGATGGATGCGTCGTTCCATGTGAAGCTGCTGTCATCTGTAACGTATCCGATCTCTGTAACGTGGCTGCCCTCGAGCTTCTCGTCAGCCGGGACTTCTACGAGGAATGAACCGTAATTATACTTAAACAGGTCTTCTTCCTTAACGTCATCGTTATACTTAAAGCCGAATCCGTTACCCATAGCCATCTTCATGACTGCCTCGGATATTCCTCCGAACCCAACAGTGTAAACAGCCTCAGCCATGTCTTCAGCTATGAGCATATTCACGGACTTAAATATCTTCTTAAGAGACTCTGTCGTCGGGAGTCCTTCCTCATCGAGGTCAGGCTCTATGAGGATCAGCTTATCTCCGGCATGCTTGAACTCAGGCGAGATTATATCGTCTGCCTTTGCGGTAGTAACAGCAAAGGAAATCAGCGTAGGTGGAACGTCCAGGTCATTGAACGTTCCGCTCATGGAGTCCTTACCACCGATAGCGGCTACTCCGAGTCCGATCTCAGCCTTCAAAGCTCCGAGTACGGCTGCCAGAGGCTTACCCCATTTCTCCGGATCCTTATTAGGGCTGCCGAAGAATTCCTGTACGGACAGATATACGTCCTCGAATGATGCTCCCGTCGCGATCAGCTTAGCTACGGAGTTCACGACCGCCAGATAAGCTCCTTTGAACGGGCTGGCGCTAGATACATACGGGTCGAATCCATATGCCATGAGCGAGCAGTCGTCTGTGTGGCCTTTCTCTACGGAAATAAGGTCTACGAGAGCCTGTGTCGGCGTCCTCTGATATATACCTCCGAACGGCATGAGAACAGTGCCGGCTCCGATAGTTGAGTCGAATTCCTCAGAAAGTCCTCTCTTAGAGCAGCAGTTGAGGTCGGAAGCCATAGCCAGGTAGTCTTTCTTAAAGTCTCCGGAAATGTCCTTAGTTATAGGCTGTTCTGGCGCTACATCAGCGTCTACATGCTTCTCTACACCATCTGTGTCGAGGAAGGCTCTGGAGATGTTCACGATAGCCTTACCGTTCCAGTTTTCTACCAGGTAAGGTTTCTCTGTTACTACAGCTACCTTAGTAGCTTCCAGGTTCTCGTTATGAGCTATCTCACAGAATCTCTCCTCATCTTCAGGCGCTACGCATACAGCCATACGTTCCTGTGACTCGGAAATAGCGAGCTCTGTTCCATCCAGACCTTCGTACTTCTTCGTGACCTTATTAAGGTCTATATCGAGTCCGTCCGCCAGTTCTCCGATAGCTACAGAAACACCGCCTGCTCCGAAGTCGTTGCAGCGCTTTATCATTTTAGAAGCTTCCGGGTTTCTGAACAGTCTCTGAAGTTTTCTCTCTTCAGGCGCGTTACCCTTCTGGACCTCGGCTCCGCATGTCTCGAGTGACTCAGAAGTGTGCTTCTTAGATGATCCCGTAGCTCCGCCGATTCCATCTCTTCCCGTTCTTCCGCCCAGGAGGATCACTACGTCGCCCGGCTCCGGTCTCTCTCTTCTCACGTTCTCAGCAGGAGCGGCAGCTATGACAGCTCCTACTTCCATTCTCTTCGCTACATAACCAGGGTGATAGATCTCATCTACCTGGCCTGTAGCCAGACCGATCTGGTTACCATAAGAACTGTATCCGTCTGCGGCGCCTCTTACCAGCTTTCTCTGAGGAAGCTTTCCTTCCAGAGTTTCTGAAACAGGAACGAGCGGATCTCCGGCGCCGGTAACTCTCATGGCTCCGTAAACGTAGCTTCTGCCTGAAAGCGGATCTCTTATAGCTCCTCCTATGCAGGTAGCAGCGCCACCGAAAGGCTCTATCTCTGTTGGATGGTTATGTGTCTCATTCTTAAAGAGCAGCAGCCAATCTTCAGGCACTCCATCTACTTCGATAGTCATCTTAACTGTGCAGGCGTTTATCTCTTCGGACTCGTCCAGCTTAGTCAGCTGACCGGTCTTCTTAAGATACTTTGCTGCTATAGTTCCGATATCCATGAGGTTGACGGGTTTGGTCCTGCCGAGTTCTTTACGGATATTGATATACTCGTCGTAGGCGTCCTGGATCTCTTTATCAGCGAATTTAACGTGATCGAGCGTAGTATTGAACGTCGTGTGACGGCAGTGATCCGACCAGTAAGTATCTATTACCTTTATTTCTGTGATGGTCGGGTCGCGCTGTTCTTCCTTAAAATAGTCCTGACAGAATTTAAGATCAGCCAGATCCATAGCCAGACCGTTCTTCTTAAGGAATTCATCCAGCTGGTCTTCTGAGAACTCTCTGAATCCGTCCAGTGTCTCTACCTCAGTAGGGATCTCGAATTTCTGCTCCAGTGTTTCGAATGTGTCCAGCGTAGCCTCTCTGGCGTCTACCGGGTTTATAACATACTTCTTTATAGCGTCGAGCTCTTCGTCCGAGATGTCTCCCTTAAGCACATAGAGAGTGGCTGTTCTGACATCCGGCCTCTTACCCTTAGAAATGAGCTGGATACATTCAGCGGCGGAGTTAGCCCTCTGATCGAACTGGCCAGGGAGATACTCTACAGCGAATACCCTGTCACCCTCATCTACCTTAAGATCATCATATACTTCATCTACAGGCGGTTCAGCGAATACTGTTCCCGTCACCTGAGCGAAGAGTTCACTGTCTATTCCTTCCACATCGTATCTGTGTATGATCCTGATGTCTTCGATGTTGCTTACACCGAGAGTTTCGGAAACCTCCTTCTTCAGCGACTCCGCGTCAGAGGCGAATTCCCTCTTTTTTTCTACATAGATCCTGCTAACCATATTACCTCCAAATACGTGTGTTACTTCTCGAGAGCCTTCATAGCGCGGGCTCCTATATCATGACGGTAGAATCCGTCAGGGAAGCTTATCTTCTCTACGGAAGCGTAAGCCTTATCTATAGCTTCCTTAAGCGTCTTACCTCTCTCTGTGACGCCCAGTACACGGCCGCCGTGGGACAGGAGCTGTCCGCCTTCTCCCAGGTCTGCCCCGGCTACATACACGTGATCTCTCACATCTTCAGGGATGTCTATAGGAAATCCCTTACCATAGCTTTCAGGATAACCCTTAGTAGCCATGACTACGCAACAGGCAGCTTCATCGTGAGCAAAGCGGACATCCGCGTCTTTCAGAGTTCCATCTGTGCAGTGCATCATTATGCTTAAGAGGTCGCTGTCGAGGAGCGGCAGCACTACCTGAGCCTCAGGGTCTCCGAATCTGCAGTTATATTCTATTACCTTAGGTCCGTCCTTAGTGATCATGAGTCCGAAGTATAGGCAGCCCTTAAATGTACGGCCCTCAGCGTTCATGGCAGCCATAGTAGGAAGGAATATCTCCTTCATGCACTGGTCAGCGATTTCCTGTGTGTAATAAGGGTTAGGAGCTATAGTTCCCATACCACCTGTATTCAGACCCTTATCGCCGTCGAACGCGCGCTTATGGTCCATAGATGAGATCATAGGGATGAGAGTCTCACCGTCTGTGAATGACAGGACAGATACTTCAGGTCCCTCGAGGAATTCCTCTATAACGACTGTCATACCGCTGTTTCCGAACTTCTTCTCTTCCATCATCGACTTAACAGCGTCCACAGCCTGCTCCCTCGTTTCGCAAATGATAACGCCCTTACCCTTCGCTAAGCCGGAAGCCTTAACTACGACGGGGATATCACACTTAGACACATATTCTAAAGCCGGCTCCTCCTCAGTGAATGTAGCGTACTGAGCCGTCGGGATGCCGTATTTCTTCATGAGATCCTTAGAGAAAGCCTTACTTCCCTCTATGATAGCCGCTTTAGCTTCAGGGCCGAAGCAAGGTATGCCTATCTTCTCCAGTTCATCTACCATACCCGCTACCAGAGGATCGTCAGGAGCAACTACAGCGTAATCAGGCTTAAGCTCCTTAGCGTATCCAACGACAGCCGGAACATCTTCCGCATCTATATCTACGCATTCAGCGTCCTGAGCCATGCCGCCGTTTCCCGGAACAGCGTATATCTTCTCTACATCCGGATTTTCCTTTATTTTCTTTATGATAGCGTGCTCTCTTCCGCCTCCGCCAACTACCATTATTTTCATTTTAGATTCCCCCTAAAACCTTATTCGCTTTATTTACAAAAACGGCTTGCCGGCATAGTGCCGGCTGCCGCTTACAGATCTTATTAGTGATGGAACAGTCTAGCGCCTGTGAATACCATAGCTATGCCATACTTATCGCATGTTTCTATGACCTGGTCATCTCTGATAGAACCGCCAGGCTGAGCTATTACAGATACTCCGCTCTTACGCGCTCTCTCTATGTTATCTCCGAATGGGAAGAAAGCGTCGCTTCCGAGCGCTACCCCTGTGATAGTATCCAGGTAAGCCCTCTTCTCTTCCTCTGTGAACGGATCTGGTCTCTCTGTGAATAATGTCTGCCAAACTCCGTCTCTGAGAACGTCCATATACTCATTTCCAAGGTATACGTCGATAGTGTTATCACGTGTAGCCCTCGGCAGGTCTTCTATGAACGGAAGGTTCAGGACCTTATCTGACTGACGCAGATGCCAGAAGTCAGCCTTCTGACCTGCCAGCCTCGTGCAGTGGATCCTGGACTGCTGTCCGGCGCCTACGCCTATAGCCTGGCCGTCCTGAGCGAAATCTACAGAGTTAGACTGTGTATACTTCAGAGTTATCAGAGCTACCACCAGGTCTCTTCTCTCAGCGTCTGTGAGTTCCTTATTAGCTGTTACGATATTAGTAAGGTCTTCCGGCTTCACTCTGTAATCGTTTCTCTTCTGCTCGAATGTTATGCCGAAAACCTGCTTCTTCTCCTGAGCGGCAGGAACATAATCAGGGTCTATCTGGATGATATTATAGTTGCCCTTTTTCTTTGACTTAAGTATTTCCAGAGCTTCAGGATCATATCCCGGAGCGATGATGCCGTCAGAGACCTCGCGCTTAATAAGCTTTGCGGTAGTCACATCGCAAGGAGCCGAAAGAGCGATCCAGTCACCGAATGATGACATCCTGTCTGTGCCGCGGGCTCTGGCATATGCTGTAGCAATCTTAGAGTCATCGAGTCCCTGTACGTCATCTACGAAGCATGCCTTCTTAAGCTTATCATCCATCTTGATTCCGATGGCTGCTGATGTAGGGCTCACGTGCTTGAATGAAGCTGCCGCAGGCTCACCCAGACTGTCAGAAAGCTCGCTTACGAGCTGCCAGCTGTTGAAAGCGTCGAGGAAATTTATGTAGCCAGGCCTGCCGTTCAGTATTTCCAGTGGAAGGTCGCTTCCGTCTTCCATGTAGATCTTAGCCGGTTTCTGGTTAGGGTTGCATCCGTATTTCAGTTCAAAATCCTTCATGTGTAGTCCTCCATTTCTTTGTCGCAGTGTCAGTCAAATCAGTATCGGTAAAATCAAACTCTGGTATATTTATTCACGATCTTAGTCTCGTCAGTTCCTGTCTCCATGTCATGATATCTTACGAAAAGCGAGATCTTATTATCCTCATTCAGGCTGTTCCAGATGAGGTCAGCGAAAGCGTCCATGCCCTGAGGGATCTCTACCCTCTCTGGCTCGCCGATGAATGTAGGAATAGGATTTCCGTCTGTCTCGTATGTATGGATGAAATGTCCCAGTCCCGGGAAGCCTGTGTAGCTGTAATAGAAGCGCGCGCAAGTCTTTCCTTCCGGATCTCCGGCCTTAAGTATGCTCATCTTATATCTGAGCTCTTCCGCGTCCTTATCGAAATCGAACACAGAGCTGATCCTCGGTGTCCAGTTAGGTCCATCCGGCTCGAATTTCCTCGTGTTTAGAGCGTCTTCGAATGTTCCGCCTTCTATCATGACTTTAGCGATAGTATCTGTCTGGTCTCCGTTCGTAACGATCATGTCGCCGTCTATGACCCTGACAGGATAATATACTATGAGCGACGGATCTTCTACCTTAGAATCGTCAGCCGGCTTTATGATGACATCGTCGCCGTCGGCTTCGAAGACCCTGTTACGGCTGTTTGCTGATCTTCCCATGATGAAATAAGCGGAAACCGCCTTCTTACCGTCAGGTGTGAGTCCGCATATGATCCCGCGGCCCGGATAAGGATTATCGCCTACATACTTATCGATGCTGAGGATCGTGTACGGATTTTCATAAAGATTTTCTCTCATAATGTTTCCCTTCCTGTATAAACTTGAAACCTTACCCTACTTATTCTTCTCATTAAGAAGTATGCTGGAGACCTTCTCAGCCGCCCTCGGAAGCAGGATCCATTCCGCCTGCTCCATGACTCTCCTCTGCAAAGTCTCAGGAGTGTCGTCATCTCTGATCTCCACCGCCTTCTGGGCTATGATGCGCCCGCCGTCCGGAACTTCGTTCACGTAGTGCACAGTAGCGCCAGTGACCTTAACGCCGTAAGCCAGAGCCTTCTCATGGACATGAAGTCCGTAGCAGCCTTTGCCGCAGAAAGAAGGAATGAGCGACGGATGTATATTTATCATCCTGTTCGGGAAGTGTGATACGAAATCAGCGCTGAGGATCTTCATAAAGCCGGCGAGCACGACGAGTTCTATGTCATCCGCTTCCAGCTTCTTTAGCAAATAATCCTCACCTTTCATGATATACGTTTCTATGTCATTAGCCGCAGCCCTCTTAAGAGCATAGGCGTCAGGGTTATCAGAAGCCACGAGCACGATCTTCCCACTCTTAATGATTCCGCTCTTCTCAGCGTCTATCAAAGCCTGGAGGTTCGTTCCCCCTCCTGATACCATTACAGCGATCCTGGTGAAATCTTCTGCCATAAAATCCCTCCTGCCGCCGGAAACCCGGCCATGCCACACACTAATTTATCCGCAAAGTCTCTTAATCTATAACGACTCTGTCCTCGTCTGAAGCTATGACCTCTCCGATCCTTACAGCCTCATGACCCGCCATTCTCAGCGTCCTCAGAGCCATCTCCTCGTCCTCAGGAGCCACAATGCATGTCATTCCGATACCCATGTTGAACGTGTTATACATATCGCGCTCAGGGATATTTCCTCTGTCAGCGATGAGGTCGAATATAGCCGGCTTCTTAATAGCGTCCTTATGGATGTTCACGCCCATGCCGTCCGGAAGACTCCTAGGGATATTCTCGTAGAAGCCGCCGCCTGTGATGTGGGCTATGGATTTCACCTTAACATCCTGGAGCAGCTTGAGAATAGGCTGTACGTAAATTACTGTAGGAGCGAGCAAAGTCTCTCCCAGTGTCTTACCATCGAGTTCCTTCATAGGAGCGTTAAGATCCGCGTTTTCTATATCCAGGACCTTCCTTACCAGGGAGAATCCATTGGAATGAACGCCGGAAGAAGGCAGTCCGATGACTACGTCTCCTTCCTTAACTGTGGACTTATCGAGAATCTTATCCCTATCGACGATTCCTACAGCAAAGCCGGCCAGGTCGTATTCGTCCTCCGGATAGAAGCCCGGCATCTCAGCCGTCTCTCCTCCGATAAGAGCTGACTCTGACTGAACGCAGCCCTCTGCCACGCCCTTAACTATGTCAGCTATCTTCTCAGGATCGTTCTTACCGCAAGCGATATAGTCCAGGAAGAACAGAGGCTTAGCTCCTACGCAGATGATATCATTTACGCACATAGCCACGCAGTCTATACCTACCGTGTCGTTCTTACCCGCGAGGAAAGCGACCTTAAGCTTAGTTCCCACGCCGTCTGTTCCGCTTACGAGAACAGGATCGTTAAGGTCAGCCGGATCCAGGTGGAACAGTCCTCCGAACCCTCCTACATCTGACGTATCTCCGAAGATCATCGTCTTGGATATATGTTTTTTCATAAGCTCTACAGCCTTATATCCGGCTGTGATATCTACTCCCGCTTCCTTATAGCTTTCACTGAAACTCTTTTCCATTTAATGATCTCCTCTCTTAGTCGCGAAGGTAAAGTTCGTAATCTTCTTCTTCATCTTCGGTCTCAGCGCCGTTTATCTTCTCTTCGAATCTATCCTTCTGACCCGTAGGCACCTGAGTCGGATAACCTGTGCCGAAGCAGGCCGAACAGAACCCCTCTCCCGGCTCATTTCCTATGATCTCGTTCAGGGAATTAACGTCCAGATAGCCGACACTGTCCGCTCCCACCTTCTCAGCGATCTTCTTCATATCGTAATCGCACTGGCAGGCTATCAGGTGCTCCTTAGTGTCGACATCGACTCCGTAATAGCAGGCGTCCGTAAAGGCAGGCGCCGATGACATAACATGGACTTCCTTAGCTCCGGCTTTGCGCACGAGGTCAATGATCCTGGTGATAGTAGTTCCCCTTACTATGGAGTCATCTACGAGGACCACTCTCTTACCTTCTACAGTGCCTTTAATTACATTAAGCTTTATCCTGACCTTATCCTCCCTGTTCTTCTGTCCAGGAGCGATGAAGGTCCTCCCGATGTATTTATTCTTAATAAATCCCATTCCATACGGGATTCCTGATTTATGGGCATATCCTATAGCCGCGTCTATACCTGAGTCAGGTACGCCGACTACTATATCAGCGTCTACAGGGAACTGCTCAGCCAGAAGCTCGCCGGCTATCTCCCTGGCTCTGTGTACGCTCTTACCTTCTATGATAGAATCCGGTCTCGCGAAATATAGATATTCGAAAATACAGATCTTATGAGGTTTAGTCCCGCAGTGGTCCTTAATGGATTTCACGCCATTCTTACTGAATACGACGATCTCACCAGGCTCCACGTCACGGATATATTCAGCGCCCACAGCGTCTAAAGCGCAGGTCTCTGACGCCACTACATAAGCGCCGTCACTTCTCTGCCCATAGCAAAGTGGTCTGAATCCATATGGGTCTCTGCATGCCAGGATCTTCTGCGGCGACATGATGACCAGGGAATAAGCGCCCTCTATCTTACTCATAGCGTTATTTAAGGCCTTCTCTATAGAGTGCGTTTTAATGCGCTCCTTAGTGATCATGTATGCTATGACCTCTGTATCGCTCGTGGTATGGAAAATGCAGCCCTCGAGTTCCAACTGTGTGCGCAGTTCGAACGAGTTTACAATATTCCCATTATGGGCAACAGCCATCTTACCCTTATGATGTTTCACAACTATAGGCTGGGCGTTATCCCTGTCGTTATTTCCTGTCGTGCTGTAGCGGTCATGACCTATGGCCATCTGCCCCATTCCCAGCTTCTTCAGGACCGGCTTCGTGAAAACATCGTTCACGAGACCTCCGTCCTTATCATATCTGAAAAGCCCTTCGTCATTTACGACGATTCCGCAGCTTTCCTGACCTCTGTGCTGGAGAGCGAAAAGGCCATAATAAGTGGTGCTGGCTACATCCTGGGTTTCCTGGCTGTAGATTCCGAAGACTCCGCATTCTTCCCTTAGTTCACTCATATGTACCCCCGTCCTGGATTCTTATTTATTATACTTCTCTTCTATAGCGGCGTTCTTAGCGAGGACGCCCTCAGAAGCGGACTTTCTTTGCTCGGCAAGTCTCTGCGCGAGTTCATCGTCAGATACAGCTATGATCTGAGCCGCGAGGAAAGCAGCGTTCTTAGAACCGTTCACAGCTACTGTAGCTACAGGGATACCGCTAGGCATTTGAACTGTAGCGAGCAGGGCATCCATGCCGTCGAATGATGACTTAACAGGTATTCCTATTACAGGAAGTGTCGTACGGGCAGCTATAGCGCCAGCCAGGTGAGCGGCCATTCCAGCAGCCGCGATGATAGCTCCGAATCCGTTAGCCTTAGCGTTAGACGCGAAATCCGCCGCCTCATCAGGTGTTCTGTGAGCTGAGAAAACGTGCGCTTCATAAGGTACGCCCAGCTCATCCAATACAGTCATAGCCTTCTCTACTACAGGAAGATCGCTGTCGCTTCCCATTACTATCCCAACTTTTTTCATTCTTCTACCTCCTAATTATGTGAATCCAGATATGTCTGCAGTATAAGTACCGCAGCCTGTTTATCTATAACTTTCTTTCTATCTTCCCAGCTGACATCGGCGGCTATGAGCACTCTCTCCGCCTGTACCGTCGTGAGCCTCTCGTCCTGCCAGACCACTTCCACGCCCTTCACAGCCGTGCTCCTCATCTTATTTTCGAGCATAGTCCTGAATTCGCGGACTTTCCTGGTCTGTTCGCTGTCTTCCCCGCTCATGCTGAGCGGAAGCCCCATGACGACAGTATCGCAGTCATACTCCTTAATATAATCCAGTATCTTACCGGTGTCCTTACGGATACCGACTCTCTCCAGGGTCGTCACACCCTGGGCTGTGATACCGAGCGGGTCGCTGACCGCTATGCCAACTGTCCTATCTCCTACATCCAGTCCGATCTTTCTCATATACTTTCCCTATAGTAATAATCCTAATTCAAAATCCCGATTAAATAAAGATTAAATAATCAAAAAACAGATATCTGCCATAAAAAAACATTTTTAAAATACGAACAAAAAAAGCAGGCCTCTCTTCAAGAAGCCTGCTCCCTAAACCTATTTCTGCAGATATTCTTTCAAGATCTCCTCCAGCAGGTCGTCTCTGTCTATCCTGCTTATCATAAGTCTGGCGTTATTATGACTGGTGATATATGAAGGGTCGCCGGATAGAATATATCCAACCATCTGGTCTATGCCGTTATATCCCTTCTCTTCCAGCGCTGCGTAAACTGTCTTAAGAATATCTCTCGTGGTCTTCTGCTGTGTTTTATTAACATCGAAGACCATAGTCTTATCATCCATGATACAACCTCCTTCGTAAATTATACTATCGACGCCAATGTTCTACAAGGTAAAACTTAACCGGGCCGCACCATGTGTACAGCTTATTTACGCGTTAAGTATCTCCTTAACCTGCTGGAAAGCGGCAGGTATTCCAGATGGATCCTTACCTCCTGCCTGGGCCATATCGGCTCTTCCGCCGCCGCCGCCCTTAACGTTGGACGCTATAGCCTTAACGAGCTTTCCGGCGTTATAGCCCTTAGCTGTAAGATCATCAGATACGGAAACGATAAGCACTACCTTACCACCGTTATCAGAAGCGAATACAGTAACGACTCCAGTCTGTCCAGCCTTCACCTTATCTGTCAGGCTTCTCAGGTCATCAGCTTCTGTATCCTTAAATGCCTTAGTAACGAGTTTAATGTCTCCGATCTGCTCAGCTTCGTCCAGAAGCTTTCCGGCGTCCTGACTTATCTCCGCCTTCTTCTTCTCAGCAAGCTCAGCCTTAATATCCTTAAGCTCTGCCTGGAGCTGTTCTATTCTCTGAGATAAGTTCTCAGGGTTAGCCTTAAGAAGCTTTCCCGCGTCTCCTATGATGTTCTCACAGCGTTTATCTCTGGTGAGCACGCCTAATCCGGTCACAGCCTCTATTCTTCTGACTCCCGCAGCGACACCGGACTCGCTTATGATTCTGAGCGCTCCGATCTCTCCTGTATTCTTAACATGAGTTCCGGCGCAGAACTCTATGCTCCAGTCTCCGGCGTTTACGACACGAACCTTATCGCCGTACTTCTCACCGAAGAGCATCATAGCTCCTGTCTTCTCCGCCTCTTCCTTATCCATGACGGTAGTATTAACAGGGAGAAACTCTGTTATCTTCTGGTTAACGATAGCTTCTACCTTATCTATCTCTTCCTGAGTCATGGCCTCGAAATGAGTGAAGTCGAATCTCAGTAAATTCTCATCGTTCTTAGAACCCGCCTGCTCGACATGCTCTCCGAGCACTTCTCTCAGAGCCTTCTGCAGCAAATGGGTAGCTGTGTGGTTCCTAGCTGTGGAATTTCTCTTATAGATGTTAACGTTGCATACGACCTCGTCTCCGTTGGAAACGCTGCCTTTAGTTACCTTAACTGTATGAGCGAATACTCCGTCTGCCTTCCTTACGTCTACTACATCAGCTTCGAACGCGTCATTAGCGATAAATCCGTTATCCGACACCTGTCCACCGCTCTCAGCGTAGAACGGTGTCTTATCGAGATAGATGACTGCCTCCTCTCCCTCTCTCAGCTCGTCAGCGGCTTCGCCGTCCTTATCATACATAGCTATGACTTCAGCCTTAGTTACGAGCTCATCGTAGCCTGTGAACTCAGTCTTAGGAAGTTCTCTATGGATCTCATCCTTCTTCCAGGCTTCGCCGGAGATATCCTTCCTGCCGGATCTGGCCATCTCTTTCTGGCGCTGCATGTTCTTATGGAAGCCTTCCATGTCAGCCGTGAAACCGTAATCCGCCAGTATCTCCTGTGTGAGCTCTACCGGGAATCCGTATGTATCATAAAGCTTGAATGCCTTATCTCCATCCAGCACTGTGCTTCCGGCAGCCTTCAGTTCATCTATATATCCGTTAATGATGCCGTTACCCTGATCCAGAGTCTGTTCGAACTTATCTTCCTCGGCGGCGATAGTCTTCTTAATATAAGTTTCCTTCTGGACGATCTCCGGATATGCGTCGCCTGAAACTTCTACCACGAGGTCGACCAAACCTGAAAGGAATGAACCCTCTATGCCTAAGAGCCTTCCATGTCTGATGGCTCTTCTGGTCAGTCTCCTCAGAACATATCCTCTACCCTCGTTAGATGGCTTTATTCCGTCAGCGATCATGAACACGATAGACCTGATGTGGTCCGTGATGATTCTGATGGAAATGTCTGCCTTATCGTTACCCTGTTCGTATGGGATATGGCAGAGGTCTACGACTCCGTTAAGTATGTGTCTGATGGTGTCGATGTCGAAGATAGAATCCACACCCTGCATTATGCAGGCCATTCTCTCCAGACCCATTCCGGTATCTATGTTCGGATGAGCCATAGGCTTATATGACCCATCTTCCTGTCTGTCGAACTGGGAGAATACGTGGTTCCAGAACTCCAGATATCTGTCGCACTCGCATCCCGGCTTACAGTCAGGCTTTCCGCAGCCATACTCCGGTCCTCTGTCATAGTAGATCTCAGAGCAAGGTCCGCATGGTCCGAGTCCTATCTCCCAGAAGTTGTCTTCCTTACCCAGCCTTACGATCCTGTTCTCAGGCATGCCGAGACTCTTCCAGATCTCTACGGCCTCATCATCATCCTGATATACAGTAGCCCAGATCTTCTCAGGTGGTAATTTCAGATACTCTGTTATAAACTCCCATCCCCATGTAAGAGATTCCTTCTTAAAATAATCTCCGAATGAGAAGTTTCCCAGCATCTCGAAGAATGTACCATGTCTGGCAGTGATACCTACGTTTTCGATATCACCCGTTCTGATACATTTCTGACATGTAGTCATACGATGCTTAGGCGGTTCTTCAATTCCCAGGAAGTACGGCTTTAATGGCGCCATACCGGAGTTTATGATAAGCAGAGACTTATCGTTCTTAGGTATCAAAGAAGCGCTCTTACCAGGATAATGTCCCTTACTTACGTAGAAGTCTCTGAACATGCTCCTTATATCATTCAGTCCTAATTTTTCCATTTATTATCTCCTCGACCGCAGATATTTCGGATCATCTGCTAATTAATTTATCATTCCACGCCATGAACGCGGAGCTATATATTATCATCAAGCCGGATTTTATTTAAATCTGTCGATGATATTAACTATATCACTTTCCACAGGAAGGAAATCTCCTGTTTCGAAAGAATAGACCTTAATTATAGACTCTGTTCCCGAAGGTCTCACCAGGAACCTGCTGCCGTCATCGAGGTCGAACTCGACGACATTAGCTTTAGGCAGGCTGGAATGCTTCTGGTAATCTATCTTCTGGACTATCTTCCTGCCGCCGATCTCATCCTGTACCTTATACCTGAAGCAGCCCATGATCTCGTCCATGATCTCTCTGCCGCGCGGACCGTTGAAATAGTAATTTCTCGTCTTATCAGCGCAGTAGCCGAACTCTTCATATATCTCTTCCAGTCTCTCGATAAGATCCTTACCCTGAGCCTTATGGAAGGCTGCCATCTCTACGGTAAGCATAGCGCCGGAGACTCCGTCCTTCTCCCTTATGAACGAATCCATCAGGAAGCTGTTGCTTTCCTCGAAACCGAAGTAGAACTCGTCTCCCCTGCCGGCGTCATCCAGCTTAGCGATGAGGTCGCCTATGTACTTAAATCCAGTCAGCGTAGTCACTACCCGGAATCCATATTTCTGAGCCATGACATTAGTCAGAGGCGATGTGGCTATGCTCCTTATTACCATCTGGTTCTTCTTAGGCGGTTTTAAGTGGCAAAGGTAGTCCAGCATAAGGATTCCTAATTGATTGCCAGTAAGCACCGTCCTCATACCGTCGTGGTATATAGCGGCTCCTACTCTGTCGGAGTCAGGATCTGTAGCGACTATTATATCTCCACCGTTCTGGTCTATCCATTTAAACCCTTCGTCGTAGGCCATTACCTTCTCTGGGTTAGGTACGACACAGGTCGTGAATTCCTTATCAGGAAGTTCCTGAGATCTAACGACATCGTAGTTTATGCCGCACTTATCGAATACGCTAGTAACGCAATGCCTGCCGGCTCCGTGAAGCGGAGTATATACAGCCTTAAAATCTTCCAGCATAGCCCTGTCAGGGATAAGGAAGTCATTCGCTATATGATCTATGAATTCCTGTTCTATCTTATCGTCCACCTGCATGATGCCGGCATCCCACAGATATTTAATGGATGGGTCGAAATAATCCAGCTTCTCTATCTCGCGGAATATCTCTTCCGACTGAGAACCGACTATCTGGAAGCCCTCCCTGTTATATACCTTATACCCGTTATAGATCTTAGGATTATGGCTGGCTGTTATCATTATGCCCATGTCACAGCCCAGCCTTCTGATAGCGTAGCTCAGAAGGGATACCGGACAGATATCCTTAAAAAGATAAGGCTTTATAAGGTTTCCCCTCAGTATCGCCGCGACTTCTGTAGCGAAATATTTAGAACCCCTCCTGGAATCGTAGCCTATTACGACAGAGAAGGGCTTCTTCTCCCTCCTAAGGTAATTAGCGACTCCCTGGGTAGCGCGTCTTATAACATATTTATTTATCCTGTTCGTTCCCGGGCCGAGAAGTCCTCTCATGCCTGATGTTCCGAACCCTACATGCTTATAGAAAGCGTCTGTTATTTCTTCTTTATTATCCTGTATCTTAAGGAGATTAGCGCGGAAATGCTCGTCATCCTTCGTATTTTCAAGCCATCTCTCGTATTCAGATCTGGCTGTGTCTTCTATATTCAAACTCATTCGTTTCACTCCTGTCTTATATGGCGCGGATAAGCGCCGTAAATGAACTCATAAGTAGCTATTATTATACCATACATACAGGATACTTGACCATAAAAGCCTGTAAGAAAATGACAAAAAATGAATAGAACCATATCATTAGACGCAAAAAAACGAAAATCCCGAAGACCTTTAGATCTTCGGGAAATCACGCGTATCGATGATAAGTATCCTACTCTTCCGGCAGGATCTCTATCCAATTGCCATCAGGATCCGTTATAAAATACAGACCCATGGCCTTATTCTCTCTGGCTATGACACCCATACTCTCATGGAGAGCGTGAGCAGCCTCTATATCATCTACTCTGAAAGCTATGTGGGTATCCTTACCACCGTTCTCATACGGAGCTTCCTGAACTCTGTTCCATGTCAGTTCCAGCTCGAACGGCGTCTCATCGTTACCCATGAACGTATTGCTCCAGGAGCCGTCAGCCGGTCCCTTAACGTAGAGCACTCTCTGCCCCAGAGCCTTCTCATAGAATTCTATAGCCTTATCTCTATCCACTACGTGGACGCATCTGTGTACGAAACGAGCTTTCATTCTGATGCCTTCTGCCTTAGAGACTACTTATTTCCGATCTGCTTAGCTACTTCGTCAGCAAAGTTCTCCTGGCGCTTTTCGATTCCCTCGCCTACTTCGTAACGAGCCATCTCTACTACTGCCATGTCCTTACCGATCTTCTTAGCTTCCTCATCGACATACTGGCTAACTGACAGATCTCCGTTCTTAACGAATTTCTGATCTACCAGGCATACCTCTCTGAGTTCAGCCTTGATTTTACCAGGGATGATTTTATCGAAGAGCTTCTCAGGCTTTCCTTCGTTTATCAGCTGCTGCTTAGCGATCTCCTTCTCGCTCTCGAGCCAAGCCTGGTCTACTTCCTCTTCCTTAACGAACTTAGGGCTCATGGAAGCTACCTGCATAGCTACGTCCTTACCAACTGTAGCGATCTCATCAGCGGAAGCCTCTGTCTGGATTCCTACGATAACGCCGATGAGTCCGCCGTTATGAAGGTATCCTGTGTATACCACGCCCGGTGTTGAGAACTTCTTAATTCTTCTGAGGCTGAGCTTCTCTCCGATCTTAGCTGTCTTAGAAACTACTGCCTCTGCTACTGTCTCGCTCTCATCGAACTTCATAGCGTTGAAAGCGTCCAGATCTTCTGACTCAGCCTGGAGCGCCAGGTCAGCCAGCTTCTCTACGAACTCTACGAACTCTGGGTTCTTAGCTACGAAGTCTGTCTCAGAGTTAACTTCTACGATAGCAGCCTGGCTGTGATCGTCATTGAAAGCTACTCTTACGAGTCCCTCAGCAGCGATTCTGTCTGCCTTCTTAGTAGCCTTAGAAAGTCCCTTCTCACGAAGGACGTCCATAGCCTTATCGATATCACCGTCAGTTTCTTCGAGTGCCTTCTTGCAGTCCATCATGCCCGCGCCGGTCTTCTCTCTAAGTTCCTTTACCTGCTTTGCTGTAACAGCCATATCTGTTCCTCCAATTAATTTATGTGAAATTACGAAAATACGGTTCCAGAAATGTCGCCCGGCTTATGCCTCAGCTACTGTTTCTTCCATGCTCTTAGGAGCGTCTGTCTCAGGAGCAGCTTCTACCATCTGCTCTTCAACTGTCTCTCCTTCGTCCATGCTCTCACCCTGGTGTCCTTCGATAACAGCGTCAGCCATCTTAGCTGTGATGAGCTTTACGGCTCTGATAGCGTCATCGTTAGCAGGGATAACGTAATCTACGTCATCAGGATCGCAGTTAGTATCTACGATACCTACTACAGGGATTCCCAGTCTCTTAGCCTCCTTAACAGCGATGTGCTCCTTCTTAGGGTCTACTACGAACATAGCCGCAGGCATGCCTTCCATGTCACGAATTCCGCCCAGGTTCTTAACGAGCTTATCGTGCTCTGTTACGAGCTTCGTAACTTCCTTCTTAGAGAGCTTATCGAAAGTGCCGTTCTCTTCCATCTTCTCGATGTTCTTCATGCGCTTGATTCTCTCGCTGATAGTTCTGTAGTTAGTGAGCATTCCGCCGAGCCATCTCTCTGCTACGTAATACTCTCCGCACCTAGCAGCTTCTTCCTTAACAGCGTTCTGAGCCTGCTTCTTAGTTCCTACGAACAGAATAGGTCTTCCTGTAGCCGCTGTCTCTCTCATGAAGTCATAAGCCTTATCGATGAGCTGAACTGTCTTCTGCAGGTCGATGATATAGATGCCATTTCTCTCTGTGAAGATGTATGGAGCCATCTTAGGGTTCCATCTTCTGGTCTGGTGACCGAAGTGAACGCCGGCTTCGAGAAGCTGTTTCATAGTAATTACTGACATAATTTACCTCCTGTGGTTGTCCATCCGCGTGAGATTTTCGTTCGAAACCGCTCAGTAAAATGAGTGACCGGGCGGCACCATCGACGTTTAAACACGCGTGCTAATTTTATGAATGTGCTATAGCGCACAAACAATAAATATTATACATACGCGCAGGGCACTTGACAATAAGGAATTTCAATTCTTTGAAAGTTTTTTGATTGGAATCAGCCCCCTGATATACGCATTATATCTTTGCCGGGTCCTAGTGAAAGAATCCCTCCCCAGGTAGAATTTATACCCGTTCTCGAATGTTATCTCATGATACCGCACATCCATATCCACGATTTTCGCCAGATTCAGATATGTTCCCTTAATACATGGATAGAACCTGGTGTCCAGATAATCCTCCACGTTTTCAAGCCCGCCATACATGCTGTATTCCTCATTATCCTCAGTGTTTATCGTCAGCCTCTTCTTATCATTTTTCAGCAAAACGATGCTGTCTGTCGGCACTTTCGTGCTCCTGGACCTGTTGATGACCGGAATATAGTTATAATCCATGATAAATCCTCCATGTCGTTTATAGATTCAAGTTATTAACGTATATAAGCGCGCTTTATTACATAGAGATTGTAATACATTTTCTCAACGGTTTTCGTCCATTTTTTCGACATTTTTCGACATTTGCGCATAATCACGCGCATTTTTGCGGAGCAAAGCCATTTCTTTCCGCTCGGGCTCCGCCGGAGGCAGGGACAGCGGCATGGCTTTGCTATATAAAAAAACAGGCGGGGAATGGATCCCGCCTGCCGTGATTCACGCGCTTAAGCGTATTTCTTTATGTAACCGTTAAGAGCCTTAGTGTCTTTCCAGCGGTTCTTAGAATTCAGTACGACCGTGATGTATGTCTTCCCCTTATATTCGAAGTTATTCACCAGACAGGCGCCGGCGCTGGTCGTGGTACCGGTCTTACCGCCCAGCTCGCCATCTTCGCCAAGCTTCAGAAGATCGTTGCTCGTCTCTATCGTGAACTTCTTCGTCTTACCATCGTCATCCTTACCCTTTATAGCCTTAAACGAGTACTTCTTCGTCGAGATCATGGTCTTAAACAGGTCATATTTCATGTCCTGAGCGTCCATGAGGGCGAGGTCGTAGGCCGATGAGTAGTGATCGTAAGCGTCCAGGCCGTGAGGATTCATGAAGTTCGTGTTCTTACATCCTATGAGTTTAGCCTGCTCATTCATCTCTTTAGCAAAGGCGTCGACGCTGCCGGCGACATGGTCCGCGATCGCGACAGCGGCGTCATTAGATGATTCCATCAGCATGGCGTACATGAGGTCTTCCAGCTTATACTCCTCACCCTTCTTCACGCCCAGAGACGCGTATGCGACTTCCGTAGCCTCCTTCTGAATGGTTACCGTGTCATCCATGTCAGCTTCCTTTAAGGCTACCAGAGCAGTCATGAGCTTGGTAGTGCTGGCGTTAGGAAGCCTCTTATGAGGCTCCACAGCGTAGAGTATCTTCTTAGCAGACGGGTCGTAAGCTAAAGCCGCCGCGCTGTTTATATCGAGCTCCTCTACATTATACGCCGTGCAGTTTATAGTCTTCCCCTCGTATGAAGAGTCCAGGAACGTTCCCTTCATATAGAGGCGCCACTTCGTCTTAGTGTCGCTGCCCCAGTCATTAGGATACTTCACCGTTATTTCGGCGCTATGGGTGGATGGCGTCTGGAATGAAGCCTTATCCTCCCACTCTCCTGTAGAGTTGTTATATTCCTGCAGGTATAAGACCCTGCCATCGGCGTATTTTATCTTCACCTTATCGGAGAAGCTCTCTGTAGCGTTCTCGTTAGGCGAGTAATATATGCCTGTGATCTCCGTCTTAAAAGGCTTGAATATATATCCTATGCCCGGGAAAAGCTCCAGCCTGTTCAGTATGAGCAGTGTCGGGATCCCGATCACCACAAACAAAAAAGTAAGGAGCCGGCGGATATGAATAACGTATCTGCCGCTCCTGCTTCTCAGAAAATATTTATTCGTTTCCATTCTCATCCAGCTGTTCTTCAGTTTCGAGCTCGTGCTCGCGTTCCTCCTCCAGGACTTCCGCCTCATCTCTCTTATAAGAAACGAGATCCTGATATATCTCATCAGCGGCGATGGAAACAGGTCTCTTAACCTTAACGTCTACGAGGACAGGCTTACCGTCTATGAGGTCTCTGGCCCTCTTAGCTGCGAGGATGCAAAGTGTGTAGCGGCTGTCAGCCTTATCTTTTATTTCATCTACTGGTGGGTAAAGCATATTATCATCCTTCCTTATCTATTACCGATACTGTCCCCGA
The DNA here is from genome assembly GCA_029009055.1 of Eubacteriales bacterium. GTDB lineage: Bacteria > Bacillota > Clostridia > Peptostreptococcales > Anaerovoracaceae > Aminicella. Next base: position 15,073 of record JAQXJR010000041.1, on the reverse strand, counting down.
ATGAGGATATATATTCATCGAGCTCGTCACCGGTGAAATCCGTTCTGATCTTCTCAGAGCGTATGATCGCCATGACATCGCCTATAGCTGTTTCTAAGTCGTCGTTAACGACAGCGTAATCGTAATGTTCTACGTAAGATATCTCGTCAGCTGCCTTAGACATTCTGAGATCTATGACTTCCTCAGAGTCCGTGTTCCTGCCTGTTATCCTGGCTTTCAGGACTTCCATAGATGGCGGCAGTATGAATATGAACACAGCCTCCGGAAAAGAATCCTTCACCTGCATGGCGCCCTGGATATCTATCTCGAGGAAAACGTCCTTACCGCTCTCCAGCTTATCCATGACGTTCTCACGCGAAGTCCCGTAATAATGATCGTAAACCTCAGCGTACTCGAGGAAACCGTTATTATTTATCCTGCCCTCGAATTCTTCCTTACTCAGGAAGTAGTAATTAACTCCGTCGACCTCGCCTTCGCGCGGCTGTCTGGTAGTAGCTGAAACTGAAAGGCTGGCTGTATCTCCGAGGCGCTCCATTACCTTACCGCAAATGGTACCCTTACCTGCCCCCGATGGGCCGGATATCACGAACAGTCTGCCCTTATTATTAAAAGACTCTCTTAGATCCATTATCTTCTCCGGTATCTTCAAAACAATATACATTATTATTATAACATTTTTCCGCTTCCTTTCAAGATTTACTGACCCTTTACAAAAAAATACCGCCGAAAATAAAAATACTGTATAATGAAAGAGATGTTCGTTTACGTTTTAGTGATAAACATTTTTTATTACGCAAATGCCGGCTCTATGGCCGAACAGATATATAAGAAATAAGCATGAAGAAACTAATAACCACACTGCTGATATCTATGTTTCCGGTGGTAGAACTGAGAGGCGGGATCCCATTCGCGATAGCCGCCGGTTTCAAGCCTTTAGAAGCCATGATCATCTGCCTCATAGGAAACATAATACCTGTACCGTTCATTATGATATTCATTAAGGATATATTTAAGTTCCTGAAGAAGAAGAGCCCTAAGCTCAGGGGCACTATAGAAAGATATGAGAACAAGCTCCACGAGAAGGCGGCTAAGGTAAGGAAATATGGTCCTATCGGCTTGATGCTCTTCGTCGCTATCCCGCTTCCCGGAACGGGAGCATGGACCGGAGCATTCATAGCTTCCCTGCTGGAAATCAGGATGAAGATAGCTATCCCGATGATATTCCTGGGCCTCATAATAGCGGGCGCCCTCATAACCTTGGGATGCATGGGAATAATCGCCTTATAAAGAAACGGATTTTACCACATACTTTTGAAAAAATATAATCTTAAAATAAGGAGAAAATATGTCTAACGAAATAGCGCTCATGAACAGAGCCGATAAGATCGCTTTTCTGAATGAGAAAATGGAAGCGGCTAAAGCAGGAAATAATCATTACGAGATCCCGTATGGAGACCAGCCTCTTAGCTTGGATATTTCCGCGGACATCCTCGCTAAATATGAGAACGCGGTCATCGACATCATGGACGAATACCTGAGGATGGAACTGGACGGTGAGCTGACCCCTGCCACACTTAAGGCTTTCCACCAGTATGTGAATAAACGAGATGAGCAGGATGACTTAGACGCGCCTGTAGCCCTGGAGAGATGCGTTTTCTACGCATTCGCCGAAGGAGGCTTCATGTATAAGGCGCCTATATTCAAAGCTATAAACCAGATCGGTAAGCTTAACGGCTTCCAGGTGAAATACGAGCCGACATGGCTCTTAGTCTACCTGCCTGTGATCCAGCAGGCCGTATTCGCCCCGGTAGAGAAGAATATAGGAAGCTTTAACGATAAGGATAAATACCTGAGCGCAAGCTGGTACCTGCTACGCTCCCTTCTCTACCTAAAGGCATATAATTAACATTATTAAAAAAACTCTGCGCCGCCGGTAGGCTTCGCAGAGTTTTTTCTTTGCTGTATGTGCTAAATAAATCAATAGTCGACCAGGTAGATTCCTATGCCGATCTTAGTGAAAGAGCCTTGCTTCTCTATGCCATTCACCTTACCCGAGAGCAGCTTACCCGCGTCCATGAGCCTGGCGAATATCTCGTTATCCTTCTCAGGTATATAACCCAGCTTCTTCCCTTCTTCATTCAGGACCAGGATGGCCTTATCGTCGAACTTATTATCTTCCCTCTTAAGCGCCACCTTATCATCGACTCTCACGCCTGCCAGCACGCTCTTATCCTCCAGGTAGCTGGTGCCGGCGATAAAAGTATCGAACAGGTGGATCTCCCTGACCAGAGGCTTCAGCATGTCTGTGACCGACCCGTTACCGATCGCTTTCGCCAGATCCGATTTCTTTACTGTGATGTCATTACTCATGAGAAATTCCTCTCTATCTCGAAGCCTGAAAGCACCTGATCCAGCTCTTTACTGTAATCCTCATAGGCTTCTATATCCTCCTCGAACTCCTGCTTCCTATCCTCTATTTCCTGAGGGTCGTTCAGGACCATCTTATAGACATAAGGCTCGGACGATATGATCTCTACTATCTCGTTCTCGATCCGCTCAGTCTTCTCCTTAATGTCAGAGATCTCAGCAAAGCCGGATCCGACGCCGAGCGCTTCCAGCCTCAGATCTACCAGGTCTTCCAACTCCGTAAGATCCTTAAGGCTGTTCCTTTGATATGCGTTCACGATCCTGTTCCAGTAATCCTTCAGCAGTTCGTCATCAGCCAGGTCGGGATGGAGGTCCGGGTGGATCTTCTTCACCAGCCGGTAATATATCTTCTTTATTTTCATATAATCCAGCGGAGAGATCTCACGGCCCGACTTTGCTGTCTTCACATCTGCCATGAGCGCCTTAAGCTGCTGATCATACGAAGCCATCTCCTGAGTTATGAACGTGTCCAGCCCGGTGAAATCGACCGGCAGGCCCTTATTCTGAAAACGCTGGCAGTAGGCGATCATCTTCTTTTTCTTAATGCATTCTATCTTAAGCTCGAACGACCGGATCATCAGCTCCCCGAATAAAGCTATATACCTCAGGTTTATCTCCTCAGCCTCTTTACGCAGATTATCGCGTCTTAGCAAGACCTGCTCGTAGCGCTCTCGCTCCGGGCTTACCGAAACTCCCTCTTCACCTGCTTCTGTCATGCATTCACCTCCACAGCGTCGAAATCGTACAGGTCACCATAGATCTGCGCTATCGGCGTGCCGTCTATCTCCCCATACTTTATGAAATCGTCTATCTGGCGGAACCACTTACCATCGAAGCATACAGCCATCCCCGCCTCTTCCTTTTCTGACCGGACCTCGTGTTTTACTCCCATGTAATAGAAAGCCACATCATATGGCTTCTTCAGCAAATAATATAAGTCGTAGAGATCCAGGTCAGCCAGGTCTATTTCCATCAGCTCATACAGGTCGTTTATCAGCCATTTCATGATGCTGAAATCGCCGAAAAACATGGTGTAAACTATACGCTGGGCCAGGAAATCCTTTGCTTCCAGATAAAGGTCTATGGCGTCATCCGTCCGACCCTCTTCTGTCCTTATATGAGCTAGACGGGTGAAGACTTCGGGCTTCGGCTCGCCCAGGTACCTGCTGTCCTTCACCTGCTCATAGCATTCCTCTATGAGCTCGTCGTACTTCTTAAGGTCCTGGTCCACGTAATAGCCGTTCTTATACATGTCAGCCAGTTTTATCTTAGACTGGAGGCGGCCATTCGCCGCCGCCTTAGAGAAATACTTATAAGCTTTCTCATAGTCCTTAGTCCCGGTCCTCCCATAATACCAGATGTATCCCAGCCCTTCCGGCACCCACTTATCGCCGTATGAATCAGCCATTTCGTAGTACTTTAGGGCTAAGTCGAAATCGTTCTTCTCATAATAGTAGCCGCCCAGTTCCGTCATCCAGCGTGTGTCATGAGTCTCCCTGATCAGGTATTCCAGGGCTTCTATGAGCATGAACTCCTGGTCCTTATCCGGCCTGGCCACATTATTTATATCATCTACTATCTTAGCAGCTTCTTCAACTGTCATTACTTCCTCCAAAAATATCCGCAGGCAGCTGGCTGGCATGCTCAGCCAACTCACATGTCACCTGAGCTTACAGGTCGTCCGGACATACCTGCCTGTTATTCAGCTCCTCAGCCGCGTTATATCCCATCTTCCTGGCCCTGTTATTCACAGCCGCGCCCTCAACTATCACAGCTATGTTCCGCCCAGGCTTCACAGGCACCCTGTACTTAGGGACGCTAACACCTAGGACATCCTCATGATCTGTGTAGAGACCTATGCGGTCGAAAGCCTCGGTGTCGTCATTCCAAACCACCATGTCTATGATCATATCCAGGTTCTTCTTCCGCCTGACGCTCTCGACACCGTACATTTCTTCGACGTTTATTATGCCGATTCCTCTTAGTTCCAGGAAGAAGCGGGTGAGTTCAGCGGATGTACCTTCCACCAGGTCGTCAGTCGGCCTCCTTAAAACTACAGCGTCATCCGCTACCAGCCTGTGGCCGCGCCTGATTAGCTCCAGAGCGACTTCTGACTTACCTATGCCGCTCTCACCTCTTATGAGCACGCCCTCGCCGAAAACATCCACGAAAACGCCGTGGACCATGATCGATGGCGCCATCCTGTCCTTAAGCCAGCCTATTATCCCAGCCGCGATGTCAGTAGTAGCCTTATCAGAAACCAGGACCGGAACGCCTTCTTCCGAGCAAATATTAAGCAGCTCTGCCTCCGGCCGCAAGCCTCTGGCGAATATCACGCAAGGCACGCCCTCAGCCGCGAGTTTCCTATAGTTTTCATCGAGCTCAGACTTACCGGACGCGCGTTCTGATTCGCGGACGGACTTAATATAAGCGGTCTCCAGATTACCGAATATCTGCACCCGGTCGCTGGAGAAATACTTAAAGAATCCCGCCAGCTGGAGCCCCGGCCTGTTCACTTCCGTCACGCTGATCTCGCGCTGATCCATATCTATTTCAGGAAGCAGATCCCTTAAGTCGAATCTCTCCTTAAGCTCCTTAACCGTTACTCGCGGCTTCTTCATAGTTTCCATGTGCCATCCTCCAGGTCTTAAAAACAATTCTAGCGTCCGGACCAACTGGTAAGACGCCGCCAGCAGCGGGTTCCGCGAGCTCTAGCCCCTGGCAAGCTCCCTATCCAGGTATTCCTTAACCTCTTCAGCTGTCTCAAGCTCCATGACAGCGCCTGCTACCCTGTCAGCCTCATCCTTAGTCCAGCGGGCTATCTCAGCTCTCGTCCTGAGCACGGATGTCGGAGAAACAGAGAATTCGTCCAGACCGAAACTTATCAATAATGGGATAAGCTCCGGCGCAGCTGCCGCTTCCCCGCACATTCCTACAGTTATGCCAGCTTTCTTACCTGCCTCTATTACGCCCTTAATAGCTCTCAAAACAGCCGGGTCATATGTGTTATATAAATAAGCTACCTTACTGTTTCCCCTGTCGGAAGCCATGACGTACTGGGTCAGGTCGTTAGTCCCGATGCTGAAGAAATCGCAGTATCCAGCCAGCTTATCGGCCATTATGAAGGCTGCCGGCGTCTCTATCATGCTGCCGATCTTCGGCATAGGCAGAGCCAGGTCGTCACAGATAGACTTTGCTAAGGAACGAACAGCCTTTATCTCAGCGACAGATGTCACCATAGGGACCATGATCCAGAGATTGCCGCCGGTATCAGCGTTAGCGCGGATGAGAGCCCTTAGCTGCTTCTCGTATTCTTCAGGATGGTCGAGGCACCAGCGGATGGCCCTGTAGCCCAGGAACGGGTTCTCCTCCTTAGGGATGTTCATGTAGGAGATCTCTTTATCTCCGCCCACGTCCAGGGTGCGGATTATGACCGTCTTCCCCTGCAGGTTCACACAGGCTTTCTTATACGCCTTATATTGGTCCTCCTCGCTCGGGATGCTGTCAGCGTCCATGAAGAGGAATTCTGTCCTGAAGAGGCCGACTCCTTCTCCGTCGCGCTCTCTGGCAGTCCTGGCGTCATCCGGGTTTCCTATATTGCAAAATACTTCCTTATGGATGCCGTCGGCTGTCAGGGTCTCGCGGCCTATATAAGCCTTAAGTGCTTCTTTCTCGGCGAGGAACTTCTCCTCTGCTTTCTTATATTCAGCAAAGTCTTCCTCCGCTGGCCCTTCCAGGACTTCTCCCTTAAGCCCGTCTACTATGACTCTGCTTCCGTCCTCAAGGATGCTCACGGCGTCCTTAACGCTCAGCACGGCAGGGATCTCCAAAGCCCTGGAAAGTATGGCCGAGTGAGACGTCATGCCGCCGCTTTCTGTTACGATCCCGACCACGCTGTCGTGGTTCATCTGGGCAGTCATGGATGGTGTCAGATCTCTCGTCACCAGTATATTATCAGGTGGAAGGCTGGCGAGGTCTGTGTCCTCTATGCCGAGCAGTATCTTAAGCAGCCTGGTCTTTATATCTTCCACATCTGTGGCCCTCTGCTTCGTGAGCTCATCATCCGCCGCGGCGAACATGTCACGGAACATGTTGAGGACTGTCTCGGCAGCGCTCTCAGCGCATGCTCCTGAGTCTATCTGCTCTTCCATTTGCTGGCCCATGAATGGGTCTGACATCATGGCTATGTGGCCGTACATTATCTCAGCGTCCTTAGCGTTCACAGACTTCTCCATCTGCTCAGCCAGAGCCTGCGTCCGGGTCAGGAAGTCCGCAATAGCGTCCTTAAGTCTCTTCTTCTCGGCTTCCTTATCTTCCACAGCCCTAGGCTCATACTTTATTTCTGTTTCTTTCACTGTCACGACAGTACCGATGCCGATGCCGTCAGACGCCGCTATCCCCTTAAGCATATCTCGTTCCTTTCTACCGGCTAGCCCAGCCTTAAGCCGGCCGCCGACTAAAACGATGTAAAACGAAAAACGGGGGCCCTTCCGGGTCCCCTGAAAAAACTACATATCAGCGCCCAGAGCTATGAGCTCACATGCCCTGTCCAGCATAGCCTGCTCATCAGGACCGTCGCACTTAACTTCTACTTCTGTGCCGCCCTTAAAACCGCTGGCGATCAGGGTCATAACGCTCTTACCATTTGCCTGCTTGCCATCAGCCTCTATAGTGATGTTCGCCTGGAACTTAGCCATCTCAGCAGAGAACTTACTAGCCGGTCTCATATGGAATCCTTCAGGATCCACGATCGTAACTTTCTTAGAAATCAAAATATGCCTCCTTATTTAATTCGCGGGGATATGATCCTCCAGCAAAGATTAACTTATTATTCGAGCACCAGGCCTTCTCCTGAGCCCTCATCCTTCTGCTCTTCATCAGTCTTCTTTTTCTTCAGAAGCGAGAGCAGGACCATGCTGACCAAAGATCCAACTACGAGAGCGATCAGGTAGCCTACTACGTGCGTAACTACCGGGAATACGAATATTCCGCCATGAGGTGCCATGAGCTCGCAGCCGAATGCCATGGACATAGCGCCGCTTATCGCTGATCCTACTATGCAGGCTGGAATGACTCTCAGCGGGTCAGCCGCCGCGTAAGGTATAGCTCCTTCTGTTATGAAGCAAAGTCCCATGACGTAGTTCACAGGCCCTGATTTACGCTCGTTCTCTGTCCAGCGATTCTTAAAGAACGTAGTGGAAAGGGCGATAGCGATAGGAGGGATCATGCCTCCTATCATAACTGCTGCCATGATGTTATACACGCCTTCTGACAGCATCATGGTACCGAATATGTACGATGCCTTATTGAAAGGTCCTCCCATATCTATAGCCATCATGCCGGCTACTATAGCGCCGAGCAGGATGGATGATGTGCCGTTCATGGACTTAAGGGCGTTAGTAAGACCTGTGTTCAGAAGCCCGACTACCGGGTTAATAGCGCACATGAACATTCCCATTAAGAGCACGCCGAGCACCGGGATGATGAGTACAGGCATCATGCGGGCTATGGTCTCAGGAAGCCAAGCAAAGAGTTTCCGCAGCAATATGACTATAAGTCCACCGATGAATCCTGCGAGCAGGGCTCCCAGGAAGCCTGAAACAGCTGCCGTATCCCCTGTAGGGCTCGCGAACGTGCAGCCCAGCGTAGCGATAGAGCCGCCTGTGAAGCCGACCGCCAGTCCCGGCCTGTCCGCTATGGACTCAGCTATGAATCCCGCGAGCACCGGGAGCATGAAGTTGAATGCTACTCCGCCGATAGCCTTAAAGAAAGCCGCCGCTGCCGTGTATGTTCCAAAGTTTCCGTCCCTCGGAGCTCCGGCTATAGTATCTATCAGGAAGGCTATAGCTATAAGGATGCCGCCTCCGATAACGAACGGGAGCATGTGGGAAACACCGTTCATCAGGTGTTTATAGATCTTATGTCCCGCGCTTTCAGGCTCGCCTGAAGACTTAACATGAGCTCCACCACCCTTATGGTGATATATAGGTGTATCATCGCTTAAGGCTTCGTTTATGAGCTCTTCCGGCTTATTTATACCGTCAGCCACCTTAGTCGACAGCAGTTTCTTACCATCGAAACGGGCCATCTCTACGTTCTTATCCGCAGCGATTATTATGGCTTCAGCCTGCTCTATCTCTTCCGGCGTGAGGATGTTCTTAGCTCCTCCGGATCCGTTAGTCTCTACCTTAATAGGAATGTCCATCTCCTTAGCCTTCTGGTTCAAGGCTTCGGCAGCCATGTATGTATGAGCTATTCCTGTCGGGCAGGCTGTCACTGCCAGGACTCTGTAGTGGTCATCAGGTTCGGCCTGGGCCTCAGCTGCTTCCGGCTTTGCGCTATCTTCAGGTTCATCCACGACTTCATCAGGATACTTAGCCTTCTCAGCCTCAGTCAGCATGTCCAGGAACTCCTGACCGGACTTAGCCGTGAGAAGCTTCTGCCTCAGGTCCAGATCCATGAGAAGTGTCATCAGTCTGGACAGGACCTCCAGGTGCAGGTCGCCGTCGAGTGGCGCCGCGATCATGAATATGAGGTTGGATGGCTTCCCGTCAGGCGCGCCATAGTCTATGCCCTCAGGGACCGTCATCGCTGTCAGGCCAGGATGAGCCACAGCCCCGCTCTTACAGTGAGGAATGGCGATTCCCTCTCCTACAGCTGTCGTGCTCTCGCTCTCCCTCTTCAGGATGCCCTCTGTGTAAACTTCCTTATCGCTGATATTTCCGGCCTTATCATGGAGGTCGATAAGGGTGCGGATCGCTTCGTCCTTAGTCTTAACGTCCGCGTTTATCAGAATAGATTCCGGCTTCAGAAGATCTTTAATGTTCATATATCCATCTTCCTTTCTATTTCTTCCCCGGTCGCGAGTCCCGGGCTGCATGCTGTGGCAGCTCCCGCCGCGTTACCGAGTTTAAGTGCGTAACTGTAGTCGCCTGTCTTCATGTATCCGGCTATGAAGCCCGCTACCATGGAGTCGCCCGCTCCCACGGTATTCACAGCCTTACCCGGGATGGCGTCTATAGTCAAGTTCTGGCCGTCTTCTGTTACCAGGCAGGCGCCCTTAGCTCCTCTGGATATGAGGACGTTCCTTCCGCCCATATTCCTCAGGTCTTCAGCGCCACGGATGATGTCTTCCGTCGTCTCCATAGGCTTCCCCAGCATGTCTGCGAGTTCCTGATCGTTCGGCTTTATCAGGAAAGGATGGTACTTAAGCACATTCATGAGGAGTTTCCCTGTGGCGTCTACAGTGACTGTGACTCCGCGCTCGTCCATTCTCTTAAGTATCTTCTCGTATATGTCCTCATCCATGGATGAAGGCACGGATCCGGAGACTATGAGCATGTCATCCGACGTCAGATTATCGAGCTTAGCGAAAAGCTCGTCCACCGCTTCTTTACTGATGTCCGGCCCCTGGCCGTTTATCTCCGTCTCCTGCTCTCCCTTTACCTTAACGTTTATCCGGGTGAAACCGTTATCCAGCTTAATGAAATCCGTCTCCAGGCCCTCTGCTTTAAGCCCGTTTTCCAGCGCCTGGCCTGTAAATCCGCTGACGAAGCCTAAGGCTACGCTTTCTATCCCCAGGTGTTTCAGGATGATAGAGACGTTTATCCCTTTGCCGCCGAAATAGTATTCCTCCCGGCTGGCCCTGTTCGTCGCCCCGAGCCGGAAATCGTCCATGGCCACGACATAATCGATTGCAGGATTGAATGTCACAGTGTAGATCATCCACTTCCTCCTTTACCGTTCGCGCGTGAAAGCTACATTAAATGGCATAGTATGCCCAATGTACACGCATTATCCTAATTTGAAAATAACACCTGGTAAAATGTAAGTCAATTCTAATTAACGTTTTTTCAACCGCAAAGTCCACCCGGTCTGCCTTCCGTCCCGGCTCCTAGGATTTTTCAACGCATCGACATCATAACGCGCTGCCTCATCGGCGACGGCACTTGCGGAGCGATGGCATGAAAAAAGCATCCTGAGCGGATGCTGTTATGTATATTCCCTTATTATCTAAGTCTTCTCTGGATCATCCGAAAAATTATTGTCTATAATATTACCCTCATTGGAAATCAGAATTGCTTTCGCTGTATCACATTCTTCGAATGCAACATCATTATCAGAATAAGTAATCATCACGCCATTTTTCTCGCAATAATCATTCCTCATGTATAGTACCTCTCAAGAACTAAGACATCGCTTTTATTCATTTGCTTTTGAACGCTTCAACTAATTCAATCGGAAGGTCGGCGACTATCCTTTTATAATGTTTTTTATTATAGCGGTCCTTTACTTGCCAGCTTGTATTACTCATGACATCCTCCTTGTTAATTTTATGTAGAGGTGATAAGATATGGAAAAATGTGGGGAGCTGTGCTCCCCGTAGAATTGCTTACAGCTTATCAATAAGCTTTAAGATTACCTCCGTGAGCATCGCTACTGCTGCGCGGAGATTTGTTATTCCTGAATCAATCTCTCCATATTTATCACCTTCTTAACTGTGTGGTATACGTAAATCTATATCTATATGCCCACGCATAGCTGACAATCTATCGCTTCGACGAACTGTTCCTGAGGATATCGGTGTTGGCGGCGTTCCACAAAGAAGCGTTTGTGGGTTCATCGACGATGAGACCAGATACTTAAGCGTCGTCTCCTGGTCGTTCTGGTACTCCTGCGCCTCGTCTATGATAAGAATGTCGAAACCTTCACCAAGGCCGCCTTTAGCAGTCCTCGTTCTAAAAGACGCCTTACCGCCCGAGCCATCTATAATCTCTATGAGTTCCAACCCATATTGACGGTATACGTAGAAATCTTTCTTTTCTTCATACCCTGCCTTTGTTATGAGGTCATACAGCCTGGAAAATGCAGAGGATGATGTCGGGGTCCTATGTGCTGTGTGCAGTATCTGTTCACCATGGACGAGCCCGTACAGCTCTATAGCATCTTCACCGTGTGAATGTGTGTACGGCAGTACCACAGATTGTGTGGGAGTCTGGCGACCATATCTCTTGTCTGCCATTACCCCTCCCTATCAATCCGTTTCTGTAATCGGCCATAACGGCGGCCCTGCGCCGATATGCTTGATCATACCTTCACCCCTTTATCGTCCAGATAGATGTCTGCATATATTTTCCTGGAATCATGCCCGAGCTTCTTAAGCCCTTCTGGGCAGTTGCAGTTAACGAAGTTCGGGATAAATCCATAGCTACGTAAAAAGGCAAGAGCTTCCATCAAGCTCCTGCCTTCTCTGCATGTCCATAATATAACTGTATTTCCCGACGCCTGGTTTCGCTTCAAATTCTGGATGAGTCCCATATTCGGGACCAGCTTTCCCTTCTCTTTGGCCGCCAGGCAACCGTCAAAATCAACTGCGACGATCATAAGTTATCTTGAAAAAGCTCTTTAATGTGGTCCGGACACAACGTCTGGTTCACCGTTATGATTGGAACGCTGTCTCCTTTGATTCGGATTTTGACGTCTACACTATCCATCTGGCCTTGGTATCCACCAATTATTTTATCAGCATTATTGCAGACTGTCTTTGCGGCGGCTTTAAGATCTCTGATTGCTTTATACAATGATTTATTATCCATGTTTCATCCCTTATGCAAATTCTGATATACTCATTTCCGGAAGAACGGATATGCATTAACACCACCAGAAAACAAACTTCTTCGGAGCATGAAAAAAGCACCCATCACTGGATGCTTTTTTTCGTATCTTCAACTATTTCAAAAGCTTCAGGCGGAAACAGATAATCTTCCTCCAACTCCGTCATGATTCTGTACCACCCTTTCTCGACGGAAATAACATCGTAGACCTTCCCACTTGTCAATGCCACCAAATCGGGCCCTATATACTTAACTTTTAATCCAGCCATTCTTTGATAAACATCTCCTTCTTTCCGATTCCTTCACACTGTACCCAATGAATACTTGCTTTCCTATCCCCGTCTTGCGTGCTGATTATTCCTATTGCTTTTACATGTTGCCAATCGCGTTCATTACCACCATATCTTTCGGCATATTTATGTGCATCTCTGAACTTAGTTTTTGTCCCCTTCCCAGCGAATACTTCTTTATTTTGCAAATATGTGCCCTCGGCAAGATGATATTTTTCTCCTGTTTGCAAATCCATTATATCATAATTCTGAGATTTCGCGCCTACTGATCTCCCAATATATTCATTTCGAAAATTAGTGATTGCTGGAGATGCAACTTGAGCAATATTATCTCCTTGGCTGCTGAACCTTATCATCTGCTCACGCCGGTTTTCGCTCCAGCTATTGCCTTCCCACTGACCTTTCCCCTGCCGGAACGTTCCTTTCGCACTCTTGTATGTGATCACGCACCCACAGCCAGGATGCCGCTCAAACATGCCTTTTGCATAGGCTTCGTTATACGGAACATCGGTTCCGCAGCGGTCCAAGCACCAGTGGCAGACTTCTCCGCCACCTTTGTCTGTAGTATGCACACCGACATTATCATATTCACGGCTTACCAGGACTTTCATGCCGGCTCCATACTGAAACGCTGCGTTCTCCTGCATTCCTCTATCTACGATGGACTGAGACATGAGCCTAGCGGCGTTTCGCGTGACTTCGAAGCCTTTTGAGTCTCCTTCGCTTATAGAACTTTGAGCGATAGCTTCAGTGTCTGCTATACTTTTATCTTTTGGTTTTATCGGTTTCAAGCCAATGTCAGAATCCTTATTGAACTTCTCCTGCGCCTTCCGAAACATCGGAGAGACATACTTGTAATTCTCTTTAGACATAGCCTGGAACAGCTTTTGCCGTTCGTCAGGATCCGGGATATTTGCTGCCGCATCCTCATAGATGTCGAATAGAATGTCAGCGGCTTTGCTGCTGTACTCATTGCACGCGCTGAAGTCTTTGAATCTCCCAGAATCAAGCCGCTTTGTGAGCTTGGAGATGACCTCGCTCTCCTGCATCCTCTTTCGATATTCAGCGACAGACCGTGCCACGATGGCGGAAATATCAGCCATTCTCGTCACCTTCCAGACCTGTCAGATCTCTAAGCGTGTCATTACCAAAATATCCAGGGACTGCCTGGTTAACTTTAACCGCCGCATCACCGATAGCCGCGATAGCAGATGCGTCTGGCTCGAATACCGGCTCCCATATCGGCTTTGTCATATATATCTGGTTTCGCCTGTAAGGGTATTTGTCTCTGACACACGCCGCGAGGTAACCAGCATTCAAAAAGCCTGTGCCGAACGACCTCTGCGCTTTGCGCGCCGCTAGCCTCAGATCTTCATGACTCGCTCTGATCGCGTCGAAGCTGGAAGGGTTCTGCCCCGAAAATCCTAAGTCATCTACCGTAAGTCCAGTCTCTCCAGCGAACATCGAAGCATATTATGCGTATCTCGTCAGACATCACAGCACCTCCGTCACTATGTATGAAAGTTTTTCGGGGAATTCTTCAGCCCCCAGAAGCACCATGCCTACACCTGCGATATACGCGTATACGACCTCGTTCTTCTGAAAGAGGCTGGTAGGAACTTCCTCTATCTCGAAGCCCTTGAACTTCAGGATAGTATTATCATCCACATTGGCAGAAGATCCCTTGGATGTAGTCGTAAGGCCTGTATCGATGATAGCGTTATATACTTCAGGGGTTACCGCTGCCACCTTAGTCCCCTGAGCCTCGATGTCTACGAAATACGCGGAGAGCTTATTGAAGATATCAGCGACATTATCCTTAGTTACTGCTGCCTGTCCGGAAGCGATAGTTTTACCCGCGGACTCAGAAATGAACTTTCCTTCGTGCTGGTTGAACATCGTCACCTTAGCTCTCGCCTGGAGCTCCAGCCTATCAGCAACAGCGGACTCGAAGTCATTATTTACGGTGTGCCTGTCTATTCCTTCATGGAATGACCAGTCCCATCCGTAAGGAACTTCTGTGTCTGTGTAGATTATTTCTTTTCTTTCTCCGAACCTGGATGTTTTACCAGTGCCGGTGCCAAAACCTGTATTAGCGTCAGTGTTATACGCTGTTCCGATAACTACAGGGATATCTGATGTCTTTACTGAAAAAGCAACAGAATTATGCTGGATGCCATCCAGCGCTTCTACTCCCCCACCGAAGAAGTTTCCAAAATATGACTGAGCTCCGAAGACAGCCTGGAGAAGCTCCTTGAACTGCGGTGTATATGATCTTACGTTAGCGCTCTGATTCTCGTCTGCGAATATCTGCAGTAAATCATTGGTTTTCATGTTTCCTCCTTACGGGATAACTAGTGCCTGTACTTAGCTATCCTCTTATCGATCTCTGAAATCGGCGTTTTATTTCCGCCGAAACTCTTAGGCGTACTTCCGGTCGCTCTCTTCACTTCAGCGGCTTTGACCTGTGCCTGGATGATGCTCACGAACTTATCGATGTTGGCTTTAGTCGCTTCCGCGTCAGTGCCAACCACGAAGCTCAGTATGTCATCCGTCGCGTCAATGCCACTCTCTTTAAGATGGCCTGATGCTGTGCGGCCAAGCTCCACTTTCATATGTTCAGCTTTTAGACGCTCGTTCTCATCTTTGAGCTGCTCCATAGCATAGTCCTTCTTCTGGTCAGCGTTCATCTTAGCGAGTTTCTCCGCTTCTTTCTGAGCGTCTTCTATCGCCTTTTTGTTA
>JAQXJR010000040.1 GCA_029009055.1 Eubacteriales bacterium | reverse complement strand
AATTCCGATTCATCCAGTGTAATATTTATTTGAGCCATGATAGTTCCTCCTTTGTTTTAGTTGGTCGTTAAACATTATACAGGAGCCTTCATGGCTTTTCTTATACTATTTTCTTTTTACACCATTATATGGACGTAATGTGCAGGTGGGCTTCTATGGAATAAGAAAAATATTTTTTGTAGAATTATTCTACAAAAATCGTGATTTTTCAATTTTTTGTAGAGTCGTCCGGTCGCCTGAGCGCAGATCGTATACAATCTAATCGAAAACCGCCATTAAAATTGCTGAGCATTCCATTATGTGCTTCACGGATCCTAGTATCGCCCCGCGAAAATAATTTACCTACCAGATAAATATCTTAATTGACATTCCAACCCAATGAGAACATAATTTCTATGAATATTTTTGACTTATTTCATTAGGGGAGAGAGATAATGATCGAATATAAAGACCCATCCACGAACGCCCTGCTCCTTAAGGGTAAGATCGGCCTGGAGGAGGAAGGGCTGAGAACGACACAGGACGGGCACATGTCACACGCGCCTCACCAATTCACCGGCGAGGACCACATCACGAGAGACTTTTGCGAGAATCAGCTGGAGGTGAACACAGACCCGTTCGACACACCTGAAGGCGCCTATGATCAGCTGGCAGACGTAATAAGCCACATCCAGAAGCGGCTGAGTTCCCTGCCGGAACCGGAGTTCATCTGGCCATTCTCCAATCCGCCATACATAAACAGCGCCGATGATATCCCTATCGCCGACTTTAAGGGCGACGAGGCTCAGAAGACGGAATACAGGAAATACCTGTCAGAGATGTACGGCCGCTATATCATGACGTTTTCGGGCTGCCACTTCAATTACTCATTCTCAGAGGAACTGATAGAAGCTAGCTATAAGGCCTATACCGCGAAGCCATCCGCAGCTTCCGCCTCCGCGAAACCGCTCACGCTCCGTGAGTATAGAGATAAGCTCTACCTGGACCTCGCCAAGATGACATCTAAGTATGGCTGGCTCCTCACTACGGTAACGGCAGCGAGTCCTGTAATGGATTCATCGTTCCTGGACAGCCACGAAGCAGGAAAGCCTGTCTTCATGGGCATGGCATCCGTCAGATGCAGCGAGCTCGGCTATTGGAACTATTTCACACCGACATTCGACTATAGTTCCCTTAGCAACTACACGGCCAGCATCAGAAAATACATAGATAACGGTTATCTGACCCAGCCATCTGAGCTGTATTTCCCTATCAGGCTGAAGCCTCTGGGCGAGAACACACTGGAGTCCCTGGAAGAAAACGGCATAAACCATATAGAGCTCAGGACATTGGACCTTAATCCTCTCGTGGACTTCGGTCTTGACTTAAGAGATATTAAGTTCGCCCGCCTCTTACTCATCTGGCTGGCCAGTGACGTAGAAGAAAGCCTTACAGACGCTGAGCAGATCATGGTGGCCGCTAACTTTAAGAAAGCTGCCCACATGGATATATCCGAAGCCCGGATCATGTACAGGTCTGAAAGAGTAAGGATAAAAGAAGCCGCTTTAGATGTCATGGACAGGATGATAAAATTCTACGAGACTGTCTTCGAAGAAGGAGACGACAGACGGGAAGAGACCCTGGCAATTCTGGATTTCGAGGCTGAGAAGCTGAGGCATCCATCTACCCGCTACTCACTAGTAGTTAAGGACCGCTTCGGTAAGGATTATATCGGAGAAGGCCTGAAACTCGCCCGCGAGAAGCAGGAAAGAGAAATAAACAGGTAAATGGCCCATAAGCAAACTCCGCGCTGCCAAACGCGCGCTTAGCCGCCAACTTAAATATACGCGATCTAAGGAGGATCCATATTGAATTTCGTACTCATAGCGACCGCCGCCTTCGGGCTCGAAGCCGTCGTAAAACGTGAAGTCCAGGCTCTGGGCTGCGAGATCATTAAGACAGAAAACGGTAAGGTCACATTTAAGGGTGACGAGAGCGCCATAGCCAGAGCTAACATCTGGCTCCGCGCCGCCGACCGCGTCCTGATCCGCATGGGAGAATTCCCGGCTAAGGAGCCAGACGACCTCTTCCTTACCGTCAGAAATATGCCTTGGGAGAAACTCATTCCTAAGGACGGTAAGTTCACAGTTACCTGCTCCACCGTTAAATCCAGGCTGAGAAGCGAACCTAACAACCAGAAGACGGTTAAGAAAGCCATAGTAGAGAGCCTGTCTAAGGCTTACGGCATCCGCTTCTTCCCTGAGACCGGCGCGAGCTACACAGTGAAAGTGTCTTTGCTGAAGGATATAGCCACGATCACGGTGGATACCACAGGAGAAAGCCTGCATAAGAGAGGTTACAGGGCTAACCCGGTCGCCGCTCCTCTTAAGGAGACCATAGGAGCTTCCATGATAGAGCTTTCGTTCTGGAAACCGGGACGGACACTGTTAGACCCTTGCTGCGGCTCGGGCACGCTCCCAATAGAAGCTGCTTTGATAGGTCGAAACATAGCTCCAGGCCTCACCCGCCACTTCGAGTCCGAGAAATGGGACCTGATCCCGGCTGAGGTCTGGAAGGAAGAGCGTAAGAAGGCATACGACGCCATAGACTACGACACGCCACTTGATATCAGAGCCTGCGATATAGACCCGAGAGCCATAGAAGCGGCTAAGGAGAACGCTGACCTGGCAGGCGTCGGTGAGGACATAGAATTCGTCTGCTCAGACATGAAACAGTACTTCTGGCAAAGGGCTGACGACCTGCCTCAGGGAACCGTGATCGTCATGAACCCGCCATACGGGGAGCGTATCGGAGACCTACATACAGAAAAGCACATTTATAACTCTATCCGCTCTCTGACGGAGTCACGCAAAGACATCTCCGTCTTCATGATCACTGCCGATAAGAAGCTGGAAGAGCTTGGCATGAAGCGTAAGGCAGACCGCCGCCGCAAACTCTATAACGGAAACATAGAGACCTGTTACTACCAGTTCCACGGAGTCCGGCCACCGCGTAAAGCCCCGGACACGGAAGCTGAAGAAGAATGAACTGAATAAAATAAAGAAATCCGCTGACGCACGAAACGCCAACGGATTTTTTATATCTAAATATATATGGCAGAGGCCGAATAAGGCGGAAGAGCTTTGCTCGCCCTACCAGCTCAGGACCTCGTGGCCTGTCTCTGTCACCAAGACCTGGATCTCCCACTGGGCCGACTTCGACCCATCTTCTGTGTAGACCTCCCAGTCGTTCTCCGAATCTATGTAAATATCCGGTCCACCCATGTTTATCATAGGCTCTATCGTGAAGCAAAGCCCCGGCGCCAGGACCATCTCCGTTCCCGGCTTCCCCGTGTAGCCTACCCATGGGTCCTCGTGGAACTCCAGGCCGATGCCGTGGCCGCCGAATTCCCTTACTACGTGATAGCCGTTAGCGTGAGCGTGCTCGTGAACGGCATTCGCCATATCGCCCAGGTAGCCCCAAGGCTTCACCTGCTCGAGTCCCAGCTCCACGCACTCTTTCGTCACCTGGACCAGCTTCTTATCCTCCTCGCTGCAGTCGCCTATGCAGTACATTCTCGATGAGTCGGAGAAATAGCCGTCCAGAATGGTGGAAGCGTCGCAGTTTATTATGTCCCCGTCCTTCAAAATGACGTCGTCGGATGGAAAGCCGTGGCAGACCTGGTCGTTCACAGACGTGCAGATGCTGTATGGATAGCCCTCATAGTTCAAAGGCGCCGGTATCCCTCCCATCTTCGTCGTCACATCGTACGTGATCTTATCTATCTCAGATGTCTTCATGCCCGGGTGGATGGCCTCACCGATCGCGTCGAGAACAGCGACGTTTATCTTCGCGCTCTCCTTAATCTTCTCGATCTGGTCAGGCGTCTTTATCAGGTCCCTGGTCGGTACCTCGTGCCCCTCAGCCTCGAGCTCCGCCAGCCTCTGGTCGAATTCGAAATGACACTTCTTATATTTCTTCCCGCTGCCGCACCAGCACGGGTCGTTTCTTCCTATCTTACCAAACATATGTCCCCTTCTGTGTTATTCACACACTATTATTCTCAGCCAGCCTTCATCTATTAAACAGCAAAGCCTTCCATTTCTGTCGGCTCTGCCGGTTTTATCAGACTAACTAAACTATTGTATTATCCTAAAGCTTATAAGTCAACGAATACAGGCAGGAAAATCCCCACATATTGTACCTTTATCTATGGAAAAACAGAGTTCATGCATGATATTCTTTACCTTTGCGGAAAAGGGTGTTAAAATACAGTAAGTAAATTCTACTACGAAGGTGAAGAGAATGGACAGCAACGAAAATTTATATAATAGTAAAGATCAGCTGAGAATCGTTCAGGAATCAGTAGCAGGTAAGGAAATCACTCTGGCGCACGTTATAGGAGGACCACTTCCTATCGTATATCAGAAGCTGGGACTTAACCCTGAGATAGACTACAGAGCTTCCGCTATAGGTATCATGAACATGACACCGCCGGAATCAGCTGTTATCGCTTCAGATATCGCGGTTAAGAGCGGCAGCGTCTACCTCGGATTCGCCGACAGATTCAGCGGCACTCTTATCGTTACAGGAGAGATTTCAGAAGTAACATCAGCTCTTAAGGAGATCGTAAGATATTTCCACGATGAGCTCGGATACGTTACCTGCCCGCTGACTAAGCGTTAGTCAGGGATATAAACACATTCTCCTGAATTCGAAGTGAGTAGACTTCGTCATCTTTGATTTTGATATGAAAGATATAGATAATAACGTAATTGAACATAATCCGCAGGACGACAGGATCACAGCGCAGGAACTTCAGTCTATCCTGGCCGATATGGTCAGGAAGTCTAAGACCGGTAAGGCTCGTGTGACCAGGGTCAGCATCCCGGGCAGGGCTATAATTCTCGCCCACATCATCGGAGTATCTGAGCCTGAGATCTATAAGAACCTGGCTCTGGATATCGGTTTTCACGCGGGAGACGACCCTACGGGAAGAGCCATAGGCATCCTGAGAATGAATCCATGGGAGACGGTGGTCATAGGCGCAGATATTGCGACTAAGGCGGCTGACGTGGACATAGGATTCATGGATAGGTTCAGCGGCGCCCTTATATTAACGGGTGAGCATTCACAGATCGTGACGGCTGTTAAGGAAGTCGTCCGCTACTTCAGTGAAGAGCTGAACTACCCTTGCGCTCCGGTAACGGAGAATTAAAGGTCACTTATTAAGACACACATAAGTGTTTCCCTGACCGGGAGGCACTTTTTATTTGGACTCATGTCTTTTTACGATTCGCGAATCATAGCGTATCTGATGGATCATGAGCTCTGAGGCGAATGAGCCGGAAAGGATATATGGCAGCCATCCCCTTTGCTATATGTAATGGACGATGGCCTGGCCCGAAAAATACACATATGAGAAAGATGTTCTTAGGCGGCAGGAGCGAAGCCGGTAAAACCACCCTCACGCAGGCACTTAAAAACGAAGATACGCATTACGTTAAGACCCAGTATGTTAAGACGTGGGACGTCACCATAGACACGCCGGGTGAATATTCAGAATCTAAGAATCACGTGGGATTTGCTCTGGGCTGCTTCTCGTTCGAGTCTGACGTCATAGCACTGGTGTGCGCTGCTGATGAGCCGTATAACCTGTTCGGGCCGGGAATCGCCGGAGTCTGCACGAGACCTGTTATCGGCGTCATCACTAAGATCCACTCACCGGGAGCTCATGTGAGCCAAGCTGAGGAATGGCTGCATAACGCTGGAGTTTCTAAGATATTCCTCGTGGACAGCGTCACGGGAGAAGGCGTAGACGAGCTAAGGCAATACCTTAACGAAGAGCCGCATAAGATCTCCATGGAAGAAGCCATAGAGAATCAGAATAAGGGACTGAAGGACTGGGGTGCCAGGTAAGCGCCAATCGGCATCAATCAAAATAGATTTTAAAATTGCAACGTTAAAAGGGAGCCGCCTCATAAGAGGTAACTCCCCTTTTCATGCCATGCCGCAGTTTATATTGTCGAGCATTATGTTAGCTTTTTACTTAGCCGCCTTACCCTGGTTAGCCACAGCGTCCATCTTAGCCTTCAGCATCTCCTGATCTCCCAGATAGTAATGCTTGATAGGTTTGAAATCATCATCGAATTCGTAAACCAGCGGAGAACCCGTAGGGATATTCACACCCACTATATCCTCTTTGCTGATATCATCGAAATACTTAACTAGGGCTCTGAGAGAGTTTCCGTGAGCGACGATCAATACGCGCTTTCCTGCTTCCATATCCTTCTTAATGACATTCTCGAAATATGGGACTACACGCTCTATAGTGGTTTCCAGGCTCTCATGGTCTGGGAGGACTGAAGGATCCACATCTCTGTACATCTCTTCTTTCTTAGCGGAACGAGGGTCTTCAGGTGAGAGCGCAGGAGGCTTTACGTCGAACGACCTTCTCCAGATCAGCACCTGATCCTCGCCGTATTCCTTAGCTGTCTCAGCCTTATTCAGTCCCTGGAGCGCTCCGTAATGACGCTCGTTAAGCTGCCATGCCTTATTTACCGGAAGCCAGTTTCTGTCCATGGCGTCGAGAATATGGTTTAATGTGTGGATAGCTCTCTTAAGGTAAGAAGTATAGCAAACATCGAAATCGAAGCCTTCCTGCTTCAGGATCTCTCCAGCCTGGTCGGCTTCCTGGCAGCCTTTCTCGCTCAGATCCACATCTGTCCAGCCTGTGAAGAGATTCAGCTTATTCCATTCACTCTGGCCGTGCCTTACTAAAACTAGTTTCATCATGATCCATATCCTTTCTTCTTCATCATAACTGACACTTCCGCGCCATATCAGTCAGCCTGTCTGTACGTCGACAGGAAGTGCCTCATTTTATCCATAGACTTAGAGATAACGTCCACGTCAGGGAGATATACGATCCTGAAGTGGTCAGGCTCAGCCCAGTCGAAGCCCGTTCCCTGAACGAGCAGGACATGCTCAGCCTTAAGGAAGTCCAATACGAACTGTTCGTCGTCATGTATATTGAATTTCTTAGTATCTATCTTCGGGAATATGTAGAAAGCCGCGTCAGGCCATTCCACCGACAGGCCGTCAATAGAATTGACAGCGTCGCATACACACTTTCTTTGCTCGTAGATCCTGCCTCCCGGAAGGAGTGTCTCGTCCACCTCAGGCCTGTTCTGAAGGGCAGGCGCTATGATATACTGAGACGGCACGTTGGAGCAAAGCCTCATAGAAGACAGCATGTTCAGACCTTCTATGTATCCCTTACCCTTAGACCGGTCGCCGGATAGCACCATCCAGC
>JAQXJR010000039.1 GCA_029009055.1 Eubacteriales bacterium | reverse complement strand
TTCAGGAGCTCGACCTGTTCCTCTGTCTCAACGCCCTCAACTATAGGAACCATGCCAATGGCGGACGAAAGAGCAATGACAGCCTTTAGCACCTGCAAAGACTTTTTCGACATGCGCGCCTCTCTGAGAAACTCTTTATCTATCTTAAGGACTTCCGCGTTAGATCGGCTGAGCAGCGCCAGGGATGACTCGCCCTTACCGAAATCGTCTATCTCGACCGTGAAGCCGTAGTCCTGAAGGCGGCTTATGTTATCTGCCCGCTCATTCAGATCCTTCATGACAGATGTTTCTGTTATTTCCACACGCAGGCGGTCAGCCGGGACTCCATATCTATCTGTTAGTTCTTTAAGCGTGCCCGGTACATCTAAAACGTAGAGATCCCTCGGCGACACATTCACTGAGATATAGGCTTTCTTAAGATATGGATCTTCAGCCCACCCAGCCAGCTTCTTCACAGCGCTTTCCCATATAAATAGATCCAGCCTGGATATCTGCTCTGACCTCTCCAGTACACCTATAAACTCGTCCGGAGCCACTATGGAACCATCTATATCGAAAGCCCTGACCAGAGCCTCAGCCCCAATCATATTACCTTCACTATCGACCTGAGGCTGAAGATACATTCTGAATCTGCCATCTTCCATGAACCTGTCGAAGCGGCTTATGATCCTGTGCTCATGTATGACATCAGCCAACATATCTGAGTCGAAATAAGCTATGTCCCTTTCGCTGCTTACTCTGAGTGTCCTCATAGCCATGACCGCCCTGTCGACCATGACAGAAAGCGGCAGGTCAGGTTCCGTGATCTCATAGACACCTACGTGCATATTGAAAAGAAAACCCTTAGTGCTGAAGTCACTCCGGAATCTGTCCAGCGTCTTTCTCAGCCTGTCTTCCGAGTAATCCCTCTTCCGCTTCATGAGCAGGAAACCGCTGGAATGGCCTCTCCCGATTATGGAATGAGAATCGTTTATCCGCTCTTCCTTCAGAAGGTCGCCGAGCCTGGACAGAATCCCATCCCCGCAAGCACGACCATACATGGCGTTATAAAGCTTGAATTGCCTGAGATTGGCGACCAGTATGACATAAGTCTCATCGCTGTTTTCTATGAGTTCCTGCCTGGCGGCGCGGAAAAAACCTTCTGTATTGAGAAGCCCGGTAAGCGGGTCATGTGTATAGAGAAATGAAGCAGCGTTATCATCCTCGTCAGCGACGACATCCGGCTCGTCTGCTTTGCGCCTGATCACGCCCAGCTCCACATTACACCTGAGCGTGAGAGCTCCGGTAACGACTTCGACCGGTACAGACGTGACATGATAATTCTCATCGCCCATGGCCTTTATCTTAGAAAGTGTCTCACGCGTACGGCAGGCACGGTAACTAATGCAGTTCGCGCGCCTGTTATCCGCGCCCCATGTGCTGAAGCAGCGCTTCCCATAGCTTACTCTCTCGTCTTCACCGACGATGAGCTCCCGGCCTCCGCCGGATCTACCAGCCGGACCATAGCGTACATCGCCCGCATCGATGACATGAAATCGAGAAGCTCACGCGGAGTATAAGTCTCGACTTTCATCAATAATTCCCCCTAAATTATCAATTATTGATCATTAATGGCTTTCATGAATGTCTATTATGTTTATTTTACATTCCTTGTATACAAAGCGCAAGAAATGAAACAATTTCGCCTGATTCCATAACTCAAAATACTAAGCTTCACCAGAGGTCATACTTCTTATGATTTGCTATGAAGCAGGCGATCGTGATGACCAGGGACAGTCCTTCGGCCACGACCACGGAAAACCAGATGCCGTTAAGGCCCATGAGCAAAGGCAGAAGCATGACAGAAGCCGCTGGCAGGACCAGGGACCTGGCAGTCGAGATCAGAGCCGACACGGCGCCATCGTTAAGATCCGTGAAGAAACCGGAGCCGAACGTGTTATAACCCATGAAGATAAAGGACAGGGCGTATATGCGGAAGGCGTTCACAGTCATAGATAGCAGCCCCTTATCGTAGCCTACGAATATAGACGTCAGGATCGGCGCGAAAACCTCCGCTGCCGAAGTCAGGATAAGCATGAATATGGAAATAAGGCGGAGACTCTTACCTAATAGGTCGCGAAGGCCGGCCACGTCCCCCGCCCCGTATTTATAGCCGATGACAGGCCCGATCCCCATGGTATATCCGAAATACACGCCCACGAATATGAAATTCGCGTACATGAGGACGCCGTAAGCCGCGACGCCCGCCTCGCCCGCGTAGCGCATGAGCTGGATGTTATATAGCATGGCGACTATAGACATGGATATCTCCGACAGGAACTCGGAAGAACCGTTAAAGGCGGACCGGGTAAGGGCTTTCCAATCCATATGAGTCCGTCCCAGGCGGATCTTAGTCGTCTTGTTTATTTTAAAATATAGCAAAGGGATGACGCCGCCGACGCACTCTCCGAGCACCGTCGCTATGGCCGCGCTGTCTACGCCCAAGCCCATGACGCCCATGAAGAGACCGTCCAGGATCATATTGGTCACGCCTGCCGCCATGGTAACGAAGAAGCCCAATCGGGGACGCTCTGCCGTGATCATAAATGTTTGGAAGAGGTACTGCCAGGTGTAGGCGATCATGCCGAGGAAACCTATGCGGCCGTAGACCACGCAGTAAGGCATCAGGTCGTCTGTCGCGCCCAGCAGGCGGGAGACAGGTTCTATCGTCAGGCATCCCACTATAGAGAAAAGCACTGCCAGACCGGTCGTGAAGTATGTGATGAACGAGAAGACTTCATTCGCCCTTCTTTTATCCCCCTGCCCCAACAAAACAGCGACCAGGGCTGAGCCTCCGGTCCCGAACAAGGTGCCCAGGCTTCCTACCATTATTATGTAAGGAATTATCAGATTCACCGCCGCGAATGGGGTCTTGCCGACGAAATTGGATATGAAGAAACCGTCGACCATCCCATATATGGAGGAAAATATCATCATCAGGATTGATGGGAATGTAAAGCGGAGTATCCGCCTTATATTGAAATTATCGGAAAGTTGTATCATATTCGAAATATTCTTTATTTTCTCTTAGCTGCAACTCAGTGAATATTTAGGCGCGGAGGCCGGTGCTCGCTTTGATTTCAGCGGGCTTGGGGCGATAAAAATCGGCGCCGACATTTTGCGTTTCCCGCTAAATCAAGATTTTTGCGGAAACAGCCAGCATGACGGCGCCGTCTATAGCGAGCGGCAGGGCTGCCAGCTTATAGGCCAGCCACTCGTCTACTTTGTAATATAAAACATATAGAACCATATTTACCACGAAAGCCGCTAGGACTATGGCCAGGTAGAGCTTTGCGGTATCAATAGTAAAAACGTTCGCGCCGTAGAGTATGTTCACGGTCACGAGCTCGAGCACAGCCCAGCCGGTTATCAGCAGTAGCTCCGACGTCACGGGACGCTTGAAAGCCAGCGATGTAAGTGCCATGAGCATTATGTAGCAGATGACTCCCGCCACCATGGCATGGCCGTTCGAGAACAGGACGCGGCTGACCTGGGTCATGTTATTCCCGTGGACGTTCGCCAGAAGCCCGCCCAGCCCGCAAGCCGCGGTCAAAGCCAGCAGTATGCCGGCCCGCCCTGCCGTCCAGTCGTGCGCCTGGCCAGGCTTAAAGACCATGAACCACCAAGGAATATAGAAAGCGCAGCAGACCGCTAGGAGCAGCTGCCCCGCCAGGATCCATTTAACGCTGTAATCTAAATCATTCAACATAAATTGCCTCTTCGCCGCGAATATGCGGGTAAATCGCTGTTATTTTTCATTATTCTGACCAGCCGTGGTTTCCTGAATTTTCTGATTCTTCAGAATTATCCCATACTTCTCCCGGAAGGCGCCTATGGTCTCGAGCCCGCTGGCGGAAACCGGCCGGATCCATTTACCGGAGTACATATGTAACTGCATGATAACATATCTGACAGGCTCGTCACAGTAGCAAAGCGCGAACACGGCGAGGAAGGGCCAGCCCAGCGGCCCGTCTGCCA
The DNA here is from genome assembly GCA_029009055.1 of Eubacteriales bacterium. GTDB lineage: Bacteria > Bacillota > Clostridia > Peptostreptococcales > Anaerovoracaceae > Aminicella. The sequence continues at coordinate 25,839 of JAQXJR010000039.1, read as the reverse complement.
GGTGGATGGCTGGCTGTACCATCAGGAACATGAAGCTTATCTCCAGGACCGAGCCGAATGCAGGGTCGCCGCCGACTCTGAACGTGTCGTTCATGCACCAGTTCCCCATTCTCAGCACGCCAGCGACCGAAAATATCATGATCATGCCGGAAGCTATGGCGAGTGACTCACCGGAAAGTCCCATGGCCGTGAAGAGCGGCCGCCTGATCAGCAGCAAAACGACGCAGACTATCGCGGTGAGCCCTTGACAGAGGTATATGTTCCTGTAAGCCCTCGACCAACCATCCTCGTGGTTACCCGCGCCGATCTCCTGGCCGACCAAGACAGTCGCCGCGCTGGAGAAGCCGCTGAAGAAGGCGATGATTATGCCCTCGATGACCCTGAATACAGCCGTCGCCGCGACCGCCGCCACGGACTGATGGCCGAGGACTATGTTTATCAGCATGTTCCCGACGCCGCCGTACAGGACCTCGTTCGCTATGATCGGGGCGGATTTCCTGAGATAATGTTTTAGCAAAGCCGTTTTCCACCGGAAATGACTTCTGAAGCAAAGCATGTACGGTGTATTCGTGATTTTCACGAGGGCGAAGACGACCGCTACGTTAAGGACCGCGGCGCAGACCGTTCCCACAGCCGCGCCTCTCACGCCCATCTTCGGCAATCCCAGCCTGCCATATATTAAAATGAAATTAACTGTGAAATTAGTCACGAAGCCGACAGCTCCGCCCGCCAGCGGGATCCGCACCCGCTCTATAGACCTGAGCAGGCAGCTCTGGACCATGGCGAACACCTGCAGCGGATAGGCGTAACCGGCTATCCTCAGGTACTCCGCGCCTATCCTTCTGATCTCGGCGTTCCCGGTATAGAGGCTCATGACCTTCTCCGGCGCGAATAGGGCCAGACCGCCGAACACGAACCCTGAGATCATCATGAAGACCATGGTCATGCCGTATGAACGCTCTATGTTCTCGTCGTCTCCGGCGCCGAAGAACTGCGAAATGAACAGCATGACGCCTCCCATGAAGCCCCAGTAACCGGAGAACATGAGTGTGGAGAACTGCGCGCAAAGACCTAACGCTCCGACGCTGGCTTCACCGAACGGCGCTATCATTATGGTGTCGAGCATGCTGGCTGTGGTCGTAAGCAGGTTCTGCAAAGCGACCGGAACCGCTATCACGGCTATCATCCCCGCGAGTTCTCTGAGGCTGGTCCTATTCTCTATTTTTCCGGCTAAACTGGTCAAACTGCCTCCTAATAATTCTTCCTGATAAATATTAGCCCGCATGCGCAAGTTGCCGCAGTTGCCTTTTTGCGGCGCTTTCTTTTGGGCTGGGCGCCCAGTATTGCAATCGGCGGAACTATTGAATTTCTTTCGCTTCAATTAATATATGGGCGCCTGACTATTTTGTCAACGCCTGCCCTAAATGATATATTGTTTACATAAATATTAAGTAAAACCTTGAAATATCATGTAAAATCTTCAATTGAAACATTAAGTTGATCGTGGGGCGCGGCTCAGGAGGAAGCGCGGAGCGGAAGCAGCGCGAGCTAGCATTTGCTGTATGGCGCGGAGCGAGGCGCGCGAATGCGATTTGCTGGATAAAGCGCTTTGCTATATAAGAAAGGGAGTTGATCGGAATGATTAAAAATATATGTAAGGACACGATGTTTCTTAGCCAGAAAGCTGAACCGGCGACGAAGGCGGACACGGCGGCGGCACGGGACCTGCTGGACACGCTGAACGCGCACCCGGACGACTGCGTAGGCATGGCCGCGAACATGATCGGCGTGAATAAAGCGATTATCGCCGTAAACGTCGGATTTACCAATATTATTATGTATAATCCGGTGATTTTGAAGAAAAAGGGCGCTTTCGACGCGGAGGAAGGCTGCCTGTCTCTCGAGGGCGAGCGCCGGGCTAAACGCTACTCCGAGATCGAGGTGGAGTACGAGGACGCGGACTGGAATAAGAGGCGACAGAAATTCACCGGCTGGATGGCGCAGATCATCCAGCACGAGTGCGACCACTTGGCCGGAATACTCATTTGATACCGCGCGGCAGAGCCTGTACAAGCCGGCAAGATTTTGCTAGAATCTCCTGTATACAATTAAGGTATCACAGGAGGATATCATGAGCGAAAAAAGTAAATTCTCAGGGCACTTCGGCTTCGTAATGGCGGCGGCGGGATCCGCGGTCGGAGTCGGCAATCTCTGGAGGTTCCCATACCTCGCGGCTAAGGACGGGGGCGGCTTCTTCCTTATCATCTACCTCATCCTCGTCGTAACATTCGGCTTCACCCTGCTCACGTCGGACATCGCGACCGGCCGTAAGACCCAGGCCAGCGCCATCCACGCCTACGACCAGATGGACCACCGCTGGAAATTCCTCGGCGTGCTCACATTCCTGGTCCCTGTCATCATCATGACTTACTACGCGGTCATCGGCGGCTGGATCACGAAATATATAGTAGTCTTCTTGACCGGACACGGGGCGGAGGCCGCGGCGGACGACTTCTTCACCGGCTTCATCACCAGCCCTGTCGAATCGTCTATTTACGCTGTGATATTCATGGTGCTCACCGCCATAATCATATTTAACGGCGTGGAAGGCGGCATAGAGAAATGCTCGAAATTCATGATGCCTGTCCTGATCGTGCTCATAGTCTTCACGGCTGTCTTCTCGCTCACGCTGAAACACCCGGACTCCAGCGGCAGAGTCGTTACCGGCATCCAGGGACTAGGCGTCTACCTGAAGCCTGACGTTTCGGGCATGACAGTCAGTCGTTTCCTGCAGATTCTTCTCGACGCTATGAGCCAGATATTCTTCTCGCTCTCAGTTTCCATGGGGATCATGATCACATACGGCTCCTATGTTAATAAAGACGTCGACCTGAATAAGGCGGTCAGCCAGATAGAGTTTTTCGATACTCTCGTGGCTTTCCTCGCGGGCATGATGATCATCCCATCCATATTCGTATTCTCTGGCAAAGACGGAATGGCTGCGGGCCCTGGCCTTATGTTCGTAGCCTTACCGAAAGTTTTCTCCGCCATGGGCGGATTCGGGCATATCGTCGGCGCGGCTTTCTTCATCATGGCCGCCTTCGCGACCCTGACATCCTGCATATCCGTGCTGGAATCCATAGTAGCGAATGTCATGGAAATCACCGGAAAACCGCGTAAACCAGTAACCACAGTTCTCGCGGTCGTATACACGGCAGCATCCGTCATCATAGCCCTCGGCTACAGTAAGTTCTACGTGGAGATCCCGCTCCCGAACGGGACAGTCGGCCAGCTTCTGGACCTGATGGATTACATCTCCAACAGCTTCATGATGCCGTTCATATCATTCCTGTCGACTATCCTGATCGGCTGGATATTAAAGCCTCAGTGGATAATAGACGAAGTGGAAGTCGGCGGAGTGAAGATGCAGAGGAAGGCCCTCTACACGTTCATGGTCCGCTACGCGGCGCCGGTCATCATGATCCTGCTCTTCCTCCAGTCAACAGGACTCTTAAACATAATACTGAAATAATATATCTGTAGACACGCCCTCGGGATAAAGCAGCCAAAGAAAAGCCAAGGAACCAGCCATAATGACTAGCCCTTGGCAGCGGCTCATCCCGGGGGCTTAATCTTTCTCCAGGATAGAGATCATGTGATCCGAAGAAGCGTCGCTAGGCATCCTCCAGTCACCGCGCGGACTCAGAGTGACGGAACCCACTTTCGGGCCATCTGGCAGACAGCTTCTCTTAAACTGCTGGCTGAAGAAACGGCGGTAGAAACGGATCAAGGCCGTCCGGACCGTTTCTTTCTCCACCCCATAAGCATAGCGCGCCAATCCTAGGATCTTATCCGGCTCCATGCCGTAACGCATGACATAATATAGGAAGAAATCATTCAGATCATAATTCCCGATCTTATCCTCGGTCTTCTGGGCGATCTCCCCTTCATTCGCCGGTATGAGCTCCGGCGTTATCGGCGTCGCGGCTATGCTGAGCAGGACGCCCTTCAGCTCTTCATCACCACATGTATAAGCGTAAGATTCGCAGATATAACGGACTAAGGTCTTCGGAATCGACGCGTTCACGCCGTACATGGACATGTGGTCGCCGTTATAGGTGCACCATCCGAGAGCTAGCTCTGATAAGTCGCCGGTCCCGACCACGAGTCCCCCTTCCATATTCGCTGTGTCCATTAGGATGTAAGTGCGCATGCGCGCCTGGGCGTTCTCATAGGTAATATCGCCATCCCCCTGATAATTCGGGCTGTGCCCTATGTCCGCGAGATGACTAGCCACGTCAGCGCCAATAGGAATTTCCCTGACGTCATCCGCTAGGATCTTCATCAGTTTGACAGCGTTCGTATACGTTAAGGATGTCGTGTTCCCCTCATTCGGCATGGTGATGGCTATGATTTTCGCGTCCGGGACGATTTTCTTCGCTTCGTAAGCGACCAAAAGCGCCAGCGTACTGTCCAAGCCCCCTGATATCCCGATGACCAGCGTCCTTAACCCTGTATTCCGAAGCCTGGTAGCCAGCCCATTCGCCTGGATCCGCAATATCTTACGGCAGCGCTTACCACGTTCCTCCAGATCCGAAGGGACGAATGGATTCTTCTGCACAGGATATTTTTCATCCTTAAGTATTTCCAGCAAAGCGTCTGACCCCAGCTCTCTGGCTCCGCCCGCCGGATTAGCGGAAACTTTGATCCGCCTGTAGTCTCGTCCGCCCTCATCCAGAAACGTGTTCTGATGCAGACGGTCATAACGGGAGATGTCGAGGTCCAAAAGCGCTGTATTCACTTCGGTCGGCGTCCCAAATATTGAGTCCGACAGCACCCTTCCGCATTCAGCGATGACCGTGTGCCCTGAAAATACGAGATCCGTGCTGCTCTCATCCGTGCCTGCGGAAACGTATATATAGTCGCAGTAACAAGTCGCTGACTGCTGGGATACTAGACTCCTGCGGTATTCCTGCTTTCCGATTTCTTCATCGCTCGCGGACAGGTTCACGATTATATTCGCGCCTGCGAGAGCCGCGGCGGAGCTTGGCGGCATAGGCACCCACAGATCCTCGCATATTTCCGCGGCTATAACAACTCCGCTATTCTCATCCGCGAGGAGAATATCCGTGCCAAACGGCACAGCTTCCCCGTTTATATCCACCGTCTCATTCACGATGTCTCTTCTGGCCGTGAACCATCTTCCCTCATGAAACTCTCCATACGTAGGAATGTAGCTCTTCGGGATCACAGCCTTAACTTCCCCTTCAGACACGAATACCGCGCAGTTATATAGCGCGTTACCCCGCCTTACCGGGCATCCGACAACCGCTGTCATGCCGGGAATACCCGCAGAAGCTACGGCTATGTCCGAAAGCGCTTTCATAGCGCCATCGTACATGGAATTCTGCCCGAACAGGTCCGCGCAGGTATAGCCTGTTACGCAAAGCTCCGGGAAGACCAGAATCCCTAAGTCCTGGTTCCCTTCCATAGTTCGTATGATCTCCGCCGCGTTAGCCTCAGGATCTCCGACCTTCGTTTTAAGCACCGCCGCTCCGACCTTTATCATACTGTTTTTCATGACCCAAACGCCCCCATCGCTTTTGTCTCATCGTTTTGATTTCGTTTTTTGTTCATAAAATAAAACAAAAACTACAGATTAATATTACACGCAGAGCGGATGAAATTCCAGCCCTTTGCTAGGGTGCCAAACGAAAGTTCTTTAAAATGAACAAATAGATGAACATTTTTTTGTATGCAGCCACCAATAAAAGTGATACTATATATTTATATTATTCTGATAAATCCGGAAATGCTTCATAAAAGAAGGGAGAAAACACAAATGGACGACCTAATTCGGCATAAAGACCAAATCAACAGGCATCTGCAGCGCTACGGCGTTAAGTTCGGCATATATAAAAATGGGGAATTCCGAGAGCAGTTCTTTCCCTTCGACCCTATTCCGCGCGTGATCACGGCTGAGGAATGGGACAGCCTGGAGAAGGGCCTGGCTCAGAGAGTTAAAGCCCTCAATCTTTTCCTTAAAGACATCTATGGGGAGAAGAAGATCATAAATGACGGAGTCGTGCCGGAAGAGTTCGTCTACCGGTCACCTGGCTACATGGCAGAGTGCGAGGGCATAGTCCCGGCGGGTGGCATATACAGCCACATCTCCGGCATAGACCTCGTTAAGGGTAAGAACGGGACATGGTACATCCTGGAGGACAACCTGAGGATACCTTCGGGCGCGTCCTACCCGCTTATCGCCAGGATGCTATGCAGAAGATGCAGCCCAGCCACTTTCCAGGAAAACCATCTGTTAGATAACAGAAACTACGGCGACCTCCTGCGGAAGACCATGGACAGCGTGAATACCGGAGGGCTGAACGTAGTGTTCACACCGGGCAGATATAACGCGGCGTATTTCGAGCATTCATACCTGGCGGAGAAGGCCGGAGCTAAGCTGGCTGAGCCGGGAGACCTGTACGTGAAGGACGAATGCGTATACATGAGGCTGGCGGGCGGCGATCAGAGAGTCGGAGCCATATACAGGAGAGTTTCCGATGAGTACATGGATCCTGTCGCTTTCGAGCCATCGTCACTCATAGGCGTGCCAAACCTGATGAGCGCTTACAGAGCCGGGAACGTGGCTGTCCTGAACGCGTTCGGTAACGGAGTCGCTGATGATAAGGGCATCTATTATTTCGTGCCTAAGATGATAAAATACTATCTGGGAGAAGAACCTATCCTGCATAACGCGGAGACATACCTGCCGTTCTATGAGGAAGACAGGAAATACGTCCTCGATCACCTGGAAACACTGGTAGTTAAGGACGTGGCGGAAGCAGGCGGCTACGGAGTCGTCTTCGGGGATAAGATGTCCGAAGAAGAACTGGCCCGCATGAAGGAGACTATCCAGGCTGAGCCGAGGCGGTTCATAGCCCAGGAGGTCGTGGACTTCGAGGATATGCCTATAGTCATGGAGGACGGCAGCGTAGAAGAACATAAGGCTGACCTCCGAGCATTCGTGCTTTCGACACCGGACGACACATTCGTATGGCCGAGCGGGCTGACCAGATTCTCCCGCACATCGGGCTTCATAGTTAATTCTTCTCAGGGAGGCGGCTTTAAGGACACATGGATAGAATCACGCTAACACAGAAGAACAGGCTTTTCTGGCTGGGCCGCTACGCCGAGAGGGTCTACCAGACCACAGCATACATGATGAAGATATATGACAGGCTCATAGATAATATAGACTTCGATTACGAGTCATACTGTAAGAACCTGGGCATCCCTTGTAATTACACAGACGCGAAGGATTTCTGCCTTAAATATCTATTCGACGGCTCTGATCCATTCTCTATCCGCTCCGCGGCTGACGCCATGCTCGGTAACGGCATGGAGCTCAGGAGCACGCTAACATCGACGACTCTGGCTTACCTGCAGATGGCGAGCACGGCTCTGGATGAGGCCGCGGCGAGCGATTCTCCATGCGTAGCTCTCCAGTGGGTGCTGGATGACATCATGGCCTTCCGCGGAAGCTTCGATGATAGTATCCACGATGAAGGCACCAGAAACACTATTAAAGCAGGCCGTCAGGTAGAACGTCTCAGCCTCTTCTTAAGAGCGGACGTTAACACGGAACTCATACCCCAGGAACTTAAGATGCTGCTCTTCCGAGTGGACAGAGCTGATCTCGATGTAGACCGGGCCAGCTATGGAGTCATTAAGGGCGAAGAGGCAGGCGAGAAACACGACCGCCACCTCCTGCTCGGAAGCGTGGAAGGTCTGATCAGGGTATGACGAGAAGGCTGGATTTCTTCTATGACACTCTCCTGGAGTTCCAGACGCCGGTCACGGACCACGAGTTCGTCCTGAGCTGCGTCCCTCCATCATTCCCGGGACAGGAGATAGATGTCACAGATTTTACAGTCGAACCAGGAGCAAAGCTGAGCCGGCAGCTGGACCCATTCGGGAACCTGCTGTTCTACGGCTGCGTGCCGACACCCCATACTTCATTTCACTACCAGGTGAAAGGCCGAGCGGTGATAGACCATTCGAAGTCAGACGGCGAAGGCTTAATGCCCTTTTATAAATATCAATCGAAATACACGAAGCCCAGCTCTGAGATGCTGGCTTTCCTTCGCGGCTTAGTCCTCCCGTCCGGCACGATCGAACGGGCATGGGCTCTGGCAGAAGCCATATATGACTATTTGACATACCTGCCGGGAAGCACGGGGACAGCGACGAAAGCCGAGGAGGCCTTCTCCATGAGACAGGGTGTCTGTCAGGACTACGCCCACATATTCCTGTCGCTGGCCAGGGAGGCCGGCTTGACCGCGAGGTACGTGAGCGGCCTGCCGGAAGGCTCCGGCGAGACGCACGCCTGGTGCGAGGTCTACGCGGACGGTAAATGGGTCGGCATAGACCCCACCCGCCTAAAGATGACTGACGAAGGCTACATCCGAATCGGAGTCGGCCGCGATTTCGGCGACTGCCCTATGGAGCGGGGCGTCTTCCACGGTGTGACCGACCAGGACGTTAAGGTCTACATGCAGGTCTCTGAGCAGTGACCCCCGAGCAAAGCGCTCCCGTCATATTCGGGGCCAGCCCGCTAGCGTCAATACCGAGCAAAGAGCCCAGATTCACACCGGCAAGCGCGGCGATGCTCAGAGAGAACTGCCATATTTATTTTTGCTGTAAAGGACGATGATATATGATAGAAAACGTAGTTGAGATCCCACTAGCGGTGAATGAAAAATTTCAGATCCGAAAGAACAGGTTCGGCGAAGGTGGTAAGAGGCTGGCTGTCGTGACGGGAACCCACGGCGATGAGCTGGAAGGCCAATATGTCTGCTGGAAGCAGGCTAAGCTCCTCCGCGAGAACCCGGACAGCCTGCACGGGACTGTGGATATCTACCCGGCGACGAACCCGCTCGGCATATCGACCATGACCAGAGGCATCCCGCTCTGCGACCTCGATATGAACAGGACATTTCCAGGAAGCCATAACGGCTCCATGTCAGAGGAGATAGCCGCCGGGCTCATAGACGACATTAAGGGCGCAGACTGCGCTTTAGATATACACGCCAGCAACACATACCTGCGCGAGATACCGCAGATCCGTATAAACGAGATCTCTGCTAAGCGTCTGGTCCCGCTGGCGAAACACCTTAACATGAACCTCATCTGGATCCACTCTGCGGCGACAGTTCTGGAGTCGACCCTGGCTTACACGCTTAACGCCATGGATACGCCGACCTTGGTAGTCGAGATGGGTATAGGCTTAAGGCTGACCAGAGACTACGGCGATCAACTGGTAGCGGGCATCCTGTCTCTCATGAAATCCATGGGCATGTGGTCGGATCCTGTCGTCCCGGTCGCGCCTCCTATCGTCAGCACGGACGGCCACGTCTCATTCGTGAACGCGACTGAGTCTGGCATATTCATCCCATCGGTCAAGCACGCCAGCCACGTCATGAAGGGTCAGGAGGTCGGCCTGATCGTCGACTCTCTTACCGGCGAAGTCTCGGAGAGGCTGCTGAGCCCGGCTACCGGCCTGCTTTTCACGTTGAGAGAATATCCTGTAGTTTATGAAGGCTCACTTATAGCCAGGATCCTGGGAGGCTGAACATGGAGAAAAGAGTTCTTTTTACGATAAAATCGCCATACCGTCAGTCCATGGAGGTCTGCGGCTGGTTTTTCGGCAACCCGGATAAGGAGACCGTGGCTGTCATGGGCGCTCTTCGTGGAAACGAAGTCCAGCAGATGTTTATTTGCTCGAGGCTTATACAGCGCCTTAAGACCCTGGAGGATGAGGGTAAATTATCCCCTGACGCCGGCATACTGGTCATTCCGTGCGCCAACCAGTTCTCCATGAACGTGGGAAAGCGCTTCTGGGCTTCTGATAACACGGACATAAACCGCATGTTCCCGGGCTACGAGCTGGGCGAGACGACTCAGAGGATCGCTGGCCGCCTGTTTAAATGCCTGCAAGGGTATAAATACGGCATTCACCTGGTGAGCCTCTACCTGCCGAGCGACATAACGCCGCACATTAAGATCATGAGCACGGGCTACGAGCAGACATACGAGGCTGACGCTTTCGGCCTGCCTTACGTCATCACCCGCGACCCGGTGCCTTTCGACACCACGACCCTGAACTATAACTGGCAGGTCTGGGACACTCAGGCTTTCTCGCTCTACACCCGCGAGACTGATCATGTAGACATTAAGGACGCGCGCAGGGGGCTGTTCGCCATCCTCCGCTTCTTATACGCAAAGGGAATCACCACGGATCCCGTCGCTGACGATGTTAAGGCGCCTGTCCATTTCAACGAAGGAAACATGCAAGCGCTTCTGTCTGAAGCCGGCGGTCTCCTGCTGCTGGAAGCTGAGAGCGGTGACCACGTGACAGCCGGGCAGACCCTGGGTAAGATATTCGACCCTTGCGATGGTTCCCTGCTGCAGACGTTCGAGTCGCCTTCCGACGGACGGGTCTTTTTCACTCACCACGCTGACCTGATAGACGGTCACGAGATCGCTTTCAGGATAGTGCCGGATGAAGCTGTGGAGGGCGATCCTTCCAGACCAGACGGTGAACCGGGCGTTCGCATGCTTAAGCGCATGAACGATTCCCACGCTCCTCTCAGGAAATGGGGCTTCGCACATATAGACTGGCATCCGGGAATGAGGATACTGGATATAGGCTGCGGCGGCGGAGCGACCATAGCCGAGATGGCAGCTTTGGCGGCTGACAGTAAGATAAGCGGCATAGATTACCAGAAGACCAGCGTAGACCTGACTGCTGAGACCAACCGGGAGCTCATTGGGACCCGCGTCGATGTACGTCAGGCTGACGCGGCAGATATACCATACGATGACGGCACATTCGATCTGGTAACAGCAGTTGAGACCGTATATTTCTGGCCTGACCTATCAGAGGCTCTTAAAGATATCATGAGAGTCCTGAAACCAGGCGGCCAGCTGGCTATACTGAATGACGCCAGCAATCCTGATGAAGTCGACTGGCCTGACGTCTCTACCGGCCTCACCATATATACTCCTAGAGAGCTTACCCGCTTCCTGGAGGAAGCCGGCTTCTCAGACATTAACATGGATGTGGCTGAAGACGGGCAGATGCTGGCTGCGACAGCTCGTAAAGCCTAATAATCGAATTTTCGAGCTCACTTTAACTATGAGTAATAAATGCCGGGGATGGCTTATGACCTTCCCCGGCATATTTATTACCTCACATGGTTCCGTTTATTATTTATCCTGCTCTTTTATAAATTCGACCACCCGGTCAGCAGCCATTTCCTGCTGCTTCTCAGCTGAGATCTCAGCTTCATTATCACCCTTCTGCTGGCCGTAATCACCGAACTGGGCATGATTACCACCATTGATCACATACTTCTCATAACCGGCAGGAAGATTCTTCATATTCTCCTGTATCTTATCCAGGCCCATATCGCGGGTTACGTAGACTGTCAGCGCTGAAACCCCGGATCTCTTAATGGAGCTCGCCGGATATGACCCGAAGAATATTATTCCATTATATGGCATATTCCCATCTTCCACATGGTCGGCCAGATTCATGGAAGCTGCCGCGCCTCCCAGGGAATGCCCGGAAATGTACCAGTCATCATAGGAATAATCCTTCATTACCTCATCTCCGGAGTTTTTGCCGAAGATGGCGAAGTTCAGCGGCATTTTTACCAATATACAGTCTATTCCCTGATCAGAGATCCTGTGGAGAAGGCGGGCGTAAGCTCCAGCCTCGACCTTTGCTCCCGGATAGAATATCAGAGCCTCTTCCTCGCCGGGTCCATCGAATAGTATAGAGTCATCGCCTTCCCGGACAGTCACGGTCTCAGTTGATTTAAGCCCTTCTGCCGCGTCCTTATCCGCGTGGTAATAATTACCGAAATATATGGCCACGGCTAAGAAAGCGATGGCCAGTAAAGCTACTACTACCGCCAGAATGACCTTCGACTTCGATCTGCCGGACCTCTTCCTGATCTCTAAATCCATATATCTCCTTACATACAGCACATCCAGCGATCTGAGTCACCCTAAGACATCGAACATGCTTAGCTGTGAATCCTTATATGATCCCTACTTACTGTCCCTGTAGTATGTCCTCAGCCATTTACCCCAGGCCGTCAGGTCCTTAGTCGACCAGCCGCTGGTCTTCTTACAAGACTTCTTTATCGTAGCCGACTCCTCTGACTTATTGGAAAGACTCCAGCCCACCCTGGACAGCTTATATTTCTTTATCAAAGCCTTCCATTTCTTAGCTTCGCTGTAATTTATCTTCCCATTACCGGAAGCTTCCGTTATGCTGAACTCCGAAATGAATACCGGTGTCCCGGCTTTAATGGCCTTAATGATCTTATCCCTGTTCCACTTCTTATGTGTCGCCGCGTAGAAATGCGCGGTATACATGACGTTTTTCTTAAGCTTCACCGGGTTTTTCGCGACCTTATCGACGTCCTGAGACCATGTAGGCGTTCCGACCAGAATAATGCCGTTCTCATCATATTTTCTGATGACAGGTATCACGTTATTCGCGTATTTCCTGACCGTATTCCAGCTGGTCTTCCCATTAGGCTCGTTACAGATCTCATAGATCACATTACCATAAGACCCATATTTCTTCGCCATCTCCTTAAAGAAAGACTTAGCCGCTTTCTGGTGTTTCATAGGATTCCCATCTGACAGGATATGCCAGTCGATTATGCAGTACATGCCCAGGGACTTCGTGTACTTCACGCCCTTATCTATCAAGGCCTTAAGTTCCTTCTTATTCCCGCCTGCTGTGTAGCCGCCGTATTCTTCTGTGTATAGAGCCAGCCTGATCGTGTTCACGTGCCAGTCATCACGGAGCTTCTTAAAAGCCTTCTTATTCACGTACTGAGGGTACCAGGCCAGCCCGTGTGTGCTGACCCCCTTAAGCTGGATAGGCTTATTCTTAGAGTTCATCAGCTGAGTACCCTTAACGTGGAGTCTCATGGCTTTAGCTGAGTTTTTCGTCGCTGCCTCCGCTGTTATCGGACTCAAGCAAAGGGTGATCGCCATGATCACAGCCGTGATGAGAGCGAGCGCGAAGTTCGCCTTCTTCGGGAGCCCTTTGCTATATTTATCCCCATATACGAATAACGCGTCATCATTCTTATCGACATTCATATCATTCACCACCTATACAGCGAAACATATATCATTCGCCGGCATTTCGAATGGCATCGAAGCCCCAGACCCTTACGGCTTCTCCCTTAACGTTACACTGGAAAGCATATTCCTTCGACTCCCATGAGTCTATCTGGTTAAGCTCCGTCATCTGGAAATCGAAGCCCATATCATGATACTCATGAGCCGTATGCTCTATGCTGTAGACCGGCCTTATCACATGAGGGTAAAGATGCTTCAGGTTCTGATATGTCTGAGGAGCGTCGCCGTAATCTATGTACACTCCCAGCGCCTCGGAATCCTCCTTAAAATAACGCCCGCACTCCTCTATAAAAGTATTCTGATGGTATAGCTGGTGTTCATTCTCGGAAATAAAGCTTATGTATAGGTCCACGCATCCAGGCTTGAGTGGGTAATTACAACTCGCGTCAGCTATATAGACTATGTCTCTCTCTATGTCCAGCATCTCTATCAGATGCTTATACATCTCCAGTGTTTCAGGATACTTATCCGTCACTATTATCAGGCAGTCATCCGGGACCAGTTCCAGGTGATTGAACAGGTAGAACACACCGTTCACATTAGACTCCATAATGACCTTATCGCTAAGGTCCAACTGCTGCAGCCTGGACTCTATATAGTTATACGCCAGGTGGACGCTGCGCCTGAAATCTACAGCCTGGTAGACGCCACGGCGAAGATCCGGCTGGTCATCATCTTCTATATAAAGATTCCCGGTCTTTACTATCCCGTTCTCTATACTAGCCTTCATGCCGCACTCACACCGCAGTTCGCCTGAGAAGATGCAGTCCGAGTCTATCTCAGCATTAACGACCTTAAGTCTCTTACCACAGCGCGGGCATACGAGCAGAGGCAGAGCTCTAAGAGGCAGCCCTGTCTTCCTGTTCTCCCGTGGCGTATAGCTGCTGGAGACCCTGACTATATCGGCATCTATGGTCTTCTGGATGTTTTTAAGCTCCTTAGCTTCCTCATCTATCTCTATCTTCTTCGCTTTAAGAGCAGCGACCAGGTATTCCATGGTCTCAGGCTCCACGCGGTTGGAACCCCTGAGTATCGCCATTATATCCTGGATCTCGTTAAGCGTGAAACGCTGATATTTAAGCCGCTGGATAAGCTTCATATCGCTGAGCTCGCGCTCTGTGAAATTATTCTGTGAGCCGCTATTTCTAGGATTCAGCAGACCTATGCTAACGTAGTAGCGAATCGTGTTCCGGCTGACCCCTGTGCGCTCTGAAAACTGTCCGACCTTCATAATCCATACCTCCCCTATATCACTCCGGGATGCCTCGGAATAATATGTCCTATAGCATTGAAGGCAAAGTATTAATTAAAAGTATAATATATCTTTTTATACATTTGCAAGGAGTAGGCGAAAATTCGAACAGTGCGCTCTCAGTTTTATTAAATCCTGAATTCGATTTTACAAACGAACAGTAAACTGTACATTTTATCGTTTAATCCATTTAATAAAGACAAAGTGATTACCCATTGTATACTTGCTTTGTAAAATCCCCATTCCAACCCTTGACATTCAGGTTACTCGGCGAATTAAAATTGGTTTGTGCTTATTATAAAATACTAAATTATTCATATAGATTTTGTTACTACGGAGGAAAAATGAAAAAGCCTATCATTGGTATTACTGTAAACTACGATCCTACGGACGCTGTAGCCAGAACATGCGGTCTCGGCATAGTCGGTCAGGATTTCAACTATGTAGCCGGAGATTATGTCATGTCCATAGAGAAAGCAGGAGGCACACCGTTCCTGATTCCTCAGATATATGACTTCGACGACCTCCCTGATATGCTCAAGCTCTGCGACGGTATCTTAGTTTCCGGCGGCCACGATGTAGATCCACGCTTCTACGGCGAGAGGAACACCTATAGTGGCACTCTGTCACCTGACAGGGACGCTCAGGACATAGAAGTCACCCGCTACGGCTGGGAGCATAAGATCCCACTTCTCGGCATCTGCCGCGGCATCCAGATCATTAACGTCGCTGCCGGAGGGACACTCTACCAGGATGTCACAAAGGAGCTCGGAGCTCCTGTTCATTTCGGGGACTCTTACCCTAGAAACATCGGCTGGCATAGCGTAAGGATCGAAGACGAAAGCCGCCTGGCTGACATATACGGTAAAGACCAGATAATGGTCAACTCTTACCACCACCAGGCAGTCCGCGACCTGGGTAAAAACCTTAAGGCCACAGCTGTAACTGAGGAAGGCATCATAGAGTGCTTAGAAGACACTAATGACTCATATACCGTAGCTGTTCAGTGGCACCCAGAAATGATGTTCGACTCTGACGAGCAGGCTAAGCTCTTTAAGGACTTCGTGGATGCCTGCAGAGGATAATTTATTCCGTTTATTAAGGCTGCCGGGAGCCGGAACGGTCTGGCCGCCTTCTTTTATTGCTATTATTTATTACTGGAGGAAACCTAATGTTTATGTCAATTTATAAGGCCATCTCGACACTGACCACATGGCTCTGGAGCTTCCCGGTCCTGGTGTTTCTGATCGGCGGTGGCCTCTATCTCACAGTCCGCAACGATTTCGTGCAGATAAAGCACTTTAAGGCTGCTATGAGCCAGGTATTCGGAAACATGTTCAAGGGTGGTAACGGCGATAAGATCTCAGGTTGGCAGGCCGTAACAGCAGCCCTCTCCGCTACACTGGGTACAGGAAACATCGTCGGCGTAGGTACAGCTATCGCCCTCGGAGGCCCTGGCGCTGTATTCTGGATGTGGGTCATCGGTTTCGTAGCTATGGCTCTTAAGTATTCCGAGGCAACACTGGCTGTACACACACGTATAAAGGATGAAAACGGACGCTGGGTCGGCGGCGCTGGTCGTTATCTGAAGAACCTGTGGAAGCCGCTCGGCATCACATACTGTATATCGCAGACCTATGGTTATCTCGTAGCCGGCGGTGTTCATACAGGATCTGTAGTAACAGGCGCTGAGAGCCTGGGCATTCCTCGCCTCGCCACCACTATCGCTATAGTAGTCATCCTGGCCCTGGTAATGTTCGGAGGTCTTAAGGTCCTGGTATCTATAACTGATAAACTCGTACCTATCATGGCGTTCATTTACATCGCAGGTGGACTCATCGTAGTCATCATGCATATCACTTCCCTCGGACCTGCCCTCGCGAGCATATTCGCCGGAGCCTTCACGACAGCAGCTCCAGTAGGTGGTTTCGCCGGAGCCGTATTAAGAGAAGTAATAAAGAACGGATGCGCACGTGGAATGTACTCCAGTGACGCTGGTAACGGTTCTTCATCATACATCCACGCTCAGGCTGACGTAGACGATCCTGTTAAACAGGGGTTCTTCGGTGTATTCGAGGTATTCTTCGACACTATCATCGTCTGCTCATTCACAGCCCTCGTTATCCTCTGCACAGGCGTATGGAAGACGGGAGATCCGGGTTCCGTCCTGGCTATCAATGCTTTCTCAGGCACACTGGGTAAGGCTGGAAATATCATCGCCTCCATCGGACTCATCCTCTTCGCAGGATCCACGCTTCTGGCCTTCTGTAACTTCATCGGTCTCTGCGTAAACGATATGTTCGGAAGCAAGACATTAGCCACTATCGCTCAGGTAATTTACATCGTTCTCGCCTTCGTAGGTGGAACAGTCGGCGTAGACAAGATGCTCATGTGGGCAGACTTCGGAAACGCCCTCTGCATCATCTGTAACACAGGCGGAATGTGCATCATGGCCGGAACGATATCTAAGCTCACACACAACTACTTTAAGTATGGTAAGTCGACACCTGCTAAAGAAGTCGAAGCTACTACTGATAGTCCAGCCGCGTAACTGACACAGCAAAGCTCATTCTACAGGGACTGCCTCCGGGCGGCCCCTGTTTTATTTGCTTAAAAACGCTCTGATTTCAACACTTGATAATATCGCCTATTTACTATGGCAATTTCCTGGGCGATATGATAAGATAAGTCCATTCGCTTAAAAAATAATAATAAAGTTTACGATATAAGGAGTTAATGAATGCTTAAAGGAAAACAGCGCAGCTATCTTAAAACACTGGCTCAGCAGATGCAGCCGACCATCTACATAGGTAAGGCTGACCTGACAGATGCCATAGTTAAATCAATAGATGATAATCTTAACGCCAACGAAATGGTAAAGTGCCAGATCCAGGACGGTTCAGAGCTGGACCCTAAGGAAACCTGCAGTAAACTGGCTGAACAGCTTAACGCCGAATTCGTTCAGGCTATAGGTCATAGATTCGTCCTCTATAGAAGGGCTAAGGATCCATCTAAGCGTAAGATCGAGCTTCCACGCTAATATAATCTCAGGGCATGCACGGTATCAACCGTCGCTGCCCTGTTTTTATTTACATCCACAAATTACCGAAACTTAGCCTATTTCTGGCAGGCACTCACGCATGAACCTCCATGACGCATATTCTCATCTTCCATGAGCTTACAAACGCAATAGCCGCAGATACTTTCCGGACCATCTTCTCTCATAGGACAGAAATATGAACCGCTCTTCAATACCCACTTCACAGCGTAATCTGGGTGAAGCGGCTCCTCGGCTATGAAAGCCAGATAGAGACAGGCGAGAATTATCCACTTATGTCCTTCTGGCTTATCTGACATATAGCGATACAGAAAATCATGGAGCTGGCCTCGCATGGCGCTGACTTCGGCCATATCCACATCACCAGCAGGGGCTTCTACTCTTCCAAGCATTTCTACCATCTTAGCCCTGTTGAAATCGTTAATGGTAAGTTCTCCGCCATTCCTTAAATCAGAAACCTCTTCCTCAGAGATCTCATTCTTAAGCCTATTCAGAAAAGCTACCCGCCCAATTCTATCCATTAAATATCCCCTATCTAACTATTTCTCCGCTTCTTATAGTCCTCATCTATGCGCTTCTTCCAGCTGCCATCGATCCTATCGTCGCTCTCTCGTATCTCAGTTATAGCGTCTGCCAGGACTTCATAATTGAGAGCCGTTCCGATATGGTCACTGTTATAATTAGCAGCCCTATCCGCGCATATACCTACCATTCCCGCAGTTTCCACCGCATCTATGTTCGCGCCCAGGAATATGAATTCCCAGCCGTATTTCTCCTTCTCCTGCTCGACCATGCGCTTTACTGACTCATAAGTGTACTCTCTGCTGGCATTCTCCAGCCCATCAGTCGTTATCACGAATATGGTCTTCTCCGGTCTATCATCTTCCCGGGCATACTTATGTATATCCGCTATATGACGGATCGTCTCCCCGATAGCGTCTAAAAGAGCCGTACAGCCGCAGACATAGTACTCCCGATCCGTCATCTCCGGCACGTTCTCTATCGGCACCCTGTCGCAGATCCTCTCTATCCTGTCATCGAATAAGATAGTAGTCACTAGAGCCTCTCCCTCGGCATCCTTCTGCTTATTTATCATGCGGTTATAGCCGCCTATGGTGTCACTCTCCAATCCACTCATGGATCCGCTTCTATCCAGTATCATTACCAGCTCTGTTAAATTCTTCTTCATGGTCTAATACCATCCTTTCTCGCTTGATGGTTTAAGTATAGGCCTGAAGTGAAACGAAATGGTCGCCCGGCAAGCGACAAACCACGGCGGCATAGAATGAGTGAAAAACGGTGCTCTTTGCTGATCGCAATGGGAGCACGAGTTAACCCAACATGGGCTGACCGTATTTATCCAGCAGAACGTCGACTTCGTATATGTCATAAATGCCATTTTCCAGGCAGAAGCTGATTATCACATCGAAAATATTATTGTTCGTGAGCGCGTAACCGGCGCTGGCGAGAAGATCACGCGCATCATCCATATTTAGCTCCAGAGCGACCGCCAGCGCCACGACGGTCTTCTTTTTCGGAACATAATCCTTATTGCATCGGATCTTAGAGAATAGCTTCCTGTCGAGGTCTGCCTTCTCATAGACTTCCGGATCGGTGAGATCACGTTCATCTATCATCCTCAGCAGCCGCTCCTGGAAGGACTCGCCCAGATTAGCGACAGCGTCGTCCAGCGAGACCTTCTTCTTACGAGGCTTTCTCGCCTTCTTACGCTTAGGTTTTTTCTCCTCTTCCGGCAATAGTTCCGGCGGGACTTCATCCATGAGCAACGAGTCGTACAGTTCCGCGGATTCCGCCACACGGCTCCCCATGCCCGCGTCAGAAAGCACAGGCGGATAGTGATAGTGTTGGGGCGGCTCTGCAGGTTCTATAATCGGGGGCTCATAGTTATGCTCTATATAAGCTTCTACTTTGCTAAGTAAATCGTCTGAAAGCTCGTAAGCCTTGATTTTATCTATTTCCATGGTTGGCGTCCTCCCGAAACTCATCGCTAATCATATCTTAAAATAATCAGCTTCCCCGCGCAATAAAAAACCGCCGGTCACGCCGACGGTCTTCTGCCTACTATTAATTATTCGTCCGAATTTAATATATCTTTCACGACTTCTCCGGCTATGATGAGCCCAGCTACAGAAGGCACGAAAGCTATGCTGCCCGGAACTCTTTTCTTAGGAGCTCCGCTGCCAGATGGCTTTCCACCAGCAAAGGGCTTTGCTGGTGTAGACTCTGTCTCAGCCGCCATCGGCGTCACAGGCTCAGCCTCGGAATAAACCACCTTCAGCCTCTCCACGCCGCGCTTCCTGAGCTCACGCCGCATGACCCGGGCCAGAGGGTCCATTTTCGTCTTATAAATGTCCGTTACCTTGAAACCGCCCGCGTCCAGCTTATTCCCGGCGCCCATGCTGCTTATGATCGGAACGCCGTGTTCCCGGCACTGAACGACCAGCTCCAGCTTAGCCTGGACCGTATCCACAGCGTCGATGACGTAATCGTAGTCATCGAAAGGAAAGTCCGCCACATTATCGCGAAGCACGAATGTCTGGTAGGTCCTGGCTTCCACATCGGGGTTTATATCCCGCATGCGCTCTAGCATGACCTCCACTTTCGGCCGGCCGACCGTGCTTTGGAGCGCTATGATCTGCCTGTTGAGGTTCGACAGACTGACCACATCATTATCTATGAGGTCGAAAGCCCCGATCCCGCTCCTGACGAGTGCCTCGCAGACGAAGCCCCCGACGCCCCCGACGCCGAAAACAGCGACGCGAGACGCCCTGAGCTTAGCCAATCCGTCTTCGCCGATAAGCAGCCTAGTCCTGGAAAATTGATCCTCCATAATATCCCCTTTTCTATCTTATAATAGGCTCGAAAGCCCCTTGATCCGAAAATTTATAAGATATTATAGCACGATTTCGCCCAACCCTCACTCATACAGCAAAGCCGATCCTTAGCGCGTGACTCTGTCCGCCCCTTTCGCCCGATCATGGCGCTGTGCTGTGTTTAGGCACGAAGAAATCGTCCTTCCAAGCGTGTTCCAACTTCAAGAGCTGAATCTTCTTATCTATGCCGCCGGCGTAGCCCGTCAGGCTCCCGTTAGCCCCGACCACCCTGTGGCAAGGCACTATGATGGATATCTCGTTCTTCCCAACGGCACCGCCGACAGCCTGGGCCGACATGCGCTTAAGGCCTCTGCGCTTTGCTAATATATCCGCTATGCCGCCATATGTCATGGTCTGGCCGTATGGTATGGAATAGAGGAGCTCCCAGACCTCATTCTGGAAATCCGTGCCTATGAAGTGGAGCGGCACGTCCACATCAGGCACCCGGCCCGCGAAATACTGGTCCAGCCAGGCCTTAGCCAGGTCGAAAACGGGAAGATTCCGCTCTTCGTGTTCCTTATCCAGATAAAGGCAGTAATATTTCTGACCGTCGAACCAGAGCCCAGTCAGGCCGACATCATCAGCCGCCAGCGTTATGCCGCCGAACGGCGACTCGTATGTGCTAGTGTACTGCATTTATGACCTCCAATACTCTTTCATACAGCGTTTGCAAGGGCGGTAGCCGACTCCTGAGTGCCTGTTATTAGGTCGATATAATAATATCGCAATTCTATAATCGTTAATATCACAATGTTGCTTCATTTTGATAATTATATCACCAATTCATGAAATTTCTTTGCACACATGCTGGCAGAAAGTATTATAATCAAGACAAAATTTATCATCTGCGCGGCCGGGCACGCGCGTGTAAGGAGAACAATGATGCTAGATAAAGTTTTCTCATCTTAAGGAGAATGGGACCGATGTCCGCACGGAGCTACTGGCCGGCCTCACGACCTTCATGACCATGGCGTATATCCTGGTCGTGAACCCAAACATACTGGGAAGCGTTATGGATAGGAACGGCGTGTTCCTGGCGACGGCGCTGTCGTCGGCCTTCGCGACGTTCGTCATGGCTTTCCTGGCTAATTACCCTATAGCCCTGTCGGCGGGGCTAGGCCTGAACGCCTACTTCGCCTACACAGTCTGCATGGGCGAGCTTAAAGGCGTGGAGAACGCTTACACCATCGCGCTCACGGCCGTCCTGGTCGAGGGCCTGATTTTCGTGCTGCTGTCCGTGCTGAAGATCCGCGAGTACATCATAAACGGCATCCCTATCAGCCTAAAAAACGGAATAACCGCAGGAATCGGGCTTTTTATCGCCTTTATCGGCCTGCAGAACGCTAATATCATCGTAAAAAGCGATTCCACTACTGTGGCTCTGGGCGATGTGGGGAGTCCGCAGGTGGCCTTGGCCCTGATCGGCTTCTTCATCCTGCTCGTGCTAGAGCATTATAACGTGAAGGCTGCCGTGCTCATCAGCATCCTGGTCACATGGGTCATGGGGATGATAGCGCAGATCGCTGGCTGGTATGTGCCTGACCCGGCTAACGGGGTAGCATCGCTTTTCCCTCAGTTCACGGGCATCCTGGACTTCTCCGGCTTGTCGAAAACCGCTTTTCACTTCAACTTCGCCTGGATCGGCGGTCATTTAATAGAATTCATAGCAATAACCTTCTCTTTGCTGTATGTTGATTTCTTCGACACGGTCGGCCTGATAGTCGGCATAGCGGACAGGATGGGGATAGAGGACGAGAACGGAAATATACCTCGCGCCAGCCGCGTCCTCTTATCTGACGCCATCGGCACGGTGGTCGGAGCCTGCCTGGGCACTTCTACCATCACATCGTTCATAGAGTCGAGCGCCGGCGTGGAATCCGGCGGCAGGACGGGTCTCACCTCCGTGGTCACCGGTGTGCTCTTCCTGGTATCACTGGTGCTCAGTCCGATCTTCCTCGCTATCCCGAGCTTTGCCACAGCGCCTGCCCTCATCTATGTCGGCATGCTACTGTTCAGCACCGTGAGGAAGATCGACCTGGACGGCGACATGGCAGACAGGGCGGCCGCTTTCGTAGCCATCCTGATGATGCCGCTCGCTTACTCGATCTCGACGGGCATCATGCTCGGCATCATAGTCTGGGTCCTCATGAAGACAGCTGAGCGTAAGGCGAGCGAGGTCAACCCGATCATGTGGATCATCTTCGCCCTATTCGTGCTGAGAATTATTTCGCTGGTAGTATAGTTAGATCGAAGCATAGCAATCAGATCACGAAATCAAACCACAATAAAAGACGGACCCCAGTACAGAGTCCGTCTTTTTCAATGTTTTCAATTATTCCGACCCTGCAGCCAGGTCCAGCCGCGAGCCATTATTTCCACTTATACAGCTCATTATTCTCGTCGATAAGTTCTTTCGTAGCGTGCCTGCGGATGAAGTCGAGGTTTACAGCGTCTGCCTTAGATTTTCTCGAATAGATCTTATTATCCTTCAGAACTACCCTCTTAAATACGCCATTCTTAGCGTGCGTACCAATATGGATGCCGCGCATGCCTCCCTTAGCTGTGTTGCCGGTGATGGTAAGCGTCGTGTTCCCGAAACCCTTCGGCGCTGTCCCGCCCTTAGCGTTCTCATAATGTATGCCGCAATAGAGATAGTCCTTATTATTCTTCTTCAGGCAGTAAGCCTTATTATTCGTTATGGTCAGACCCATGATGTTATAGACGCAGATGCCGTTCGCCGTAGTTCCGACAGCCTTATTTCCATCTATAGTGCAGTTCTTATGATAGCGATTCGGATACTTCTTATTATCCCAGTTGAAACCTATCGCCATGCCGCCGCGCACGTCATTCCCCTGGATGAGGACATTCTTACACATAGTGCCCTTAACGAATTTCTTCCCGTATCTGGCGATTTCTGGCGCGCTTACAGGCTGCGCTATATCTATCTGGATAGCCTCCTCACGGTCGCTCTTACACTTACCGACGCTGTGCACCTTATTATTCTTCACCACGATGTTCTCGCAGGCTATGATCTCTATGCCGTGGCCGCCCTTAGCGTAAACTATGTTCGTGTCCTCGAAGCAGATATTCTTACCGTGGGCGAGCGAGAACACAGAACCGCCGTTATTATATTTCTTCACGTCGTTCCTGGTCCATGTTCCGCCCTGGATGTAGAGCCCGCTGAATGTGCCGTAATTCGTCTTCTTCGGCTTGAAGAACACAGCGTGGCTAGCCGTGAACGTCAGCTTTGCTCCCTTCTTACAAACGATCTTCGTATTATTTCCCGGATATATCGGTCCACCGAACTTAATGCTCTTACCCGGGATGATGATGGTCTTCTTCGAATTCCCCTTCACGAGCTTATTTATCTTAGCCGTGTTAGCGCTGGCGCTCCCGGCAGGCTTGAACTTCTTCACCTTACCGTATTTCACCGTAAGCGGCTTCTCGACAGCCGGCACGAAACTCAGGTCAGTCGATACCGGATATTCATCCGCCGATACCGGAGATTCATCCGCGTAGACCGTCGCGCTCCCCATTATGCAAAGCGCAGCCAAGGCAGCAGCGGTCACCGCAGCTCCTAGCATTTTCTTTCTGTTAATCATAAAACACCTCGTATTCACCAAAAAACCTGCGGAAATCACCAGCTCTACAGACTCATTCTATCACACATCCGGGCTAGTTATCATCTTTTTTTATACCCTCGCTGTCTTTCATCGCGCGATACACTGTTTTTCTACCGGCTCTCACCATCATAAGATCCCCACTGTCGACCAGTTCAGTAAGGACTTTATACGCGGTAGTCTGTCCGACTCCCAGAAGTTCCTGGACCCTTTTCCGCGTTATCTCGCCCTTAGAATCAGCCTCTTCCAATATGGTTCTTTCTTCTTTATCCCCGGAAGCATCTGGAGCAGGCTGACCGTCTATCTTATGCTCGAAATTTCTATTGTAAAGCACTACACGGAACGCTCCCTGAACTGTTCTGAATTCAGGCTTCTTCGCAAAGTCGTCATACAGATCTTCTATCTTAGGAATTCCAGTGCCGAAGCTTTCGATGAGTTTCATCCTATAAAACAGCGTTGCCATCTTCGGATTGCGGGAAAGCGACGCCCCGAGAAATATCGCGTCCATAGACAGACCTTCTACCAAACCGCCGAGAGAAATAAACTCTATTCTATCATCGTAGATATTTACGATACTACTCCCACCCAGAGAATAATCACGGTGCACAGTAGCATTCAGAAGCGCTTCACGTATAGCTGCCTCCGGATAATCTCTCTGGTCCTCCCTCAGCAAGCCGTGAAAAGAAGCCTTAGTCTTATTTAGAATATCGAGGAAAGCGTTCATTTCGTCCATCTGCTTCAGTATGGAGCCCCGGAATTCCCTGCGATCCTGAAAGTTCTCTTTCGTTCTGCCATCGAAGAGAGCTGCCTTAGACGTAGTCGGGCACTGGTCAGACAATAGCAAGGCCAGATTGGTGTATAGTCCGTCATCTCCGATGAGACCCAGGTTCTTCAGCTTCACATCTGTCGAAATATCTATGTCTCTGTAAGCGCATTCTTTCTCAAATGTCTCAAAGGTCAGCCCCTGAAGTAAGGATCTTCTGTCTTCGTAAGAGTCGCCATAGGCTTCAGCTATCATCCGGCGAATCACTTCCTTTATCACCGCGGTCGTATACGATTCCTTATATTCGATATCAACATTCTCTGTGTTCATATCTCGCTCCTTCTTTCTCTTTCTTTCACATTATAGTGGAAGAAAGAGAAAGAATCAATATTAGAATCAATATAAGAAATACTTTAACATAGCGAACTCATGCTATATTATTCTTTTATTTCCATCCCAAACCTCTTTAGGAAGTGATAGATATGTTACTTCGAATAATTCTCCGGTCGTATCCTCACAGAATGCCATGGCATCGAACTCCTCATATCCTTCTTCGCCTGGTTCAAGACCGTTATCTGTTTCATATGCTGTATCAAAAGTTGCCGTTAAACTAGCTCCAGTATCATCCACGAAGCGAAAACGCGTGTCCGGAGAATTTGTTGCGTAAATGTGCAATTTAGAAAAACGTTCTAGTAATTTATAATAGTTCATAGCGCCCCTCACTTTCTCGGCTGAGCTGGAACAATATGCGTTCCCTTTTTTGAGTAATGAATAATCCCAATAGTTGTGGGAATCTTTTGACAAGTTTCTTTATTCACATATATGCCTATGATTTTATTAAAATCAACCCTTTCTTTATTCTCACTGATCTGCTTGCCGGTCAAGTCCATATTTGTGTGTAAAAAGAGGCTCCTGTATAATGCCCGACTTTAAGCAGCCTGGGCTAGTGCCTTCTGCTCATACGCGATCTTCACTAGATTGTCCTTCACTTTTTCCCCCAACATTCCCGGAGTACGTTT
>JAQXJR010000038.1 GCA_029009055.1 Eubacteriales bacterium | reverse complement strand
GATCATGTAAGCGTCTCTGCCCAGCAGGATCATCTTCTTCACCCTGCCCGGGAATTCCTTCACGAAATCCGTGAAATCCTGGCCTTTAGCGTCGCCGCCGGCTATGAGGATGATGTTCTCGCCGACCGCCTTAATGGCTGTGACCGCCGCGTCCACGTTCGTCCCCTTAGAGTCGTTATAGTATTTCACGCCTTCTATCTCGCCGCAGTACTCTATCCTGTGCTCCACGCCCGGGAACTCCCTCAGAGCGTTCCCTATCGTCTCCGGATCCACCCCCGCGAAGAAGCTTACCGCAGCAGCCGCCAGGGCGTTCATGACATTATGATAGCCAATGACCCTGAGCTCGTCCGTTTTAATGATACGATGCTCGCTGCCATCCTGATCCTTAATGACTATGTCGCCATCCTTAACGAAAGCCCCGAAATCGAGCTGGTGCTCGCCGCTGAATGGAACGACTACAGCCTTCGTGCCTTCAGAAAGCGAATAGCAGAGCTTATCGTCGTAATTTATGACCAGATAATCGCCCTCATCCTGATTGGCGGCGATCTTCGCCTTAGCCGCGCCGTACGCTTCCATGGTGTGGTGGCGGTTCAGGTGATCAGGAGTCAGGTTGAGTATAGCTGAAACGACAGGCTTGAATCTATGAGTAGTCTCCAGCTGGAAGCTGCTGCATTCTGTTACCAGCCACTCATCGCTCGTAGCTGTAAGTGCCTGGCTCATGACCGGAACTCCTATGTTTCCGACCACATCTGTCTTTCTACCAGCCTTCTTGAATATATCCCCTACCATGGAAGTAGTCGTAGTCTTACCATTAGTTCCCGTTATAGCCACGAATGTGCCCTCACAGAGTTCGTAGGCCAGTTCCAGCTCGCCGGTAATGACGGAACCCTTAGAAGCCGCCTCAACGACGAACGGAAGCTCGGGAGTCACGCCCGGGCTCAGAACTATAGTCTGAAATGCCTCAGGCTTCTCAGGCACAGTCCCGAACATGAACTTAACACCCAGGTCTTTATATGGCTTCAGGTCTTCTTCGCTGAAGCCGGAGCCGTCTGAAGAATCCTGGACAGTTACGTCCACTCCTCGCTCAGCCAGCTCTTTAGCGGCAGCCTTACCTGAACGTCCGAATCCTACCACCAGGACATTTTGTTTTTTTAATTCGTCTATATATTCTGTTTTCAAATCTACCACTCCCGATACCCTTTATTATAAAAGCATAAAAGAGCCAGAGCTTCAGCCAGGCTGAAACCCTTTGCTCATGTAAATCAAACTATCATATTTTCAATATAACTACAGCTATGATGCCGCAGATGACAGCGAAGCCATAGAACATCTTCACTACCTGGACTTCCTTCATGCCGCCAAGCTCGAAATGGTGGTGGATAGGAGCCATGCGGAAGACCCTCTTACCGGTGCTCTTAAATGAAATGACCTGGATGATCACGGAAAGCGATTCCATTACGTACACGAATCCGGCGAACGGGATGAGGAACTCAGCCTTCATCATGACCACAGCGCCCGTAAGAGCCGCGCCCAGGGCCATGGAGCCGGTGTCGCCCATGAATATCTTAGCCGGATAGTGATTGAAGACCAGGAAACCGCAGCAGGCGCCGGCGATGATCAGGCAGAACACTATGCTGTCCGTAGCCATGAACTCGAAGCCCATGCCGGCGAAGAACAGAGACGTGATAGCTGTAACTCCCGCGCAAAGCCCGTCCAGACCGTCTGTCAGGTTAACGCTGTTAGCCATAGCTACGATGACGAAAGCAACAAACGGCACGTAGAGCCCGCCAAAATCGACGTCTTTATTAATGAACGGTATCCAGACATTGCTGCCGGCGTCTGTGAATTTCATGACGTAGAGGGCGAGCAAGACTCCGAACAGGATCTGCAGCACCAGCTTCTGCCAGGCTCTCAGACCCAGGTTATGTTTCTTCGCTACTTTAATAAAGTCATCGAGGAAGCCTATGAGGCCGAACAAGAGGCCGAAGACTACCATCACAGCCATATGGGCCTTATGGGCGCCGGCGAGCGGCGTGAACAAGGCAGCGACGACTATAGCGCCGTATATGGCCAGACCTCCCATGGTCGGCGTTCCCTGCTTCTTAAGGTGGGATTTCGGCCCTTCCTCGCGGATGTACTGACCGAACTGCTTCTTCTTAAGAACCGGTATCTCCAAGCCGGTGAAAACGGCAGAAAGCACCATGGCTATGGCGAAAAATATCACTAATTCCAGAATTCCCTTCATTTCTCCTCCTGAGTGTCCGGGCGGACCGGGTATGCCCGCCGAAGCGTATCATTTACCGCGGCAAATAATATCCGCTCTTTACTTCCAGCTGTTTTCGACTATCTGATCCGCGACTTTACTTAAGCCTGTCGCGTTCGAGCCCTTAATGAGAACTATGTCTCCCGATTTGAATATCCTGCCGGCGTCAGCGACCAGCTCGTCGCCGTCCTTATACCAGCTCGCGAGAGTCATACCATATTTCTTTGCTTCATCTACCATGGCCAGTGTCTTCATGCCGACAGCTATGAGCATGTCAGCCCCTGACTCAGCCACACACTTACCGACTTCCCTATGAGCTTCTTCCGACTTATTTCCCAGCTCGTTCATGCCGCCGAGCACAGCGATCTTCCTGTCTCCCTTAGTGTGCATGAGCGTCTTAATGGCGGATTCCATAGATGCCGGCGCCGCGTTATAGCTATCATCTATGATGCGGAATTTACCGGCTCTCCTCAGCCTGAGCATGTTTCCTGTGAGCTCCAGCTTCTTAAGACCGCTCTCCACTTCCTCCGGAGTCATGCCCAGCGCCTCCGCCGCGGCTGCCGCCAGGGCAGCGTTTATCATATTATGAGCTCCCGGCACTTTCATGTCTATCTTACGTGACTTACCATCGTGGTCCAGATAGAACGAAAAACCGTCCATGCCCTTATCTTCACCCAGGCGGACAGAGTAATCCAGGTCGCCATCGCCGTCTTCACCGCAAGCCACTACGTTAAAAGGCCCATCGATCTCGCTTCTGTTCAGCATGTCGTTCGACTGATTTATGACCAGGGTGTTATCATTACCCATGAAATCCGCTATCTCCAGCTTAGCCTTCCTGATATTCTCTCTGGATCCCAGGTTTTCTATGTGGGAAATGCCTATGTTCGTTACGACAGCTATCTCAGGCCTGATAATGTCAGACAGCTTATGTATCTGCCCCAGGTCATCCATTCCCTCCTCGAACACTACGACATCGTAGCTGCTGTCGAGCGAGAATATGGTTAGCGGCACGCCTATCTGGTTATTATAGTTCTTTATCGGTCTGCCAGTCTTAAATCTCTCGGAGCAAATATAATAGATCATGTCTCGGGTAGTAGTCTTACCAACGCTTCCCGTAACTCCGATCCTTCTGACGTCTATCTTACGCAAATAGTACTTAGCCAGGTCCTGCATGGCCATGAGCGTGTCAGGCACCAAAATCACTGTTACGCCTGATAAGCCTCTGGCAGCGCTTTCCTTAGATACCAGAACGACAGAAGCTCCGCTTTCAACTGCCTGCGGCAGGAAATCATGAGCGTCGAAATTTTCTCCCTTAAGTGGGATGAACAGGTCGCCCTTCTGAACGTCTCGGGAGTCTGTGGTCACTCTTTCGACCTCTACATTTATATCTCCAGCTATGAGCTTTCCGCCTGTAGAATTTAAGATCTCACTGGCGCTTATTCTATCCATAAGTTTTCCTTTCCGGCGATGTATCGTCTTAAATCATTTTATATGTTTTTGCTTATTCTATATATAAATTTTCCTGAATTTTCTATTATTCTGCGTAGATGTATACCGTATCCTTCTTAGCGGCCTTACTTCCGGCTGCCGGATACTGATCTACGACCTTGAACTTCCTCTTAGCGTATTTCTCAGGGAGGACCTTACATTTCAATCCATTTGCTGTGATTATTGACTTAGCGTCCGCTGAGGACTTACCCGTGACCTTAGGGACGGTTACGGTCTGCTCTGAAGACGCCGCGGCCTTCTTCTCTACGTTCAAGTAAGGAAGAGCCTTCTCCATGAAGTTCTTCACTATAGGAGCGGAAGCCACGCCTCCGTACATGGTGTTTTTCGGCGTATCTGTCACGCAGAGGACTATGATCTTAGGGTCGTTCATAGGAGCCATGCCCAGAAACGAAGCGTATGTCTGCTTCGTGTATTTACCGTTCTTTACCTTATAGGAAGTACCGGTCTTACCTCCGATGGCGTATCCTTCTATCTTAGCGTTTCCACCGCCGCCCTCGTCTACGACGTACTGCATGATCTTACACATCTCGCGGGCGGTCTTCTTAGATATGACCTGGCGCACTGCTTGAGTCTTATATGTCTTCACCGTTCTGCCGCTGGAATCCGTAAGCTTCTTAACCAGTCTCGGCTTCATGAGCATGCCTTCATTACCTATGGAGCTGGCTGCGGTTATCATCTGTATAGGGGTGAGAGCGATTCCCTGGCCGAATGACATGGTCGCGAGATCGACAGTCGTTATGCTGTCCTGGTTCCTGATCATGGCTGACTGCTCACCCGGCAGAGTGATATTCGTCTTCTTCGTTATGCCGAACAGGTTCAGGTAGTCGTAATATTTCTTCTTACCCAGCCTCTGGACCAGTTCCATCTGGACAGGGTTGCAGGAATTTCCCAGAGCCTGCATCAGGTTCTCCTTACCGTGGCCTGACCTTACAGAGCAGTATATGCGGACTCCGTCTACATCCAGGTAGCCCTTATCGTAGAATTTCTCACTCGGCTTGGTCACGCCTTCTTCCAGGCAGGCGGACGTATTAATGAGCTTGAAGCAGGAGCCCGGCTCATACAGATCGCTTACGATAGGGTTCCTCCACATTTCAGAAAGATAAGCGCTCTTCTCCTTCAGAGAGAGTTTATCATACTTAGCCTTATCAGACTTATCAGCAGGCTGATTGGCGTTATTCGGATCGAACGTCGGCGCTGTGACCATGGCCAGAACGTCGCCTGTCTTCGGGTCCATGGCTATGAACTGGATCTTCTTAGCCCTAGTCTTCTTCATGCCCTGCTTAACAGCGTTCTCGGCGTAGTGCTGCAGGATCTCATCTATGGTAAGAACGGCGTTATATCCATCTCTGGCATCTACGTACTGTTTATTTCCATAGGAAAGAGAATTTCCCATGATGTCAGTATCCTGCAGCCACCTTCCGGACACACCGCTTAAAGCCTGGTCGAACTGGGCCTCCAAGCCCGATCTGCCATGGCCTTCACTGTCGACACTGCCGATGAGGTTAGCCGCCATAGTGCCCATAGGATAATACCTCTGAGTAGTATTCGTGAATTCCAGACCCGAGATCTCCAGTTTCTTTATCTTATCCCTGGTCGTCTTATCCACGAAGCCTGATACCCTGACCAGAGGCTGATCTGAGTTGAATACCTTCTCTAAGGCAGCTGTCTTCTTATCTATCAGCCCAGCCAGCTCAGCGGCTATATCCATCTTCTTATCGCCGCTATATGTGTCCCTTATCTGCTGCGGTCTTACCCAGACCTCGAACCCTTCTATATTGGTCGCGATCTGCTTACCCTTAGAGTCGTATATCTCGCCCCTCTTCGCTTTAACAGGGATATCGCTGAGCTGCTGGTTCACAGCCTTCTCGTTAAGCTCATCGGCGTCTACGATCTGTATCCATGCCAGCCTTACGATAAGCGCGAAAACCAGGATAATGAAAAAGAAGAATGCTATAAGCACCCTGTCCTTATTCTTCCTTAATATTTCAGGTCTCCTAGCCATTAATTCTCATACTCCATAAAAAATGCCGGGTAATATCGCGTTCGCTGAACGGGCGTTAATTACCAGGCATAAACATCAAAAATATATCATAGGAAAGCCCGCCACGGGAACATATGAACTCCCTGGTCAGCGTTATTTCTTATAAGCGAGCTTTCTCAGATTAGCGGCGAAATTATCCGGTACCTTATAATCCTTACTTATGCGGACGATCTGACCGGAAACAGGGTACTCCATACCGTATTTCTTAGCAGCGACGCCTTCTATGTGGCTGATGTTCCCGGAAGACTTCACCTTAGCGCTCATGGTCTCAGCCTCACCTGCTATCTCGCTGTTCTCGCTTATAAGCTTATTATTCTCATGCCTGAGCTCCGCAGCGTATGCCGTGAGCATCACGAGCATTATCATTGCGGCGCCAATAGCTATAATAGCATATAATACTCTCTTTTTATCCTGAGTTCCCATTTTATTCTCTCCTGTTTTCTATTTCACCCGCTCTATCACACGGAGTTTCGCGCTCCTGGATCTCGGATTATCTTCCAGTTCTTCATCCGAAGCCGTTATAGGCTTCCTGGTCACTTTTCTGAAGTCCGGCTCATCTTCCTGAGCCATAGGCATCCCCCTCATGACCTCATCGACCTTAGCCTCTGTCAGCTCCTTAAATTGATTCTTTACTATCCTGTCTTCTATGGAATGGAACGTTATTATGCAAAGCCTGCCGCCGACGGATAGGAGTTCGCTGTACTCCGCCGCCGCTTTCCTGAGCTGTCCCAGCTCGTCATTCACTTCTATCCTGATAGCTTGGAACGTTTTCTTAGCCGGATGGTGGCCGCCCCTTCTGGCGCTGGCGGGCACAGCTTCTTTAATAACGTCTACCAGCTCTCCGGTCGTTTCTATAAGCTTCTTCTTACGCTCTCTCACTATGAATTCAGCTATCCTAGACGCCCATTTATCCTCGCCGTATTCCTTAATGATCCGCTTGAGTTCAGCCTGGTCGTAGTAATTCACCACGTCATAAGCTGTAAGCTGAGCTGACTGATCCATCCTCATGTCCAGTCTGGCGTCATGCATATAAGAAAAGCCTCTCTCAGCGTTATCCAACTGGTATGATGACACCCCGATATCGAGCAAAGCCCCATCCACTTTCTCAATTCCAAGCTCCTGAAGAACGTATTTCAGATCCGAGTAATCGCTCTTCACCAGGAATTTCTTACAATGATAAGGCTCCAGCCTCTTAGCTGACGCGGCTAAGGCATCGTCATCTCTGTCTATGCCTATCAATGTTCCGCGCTCTGAAAGCCTCTCACATATAAGCGAGGAATGTCCGGCTCCACCCAGAGTCCCATCTACGTATATTCCGTCAGGCTTAATATTTAGATTTTCTATTACTTCATTCGCCAGTACCGGCTTATGTTTGAATTCCATATCCCTGCCGCAGTCCAATTAGAAATTATATTTCTCTAACGCCTTAGCGAAATCCTCGCTGTTCAGCCTGCTGTCATTACCAGGCGTGCTCCAGACTTCCTTAGCCCATATCTCTATCTTCCTCATGGCTCCCATGGTCACCAGATCTTTCTTAATTCCCGCGTAATCCACGAGTTCCTGAGGTATGAGCAGCCTTCCCTGCTTATCTATATCGCATTCCGTCGCGTTAGCGCAGAAGTGGCGGATGAAAGCTCTGACCGCCGGATCAGACTGCGGAAGGACTTCTATCTTCTCCATCTGCTTCTCCCAGTCTTCCATGGTGTACACGTCTATGCACTTATCGAGACTCTTAGTAAGAACGCATGTCTTACCCAGCCTCTCCCTGTGCTTAGCGGGAACGATCATCCTCTTCTTAGCGTCTATTGAGTTGTAATACGTTCCCATGAACATGGACTGCTTCTCCACCGACTGACCTTGATTTCGGCCTTCAATTTAAACTTCTGCTATTTAACTTCCTCCATTTTATTCCACTTCTAATCATTTTTCAACCACATTCCTCCACATAAGAAAAATTCGTGGGCTTTTCCTCCACCGCAAAGCCATTTACTGATTTCGATCGGGTATCGAAACCTATTTTCGGGCAAAATAAAAGAGAAACCCATGTTTCAGAGTTTCTCTTCATTCTAAATATTTATTATCCGCCGGCGGAGATCCGCAGGTCTGTTTTGCTGTTATTTACGCTGTCTGCCGCCTCTCTCAGGCTTCTTCATCATGCCTCTTATCAGCCAGATCAATGTCAGTAAAGCGAGCACGCCGAGGAATAGAGATATGAGCAAGACCACGAATGAACCTACCTGACCCCTGATGAGATCCAGGAAAGATGTCGTAGTTGTGTAAGTGAATCTGTTATCCGCCTTCTTATAGACAGCCGGTATCCCCGTGCTGCCAAATGTCTTGAAATATGACGCCACAGCCTGCCATGCTTTTATGGATTTCATGGTCGTGACCGCCGGAAGTTCAGTCGGCTCTGTTACCTCAGCCCCTGACTTATCCCTGAGGACGACTTTCTCAGAGCTTCCATCAGCGCTGCTGTCATATGTCAAGCCTGCTATATACGCCGCGGTCTTATGGTCTGTTACTATCCTGTACAGCTTATTCGGATCTATGGCGTCTCCCATGCCGGAATCATTATCATCTGAGCTCATAGCTAAGTCATACAGCTCGTGGTTCGCCCCCCGCTTCGGATTGTACTTATATGTTAGACCACCGAATATCAGCTGAGTCTTTCCCTTAACGCCCGCGTCATTCGCCGCGATCTTAGCTATGTTCGATATGTCCTCCCCTGTTACGAAGAATGAGACCAGTGTGCTTCCAGTTCCCTTACTGTAGCTGCCGTTACTGGTCATGAGCTCGAAAACATCACCGGCTGTGACATGGCCCTTACCCAGAGTGCCCTTAAGCGAGTCATCTGAAGCGGCGGTAATGAGATTAGCCTTAGCGACCTTCCCATCATGGATAGCTGAATATCTGTAAGCGTCCGCTATCAGTTCACCGGAAGGCGGATTTTTATGTTCTTCCAGTTTTGCCGCGACAGGATATACCTTAAAGAAGCTTTCTGTCAGCTCATCCCTGAAACTGAAGCCGTATTTACCGAAATACTTACTATCTGCCTTTTTCTCCAATGCCTGTATGGTCTTAAGCGCTTCGGCGTCCTTCTTATAGTCGCTTATAGAAACAGAATCCGTCGAAGCGTAGCTATATGAGCGCCTTATGGTGCCTCTGCCCGGGTTGCTGTACTTCACTCTCAATATCTTCTTACCGGAATTCGGCAGTGATACTATGCGGGCTCCATTCCTCTCTATAGGATCAGTTCTTTCTGTAGAGCTTCCCGTACTAACTATGATATCTATGCCGGATACAGCGTCAGCTATAGCCTTCTCCAGCTTCTTATCCTTATCGCTTCCGCCTGTCCCGCTCTCGCAGACGCATATGACGAAGTCTATCTGTGATTCGGAATTTATTTCCCCGACGACCCTCTTAGCCGCCTGAACAGGATCTTCGAACTTAAGCTTAGAATTTCCACCGGTCTCCTTCTTAGCTTTCTTATAGGCATCTCTGCTGACCAGACTGAATATAGCGACGTCAGCGTTATACTTATCTATCTTCGTATAGTCATTCACACCGTAATTGGCGAAGGCAGACGATAATTTACTGTCAGTCTTAACATTAGCGGCGTTAATATATGGCAAAGCCGATCCCGAGCTTACGGCTCCGCCGAGCATGGATGATAGCTTGGTCGAGCCCCAACTGTACTCCGTGCTCCCGAAAGACGCGAAATCATATCCGGCTGCTCCCAGAGTCTCGATCGGTGCTCCGCTTGAATTTAGAAGCTTATAGGGAATGCTCATCGTCAGGTTCCCCGTATCCGTCTGAAAATACCTGCCGTACTTATTCCTCTCCTGGCTGCCGAAAGAAGCTACCCTGGCGAAGTCCTCCGGATCGCTCACATTACCGGTGAATGTGAATGTGACAGTCTTCTCGCCATATGTTATAGGCTTACTATCCGGCAGGACCTCATGGCGCGCGTTACCCCTGACTCCTACAGTCGCCGAAGCCGGCTGTACGAAAGCCGTGGTCGTAAAAGCGACGACCGCCGCGGTCATGAGCGCGGCTATCCTTCTGGTACCTTTCATGTGTACCTCCTTATCTATGCATACCCTCGCTTTCGGTCTTCCTCACGCCGAACACGCATTCAACGTTTGTCTTACCGTCTACTGTAGTCTTAAATCCCCAGGCTTCTTCCGCGTCGTCATCGCCTGCAAAAGCCGGATCCAGCTCGAGCATACCTATCTCTATCTCTGACCCTATAGGGGCTTCCTTCTTATACCTTATATTTACAGAAGTCAGCTCCTTATGCATGATGTCCGGGATATAACTCCACAGGATATCGAAATATACCGTATTATTCATGTGCATGTTAAGATCGACGTCTGCGTAGAGTACCTTATGAGTGCCAACAGGCTCGAACTTCATATTCTTTTTGAACACAAATCTCTTAGGCAAGCCGTTATCCACTTCTTCATCCCTCTCGAAATTGGAGAGGTCCATATCAGCAGGTTTAACGAATCCGCCGTTTATGAAATCAACCGCAGCCCATTCGCTGTAAGCCTGAGCCGCTGTTTCACCAGCAACGCCCATGGAATAACACCTTACCAGGGTCGCTCCCCTATCAGAGCATCTCCAAGTATCCACATCCAGTTTTTCGTAGCGGTGAAGCTGGCGTATGATCTTCACGCTGTATCTTATAAGAACGAAAGCCTGCCCCTTAGCGAAGAGGTCCTGATATGTCGGTTTCCTGTCTCTCATCTGGTGTGTAGCCGTCTCCTGCATATACCTGGATATGAAAGTCGGCTGCATGTTATTATTAACGTCCACATCGTGGCTGGATATCTCATAATGTTCAGTATATTTCATTTAATTCCTTCTTTAACGAGATTATATATCATTTTTTCGTTGCGTACTACATGTTCTGGATAGCCGTCATGAATCCGCCAGACAGAGCGTCAGTCTGATCTCCCGTTATCTCATCCATTATCCATTTACCGCCGGATTTCTTAAGCTTGAATTTTAAGGTGTTATCTACCGTATCGCCGTTCTCCCAGCTCTTAGAGATCTGCTCCTTCAGCATAGGGATGGCAGCCTTCATTATCTGCTCCCTGGTTTCATTATTATGTTCTATGGAATAGGATATAATAGCTGAAGACCAGTTCTTAACTACAGGTCCCATATTAACGTTCGTGACCTTTACCGTAGCGGTAGCGTTCTTACTGTCTGTTTTCTCCACCTTAGTGATCTTATATTTTAAATGGCCGAATATATTCTTCAAGAGCCCGTCTATCTCGCTTTCGGTAAAACCGGAGTCTTCTGTCAGAGACTCGCTGGTAGCGTCCCAGCCATCCACGTTCTTCTCCAGGACTTTCGTGTCGAATGTCTTAAGAGCTTCCAAAGAATCAGAAACCGTATTTGTTATTTTGTCCTTATCCGTTAGTGCCGGGACAGATATCTTCTTACCGTCCCCGGAAGAGCCGCCACTGCTCTTTGCTCCACAGGCGGATACAGTAAAAGCCATGACTACTGCCAACATTAGGACCGTAATCTTAGTAAACCTTCTACTCATAACAGATCTCCTCTTCTCCATAATTTATATCTTAAAATACAATCAAGCGCAGAAGAAAATTCTGCACTACGGATATCATCGGCGTAAGGATTACATCAGTAACATCGAAAATTATCAGAGCCATCAATAAATACCAGCCTTTTCCATAGAAAGAGTACCACCAGTCGTACTTTTCCAGGTCGAATATCTGTGTCACGAGGTTCCAGCCGTCCAGAGGTGGCACCGGCAGTAAATTGAAGACCATGAGAACGATATTCACCATGAAGGCATAGTAAATTATCTGAAAGGCTGATGTTCCGACCGTGGAAGAAGCGTACGCAGGCCAGAAAGTGATGATCAGTTTCATTATCACAGCCATTACCGCCGCTACGATGAAATTCATGGTCACACCCGCTATAGCTACCAGGAACTGGCCCAGCCTCCTGTTTTTATAATATCTCGGATCTATCTGTACAGGGACTCCCCAGCCGAAACCGGCGAATATGAGGCATATAAGGCCCAGAGGATCTATGTGGGCTGCCGGGTTCACCGTCAACCTGCCCTGCGCCTTAGGCGTAGGGTCTCCCAATCTATATGAGACCCAGGCATGGCCGAACTCGTGGAAAGAAAGGCCTATTATGATGCCCGGGATCATGAGGATCTCTGACATTAACCATGCCGCTATGTCCTGGTGATTTATACGGATGGTCCTTATGAAAAACATGACCAGGACCAGGGCGATCCCCAGAAACATCGGATTATTAAATGGGTTATTCCTTCTGTTCAATATTATTATCTCCTGAATAGAGGGCTTTAAGAGAAAAGGTTTCGAGAGTCTATCCCGAAACCTGTAAACCCTAAATCTTAAAATTATAACTAAAACCTGTAAGCCTCTAATTTACTCGGCGTCAGCAGGCTTATCTTCTTCCTTCGCTTCTTCAGCCGGAGCCTCAGGAGCATCATCATCGTCAGCCTTAACAGCCGCGATCTGCAGGTTCAGATCCTCTATTTCCTTCTTAGCCGCATCTATGTCAGCCGCGAAGCCCTTAACGTCTTCATCTACATCAGCGCCTTTAACGTAAGCGTCATAATAATGCTTACCGATCTTAATGTAAGCCTCATCTATAGCCCTGTTCTGACCGTTGATCTTACCTTTAAGCTTCGTGATCTCTATAGCGTCTCCTGCCTTATCGCTGGCTGCCTTACCAGCTGCCTTAGCCATGTCACCCGCTGATTCAGCGAACTTCTGAAACTTATCCATAAAAGCCATAACACTACCTCCATATAAATCTTCGGTCTGAGACCTATAATAAACTAAAACTCTATGCCTCTCCTGGCTCTGATTCCCTGGTCGTAAGGGTGTTTCACCTTCCGTATCTCAGAAACATAGTCAGCCAACTCTATGATATCATCTCCGGGGTCGCGGCCTGTCATGACTACTTCAAGTTTTCGTGGTTTATTCTTCAAGAACTCCACCAGCAAAGAATTATCGAGCAGATTCCGCTTCACAGCGTTAACGACTTCGTCCATGACTAACATGTCGTAGCCGCCATCCGTGACTCTGCGGATCATATCTCCGAAAGCCCTGCCGTTCTTCTCCCTCATGTCTTCTATCTCTTCATCAGTCATCTCGAACGAGAATTTATTCGCCCTCGGCATTTCCATGATATCTATGCCCGGCAGGCTCTCCATCACCCTGATTTCGCTGCTCTTCCCCGTCTTCATGAACTGCGTGAACAGGATATGGAACCCGTCTCCCGAAGCTCTCACAGTCAGGCCCACAGAGCATGTGGTCTTACCCTTACCGTCTCCACAGTAAATATGTATAAGACCGCGCTTCTGACTATCTTCACTCATTATACCAGTTCTCCTTCTAAGCTGAAAGTTTTACCCTTAGTGATCCTGACATCCACGAATCTTCCTGTGAGATCACAGTCAGACTTAAAGTTCACGAGCTTGAACCCGTCGGTCCTGCCGCTTTGAGCCGATGGCTCCCTCTTACTGGCGCCATCCACCAGGATCCTCTCTATTCTGCCCTCATATAATTTATTCTTCTCAGCGCTTATCCTGTTGACAGCTTCCACGAGCCTGTCGAACCTGTCATGCTTAACATCTTCCGGTATCTGATCTTCGAAGTCCGCAGCCGGAGTGCCCGGTCTCACAGAATAGAGGAATGTGAATGCGGAGTCGTATCTGACCTCCTCCACCATATCGAGTGTCCTCTGAAAATCTTCTTCTGTCTCGCCCGGAAAACCGACGATTATGTC
Source organism: Eubacteriales bacterium (assembly GCA_029009055.1). Taxonomy (GTDB): domain Bacteria; phylum Bacillota; class Clostridia; order Peptostreptococcales; family Anaerovoracaceae; genus Aminicella. Next base: position 18,570 of record JAQXJR010000038.1, on the reverse strand, counting down.
CGTAGACATGGTTATGTCAGGAACAGCCGCCCTGATCCTCCCAACCAGATCCAGATAAGAAGCGTGCGTGTAATGCCTGTTCATTCTCCTTATGACGTCATCGCTTCCCGCCTGAAATGGCAGGTGTATGTTATTACAGATCTTATCCGAGTCAGCTATGGCTTCTATCAGCCTGTCAGAAAGGTCCTTAGGGTTCGAGGTCATGAATCTGATCCTCTCTATCCCGTCCACCTTCTCGACTTCTCTTAGCAATCCGGCGAAATCCATGCCCCCGGCGTAAGAATTCACGTTCTGCCCGAGCAAAGTAACTTCTTCTACTCCGTCCCGGGCCAGTCTCTCGCATTCAGCTATGATATCCTCCGGCTTCCTGCTTCGCTCTCTACCCCTGGTGTAAGGCACTATGCAGTACGTACAGAAGTTATTGCAGCCGTATGTGATGTTCACGAAAGCCTTATGCTTAAACTTCCTGAGAGAAGGTAAGCCCTCCTTCACTCCGTCAGCCTCATCCCAGACTTCCCTCTCTCTGTCATGCTTGCTGACAGCGTCGTTAAGGAGGTGCGGGAACCTGTACAGGTTATTCGTGCCGAATATTATGTCCACCCACGGATACTTAGAGTTTATCTCGTCTACTATCCTCTTCTGCTGCATCATACAGCCGCATACAGCGACCAGGAAATCCGGGTCATCTTCCTTCCTGTGCTTCAGCTGTCCCAGCGTCCCGAAGAAATGCTTATCGGCGTTCTCCCTGACGCTGCATGTGTTTATGACCTCTATGCCAGCGTTTTCGAGCTCAGCCGGCTGGTAGCCCATATTCTCCAGAAAACCGGCTATTATCTCGGAGTCGTGCTCATTCATCTGGCAGCCGAATGTAGTTATGTGATATGTCTTATTCTCCATACGCTATTTAATCCATCTCGTTCTTGAACGCTCTCGTCATGAGCCTCTTCACAGCTTCAGCCGGATCTATGCTCTGAGCGACGCAACATCTGTAGATACCCTCTGTGATAGGCATCTCCACTCCGTTCTTAATAGCCAGCTGTCTGGCGGCTACGACTGTGGTTATGCCTTCTACTACCATGCCTACTCTCTTAACAGCCTCATCCGGCTTAACGCCCTCACCTATCATGATGCCGCATCTCCTGTTCCTGGAATGCATGGATGTGCAGGTAACTATGAGGTCTCCTATACCGGATAGACCGAGGAATGTAGCCTCGTCAGCTCCCAGTTTTACTCCCAGCCTCTTCATCTCCGCTATTCCCCTGGTCATGAGAGCGGCTTTAGCGTTATCTCCATAGCCTATGCCGTCTGAGATGCCGGCGCCCAGGGCTATTACGTTCTTAAGAGCGCCTCCCAGCTCCACTCCCACCATATCTGTATTCGTGTAGACTCTCAGCGTTTCATTAGAGAATAGCTCCTGAACGAATTTAGCGACTTCCTCGTCTTCAGAAGCCGCGACTATGGTAGTCGGCATGCCTCTACCCAGCTCCTCAGCGTGTGATGGACCTGACAGAGCCACATACTTAGCTTCCGGGGCCAGGATCTTAGCGACCTCAGACATTCTCAGGAGAGTCCCCTGCTCTATGCCCTTTGCTACGTTGACGACTACAGTCTTCTCACCTATGAATGGTATACCCTTCTCCAGGGCGAAACGGAAATTCTGGGCAGGCACAGCGAACAGCAAGACATCGCAATCCTCCAGACCGTCCTCGTTATGCTGAAAAAGTTTAAGATTATCGGGAAATATCACGCCGGGAAGGAAACTTTCGTTACTGCGCGTCTCCTCCATGGCTTTAAGCTTCTCAGGGTTCCTGACTATCAGGCGGACATCTTCTCCCTTCTTAGCGAGATGGATGGCCAGAGAAGTTCCGAAACTCCCCGCTCCGATTATTCCGATCTTATACATTAGCATCTCCTAAATACACATGATTATTTTTCATCAGCGGCTGAAGTCGCTTTTTCCGCATCTACACCAGCGGCAACCTCAGCGGCTTCTTTCTCCCTTAATACCTCGCCGACCTTCTCATCTACCACTTTTTTCTTAAAAGATATATTTCCTTCTTCGTGGTTTATCAGTCTCTTAATATTACTGCGGTGTCTTATGATCATGAATGCTGCCATGGCTATGCCGAACGGGAGGAACTTCGGGTACATATACCAGCAAATGAATGGGAAGGATCCTGCCGCTACAAGCGAGCCTACGGAAACCTTCCTGGTTATGAGCACGGTCAAGGCTATTACAGCCAGCATGACCAGAGCCAACTTCCAGTCCAGCCTGAGCAGGACGCCGAAAGCTACGGCCACGCCCTTACCACCCTTGAACTTCATCTCTATAGGATAGAGGTGGCCTATGAAAGCCGCGAAAGCCGCGTACATAGCGCCTGTCTCGTTCGTGAGCCAGAAAGCTATGGAAACAGCCAGTACACCCTTAAATATATCTATTACCAGAGTTATAGCCGCCGCCTTCTTACCAAGCACCCTCAGCGTGTTCGTAGTGCCCGGGTTGCCGCTGCCTTCCTTATGGATGTCTATGCCCTTAGCCCTGGCCAGGAGGCTGGACGGCGACAGCGAGCCAAGTAAATACGCTATTATTACGGCTATTATAAGATAAGCATTCTCACTCATCGCTTATACCTCGTTATCGTGTTTCTCCCTGAATACGAACTTAATGGATGTTCCCTCGAAGCCAAAAGCGGCTCTGATCTTATTCTCCAGATACCTGGAATAAGAGAAGTGCAGCAGGTCCCTGTCGTTTATCTGGAATGAGAAAAGCGGCGGTTTCACGCCTATCTGTGACACGTAATATATCTTCAGGTGTTTACCTTTATCTGAAGGCGGCTGCTGCATGAGGACAGCGTCCTCTATAATGGAATTCAGCCTGCCCGTAGGAACTCTTAAAGCGCAGTTCTGCGAAACTGCTGCCGCCCTCTCCATTACCTGCTGCACGCGGAGATTGTCTTTTACTGATATGAAGATTATAGGCGCGTAGCTTAAGAATGGGAGTTCATCACGGACTTTCTCCGTGAAATGCTTCATAGTGTTCGTCTCTTTCTCTATGAGGTCCCACTTATTTACCGCTATGACTATTCCCTTACCGGCTTCATGGGCTATGCCGACTATCCTCTTATCCTGCTCTGTCACACCGTCCGCCGCGTCTATCATCATGACGCAGACGTCGCTTCGCTCTATAGCCGCGACAGACCTTATGATGCTGTATCTCTCGACATTATCGTAGACCTTATTGCGGCGCCTTATGCCGGCTGTGTCTATGAGCGTGTATTCCTCGCCATTCCAGGAGAATTCCGTATCTATGGAGTCTCTGGTCGTTCCCGGTATAGGAGATACTATTACCCTCTCCTCCTTCAGCAAAGCGTTTACCAGGGATGACTTTCCGGCGTTTGGCTTTCCTATGATAGCTATCTGAGTGCGGTCTTCCTCATCCTCTTCTGTCTCGTCAGGAAAGCCGCTTATTATCTCATCGAGCACGTCTCCGATATTCAGCTTATTAAGAGCTGACACTGGAATAGGCTCGCCTATTCCCAGCTGGTAGAAATCGTACAGCGTGTCATGCATCTTATTTATGTTATCTATCTTATTTACCAGGAGGATGACTTTCTTTCCTGTCCTCCTCAGCATGTTAGCCACTTCGTCATCAGCGGACGTAAGGCCTTCCTTACCATCCACCATGAATATGATGACGTCAGCCATATCTATGGCTTCCTGGGCCTGAGCTCTCATGTTAGACAGGATCACATCGTCTCCCGGCCTCTCTATACCGCCTGTATCTATGAGAGCGAACTCTACGCCGCTCCACTCTGTCTCAGCGTATATCCTGTCCCTGGTGACACCCGGCGTGTCTTCCACTATGGAAAGCCTCTTACCTATCACCATGTTGAAAAACGTGGATTTACCCACATTCGGCCTGCCTACTATGGCAGCTATCGGTTTACTCATTTATGATACCCTCCGCGAACTCATGAGCGTCGAATTTCTGCAGATCTTCCATCTTCTCGCCGACTCCTATGAACTTAACAGGCAGATCGAACTGGTCAGCCACGGTAACAGCTATGCCGCCCTTAGATGTCCCATCCAACTTAGTGATGACCACGCCCGTGAGCTTAGCGGCTTCATTGAACTGCTCAGCCTGTGAGATAGCGTTCTTACCATTCGTAGCGTCCAGAACCAGTAAAGTCTCTCTGGCGGCTTCCGGGTACTCCCGGTCCACTATCCTGTTCATCTTCTCCAGCTCAGCCATAAGATTCTTCTTTGTCTGCAGCCTTCCCGCTGTGTCGCAAATGAGGACATCTATATTCTTAGCCTTTGCTGACTGGATAGCGTCGTAAATGACAGCTGACGGATCAGCGCCTTCCTGATGAGCGACGGTATTAATGCCTATCCTGTCTCCCCACAGCTTAAGCTGCTCAGCCGCAGCCGCCCTGAACGTATCCGCCGCGCAGAACATGACGGACTTACCCTGCTGCTTCAGCATGTAGCCGAGCTTAGCGATCGTCGTGGTCTTACCGCCTCCGTTAATACCAATCATCATGATGACGAGCGGATAATCAGTGGAAAGCTCAGACCTTTCGCCCTTATCTATGGCTTCTGCTATGAAATTAGCCAGCTGCCTTCTTATGTATTTCGGCTCCGTGATCTCGTTTTTATTTACCTTATCGCGGAGTTTATCCATGATCTTCTGCGTCGTGTCCATGCCGATATCAGACGTGATGAGAGCCTCTTCCAGCTCATCTATCATGTCATCGTCTATCCTGGTCCTCTCGAACAGGACGTCCCCTATCTTCTGGGACAGACGGCCGAAGAAACCTTTCTTCTTCTCTGTTAATGCCATATTTCCCTCCGTTTATTATGAAGTGTATTCGTTTTCGTCATATTCTTCCAGCTTCAGGCTGAGCAGCTTGGACACGCCGTGCTCCGGCATGGTGATGCCATACAGGACATCTGCCTTCTCCATGGTGATCTTATGGTGCGTTATGACCGCGAACTGGGTGTCACTGAAGTTACTCAGGTAATCAGAGAATCTCACTATATTTTCGTCGTCCAGAGCCGCTTCCACCTCATCCAGTATGCAGAAAGGAGTCGGCTTCACGGTCAGCACAGCGAATATGAGCGCTATGGCAGTCATAGTCTTCTCTCCACCTGACATGAGGTTTATATTCTGGAGTTTCTTCCCAGGCGGCTGGGCTATTATGTCCACGCCCGAATTCAGCAAATCAGTCTCGTCGGACATCTTAAGCTCTGCTGAACCGCCTCCGAACAGCTGGCGGAACACCTTACGGAACGACGCGTTCACATCGTCGAAATTCTTCCTGAACCTCCTGATTATAGTGGAGTCCGTTTCCTTAATGATCTTATCGAGCTCCGCAGCCGCTTCCACTACATCAGACCTCTGCACAGTAAGGAACTCCAGCCGCTTGCTCTCGCGCTCGAATTCGCCTATAGCGGATACGTTCACGTCTCCTAAGCCCGCCATTTCCTTCCTGATCTCCCGGCTCTCCTTCTGAGCTGTGGATAGAGCGAATTTCTCCTCCCTCATATCCAAAGCCTCAGCGTATGAGATCTCGAAATCCGTCCAAAGCCTGTCTTTCAGGGCTGACAACTTCTCATCGCCCTTAACAGAGCGGACATTAAGCTGATATTTCTTATCCTTTATATCGCTTATATCGTTCTTAAGGCTGTCCGATTTAGCTGTAAGACCGGAATACCTGTCCGTCAGCCTGCCCTTACCTTCGATTATACCATTAAGAGCCTGCTCCGCCGCTTCTTTTTCAGAACGGAGTCTCTGAGAGGCCTCGCTGTTTCCCTTTGCTTTAGATGTGAGACCTGCCTTCTCATCCTGAAGTGACGCGAGTCTGGTCTGGGCATCTTCCGCCCTCGCGGTATGCTCCTCGCGCTCGCCCGATACTCTCTCTGCTATGCCCTTAAGGCTCTTCACCTTATTCTGAGCCGTAGAAGCCTCTATCTTAGCCGATGTCAGCTCGTCCCTGGCGTCTTCCAGAGCCTGATTTTTCTTATCAAAATCCTCAGAAGCCGACTCTATCTCCCGGTTTATCTTCTCTATCTCGGCCTCCATATCGCGGCCTTCGCCGGACAGCCTCTCCGCCTGTTCCTGAGACTTGGCGTACTGTTCCTCCAGAGACTTAAGCTCCTGCTCATTAGATTCGAGCCTCGCACGGGTATCCTCCAGGTCCTTCTTCCCGCGCTTTATATCCTCTTCCAGGGCTCTTACGCGAAATTCGCTGTTTCTGCCGGCTTCCTTGGCTTTCTCCATATCAGAGTTCGCCCGGTCGAGACCGGCCTCTATAGCGCCTTTATTTCTTTGCTTATCATCGAGCAAAGCCTTAAGCTTCTTCATGTCGTCCGACAGCCTGGCTATCTCGTTCTTACGGCCGAGAAGCACAGCCCCGCTGGACTTGAATGAGCCTCCTGTTATAGCGCCGCTGGCGTTCACGACTTCGCCTTCTAATGTGACGAAGCGGGCGCCCGGCATGTTTCTCTTAGAAAAGGCAATGGCAGAGTCCAGGTCTTCTACGATCACGACTCTGCCCAGCAGGTATGTCATGATGCCGTCGTATCTCGGGTCGCATTTTATGAGCCGCGAAGCCACGCCTCTATAGCCCCTCGCCCGTTCTATGTCCGCCGGCACCTGAACTTCTCTTCCCCTGACAGAGGTAACAGGAAGGAATGTGAGCCTGCCCGCGCGGCGCTTCTTAAGTTCGGCTACAGCCGCCTTAGCGCTGGCGTCGTCAGCTGTTACTATGTTCTGCTTGGCGCCGCCTAAAGCAGTCTCTACAGCAGTCTCCAGTCCGTATGGCACATCTATGAGCTCTGCCACTACGCCTTCTACGCCCCTGATCTTGGCCCCCATGATGAACTTAACAGGATAGTTATAGCCCTCATAGCTGTTTTCCATCTCGACCATGGCGCCCTGTCTGGCTGACATACGGTTAAGCTTAGACGTGAGGCGGGAAACCTCATCTGCCGCCCGAGCCAGGTCTGACTTTACGGTCTCGGCCTTCTGAGCGGCTTCTCGGTATGCCTTTCGGCTTTCATCTATGCCATTCCTCGCTTCATTCAGATCGGCTTCCGATGACTTAAGCCGGGCGTCCTGCTCAGACAGCTTTTCTTCAAGCTCGGCGTCTTCTTTCAACAGGGCTGCCTTCCGATTCTTCATGGAAGAAAGATAGCTTTCTACGCTTCTGACTTCGCTCTTCTTCTCCAGGTTCTCGTTATGGAGGGCGAAGAGCTTCTCATTCCTGCCGTTCACCAGATCTGTATATTCTTTAGATTCACGTTCTAGCTTATCAAGATTATCAGCGCATTCCGCCGAGTAAGCCTCAGCCCGCTCGCTCGCCTCCTCGCTTTCCCCTATCTCTTTCTCCAGGTTGGCGATCTCGGCTGTCAGGACTTTCACTTTACGTGAGGCTGTTTCAAATTCACCGGAAAGCCTGACTTCTTCCGCGCTTATCTGTTCCAGGCGCTCTCTGCCATACTGGTCTTCCTTATCAGCGGATGCCAGGCGGCCTGTGAGGTCTATGAGTTTTTCGTTTAGGCTGCCCTGTTTTTCTTCCAGGTCAGCTCTCTCGGCATCCAGCTTTTCTATGTCAGAAGATATGTCCCGAAGGGCCTTGTCCTTAGCGGCTTCTTCCTCATCTAAAGAACGGAGTTCGTCCGTGAATATGCTTTGCTTCTTATTGAAATCATCTATCTGTCTTACGATGATGTTTACTTCCAGGCTCTTATACCTATCCCTGAGCTCGAGATACCGCTTGGCTTTCGCGCTGGCTTCTCTGAGGCCGTCTATCCTGCCGTCTATCTCGCTAATGATATCGTTCAGCCTGTTTAGGTTCTGCTCTGTGTCGGCGAGCTTCCTCTCGGCGTCGGCCTTCTTCGTCTTATATGTGACTATGCCGGCTGATTCTTCGAATATGGCTCTGCGGGCTTCAGGTTTCTCGCTCACGATCTCCGCTATTTTACCCTGACCTATGATAGAATACCCGTCCACTCCGATACCGGTATCCATGATCAGCTCGCGGATGTCCCTAAGCCTCACCTGATTATTATTTAGCAGATACTCCATATTACCATCGCGGAACATGCGTCTGGTTATGGAGACCTCGGAGTAAGGAGTTTTAAGGGCTCCGTCCGAGTTATCTATGACCAGAGTGACTTCAGCCATGCCCTTAGAGTGTCTGGAAGACGTGCCGTTGAAAATAACTTCGTCCATCTTCCCGCCGCGCAGTGTCTTAGGGCTCTGCTCACCCAGCACCCAGCGTAAGGCATCGCTGACATTACTCTTACCGCTTCCGTTAGGGCCCACTATACATGTGATCCCCTTATTGAAATCTATGGTCACCTTATCTGCGAAAGATTTGAACCCCTGTATTTCCAGGCGTTTAAAGTACATGCTTCAAACCTCTTTCCAAAGCGTCTCTCGCGGCTTCCTGCTCAGCCTGCTTCTTATTCTTACCTATTCCGCTTCCTATAACGACGCCATTACAGTAAAGCTCCATTCTGAATGTCTTATCGTGGTCTGGACCGCTTTCCCCGGCTTCGACGTATTTTATTTCCGGGCATTTACCGCCTGCCTGCAGTTTCACCTGTATTTCGGACTTATAGTCCCTGCCGAGCTCACCGTGCGCCGCTTCATCTATGAGTTCACCGAACTCTCTCAGCACGAATCTCTTAGCTTCATCATAGCCGCCATCCAGATATATAGCGCCGATAAGCGCTTCCGTGGCGTCGCCGACTATAGAGTGCTTCGACCTGCCGCCGTTCTTCTTCTCGCCCAATCCAAGCCGCATATACTTCCCTATACCTATTTCTTCTCCCACTACCACGAGAGCATCACCGCATACAGCAGCCGCTCTCCTCTTAGTCAAGATTCCCTCAGGCTTCTCAGGGAGTCTCTTATACATCTCCTCGCCGACTATAGCGTCCAGGAAAGCGTCTCCCAGGAATTCCATCCTCTCATTGCAGCGCTCCATAGGTATGGAGTTATCTCTGCAGTATGAACTATGTGTCAGGGCCGTTTCCAGCAAAGTCTTATTCCGGAATTTATATTCTATTCTCTGCTCGAAATCCCTGGTATCTATCTTCTCGATATTCTTCAATTGCGTCTCTTTCCTCGGGCACGAAGCCCCGATAAAAACAACGTTAAGCCGCGGGGGACAGATACCCTGTCCTGACGCGGCTTACATCATCATATATATTACTTTTCCTGACCGGATACGTCTGAAGTCTCGTCTGAGTTTTCAACCTGGGCTTCCTCATAAGCCTCCAGGGACTCTGTTATCTTACCGATGACATCGCCCTTAACGAACGGAACAGCCTTTAATATGGTCTGCTTGAAAGCCTGCGGGTCAGAGGATCCATGTGCCTTTACCACAGGATACTTTATGCCCAGTATAGGAGCTCCGCCGTACTCGCTGTAATCGAACTCCTTCTTAATACCTAGCAGCTGGTCCTTAAGGAGAAGAGCTCCGATCTTATTCTTAGTGCTAGATAAGAATCTCTTCTTCATCTCCCTGATGACCATGAGCCCTATGCCCTCAGTCAGCTTCACTATGGCGTTACCGGTAAAGCCATCAGTTACTATGACGTCAGCCGCGTGGTTCTGAAGCTCCCTCGTCTCTATGTTCCCGACGAAATTCACGTCGCTGTTCTTAATGAGCTGGTAAGCTTCCTTAGTGAGAGCTGATCCCTTATTCTCCTCGGTCCCGTTATTTACGAGGCCTACAGTAGGATCCTTAACTCCCAGCACCTTATCCATATATATGCTGCCCATAATGGCGAATTCCCTTAGGTATTCAGACTTACACTCAGCGTTAGCGCCCGCGTCCAGAAGAAGTGACGGTTCCATGCCTACTACCGGGTAGATGGCTGCCAGAGCCGGACGGCCTATTCCCTTAAGCCTTCCCAGCTTCATGACACTTCCCGCGAATACGGCGCCCGTGCTTCCCGCGGAAACGAAAGCGTCTCCCTTACCTTCTTTAAGAAGCTCCATGCCTCTTACTATAGAAGAGTCCTTCTTCCTTCTTAAGGCTTTAACAGGCGGTTCTCCTGTCTCTATGACTTCGCTGGCGTTAAGCACTTCTATTTTATCGCCGTCATATCCGCTTTCATCCAAGACCTTCCTGACTTCATCCTCGCGTCCGACGATAATTATGCTGTCTTCCGCTCCCAGCTCGCGCGCCGCTTCTACAGCGCCCTTAACCGGTGCTTCAGGGGCATTATCCCCACCCATTCCATCTACTACGATCTTCATAGCGTAAACTCCAATCAATTATTTATCTTATTTCTGAGCAAAGCCGCCCCGGCGCTTCCTGCCTCCGGCTCCTTACTCATTCTCTTCGTATTCCGCGGTCATTTCCTTAATGACCTTATCTATCCTTCCCGCTACAGCTCGGAAATCATCTTCGTCATAGCCTCGGGTCGTCATAGCGGCTGTCCCCAGCCTGATGCCGCTGGCTTCCGAAGGAGGTCTCTTATCTCCAGGAACAGCGTTCTTATTGACTGTTATACCTTCCTGATCCAGCCTGATCTGCAGGTCATTACCGCTGAACGGGAAATCACTTAGATCGAGCAGGAAGAGATGGTTATCCGTCCCACCGGTAACTACCTTATATCCCAGCTTTAAGAACTCATCGCAGAATGCCTTACTGTTAAGCACTACCTGCATTATGTATTTCCTATACTCTTCTGTGCAGTCTTCCTCTGCTGAGATAGCTTTAGCCGCTATTATATGCTCCAGAGGTCCCCCCTGAGCGTATGGGAAAACAGCGCTGTCTATCTTATGAGCGAATTCAGGCTTACCGAATATCAAGCCGCCTCTCGGTCCTCTAAGGGTCTTATGTGTAGTGGTGGTCACTATATCAGCTAAACCGAAAGGTGATGGATGCGCTCCCGCGGCTATCAAGCCCGCTATATGAGCCATATCCACCATGAAATATGCTCCGACTTCTTTAGCTATCTTAGCGAAAGCTTCGAAATCTATTATTCTGGAGTATGCGGAAGCTCCTGCCAATATCAGGTTAGGTCTATATGACTTAGCCTTCTTCCTCACGTCCTCCATATCTATATAACCATTCTCATCCACATCATAGAAGACCACGTTATATAGCTTACCAGAGAAATTCACAGAAGAGCCGTGTGACAGATGACCCCCGTTATTAAGGCTCATGGCGAGTATGGTATCGCCGTGGTTTATAAGAGCCCTGTAAGCGGCTAGGTTAGCCTGTGAGCCTGAATGAGGCTGGACGTTCACATGGTAATCTGTGTTGAAGACTTCCCGCCATTTATTGCAGCAGTATTCCTCCAACTTATCTACGTTCTCAGTTCCGCCGTAATAACGTCCGGTATTGCCGGATTTCCTGTCGTATGGATAGCCCTCAGCGTATTTCCACGTCAGGCAGCATCCGCAGGCGGCGAGCACAGCATCTGAGCAGTAGTTTTCAGAAGCTATGAGCTCCACGTTATTCTTCTGTCTCTCGTACTCATCCTCTATGAATTGTCCCACTACAGGCGACTTCTCTTTAATGAACTTAATATCGTCCATATTATAAGAGCTGCTGTCATTCCCTGATTTATCCAGCATTTTAACCTCCCGCTTCAATAAAAAAGATAAAATACTGATTAATTATAACATATCCGCCAGCCACGCAACAATATACATGAAGCCCCACAGACTCGATATTCAGATGTTGAGCGGCTTACCTATACCGTATTTCGTCGTAAGTACGGTCCTGGCTTTTCCTATCATGTAAAGCGAGCCCGTAAAGAGAACGAGGTCGTAGTCTTTACGTCTTGAAACTGCCAGATCCACAGCTTCTTCCACATCGGGTACGGCGGTAACATCCGCCCCCGTTTCACTTATGAGAGCAGCGAGATCATCCGCCTTCATCTTCCTCGGATTCTCCGGTTCTGTAACTATGAAATCATCAGCTATCTTTCTGAACTCACCTACGATATTTTCGAACTGCTTATCCGCGAGCACGCCGGTAACTATCAAGACTTTCTTACCGCCATAGAATCGCTCAATCGATTCCCGCAGCTTGAGAGCACCGTCCGCGTTATGAGCGCCGTCCAGTATGACAGCAGCGAGTCCATCCTCTCCCGAAGCGAGCATCTCGAAGCGTCCCCTGTTCACAGCCCTCTTCATGCCGGCTTTAACAGCTGATTCAGGTACGTTCACCTTCCCTTCCTGATTCAGCAGTGTGACCGCGGTCAGAGCTTCCACAGCGTTCCTGATCTGATATGTCCCGCCCATGGATATCTCTATATCCTCATATTCTTTCCCCAGGGCCTCTATGTCGAACCTGCTTCCGCCCGGTCCGATCTCTCTCATCTCAGGCTCCATCGCCATGGCGTCTACGAGCCTGGACCCGGACCTCACAGCCTTCTCCAGGAATACCCTCTTAGCGTCCTTCCTATCTGTGCTGATGACTACAGGACATCCCCGCTTTATTATCCCGGCTTTCTCTCCGGCGATCTCAGCTATGGTGTTTCCCAGCACGTTCATATGATCCATGGATATAGAAGTTATCACAGAGCAAAGCGGCTTCTCCACGACATTAGTCGAGTCGCCTCTTCCTCCCAGGCCGACTTCCATGACAGCCGTCTGGCAGCCCACTTCTTTAAAATAAAGAAAAGCGATGGCAGTGACCACCTCGAATTCCGTAGGGGAATCCAATCCGTCAGCCGTCATTTCGCCCGCTTTTCTTATAACGACATCACCGCACCTCTCCAGGTCTTCCATGGAGATGAGCTTCCCGTCGTACTCTATCCTCTCGTTGAAATACTCTAAATAAGGCGAGGTGTAAAGCCCCGCCTTATATCCCGCGGATTCTAGCATCTCATAGATGAACCTGGAGACGGACCCCTTACCATTAGTCCCTGCTACGTGGATGATCCTGAGGTCCTTCTCCGGATTCCCCAGCCTCTTAAGAAGCTCATTCATCCTCTCCAGCCCAAGCACACTTCCGAACTTCAGGAAGCCGTGTATTTTCTCTATGATGTTTAGCTCTTCCAAATCCGTATATTCTCCGAATAAATCTCTATTTTACTTTGCAAATAAGTGACGAGCCGCTTTCGTCCGAAGACGCCTCAGCTAATTCTCAGCCTTGCCGGACAGCTGGGCTATCTGCTCTACTGTCGCCTGCAGCATCTCCTCGTAGCGGACCTTCTTATCGCGCTCTGCCTGAACGACATTTTCAGGAGCCTTGCTGACGAATTTCTCGTTAGAGAGCTTCTTCTCAGCGCGCTGGACTTCGCTCTCCAGCCTAGCCTTCTCCTTATTCAGCCTAGCTAGCTCTTCCTCGAAGTCTACGAGCTCGTTCATAGGGATGAAGATCTGAGCGCCAGGCATTACCTTAGACATGGAGTCTTCAGGAGCCTCTGAATTATCGGAGATATAAGCTATATCAGTGACATTTGCCAGATCCTTAATATATCTCTCGCCTGCCTGGAATCTCTCCCTGTCTTCTCCATCAGTCAGGACAGCCAGTGTCAGCTTCCTGGATGGAGCGGCGTCAGCCTCTGACCTTATGTTTCTTACTGTAGTCACAGCGTCCATAGCCATCTTCAGGACCTTCTCGTCGTCGCTGAAGTTTCTGGCTTCGCTGTAAACAGGCCAGGAAGCGTTGATAAGATAGCCGTTCTTCTTACCGGCAGTTTCTTCATCAGCGTGTGGCAGAAAGCTCCAGATCTCCTCCGTGATGAAAGGCATGAATGGGTGCAGCAGCTCCAGCATGTTCTTCATAGCGAATATGAGCGTGAATCTGGCGACTTTCTTATCTTCCTCGTCCTCACCCCAGAGTCTCTTCTTAACGATCTCTACGTACCAGTCGCAGAACTCGTTCCAGATCAGGTCGTATGCCCTCTGACCTGCCAGAGCCAGGTCGAACTTCTCCATCTCGTCTGTCACATACTTAACGGCGTCATTTATCCTGGATATGATCCACTTATCTTCAGGCTTTAAGGCTATGCCGGAGAAATCGTCAGCGCCATCGAAGCCCATTCCCGCTCCATCAGCCGTTTCCAGGAAATTACCGTCTTCGTCCTCTATGTTCATGATGACGAACCTGGAAGCGTTCCAAAGCTTATTAGCGAAGTTTCTCGCGTTCAGGATCTTATCCGTCTTATAACGCATGTCGTTACCCGGTGTGATTCCTGTAGTCAGCATGAATCTCAGGGCGTCAGCTCCGTACTTATCGATCTCTTCCAGAGGATCTATGCCGTTACCCAGGGATTTACTCATCTTACGGCCTTCAGCGTCGCGGACCAGTCCATGGATATATACATACTTAAATGGCGGCTCCTTCATGGCTTCACAGCCGGAGAACACCATTCTTACTACCCAGAAGAATATTATATCGTAGCCCGTTACGAGAACGTCTGTCGGATAGAAGTATTTAAGTTCCTCTGTATCCTCAGGCCATCCCAGAGTCGAGAATGGCCAGAGAGCTGATGAGAACCATGTGTCGAGCACGTCTTCATCCTGATGCAGGTGGTGGCTGCCGCACTTAGGGCATACGGTAGGATCATCCATCTCTACTATGGTCTCGCCGCAGTCCTCACAGTACCAGGCAGGAATCCTATGTCCCCACCAGAGCTGACGTGATATGCACCAGTCTCTGATGTCACTCAGCCAGTGCTGATAGATCTTAACGAATCTATCCGGCACGAACTTCAAAGCGCCGCTCTCGGCAGCGGCGATGGCTGGTTTAGCTAAGTCTTCCATCTTAACGAACCACTGATCGGAAAGCATAGGCTCTATATTGGTATGGCATCTGTAGCACTGACCTACAGGGATGACCATCTTCTCTTTCTTTACGAGGTAGCCCGCCTCATCCAGGGCTTCTACCCACTTCTTCCTGCACTCATAGCGGTCCATGCCGGCATACTCGCCGCATGCTTCCGTCATAGTAGCGTCATCATTCAGGCACTCTATGATCTCCAGGTTATGTCTCTGCCCTACCTCGAAGTCGTTAGGGTCGTGAGCAGGAGTGATCTTAACGGCTCCTGTACCTTTCTCAGGATCAGGATATGGATCGGCTATGACAGGGATCTCACGGCCTACGAGAGGCAATACCACCTTATGGCCGATGACATCCTTATATCTCTCATCCTTACCGCTTACAGCTATAGCCACGTCTCCGAACATGGTCTCAGGTCTGGATGTAGCTACTACGATATCAGGTCCATTCTCCTCAGCTGATGGATAGCGGAAATACCAGTAGTATCCGTCCTCATCCACGTGCTCTACCTCAGCGTCTGAAATAGATGTTCCGCAGCTCGGGCACCAGTTCACCAGCCTGTTTCCCTTATATATGAGTCCCTTCTTATACAGGTTCACGAACATGGTCCTGACTGCCTTACTGCAGCCCTCGTCCATGGTGAATCTCTCACGGGACCAGTCGCAGGAATCTCCGAGTTTACGGCACTGCTTAGTGATCCTGCCGCCGTACTCTTCCTTCCAGGCCCAGGCGCGCTTTAAGAACTCCTCACGCCCTATATCTTCCTTCTCCTTATGCTCTTCCTCTCTCAGCTTGTTAACGACCTTAACCTCTGTCGCTATGCTGGCGTGGTCAGATCCCGGAAGCCAGAGAGCGCTGTAGCCCTGCATCCTCTTCCATCTGGTCAGAACATCCTGCAGAGTCTGGTCCAGAGCGTGGCCCATGTGGAGCTGGCCTGTGATATTTGGAGGCGGCATGACGATCGTGAAAGGCTTCTTCGACTTATCGACGTCAGCCCTGAACGAACCGCTCTCTTCCCACATTTTATAGATCCTGTCCTCGAAATCCTTAGGATCATATGTCTTAGCAAGGTTTTTCTTCATTATTACCGTCCCCCAATAACTATTAGAGATATTAAACATATATTTATTCAGCAAAGCCATCCCGCGCCGGGTCCCTCCGGGCTCCCAGCCGGGTCATATGATATAGAACTTTGCTATCTTAAAGCCTTATCTTCCTTCATAAGAGCCTTAACTTTATCGAATTCGTCCGTTATCTCCTTCTCCGGAGCAGGTGTCAGGCGGCTCACGATCACGTTCACGAGAATGCTTACTACGAAACCCGGAAGCAGCTCATATATTGAGAAGAGCCCTCCCAGCCTAGCGATGCCGAACTTCCAGATGAATACCATGGCGCCTCCGGCTATGATGCCCGCGAGAGTGCCGTATTTATTAGCCCTCCTGTCGAAAAGGGAGCAAAGCACTGCCGGCCCGAATGAAGCTCCGAAGCCTGCCCAAGCGAATGATACTATACGGAATACGGAGCTGTCAGGGTTCCAAGCGAATACCATGGCTATGAGAGCGATCGCTATTACTGTGCCTCTGGCGAACTTCATGCCGCCCTCAGGTGTCATGTTCTTAACAAAGAATCTCTTAACTATGTTCTCCGAAACGCTGGACGCCGCCGCCAGCATCTGAGAGTCAGACGTGGACATGATAGAAGCGAGGATTCCGGAAATAATGACTCCGGCGAGAATAGCTGTCAGCCAGTTTATCTTACTGATAGCTGAAGCCATATATATGATGATCCTCTCAGGGTCGAAGCCCTCCTGACCGATCATGCCGTTATTCTTCGCGAACGTATATCCTATGATTCCTATGAAGATAGCTATACCCATGGAGATGAGCACCCAAACGGTAGCTATCCTTCTGGAAAGCTTCAGCTTCTCCTTATCCTCTATAGCCATGAATCTGAGCAGAATATGAGGCATGCCGAAATAGCCTAAGCCCCAGGCGAGAACTGAGAATATAGGAAGGAGTCCGCTGTTTCCGCCTATAGAGCTCATGTTGAAGTAATTCACGACGTCATTAGTGTTAGCCATTACAGCAGACAGACCGCCGCCTGTGGATAATCCATAGCCTACTATAACTATAAGAGCTATAGTCATGATTATGCTCTGGATGAGGTCAGTCGTAGAAGCAGCCAGGAAGCCTCCCAGTACAGTATAAATAGACACTACGAGCGCGCCCACTACCATGGATCCGTGGTAAGGAAGTCCATACAGGCTGTTCATGAGTTTACCTATAGAAGCGAATCCCGAAGCCGTGTAAGGCACGAAGAATATTACGATTATGATGGCTGATACGAAGCAGATAGCGCCGCTCTTATCGCCGAACCTATTGGAAAAATAGTCAGGTATAGTATTAGCCTGTATCCTCTCAGAATACAGACGAAGCTTTTTAGCTACTATGAGCCAGTTAAGGTAAGTACCTCCGGCTAGACCTACAGCTGTCCAGACCGCCTCGGCGAACGAACCGTTCATGCCGACCAATCCGGCGAGAGCTACGCCAGGAAGTCCCATAAGCAGCCAACTGGACATATCTGAAGCCTCGGCTGACATGGCGGTCACGAATGGACCAAGCTGTCTTCCGCCCAGATAATAGTCATCTGTAGAACTGTTCTTATTAGAAAAATAGAATCCAATGCCGATCATAGCGGCCATATATAAAATTATAGCGAATGATATCCAAAAATAAGTCATTTACCCCTCAATTCTGTAAAGCGCGTTAAAACGAAGTCCGGACTCTGCCCTGTTAACGGACAGAGCCATCGGGGGCAGGTTCCTTCACCTCGCAGTCCCTTTCGCCCGCCTTATCCGCGCCTTCAGCCTTAGGGGCTGACGTAACGCCGGCGGCATCCCCGTCCTTTCCGGTTCTCATCTCTCTTAACCCAAGCAGCCTCTGATTGCTGCTCCCTCTGAATTTCAATCTCATATCCTTCTTCGCCTCTACGAACTCACCGTCCACGAGCACGTCTATATATGAGAGCATCTCATCCGTAACATCTGTATGGACTTTACCGCCCTCGAGAAGGTCTGTTTCGTAAGTAAAGCCTGTGTAGCACCAGATATCCTTATCCGAATAAAGCTCCCTGACCTTCTTCATGAGCTTGACTACTTCCTTCTGGTTTTCAGGTTCAAACGGTTCTCCCCCAAGCACTGTCAGACCCTGGATGTAGTCATTATCTAAAGCTGTTAATATCTCAGCTTCTGTTTCTTCTGTGTATGGCTGACCGTAGTCGAAGTTCCATGTCTCAGGCTGGAAGCAGCCCTTACAGTGGTGAGTGCAGCCTGACACGAACAGGCTCACCCTGACGCCCGGTCCGTCAGCCACATCGAATTTTTTAATATTTCCGTAATACATGATTTTTGTTTATCTTTATATATCTATGTTTTGGCTCCTGCCAATTCTAACGGTCTTCTTTGCTGTTATGCGCAAAAATGCATAATAAAAATTATATCAATACTGTAAATCACTGTCAAATAATTCTATTTCCGCCTCTGAGGCCGCTTTATTTCGCCGAACCTGCCCTTTTTCGAGAAATAAACGTAAGCCGCGACACATATGATTATAGACAGGGTCGAGCCTATAGGAGCCGCCATCCCCATAGGAGTCAGGTTATCCGGGAAATACTTAGATGCCAGCGACGCTCCCGGTATCCTGATCACGATTATGGAAATTATGTTGTGTATGAATGAGATCATAGACTGATCGTTCGCTATGAAGAAGCCGCTGAAGCAGAAATGCACACCGGCCAGCATGCA
>JAQXJR010000037.1 GCA_029009055.1 Eubacteriales bacterium | reverse complement strand
CTATTTCGGAAAGCCTATGCCGGTAGACGAGTTCGAGCGGGAATTCGGAAGAAAAGCTTGAGCTTTGCAAAATAAAAATGCCTCTGCTGCTTGGGCGGCGGGGGCATTTCGCGTCTTATTTTCCTGTTATCATGCTGACGCAGGTGTCGATCAGGACAGCCCGCATGGCTTCGTAATCTAGCAAATCATGCCTGTGGTATATCACTTCGTGGCAGTAGTTATCGACCATGCCCAGCATTATGTGGATCTTCTCCTCCAGGTGGTCGGAATCTATGCCGTTAGCGCGAAAGACGTCGGCTATCTTATGGGATTTCTCGATCTCCTTAGCGTGGAAGAATTCGGCTACTTCCGGGTCGGAGTGCTCCATGGCCATGATCTCCTCGTGGGCGGTCTTCGATACCCTGTGGCTTTCTATGAAGCCTCGGATAGACTTCTCTATGACGTCCGGCAGGTCATCGGCGGTGAAGTCGCCTGATGGGAGCGCGATCGCAGGGTAGAACATGCCGTCCGCGTATTTCTTCAGACCTTCCATTAATATGTCGTGTTTATCGTGGAAATACTGGTAGACTATGCCGGTCGAGACACCGGACGCCTTAGCGATCTGGGCCGTGTTCGTATTATAATAGCCAACCTCGCCTATGAGCTCGAAGCCGCGTTTTATTATCTTTTCCTTCTTTTCTATGGACCGTTTCTGCCGCGGTTCCCTCGTCTCGTGGATACTCATTTTGACCTCCGATATATTTTCTAAAACGATTATAACATCAGGCAAGCGCTTTGGTTAAGTGTAAAAGCTCCTGCTTTATGCCAGCCGCGAAACGGACCGGCACTAGTTAGGAAAAAGACTGAAATATAGGAGCCGCAAGCCTTTCAGTCTAAGGGAAAAGACTTTCTTTTCCCTGCCATGTATTTTATACCTTGATATAATTGACAGATATTTCCAGTGACTGTAACATTTAAACGTATCGAAGCTATAGCTTATCAGCAGAGTATGAGTTCCGAGTGAAGGCAATACGCGCGCCGCCCGCGCCCGGACGTTTGAGATGATAAGGAGTTATATCATGGCTAACAGAGATGGCAGCAGAGATGATAACAGAAATGATAATAGAAATGACAGAAGAAGTAAGCCTATTAGATTCGAGATCAGAGAGCATATCGGCACTGTGTCGGTAAGGTCCAGCGGCTGGACTAAGGAGCTGAACCTGGTTTCTTGGAATGGGGCTGAGCCTCCTAAATTCGATATAAGAGATTGGTCGCCAGACCACCATAAGATGAGTAAGGGCGTCACACTCTACGGTAACGAGCTTAAGATCATAACGAGATTGTTCGATGATTACAGGCTGAATAGGGCTGTGCCGGCGGAGTATCCACCTAGAAGGCGCAAGCAGGATAAGTTCTTCGCCGAGGATGCCGAGGAGTTCGAAGAGGGTTCAGGTGAAGCAATAGCAAAGGGAGCACCGGCTGCTTCCTCTGAATCGGGCTCGTCCGAGCACGTGGAAGCTGCCTGGTCAGAACCGGGAGCACCGGCTTCTTCCTCCGAATCTGGCGCTTCGTTCGATGAACTGGAAGACGAAGTCCCTTTTGAATCTGCCGCCGGGCGATCGGGAACAGGAGTGCCGGCAGAAACTGATGCAGCGAGGGCGGAAGCATATGCTGAGCCGAAGGCGGCTGAAAGTGAACCCGCTAGGGCTGGGAATGGAGCGCCGGCTGAAACGGGCAGCGCTGATCTCATGGACCTGGCGGCGGCAGCGGCAGACGCTGCGAGAGCTGCGGCCGAGACACAGGGAGCGGGCGCGTAGCCGGAGGCAAAGCCATCGGAATAGCTTTGCTGCATGATATAAAGCATGCTATCGATAACTCGGGTTTCCCTCGGATAAATTTATCCCATGTTTATGTGCTATAATCATGATATAAACGAGGTCGTTTTCGGGCTATAGAGGAGGACCGTATGAGGATCGAACTTACCGCCGACGAGGGAAAGCTTAAGAGGGAACTGGATGTTCCGGCGGGGACGTCCGTTGAGGATATATATAAGTCTGTCAAGCAGGAATTAAAGTACGAATGCATGGCGGCTAAGGTAAATAATGAGTACAGGAGTCTGGACTTCGTTCTGACGGGTGACGCCTGCGTGGAACTTCTGGACATCAGGTCTGTAGAGGGGAAATACACTTATCAGAATACTTTGTCGCTCATATATCTGACGGCTGTCAGGGACGTGCTCGGGGATTACAGAGTCATAATAGATAATTCCTTGAACCAGGGCTATTTCACTGTGATCCATAAGCCAGAAGGTGTGAATGAAGAAGAAGTAAGGAAGATAGAGCTCAGGATGCGGGAGCTGGTCGAACGAGACTTGCCGGTGAAGCATGAGATGATAGGCAGGGAAGAGGGCCTGGCTATCCTGAGAGAGATGGGTCGGGACCAAAACATCCGCCTCATAAAGTCCATGCCAGAGCTTACGGAGCTTGAGTTCTTCGACCTGGAAGGCTATAAAGATTTCTTCTATGGGCTCATGGTGCCATCCACGGGGTATATAAAGCTTTTCGAGCTCAGGAAGTACAGGATGGGCGTGATACTCAGGGCGCCGGAAGGTAAGGACCCGGACCACATGCCTGATTACCGGGAGCAGCCGGACCTCTACCAGGCATTCAGCGAGCAGAAGAGGTGGGATAAACTCCTGGGCGTGGAATGCGTCGCCGATCTGAATGATAAAATCAGGAATAACGGGGTGACAGACCTCGTCATGCTTTCAGAGGCCCTCCAGCAAAGTAAGATCGTCGAGGCTGCCGACAGGATCCTGGAATCTAAGGCCAGGCTGGTCCTTATCGCCGGTCCGTCATCGTCCGGTAAGACCACATTCGCGAAGAGGCTTTGCGTCCAGATGAAGGTGAAGGGTCACGAGGCTATGTACATGGGGACGGACGATTATTTCCTGGATAGGTCTGAGATGACGCCCGGACCGGATGGGAAATACAATTTCGAAGACCTGGACGCTGTGGACGTGAAGCTGTTCAATAAAGACCTGAAGACATTGCTGGAAGGCGGTAAAGCGGACATACCTGTCTTCAACTTCCTCACCGGTAAGAAGGAGTTCGGGTCGAGAATAACTTCTATTAAGAAGGACCAGATCATAGTCATAGAGGGGATCCACGGGCTGAACGAGGCCTTGACACCTGAAATACCTAGGGATAAGAAATTTAAGATATATATAAGTCCTCTGACTCAGCTGAATATGGACGAACATAATAGGATACCGACTACGGATGAGCGCATGCTGAGGAGAATGGTCAGGGATAATCTGTTCCGCGGTCACGACGCCAGGATAACCATAGACGAATGGCCTATGGTGAGAGCTGGTGAAGAGAAGAATATATTCCCTTACAGCAAGGATGCCGACCTCTTATTCAACTCTTACAGCGATTATGAGATCTCTGTACTTAAGAAGTACGCTGAACCGTTGCTTAAGAAGGTATCGCCCGCGGATAAGGAGTACGCGGAAGCCATACGCTTCCTGAATTTTCTTAAGTACTTCGAGGTCATAGATGATACGTCGGCTGTGAACGCGGATTCTATAATGAGGGAATTCATCGGAGGCAGCATATACGTTAAATAGGAAGCGCTAGGGCGCGCCGCGGAAAGCAAATACAAACGCCCGCAATTCCCGCGGCAGGGGCTCGCTCGCGAGGGGCGCGCCCTTTCCGCGCATATTAAAATCCGCCGGTCGGACCTTAATCGAATCCTCCCGGCGGGTGAAATCAACGGTTATGATTTGCTGGCGTAGATTAAGCTTCAGCCTTCCAGAAACCGTGCTTATTGCAATATTCGTAAGCTGCGATGACCTTCTCGTCTGCTCCGAGTGAGAATGTGGCTTCAGGTGCCTCGCCCGGCTTCAGCTCCTTAATGCGAACGCCCTCTGTGGTCTCGAGGAAGATAGGTGAGATGAAGTGGTCTTCGTCCATAGGATGAGCTACGGAACCTACCTTAACTGTTACCTTACCGTCAGCCTGCTCGATTACAGGAACGTGCTTCTCCTGAGCGGCGTCTGTAGTGTTGGCTGTGAGCTCCTGCATAGGCTCTCCGCAGCACTTAGGTGTGCATGCTGAATCCTTAACGCGAACTACGACCTGACCGCATTTATTGCATCTGAATACCTTGAACATTTAAATTCCTCCTTTTCGCGGGATTGTGGCTCCCGTTTTTCGTATTGGACGCCTGGCCTGCTAAAGGGGCAGATCCGCGTCCGTTATTTTATTTTTATTATACCATCATAAAGTCTTAGTGAAAAGTATTTATTTAAATAATTAAATTTTCATTTCAGCTTGACAAGCGGGTTTTCGTAAATTATGATAATGATAATCATTATCGCTTATGGAGAGCTGCCATGAAATACTCGAAACAGAAAAACCTGATCTATGAGATCGTGAAGAATACAGATACGCATCCGACAGCTGATTGGGTCTACATGAAGGCGCGGGAGCAGATGCCGAATATAGGCGTAGCGACTGTCTACAGGAATCTGAACGCCTTGGTCGAGGAGGGCAGTCTGGCCTGCGTTAAATCCTATGGTAAGGCTGACCGCTACGACGGAAGGCTGGAGAAGCACATGCACATGCAGTGCGTTAAGTGCGGCAGGGTCTTCGACCTGTTTCCGAATTCGCCTGAGGCGGAAGAAAATGTGGTCGAACAGGTCTGCAGGGTTTATAATATCAACAGGAATGCATACATCCCAGATTTAACCACGCTGAGCGGGATATGCGACGAATGCGTCGAGAAGGAGAATGAAGCGCCCAGTTTGATTAAATAGATATCCGGTACAGTTTCGCTAGTAAGAAGGAGAAATATTAAATGAAAGATTTAAAGGGAACTAAGACTTTAGAAAATCTTATGACTGCTTTCGCAGGAGAATCTCAGGCTAGAAATAAGTACACTTTCTTTGCTTCACAGGCTAAGAAAGAAGGCTACGAGCAGATCGCGGAGCTCTTCCTGGAGACAGCCGGAAACGAGAAGGAACACGCTAAGCTCTGGTATAAGCTGGCTGAGGGAATCGGAACTACAGCAGAGAACCTGATCACAGCTGCTGAGGGAGAGAACTACGAGTGGACAGACATGTATAAGAACATGGCTGACACAGCTGACGAGGAAGGATTCCCAGAGATCGCTATCCAGATGAGAGGCGTTGCGGCTATAGAGAAGACACATGAAGAGAGATACCGTAAGCTGGCTGAGAACATTAAGGACGGTAAGGTATTCGAGAAGGATGAGGACGTCCTCTGGCAGTGCAGAAACTGCGGATTCCAGGTAGTAGCTAAGAAGGCTCCTAATGTTTGCCCAGTTTGCAAGCACCCACAGTCTTTCTTCCAGGTAAAGCCTGAGAACTATTAATCTGAATCGCGAACGACGGTCGGAATATTCCGGCAGCGCAGCTGACAGAAATGGGGACATAAACCACCCACAGGGTGGAAGAATAGAGCCGCTTCGAAGCTTCGGGCTTCGGAGCGGTTTTTTATTTGCTCGGGCTTGTATGTTAATGCCGTTCGTGTATATAATAAAAGATATTTTTTATTTCGTTTCTATATGAATAGGAGCATTTGATTATGGAGAGATTTTTTAAGTTGAAGGAGCACGGAACGACCGTAGGTACAGAGGTGTCCTCGGGCTTCGTGACATTCCTGGCCATGGTTTACATCCTGGCTGTAAACCCTAATATCCTGTCCGCTGCCGGCATGGACAGAGCGTCCGTCTTCACGGCGACAGCGCTTTCCGCCGGAGTAGCCACTATATTCATGGCATTCTGCGCTAACTACCCTGTAGCCCTGGCGTCAGGCATGGGGCTTAACGCCTACTTCGCTTTCACGGTAGTAGGAAACCTTACTAAGGCAGGCACACCTCAGGATCAGGCATGGAGGATCGCCCTCACAGCCGTATTCGTAGAAGGTGTCATATTCATCCTTCTGTCATTAACGAGTTTCAGAGAGAAGCTGGTAAACGACATCCCTGAGAACCTGAAGCACGCTATTACCGCCGGAATCGGCTTATTCATCGCCATAATCGGCCTTAAGAACGCTGGTATCGTAGCTAACGACGATTCCACACTCATCACGTTCGGAAGTCTGAACACACCGCAGGTAGCCCTCGGTCTCCTCGGCATCCTCATCGTAGCTGTTCTCTACCATTATAATGTGAAGGGCTACATTCTCATCGGCATCCTCATCACATGGGGTCTGGGCATGATAGCTCAGCTGACAGGCTGGTACCAGGTAAATCCTGACGCCGGCGTCTACTCGCTCTTCCCTTCATTCACACTGGAGTCCCTGAAGCCTGTAGATCATAACATGTTTAAGCTCGACTTCGGCTACATAGGGAGCAACTTCCTCGACTTCGCTGTAGTAACGTTCTCATTCCTGTTCGTAGATATATTCGATACAGCCGGAACGCTCATCGGCGTAGCTCAGAGAGGAAACCTCCTCGATGAGGAGGGTAATCTTCCTCGAGCGAAGGAAGCTCTTCTTTCCGACGCTGTCGGCACTGTATTCGGCGCCCTGGTCGGAACATCCACAGTTACATCATTCGTAGAGTCAACAGCCGGAGTTGCTAACGGAGGAAGAACGGGACTGACATCCCTCACGACGGGTATCCTCTTCCTGCTTTCAATCTTCTTCGCTCCTATATTCCTGGCCATCCCATCATTCGCGACGACACCTGCTCTCGTTTGGGTAGGCCTGCTCATGCTCCAGTCCATTAAGAGGATAGACCTGGATGGCACAGACATCGCTGACATGGTAGGCGGCTTCCTGGCAGTCATCATGATGCCATTCACATCATCCATCGCTAACGGAATCATGTGGGGCATGCTGTCATGGGTGATCCTGAAGGTCGCTACTAAGAAGGCTAAGGACGTATCCCCGATCATGTGGGTCGTATTCGCTATGTTCATGGCATATGCGCTCAAGCTCTGGCTCGTTCCTATGGAGTAAACGCCGGACGGCATATATAATGTAACAATTTTTTCGGAGGGCTTCGTGTCCTCCGTTTTTTTATGCCTTGTTTCTGTGCTTTGTCCAGAGCAAAGCGTACCCGTCATCTTTGGCCGGGCGCCCGGAGGGATAATTGCTATTACATTTGCTTTGCAAAGGAAAATGCGCTCTACCCTTTGCGGCGCAAGGCGATGAGACGTATATGCTTTGCAAAAGGAAACGCCTGTAGGCGTGTGCATGATTCGAATCTCGGGGCTGGCTTAAATGAACGCTCATAGGAAACGGTACTTGAAAAAATACGCACTTTTTTCAAAAAATGCTTGCAATATATTTCTCAATCACTTATACTGAATAAGCTTGCGTAAAGCAGAGAGGCAGAAGGTTGCTGAGCTATCAGGTTATTTCTGCTGAGAATTGTCCTCGCTGGACGAGGGCGAAGGGACGTAAGCTATTTTCTCTTGTGCCATTTTTTTAGGAAACGCACGAGGGCGTGTGCGGAGCAAGCATAACGCATTGCCCGTATAGAGAGAACAGCGTTCCTGTACATGAATAGCGAAAACAGTACACACGGAGGTAAAACATGAGCGAATTACAGAAGATCAGAATCAGACTTAAGGCTTATGATCACGCGCTGCTCGACCAGAGCGCCGCTAAGATCGTAGAGGCTGCTAAGAGGACCGGAGCTGAGGTTTCAGGACCTATTCCACTTCCTACAGAGAAGGAAGTCGTTACTATCCTGAGAGCCGTACATAAGTATAAGGATTCCAGAGAGCAGTTCGAGCAGAGAACACATAAGAGACTGATCGACATCACTAACGCTACAGTTGATACAGCTAACGCGATCACTAAGCTTGATCTGCCTGCTGGCGTCAACATCGAAATCAAACTGTAAGGGTTCACTCCCTTAGTATGTACGCGCCATTGCGTACCGCTGTAAGAATCAGGAGGTTTTTATAAATGAAAACAATTTTAGGAAAGAAAATCGGAATGACCCAGATTTTCGAAGAGACAGGCGCAGTTGTTCCTGTAACTGTCATCGAAGCAGGTCCTGTAGTCGTAACTCAGGTTAAGACAGCAGAAACTGACGGATATGACGGCGTACAGATCGGTTTCGTAGATCAGAAGCCACAGAGAGTCAACAAGCCGATGACAGGACACTTCGCTAAGGCAGGAGTGACTCCTAAGAAGTATGTCGCTGAGTTCAGAAATGACGAGGGCGAGACATACGAAGTAGGTCAGGAGATCACAGCGGCTGATTTCGAGGAAGGTAAGAAACTCGACATCACAGGCATCTCCAAGGGTAAAGGAACACAGGGCCCTATTAAGAGATACGGCCAGCACAGAGGACCGATGGGACACGGCTCTAAGCATAAGAGACTCGCCGGCGGTCTGGCTGCGGCTACATATCCTTCCAGAGTATTCCCTGGAAATAAGGAGTCAGGACGTATGGGACGCGACACAGTTACGATCCAGAACGTTAAGCTCGTGAAAGTTATTGCTGATAGAAATCTGATACTCGTTAAGGGAGCTGTTCCTGGAGGTAAGGGAAGCATTCTCCGAATCAGATACGCTGTCAAGGGACAGGATAAATAGTTCTGAGAAAGGAGGATATGCGGTATGGCAACAATTACTATGCTCGACATCGAAGGTAAGGAAGCCGGAACACTCGAGCTTAATGATGAGATCTTTGGCCTCGAAGAGCCAAATAAGAACGCGGTATACGAAGTAGTTAAGAACTACCTCGCTAACCAGAGACAGGGCACACAGTCCGCGCTCACGAGAGGAGAAGTCAGAGGAGGAGGCAGAAAGCCTTTCAGACAGAAGGGAACAGGCCGCCACAGACAGGGTTCCTCAACTGACCCATCACAGGTAGGCGGAGGTATCGTATTCGCGCCGAAGCCTAGAAGCTACAACTACGCGGTTCCTAAGAAAGTTAAGAGGCTCGCTCTTAAGTCAGTCCTCACTTCTAAGGTAAACGATAACGAACTGATCGTTCTTAACGAGATAAACCTCGACGCTCCTAAGACTAAGGAGATGGTAAGGATCTTAAGCAACATCGGAGCTGATAAGAAGGCCCTGATCGTTACAGCTGATAAGAACGAGAACGTAGTTCTCTCAGCGAGAAACATCCCTGGCGTTAGAACAGACATCGCTGATAAGATCAACGTTTATGAGATCCTGAACCACACAAGCCTCATCGCTACTAAGGAAGCGATAGAGAAGATCGAGGAGGTGTACAGATAATGACAAGCTACGACATCATTCTGAAGCCGGTAATCACCGAGAAGAGCATGGACGACGCGCAGGAGAAGAAGTACACTTTTAAGGTCGCTATGAACGCTAATAAGACAGAGATCAAGAAAGCTGTAGAAGAGATCTTCGACGTAGACGTTAAGAAGGTCAACACTATGCACGTCAAAGGTAAAGTTAAGAGAATGGGAAGAACAGAAGGAAGAACGGCCGCTTATAAGAAGGCGATCGTTACTCTTACAGACGACAGTAAAGAGATCGAATTCTTCCAGAGTCTTTAATTAGGAGGTTGGCATAAATGGGAATCAGAAAATATAATCCAACTACTCCGGGTCTTAGAGGAATGACGGTCTCCACATTTGAAGAGATCACAGCTAATAAGCCTCAGAAGTCACTGACATCTTCTCTTAAGAAGCACGCAGGAAGAAACTTCAGAGGTAAGATCACAGTAAGACACAGAGGCGGCGGAGCTAAGGCTAAATACAGAGTTATAGATTTCAAGCGCGATAAGGACGGCATTCCTGGTAAGGTCGCTACTATCGAGTACGATCCAAACAGAAGCGCTAACATCGCTCTTATCGTATACGCTGACGGTGAGAAGAGATACATCATCGCTCCGGAAGACCTGAAGGTAGGTCAGACGATCTATTCCGGCGCTGACGCTGATATCCAGATCGGAAACGCTCTTCCGATCGCTAACATCCCTGTTGGTACTATCATCCACAACATAGAGCTTAAGCCTGGTAAGGGCGCTCAGCTCGTTCGTTCCGCAGGAAACGGAGCTCAGCTCATGGCTAAGGAAGATAAGTACGCTCAGGTAAGGCTCCCGTCCGGAGAAGTAAGAAAAGTCCTCCTCGTCTGCAAGGCTACGATCGGTGAGGTTGGTAACGATGATCATTCCAACATCTCCATCGGTAAAGCAGGTAAGAAACGTCACATGGGATGGAGACCTAAGGTTAGAGGTTCCGTCATGAACCCTAACGACCATCCACACGGTGGTGGTGAAGGTAGAGCGCCAGTTGGTCGTAAGAACCCAGTTACTCCTTGGGGTAAGCCGGCTCTTGGTACTAAGACCAGAAATAAGCGCGCTGCTTCCAATAAGTACATCGTAAAGAGAAGAAACGAGAAATAGGGAGGATATAAATGAGCAGATCAATTAAGAAAGGCCCTTTCGTAGACGCTAAGCTTCTCGCGAGAATCGAAGCTATGAATGAGGCTAATGAGAAGAAAGTCATTAAGACATGGTCTAGATCTTCCACTATCTTCCCTCAGATGGTTGGACACACTATCGCTGTTCACGACGGAAGAAAGCATGTTCCTGTATATATCACAGAGGACATGGTAGGACATAAGCTTGGTGAGTTCGCGCCGACCAGGACCTTCAGAGGCCACGCGGCAGATAAGACTACCAAATAACTAGGAGGAGATAATAATGGAAGAAGCAAGGACTGAGGCCAGAGCTGTCGCTAAATACGTCAGGATGTCTCCTATCAAGCTTAAGCCTGTAGCTGACCTCGTAAGAGGTAAGGACCTGCAGGAAGCTCTTAACATCCTGAAGTTCACACCGGGTAAGGGTGCTGAAATCGTTGAGAAAGTAGTTGAGTCGGCAGCGGCTAACGCGGAAAATAATTTTGACATGAACAGGGACAACCTCTACGTAGCTGAGATCTCAGCACTTCAGGGACCTACGATGAAGAGATGGAGAGCAGGCGCTAAGGGCAGTGCTTCCCCGATCCTGAAGAGATCAAGTCACGTTAAAGTTATTCTTAGAGAGAAAGCAGAGTAGCAGGAGGTTCGACGAATGGGTCAGAAAGTTAGCCCGCATGGATTTAGAGTAGGCGTTATCGATGACTGGAACACTAAGTGGTTCGCAAGCAAGGACAATTTCGCGGATTTCCTCGCTGAAGATGACGCTATCAGAAAGGTAATTAAGAAATCTTATTATAACGCAGGAATCTCGAAGATCGTTATCGAGAGACCTGAAGAGACTAAGGTAGTTGTAAGAGTCGCTACAGCTAGACCTGGCCTTATCATCGGTAAGGACGGAGCTGACATCAACCTTATGACTAAGAAGCTTGAGAAGCTTACGAACGGTAAGAAGGTCCAGATCTCTATAGAAGAGGTCAGAAGGGCTGATATGGACGCTCAGGTATCAGCTGAGAGCATCGCTGACGCTCTGGAGAAGAGAACATCTTTCAGAAGAGCTATGAAGCAGCAGATCACCAGAACTATGAAGGCAGGAGCAAAGGGTTGTAAGGTCGTTTGCTCCGGCAGACTCGGCGGAGCTGAGATCGCTAGAAAAGAGCAGTACAGCGAAGGCAACGTTCCACTTCATACACTCAGAGCTGACATCGACTATGGCTTTGCTGAAGCTAACACAACTTATGGTAAGATCGGCGTAAAGGTTTGGATCAACCATGGTGAGTACCTCGATAAGGCTCTCCTTGCAGCAATCCGTGAAGAGAAGAGAGAGGAGAGAAGAGGCCGCGGCAGAAGAAACGGACGCCGTGACGACAGAAGAAGAGGCAACGACAGGAGAAGAGGCGGCGACAGAAGAAATGGCGGCCGTCAGGAAATGGCTAAGACTGCGTATGGCAGAAAGAGAGTCGTTAAGGAAGCTCCTGCAGAGGAAGTAAAGCCTGAAGCAACAGAAGCTGAGTAATCATCGTGAAAGGAGGAACTTGCCATGTTAATGCCAAAGCGCGTTAAGCACAGAAGAGTTCATAGAGGCAGAATGAAGGGTGTCGCTACTAAGGGCAACACAGTAACATACGGTGAATTTGGTCTCAAGGCAACAGAGTGCGGCTGGATCACAGCTAACCAGATCGAGGCTGCCAGAATCGCTATGACCAGATACACTAAGAGAGGCGGTAAGGTCTACATTAAGATCTTCCCTCATAAGTCAGTAACTAAGAAGCCGGCTGAAGTACGTATGGGTTCCGGAAAGGGAGCTCCTGAGTACTGGGTAGCAGTTGTTAAGCCGGGCAGGATCATGTTTGAGATCGGTGGTGTTACAGAAGAGCAGGCAAGAGAAGCTATGCGTCTTGCAGGACACAAACTCCCGATCAAATCGGAATTTGTTAAGAAGGAAGACGTAGAAGCGAAGGGCGGTGAAGCGTAATGGATTTGAATAAGATTAGAGAAATGTCTGACGCTGAACTTAGCGAAGAACTTGCGAAGAATAAGAAAGAGCTTTTCAATCTCAGATTCCAGCATGTCACAGGACAGCTCGAGAATCCGGTAAAGATGAGAGAAGTTAAGAGAGATATCGCCAGGATCAAGACGATCATCAGAGAGAAAGAATTAGAGAAAGCACAGGCTTAATCGAAAGGAGGATGTAAGATGGCAGACGCTAGAAACAGTAGAAAAGTTAAAGTCGGCACTGTCGTAAGCGATAAGATGGATAAAACCGTTGTCGTTACGTTCAATGACTTCGTCAGACATTCTCTATACGGTAAGGCTGTAAAGAGAACTAAGAGAATCCACGCTCATGACGAGAATAACGAGTGCAGGATCGGCGATAAGGTAAGAGTAATGGAAACGAGACCTCTCTCCAAGACTAAGAGATGGAGAGTCGTAGAGATCGTTGAGAAGGCTAAGTAAGGGAGGTACCGATAATGATCCAGACAGAGACAAGACTTAAGGTCGCTGACAACTCCGGTGCCAAGGAACTCCTTTGCATGCGAATCCTCGGCGGAACAGGCCGTAAGGTAGCTGGCATCGGCGACATCATCGTTTGCGCTGTTAAGGACGCTACACCAGGCGGAACAGTTAAGAAGGGTGACGTAGTCAGAGCCGTAGTAGTAAGATCTAAGACCGGCACGAGACGTGCTGACGGCAGCTATGTAAAGTTCGATCAGAACGCTGCTGTAATCATTAAGAGCAGAGAAGATAAGACACCGGTTGGTACTCGTATCTTCGGACCTGTTGCCAGAGAGCTCAGAGATGCCGGCTTCATGAAGATAGTTTCACTTGCGCCGGAAGTTCTGTAGGAGGGAAAGCGAATGCGTATTAAGAAAGATGATATGGTAGTCGTTATTACCGGAAAAGACAAGGGCAAGGTCGGCAAGGTATTAAAGGCTATGCCAAAGACACATAAGGTAATCGTTGAGGGCGTTAACCTTCAGGAGAAGCACCAGAAGGCTACTCAGAAGGAAGAAGCTCAGATAAAGCACATCGAGGGCGCTATCGACGTATCTAACGTAATGTACTATGATGACAAGGCTAAGAAGCCACTCAAGATCGCTTACGAAGAGAGAGACGGTAAGAAAGTCAGAGTCAACAGAGCTACTAGAGAAGTACTTGACTAAAGAAAGGAGGAGACGTTTTGACACCAAGGCTTAAGGAGACATATAAGAACGAAGTTTTCAAGGCACTCCAGGAAAAGTTCCATTACGATAACGTTATGGAAGTACCTAAGGTTGAGAAGATCACTCTCAACATGGGTCTCGGCGAAGCTAAAGAGAACTCTAAGATCATAGATTCCGCTGTAGAAGAGATCGGAATGATCACAGGTCAGAAGCCTGTAG
The DNA here is from genome assembly GCA_029009055.1 of Eubacteriales bacterium. GTDB lineage: Bacteria > Bacillota > Clostridia > Peptostreptococcales > Anaerovoracaceae > Aminicella. The sequence goes on along the minus strand of JAQXJR010000037.1, from coordinate 30,719 downwards.
TTACGAAGGCTAAGAAGTCCATCGCTAACTTCAAGATCAGACAGGGAATGCCTGTAGGCGCTAAGGTAACGCTCAGAGGCGATAACATGTACTACTTCATGGATAAGCTCTTCAACATCTCACTCCCAAGAGTTAGAGACTTTAAGGGCGTCAGCAAGAACTCATTCGACGGCAGAGGAAACTATTCCATGGGCCTGAAGGAGCAGCTGATCTTCCCTGAGATCGAGTATGATAAGATCGATACTGTTAAGGGAATGAATATTGTATTCACTACGACAGCCAAGACGGATGAAGAAGCTGCGGCTCTTCTCGAACTGCTCGGCATGCCGTTCGAGAAATAGCAGGAGGTAAACATGGCTAAGAAATCTCTGAAAATCAAGCAGCAGAGAAAACCTAAGTATTCAACTCGTGCTTACACGAGATGCAGGATCTGCGGTCGTCCGCATTCGGTCCTTAAAAAGTATGGTATTTGCCGTGTATGTTTCAGGGAGCTCGCTTATAAGGGTGAGATCCCAGGAGTTAAGAAGGCTAGCTGGTAAACCGTACAGGAAGGGAGAAGAAACGAAATGACAATGACAGATCCAATTGCGGATATGCTGACAAGAATCAGAAACGCAAATACAGTAGGTCATGACACTGTCGATGTCCCTGCTTCTAAAATCAAGAACGCTATCGCTCAGATCCTCCTGGACGAGGGTTACATCGCAAGCGTTGAGAAGATCGAGGACGGAGTTCAGGGTACACTCAGAATCACTCTGAAGTACAGTGCTGACAAGAAAATCAAAGTTATCAACGGAATCAAGAGAATTTCAAAACCGGGCCTTAAGGTATACGCTAAGGCTAATGAGATCCCTAAGGTACTCAACGGACTTGGAACAGCCATCATTTCCACATCTAAGGGAATCATGACTGATAAGAAGGCCAGAGAGCTGGGAGTCGGTGGAGAAGTTATCTGCTATATCTGGTAGGAGGTAGGACATGTCCAGAATCGGAAATAAACCAATCGCGCTTCCTGCCGGTGTAGAGGTAAGTGTAAGCGAAAACATCGTAACTGTTAAGGGACCTAAGGGAGAGCTCACACAGGAGATCTCACCTAGGATCACAGTCGCGGTAGAAGATAACGAGATCAAGTTCACGAGAGAAAGCGACGAGCGTCATGACAGAGCTCAGCACGGTCTCGCGAGAGCACTCGTTAATAACATGGTTGAAGGTGTTACTAAGGGATTCGAGAAGAAGCTCCAGATTATCGGAGTTGGTTACAGAGCTGAGAAGAAGGGCAATAAGCTCGTTATGGCTCTGGGTTATTCTCACCCGGTAGAGATGGAAGATCCTGAGGGAATCACTACAGAGACACCAGATCCAAATACTATCGTAGTTAAGGGCATTGATAAGACTCTTGTTGGAAACTACGCAGCAGTCATCCGCGCATGGAGAGCTCCAGAGCCATATAAGGGCAAGGGAATCAGATACGAGGATGAACACGTACGTAGAAAAGAAGGCAAGACAGGCGCTAAGTAGAAAGGAGTGAAGAGATAGATGAGTAAGCTTACAAAACAGCAGAAGCGAATTAAAAGACACATGAGAGTCAGAAAAGATATCTTCGGAACTCCTGAAAGACCTAGGCTTTCTGTTTACAGATCTAATAACAATATCTCCTGCCAGGTAATAGACGACGTAAATAAGGTAACACTCGTTTCCGCGTCTTCACTGGAGAAGGAACTTAAGGCAGACCTCGCTAACGGCGGAAATAAAGATGCCGCTAAGAAGGTCGGCGAAACTGTCGCTAAGCGCGCGCTCGAGAAGGGAATCACAGAGGTTGCCTTCGACAGAGGAGGATTCCTCTATCACGGAAGAGTTAAGGAACTCGCTGATGGCGCTCGTGAAGCTGGTCTGAAATTCTAACAGGAGGTATAGAGAATGCAGAATACTGTAGATGCTTCCAAGCTCGATCTTACAGAAACTATCGTCAACATCAGACGTGTTGCTAAGACTGTTAAGGGCGGCAGAAACATGAGATTCAGCGTTACGATCGTTGTAGGCGATCATAACGGTCATGTAGGTGTCGGCCTCGGTAAGGCTCAGGAGATCCCTGAAGCTGTAAGAAAAGCTACGGAAGACGCAAAGAAGAATTTAATAGAAGTACCTATGGTAGGTACTACGATCCCTCATGAGAACATCGGAATCCACGGCGCTGGTAAGGTCCTGATCATGCCTGCTCAGAAAGGTACAGGAGTTATCGCCGGATCTTCCGCTCGTACAGTTCTCGAGGCTGCCGGACTGCAGGATGTAAGAGCTAAGTCTCTCGGATCCAACAACTCCGGAAATATCGCTAACGCTACTATGGAGGCTCTGAAGGGTCTTGTAACAGTTGAGTATGTTGCAAAGCTCAGAGGTAAGACTCCTGAAGAGATTCTTGGTTAGGAGGCATCGAAATGGCAAAGCTGAAGATTACTTTAACGAAAAGCCCTATCGGCGCTAAGCCTCATCAGAAGAAGGTAGTTGAAGCACTGGGACTTAGAAAGATGCACAGCACAGTTGAACTTGAAGATACACCGCAGACACGCGGAGCTATCGCCAAGGTTTCGCATCTTGTAACTGTAGTAGAAGAGTAAGGAGGCGAAATAAATGAAGCTGCATGAATTGAATGCACCTCAGGGTTCCTCATTCGACCGTAAGAGAAGAGGCCGCGGTCGCGCCACAGGTCAGGGTAAGACCGGCGGCAGAGGTATGAACGGCCAGAAGCAGAGAAGCGGCGGCGGCGTAAGACTCGGATTCGAGGGAGGCCAGATGCCACTTTACAGAAGACTTCCTAAGAGAGGCTTCACTAACATTTTTAAGACAGTTTACTCCGTTATCAACGTAGAGGATCTGAACGTATTCGAAGCAGGAGCTGAAGTAACTCCTGAGATCCTCCTCGAAGCGGGAATCATTAAGAAAGCAAACGACGGCCTGAAGGTTCTTGGCAATGGTGAGCTTGAGAAGGCGATCACAGTTAAGGCTAATAAGTTCAGTAAGGCTGCTGTAGAGAAGATCGAAGCGGCTGGTGGAAAAGCCGAGGTGATCTAAAATGGGAATGCTGAAAACGGTATCGGAAGCATGGAAGGTTAAAGAGCTTCGCAGTAAGATGATCTTTACACTGCTTATGCTGGTAGTTTTCAGAATCGGGTCCAATATCCCTGTTCCATTCATAAACAGGGAATACCTGGCCCAGATGTTCTCCGGAGATAACATGGGATTGTTCGAACTGTTCAACCTGTTCTCCGGCGGATCATTCTCAAACTTCACAGTGTTCGCTCTGAGTATCACGCCATACATTACAGCCACCATCATCATAGAACTTCTGACAGTAGCGTTCCCGTATTTCGAGAAGCTCGCTAAGGAAGGCATGGAAGGCCGTAAGAAGATGGCACAGATCACGAGATACTTTACAGTAGTGCTCGCTGTGATACAGGCTCTGGGACTTACGCTCGGTCTGTTCAGACAGGCCATCGTAGACTCCCACTGGTACACATTCGCCCTGATTATGCTCGTTCTTATCGCTGGAACCACATTCCTTATGTGGCTCGGCGAAGAGATAAACGAGCACGGAGTTGGAAATGGTATTTCCCTCCTGATCTTCGGCGGAATAGTATCCAGGATACCGAGCCAGTTTATGCAGATCGGTGATAAGGTCAAGGCCGGAAGCATGTCCGTGATTTCCTTGATCATATTCATTATCTTCGCCATCGCCGTTGTTGTGGGAATCATCGCTATGCAGCAGGGAACGAGGAAGATCCCTGTACAGTACGCGAAGAGGGTAGTAGGAAGGAAGATGTACGGCGGACAGTCGACACATATTCCTCTTAAGGTGAACCAGGCAGGAGTTATTCCAATCATCTTCTCCCTGTCACTCCTCGAATTCCCTATCACGATCACATATTTCTTCCCTGATTCGAAGTTCTATGACTTCTGCCAGAAATGGCTGATGCCTACAGGAAATCCGGGAGTTTGGGTTTATTCCATACTGAATGTATTCCTGATCATCATATTCAACTACTTCTACACCGCGATCACATTCAACCCTGTAGATGTTGCTGATAACATGAAGGCTAACGGCGGATTCATTCCGGGGGTCAGACCGGGCAAAGCGACAGTAGAATACCTCTCCAGAGTAATGTCGAGGATCTCTATCGTAGGAGCTCTGTTCCTGGCTATCATCTCCACACTGCCGACTATCATTTCTGTATACTCAGGTCTGAACCTCGAGTTCGGCGGAACATCTATCCTCATCGCTGTAGGCGTAGCGCTTGAAACTGTTCAGGCTCTCGATAACCAGATGCTGATGAGACGTTATCAGGGATTCCTGAAATAGGAGGGAAAAATGTTAAGAACGATTTTACTCGGACCTCCGGGAGCAGGTAAGGGCACCCAGGCAGTCAGGATCGTAGAGAAATACAATATCCCACATATCTCAACAGGAGATATTTTCAGGGAGAATATAAAGAACGGAACAGAGCTCGGTAAGAGAGCTAAGGCATATATGGATAAGGGAGAACTCGTTCCTGACGACCTCGTTATCGAGATCGCCACGACCAGACTCCTCGAGGATGACTGTAAGGATGGATTCCTCCTCGACGGTTTCCCACGCACTGTATATCAGGCTGAGAAGCTGGACGAGTTCCTGAAGGCTCACGACAGCAAGCTCGACATCGTCATCGACTTAGAGGTCGGCGAAGAAGAGCTGATGAGAAGGATCACAGGACGCCGTGTCTGCAAGAACTGCGGAGCTACATATCACGTCGTTAACTTCCCACCTGCTGTTGAGGGTAAGTGCGATAAGTGCGGCGGCGAGCTCATCCAGAGAGACGACGATAACGAAGAGACCGCTAAGAACAGGATCTCTGTCTATAAGGATCAGACAGAGCCGCTCATCGGATATTACGAAAAGTCCGGAAACATCGTACATGTAGACGGATCTATCTCTCCTGAGAACACATTCGACCAGATTGTTAAGGCTGTCGATTAGTGGACAGGAACAGAGAGGTGTAAGTAATGGCGAAAAAAGACGTCATAGAGGTAGAAGGAACCGTGGTAGACGCTCAGCCGAACGCCATGTTCAAGGTAAAGCTTGATAACGGCTTCGAAGTTCTGGCGCACGTTTCCGGTAAGATCCGTATGAACTATATAAGAATCCTCAGGGGGGACAGGGTGAAGGTAGAGCTTTCACCGTATGATCTGTCCAGAGGAAGAATTACATGGCGTGACAGAGGCTGACCTCTGAAGTTACCGAAGTCCGAAAGGAGGTTATAAGATGAAGGTAAGAGCATCTGTAAAACCTATTTGCGAAAAGTGCAAGGTTATTAAGAGACACGGGAAAGTCATGGTAATCTGTGAGAACCCTAAGCACAAGCAGCGTCAGGGCTGAGCCCAGATAGAGCTTGTCTCTTAACACAGTTTATAGATCAGATTTATGCAGCATTGATTTTTTAGAAAATTAATGTTGCATTTTTTATTTGCAAAGAGTATAATCAACAAAGATGTGCGTCGAAAGCGTTACATCTTTTGTTATTACAGAGCGCGGGGCCGGGTCCGCGTATCCGAAAATATAATTTTTGGAACACCTGTCTATATCACTCCCGGAGTAGTGACGGAAGATAGGAGAGGAGGATAAGCATGGCTCGTATAGCCGGAGTCGATCTGCCTAGAGAGAAGAGGGTTGAGATCGGTCTTACTTACATCTACGGGATAGGACTCGCGTCATCTCGTAAGATCCTTGCTGAAGCCAACGTAGATCCTGACATCAGAGTCAGAGACCTTTCAGAGGACGACGCAGGTAAAATCAGAAGAATCATCGAAGAAGAGTACCTCGTAGAGGGAGATCTGAGAAGAGAAGTTTCCATGAACATTAAGAGACTCATGGAGATCGGATCCTACAGAGGTATCAGACACAGAAGACACCTGCCTGTAAGAGGACAGAAGACTAAGACGAACGCTAGAACTCGTAAGGGTCCTAAGAAGATCGTAAGCAGAAAGAAGTAGAAAGGAGGACTAAATGGCTAAGACAGTTAAGAAGAACACGAGAAAGAAAATCGTGCGTAAGAACGTTGTTAAGGGTCAGGCTCACATTTCGTCCACCTTTAATAATACACTCGTAACGCTGACAGATATGGAAGGAAACGCTCTTTCATGGTCCAGCGCAGGATCCCTCGGATTTAAGGGATCTAAGAAGTCCACACCGTTCGCGGCTCAGATGGCTGCTGAGACAGCTGCTAACGCTGCTAAGGAGCACGGACTTAAGGAAGTTGAAGTTTACGTTAAGGGTCCGGGATCCGGAAGAGAAGCAGCTATCAGAGCACTGGCAGCTTGCGGACTTCAGGTAACTATGATTAAGGATATCACACCGATTCCTCATAATGGATGCCGTCCACCTAAGAGAAGAAGAGTATAAGAGGGGAGGATCAGAATATGGCAGTAAATAGAGAACCAGTATTAAAGAGATGCAGATCGCTGCAGATCGATCCGAGCCATCTTGGAATTTATAAGACTTCTCACAGAAATACACAGAGAAGATCCAGAAAGCAGAGCGAGTACGGTCTTCAGCTTAGAGAGAAGCAGAGAGCTAAGTTCATCTACGGACTTCTGGAGAAGCAGTTCAGAAACACATACGAGAAGGCCGACAGAAAGAAGGGCCAGACAGGTGAGAACCTCCTGGTTATGCTCGAGACCAGACTCGATAACGTAGTTTACAGAATGGGATTCTCCACAACTAGAAGAGAAGCCAGACAGCTCGTAACACACAATCATTACCTCGTAAACGGTAAGAAGGTAAACATCCCTTCATACGAAGTTAAGCCGGGCGATGTTATTAAGGTAAGAGAGAAGAGCCTGAAGTCACCTAAGTTTAAGGAGATTAAGGAAATGCAGGTAGCAGTTCCTGAATGGCTCAGCGTTAACCAGGATAAGCTCGAGGGCACTGTACTTTCTCTGCCAACGAGAGAGCAGATCGACACACCGATCGAAGAGCGTCTGATCGTAGAGCTGTACTCCAAATAGTCGTGACAGTGATAGATCATCTATTTGGAAGGGAGGAGGTTTTTTAAGTGTTAGAATTCGAAAAACCAACAATAAGCAAAGAGATCAGCGAAGACGGCAGATACGGGAAGTTTACTGTAGAGCCGCTTCAGAGAGGTTATGGAACAACGCTTGGAAACGCTATGAGGCGTATCCTGCTTAGTTCCCTTCCTGGTGTTGCTGTGACATCTGTGCGCATCGAGGGCGTGGATCATGAATTCACTACTATCCCGGGCGTAAGAGAAGATGTTACAGAGATCATCCTGAACCTGAAGAAGGTAGCGGCTAAGCTTTACTCTGACGATCCTGAGGGTCTTACAGCAGTTGTAGACTTCGCGGGACCTGGAGAGCTTACTGCGGGAGATATCGACGGCGGGTCAGATCTCGAGATCTGCAATCCTGATCGTCATATCGCTACACTGGATGACAGCGCTCGTGTAAGCATGAACATTCACTTCGAGAGAGGTTACGGATACGTTCCGACAGAAGAGAGGAAGGACGAGAACCTTCCGATCGGCACTATTCCTGTCGACGCTATCTACACACCTGTAACGAAGGTGAACTTTAATATCCTTCCTTATAAAGTAGGAAGAGGAGACATCCTGGAGCTCGAGCTCTGGACAGATGGCTCAGTCACTCCTGAAGAAGGCGTTTCTATCGCCGCTAAGATCATGGAGGAGCACCTCGAACTCTTCATGGGCCTTGATGAGAACACTAATAACATTAAGATCATGGTAGAGAAGGAAGAGGGTAAGAAAGAGAAGGCTCTCGAGATGACTATCGAAGAGCTGGAACTCTCCGTTCGTTCGTTCAACTGCCTGAAGCGCGCCGGCATCAACACTGTCGACCAGCTGACACAGAAGAGTGAAGACGACATGATGAAGGTAAGGAACCTCGGTAAGAAATCTCTTGACGAAGTTAAGAATAAGCTTGCTGAGCTCGGCCTCAGCCTCAGGAATGAGGAGTAATACCCGCTTAAGCGTTTCGCGGACAGCAGGAAATTAGAAATTAACACGCCGGGGACACTTTGCTAAGTGAGCCCCAGCTGACTTCGAATATTGTGAAAGGAGGCAGTGATGCCTGGATACAGAAAACTTGGCAGAGAGTCCGCTCACAGGAAAGCGATGCTCAGAAACCTCGTTACTGATCTGTTCAGAGAGGGCAGGATCAGCACGACTCATTTAAGAGCCAAGGAAGCAGGAAGAGAAGCTGAGAAGATCATCACTATCGCTAAGCGTGGTGGCCTTCATGCTAGAAGACAGGTTATGGCTTACGTTTACGACGAGACAGTCGTAGCTAAGATTTTTGACGAGATCGCTCCTAAGTATGAGGAGAGACACGGTGGATACACCAGGATCCTCAAGCTCGGACCTCGTAGAGGCGATGCCGCTGAGATGGCATTCCTCGAGCTCGTTTAATCGAACTGAATGGCCATAAGGGACGGACTTATCCGCCCCGAGCAAAGAGAAACTTAACCGTTCCCCTCCGGGGGAGCGGTTTTTTAGTGCGAAGAGGCTGGGCGCCGGCAGCGCCACTTTATAGCGGACCGTCAGTAGATCGCGGCAGGAAGCAGCCATCGTCATGGCTCCCGCGGGTAAGGAAAATTAAATTAGTTATCTCAAACCAAATGAGTATTGACAAAAAATCTACAGGGTTATAAGATGGTATTGCAATTGAATATGCGTTTTATGTTCTCTCATGAATTTGAGAGCTAAGAGGGAAGCAGGTGAGATGCCTGCGCGGTCCCGCCACTGTAAGTGAGTAGGTACGGCTGTTATATTTCGATCCACTGGTCGTGATAGACTGGGAAGGATACAGGCGTGCCGGAGATCCACGAGCCAGGAGACCTGCATAAAATTACCTTGGACCGGCGGAGAACCGGCGTGAGGCGTAGCATCAGCGAATACGGGCTGTGGGCAGCGAAACCACAGCCTTTTTATGTGTTTCCTGAAAGATAAGCTGTGGGCCCCAATTGCTTTTCATTCTTTTTCATCGGAGGCAGGCCTCGTCACCCTGCCTCATCTGTTTTTTTGGTGAAGAAGGGAGGCCGGAGCCGGGCGGCCGAGACGGGAAAACCGGTAATTCCAATAAGATAGAGATGTAGTGTTAGTCCCCTGAGCAGGTCCGGCCTGCTTGTAAAGAGGGGGCTTTTTTGCTATTCTTAAATAAATGTCTTTAAGAAATCGGAGGTAATTATGGCGTTAGAAGATCTTAATGAACAGCAGCTGGAAGCAGTAAAGCAGATAGAAGGGCCTTTGCTGATACTGGCGGGAGCGGGTTCCGGTAAGACGAGCACCATGACTAACAGGATAGCCTACATGATAAGTCAGGGGATAGCGCCATATAACATCCTGGCCGTGACATTCACTAATAAAGCGGCTAAGGAGATGAGAGACAGGGTAGAGACACTCATCGGAGCCAGGAGGGGCATGTGGATCATGACTTTCCACGCCATGTGCCTGAGGATCCTGAGGAGCCACGCCGAGGAGGCGGGATATAAGTCGGACTTCGTCGTATATGACACCAGCGACCAGAAGACTCTGGTTAAGGGGATAATGAAGGAGAAGGGCATTAGCGACAGGGAATTCCCGGTGAATTCCATTCTCGCTTCTATCAGCAGGCAGAAGGAGAAGGGCAGGACGCCGGATAAGGTGGACTACAGCCAGTACCACGACACCAGGTCTAAGGCCGTGGCCGAGGTCTACACCGAGTACCAGAAGAGGCTGATTAAGAATAACGCCATGGACTTCGACGACCTGCTGCTTAACACGGTCCTCCTGTTTAAGGGGCATCCGGATGCCTTGAAGGAGTACCAGGACAGGTTCCAATACATAATGGTCGACGAGTACCAGGACACGAACAGGCTCCAGTACCAGATGATATCCATGATGGCGGCCCAGCACCATAATCTTTGCGTCGTGGGCGATGACGACCAGTGTATATACGAGTGGCGAGGCGCCGACATCAGGAACATACTCGATTTCGAGAAGGACTTCCGCGACGCTAAGGTCATAAAACTGGAGCAGAACTACAGGTCTAAGGGGAATATTTTGGCGGCCGCTCATTCTGTCATCAGCCATAATAAAGGAAGGAAGAAGAAAGAACTCTGGACCCAGGCGGACGACGGCGAGAAGATAACGTATTTCCGCACGGAGAGTGACCGCGACGAGGCCGAGCACATAGCCAGCCTCATAGAGTCCATGGTCTCTAAGGGCCGGGAATACAGCGACTTCGCCATACTCTACAGGACGAACGCTCAGTCCAGGATCATGGAAGAGCGCTTTCAGAGAGAGGGCATACCTTACAGGGTCCTGTCCGGCATGAGATACTACGACCGTAAGGAAATTAAGGACGCCATAGCTTATATGCGGCTCATAGTGAACCCTTCAGACGACCTGTCCCTGGTGAGAGTCATAAACGAGCCTAAGCGGGGCATAGGAGCAAAGACGATAGATAAGCTTTCGGCTTACGCCGCTATCCGCGGTCAGAGTCTGCTGGAAGGCTTAAGCGACCCGGACGGCGAGCTTCTGGCCAGCCTGGGGACTAAAGCCCGGTCAGGCGTGTCCGACATGATAAATGTCATAAAATATATAAGAAATAATAAAGATCAGATGAGCGTAGAAGACGTCTACTCTACGTTACTGGAAAACACAGGCTACCTGAAGGCCTTGGAAGATGCCCAGACAATAGAAGCCGAAGCCAGGATAGATAACCTCATGGAATTTAAGTCCGTCATAGCGGAATATGAGGAGTCTGTCGACACGCCTACGGTGGAGGAATTTATGTCCACCATGACACTTTCCGCCGAGCAGGATAACTACGACGAGAACCAGCCGACTGTCACCATGATGACCCTCCACTCCGCTAAGGGCTTGGAGTTCCCGGTCGTGTTTATGCCGGGCATGGAAGACGGCCTGTTCCCGGGCAGCAGAGCCTTCGACTCCGAGCAGGACATGGAGCAGGAGAGGAGACTTTGCTATGTGGGAATGACCAGGGCTAAGGAACTGCTCTTCCTGTCCAGCGCCGAAGTCAGGACCAGGTACGGAAGGACGGAGTACACCCGCGAATCCCAGTTCCTGAGAGAGGTAGATAAGACCCTGCTTAAGGGCGACGCTGTATACGAGTCCAGGTCTAACGGCACGGGAGCCGGCGGGAACGTCGGTGTCTCCACAGGAGACTTCGATGGTTATTCAAGCGGCAAAGCCTATAGGCCTTTCGACTCTCTGAGCTACGCTAAGAGGGAAACGAGAGCCCATAAAGTAGGCGCTTCCGGATCCGGCGAGAAGTTCAAGCCGGGAGATAAGGTGTCTCACCAGAAGTTCGGCCAGGGGTTGGTCATAGAAGATACGGGATCCATAGTGACCGTGGCTTTCGACTCAGTGGGCATTAAGAAGCTCGCTAAGGGAATAGCCGTGATAAAGAAGATATAGGCGGAGCCATAAGTTAAGGGATCGCTTTGCTGTATGAACAGGATGGTGAGTAATATGGAGAATAAAGATAAGGCGGCTCAGACAGCCAGGATAAAGGAGCTCATAGAGAAGCTGAACGTGGCTTCTAAGGCGTATTACATGGACGCCCAGGAAATCATGCCTAATATAGAATATGACGCCATGTACGACGAGCTCAGAGCCCTGGAGGACGAGACCGGAATCATATTCGCGAACAGCCCGACCCAGAACGTGGGCTACGAGATAGTTTCCGACCTGCCGAAGGAGAGGCACCCGAGCAGGATGCTGTCCCTGGATAAGACGAAGAGCCGGGAGGAGCTGAGGGACTGGCTGGGAGACCAGCAGGGCATAATGTCCTGGAAGATGGACGGGCTCACTGTCGTCGTGACATATGAGGGCGGAAAGCTCGTGAAGGCGCTCACCCGCGGTAACGGCGATATAGGTGAGGTCATAACCAATAATGCTAAGAATTTCGAAAACGTGCCTGTATCCATCTCGTTTAAAGGTCACCTGGTGATCCGCGGCGAGGCTGTAATTAAGTATAGCGACTTCGATAAGATAAACGAGACCCTCGGCGACGCGGAAGCAAAGTATAAGAACGCGAGAAATCTTTGCAGCGGCTCAGTTAGGGCTCTGGACCCTGCCGTGACTAAAGCTCGGCACGTCCAGCTCGTTCCGTTCACCCTGGTGGAAGCCGTGAACGAGGACGGTACGCCTGTGGATTTCGGCGGCTATATCCACAACCAGTTCGAGTGGATGAAGGACCTGGGCTTCGATGTCGTAGGCTGGAAGTTCGTCGACAGGTCCAACATCCTCGACACCATAGAATGGTTCGCCCAGACCATCGTTACGAACGATTTCCCTTCCGACGGCCTGGTATTGAGCTATGATGACATAGAATACGGCCTGTCGCTCGGCACGACAGCTAAGTTCCCGAGGAACTCCATAGCATTTAAGTGGGCGGACGCGAAAGAGGAGACGACGCTTAGGTATATAGAGTGGTCTGCTTCCAGGACAGGACTCATAAACCCTGTCGCTGTTTTCGACCCTGTGGAGCTGGAAGGGACGACCGTGAGCCGGGCCTCCGTCCATAACGTCAGCATAATGAGAGAGCTCGGACTCGGCATAGGCGATACTATAAACGTTTATAAGGCGAACATGATCATACCGCAGATATCCGAGGACCTGACGCCGACTAATAACGTCCCTGTGCCTGACCATTGCCCGGTCTGCGGGGCTGATACCGTGCTGAAGGATGAGGACGGAGTGCAGACGCTCTACTGTCCTAATCCGGACTGCCCGGCTAAGCAGATAAAGAGCTTCTCCAACTTCGTTTCCCGCGAGGGCATGAATATAGAAGGTCTGAGCGACTCGACAATAGAGAAGCTCATAGACGTCGGAATTATCAAGGAATTCGCGGATATATTCCGTTTCGATGACTACCATGACGAGTTCGTGGCTACGTTCGTCGGGGCTGATAAGGGAGCGGGCGAGAAGTCGTTCGAGAACCTGAAGGCTTCTATTAAGAAGGCTGAGAACTCCAGGCCTGAGAGGCTGCTCTACGCACTGGGCATCCCGGGGATCGGCGCTGCTACAGCTAAGCTCATCGCCAAGCACTGCCATTATAAGTGGGACGTTATATCCCACCTGACTAGGGACCAGCTGAAGGATATAGAAGGCATAGGAGATGTTCTCGCGGACTCTTACGTGTCGTTCTTCACGGATCCGGATAAGGTGAGGATGGTGAATGACATACTCGAGCTCGTAACATTGGACGAGACGGAGGAGGACGCGCCGCAGTTCCTGGACGGCTACACGTTCGTCATAACAGGTTCTCTGAACGGCTATGAGAACAGGGACGCCCTGAAGGCTGAGATAGAGAGGGTGGGCGGACACGTCGCCGGATCTGTCAGCGCTAAGACTTCTTACCTTATAAACAATAACCTGACATCGACGTCGGGGAAGAATAAGAAGGCTCATGAGCTTGGCATTCCTATCATTAATGAAGAGCAGATAACGGCTTGGCTGACTACAGGCGAGGAGCCGCAGGCTGAGTAAGTTTATATAGCAAAGCCATTTCGCGTTGGGTCCCGTCCGGGGTCGCCAGGCGGAGCCGGGAGCGGTCGGGGCGGCTTTGCGGGGGTATAAGTAAAAAGAGGAATATAAGTGGTTTTACCGATCGGAAAGTTGGATTCTAAGATCCTGAAGACGGAAGTTATAGATAAGATAAAGTTCCACAGGGACGACGTTAAGACGCGGGCGGGCATAGGAAGGGACTGCTCATGCGTTGATTTCGGCGGCTTGGACCTGGTGGTGTCGTCGGACCCGGTTACGGCCGACGTGGCTGATATCGGTAGGCTGGCGGTCTCCGTCACGACTAACGACATAGCTAGCGAAGGCGTGGAGCCGGCATACATAATGATGACCTGCCTGCTGCCGGAGGGGACGACTCTCGACCAGCTCAGGGACATGATGGCCCAGGCGGCGGAGGCGGCCGCAGAGGCCGGGATAGAGATAATAGGCGGTCACACAGAAGTTACTCGTGCCGTGACCACGCCGGTCATAAGCTCGACAGCTTTCGGGAAGAGGAAGCCGGAGCAGGCCATGAAGCCTGAGACCATAGAAGAGGGTGACGTGTTCATCCTGACGAAGACGGCCGGATTGGAAGGTACTGGGATCATAGCGTCTGACTATGAAGACAGAGCTAAAGCTTTCCTGGAGCCGGGCGAACTGGAACACGCTAAAGCCATGCTGGACCAGGTGAGCGTGATCGAGGAGGGAGTTTTGGGCGGAAAACTCGGCGTTAAAGAGATGCACGACGTGACAGAAGGCGGAGTCCTAGGAGCCGTGTGGGAGCTTTGTGATGAGACCGGCCTCGGAGCCGAGATCGTAGAGGACGACATTCCTGTAGACGCTGTGACCCTCAAACTTATGAAGGGCGTGGGCGTGGACTGGCGCCGCCTCATTTCCAGCGGCTGCATGCTGGTCGCGGCTGACCCTGACACGGGAGACGATTTCATAGACGAGGCCGGCGAGCTGGGCATACCTGCTGCCGTTATCGGGACCTTTACCGCGAAGGGCTCCCCTGTCACGCTTCTTAAGCCGTCCGGGAAGACTGAGGTCATAGAGCCGCCGGAAGCGGATGAGCTCTATAAGGTCGTGGGCCGCTGATACGCCTCTGAGGGAAGGATGGATCCCGCGCCGGAGTTCGCGCCGAGCCTGTAGCTGAGCCCGCTTATATTATTGACATTTTTTATAAATAAATGTAAAATAACTTCAATATGTGCCCTTTAATAGCTTCGCTAGGCATGGATTGGGCTCTGCGCAATAAGATGCCGCGAACCTTGTCAGGTCCGGAAGGAAGCAGCAATAAGTGGATTTTCTTATGTGCCGCAGGTCAACCTTCTCCAACGTCTGCGGAGCTATTAAAGGGCATTTTTTTATTGGACGCGCTGAAGGCGTCCGGAGGAAACTACCCGGAAACGCTTCGCGTAAGAGGTATCCGGAGGATGCTAGCCGGATACGCTTTGCGGTATGAACTATAGAGGCTAAGGTATGGCATACAGGGCTCTTTACAGGGAGACCAGGCCGGAAGTTTTTTCAGAGCTTATAGGTCAGGAATCCATAGTTAAGATAATAAAACATCAGATAAGGACCGGAACTGTCAGCCACGCCTATCTTTTCTGCGGGACCAGGGGAACGGGTAAGACCACGACGGCCAGGCTGCTGGCTAAGGCCGTGAACTGCCTGGAGGAAGACCCGGAAGGGCGCCCTTGCGGCCATTGCGAGAACTGTAAGGCCATATCGGAAGGCACGTTCATAGATGTCATAGAGATAGACGCGGCGTCCAATAACGGTGTCGATAACATCAGGGAGCTCAGGGAAAGCGTGAAATACCCGCCTGCTGTCGGCCGCATGAAGGTCTACATCATAGACGAGGTCCACATGCTGTCGCAGGGAGCATATAACGCTCTTCTGAAGACCCTGGAGGAACCGCCAGATTACGTCATATTCATACTGGCGACGACAGACCCGGAGAGGCTGCCGCAGACCGTGCTCTCCAGGTGCATGAGATTGGACTTCCGCAGGGTGCCGGGATCGGTGCTCGCGGCTCATATGAAGGACATCACGCGTCAGAGGGGGGTGGAAGTTTCCGACGACGCTCTCCGCTTGATCGCGTCTAACGCCGACGGCTCGGTCAGAGATTCGCTCTCGATCCTCGAGCAGTGCCTGGCGGGCGGCGATAAGGTCATAGGCCGCGATCAGGTCCTGGAGCTCATAGGCGGCCTTTCGACAGAGTTTTACCAGAGGCTTACGGACAGGGTGCTGGCGGGCGACGTGTCGGGCGCGCTCATGACGGTGGACGAGGCGGTCCGCGAGGGTAAGGACGTGCGCCAGATGATGAAGGACTGGATGACGTTCTTCCGCAGCCTGATGATAGTGAAATACGTGGAGAAGCCGGAAGACATGCTGAACATATCTTCCGATAACGTGGCCGTTCTTAAGGAGCAAAGCCAGAGGATAAGCCTCTCTGAGATTAATAACGCCATAGTCGTCCTGGCTAAGGCTATAGATGATTCTCGCTATTCCACTCAGGTCAGGATCCTGATGGAGATGGCGGTCGTGAACATAACCATGCCGGATGTGGCGAGCCAGCCTCAGCCTTTACCGCAAAGCCATACCAGGCGGTCTGTGCCGTCCGGCTCTAGACCTCAGGCGGGAGTTCCCGGCGGGGCTGAGGGAGGATCCGCAGTGAACGCCAGTGCTGGAACGAGCCAGGGCGCACGCCCGAGAACAGCTTCCGGACTCGGCATGAGCAGGGCGGGCATAGAGCCCCATCTTCCGCCGAGGACATCACCGGGCGGTCCTTCTCAGGAGAGACCGGTGGACCAGCCGCCTGCCGCTATAGATATAGATGAAGAAAACGACATGGACTTCGTGCCGGATATACCTGCCGGGATCGACGCTTACGAGAATCGAGGCGGGGCGGGACCAGAGCCGATCGCTCCAACCGGCGAAGCGGCTTCTCCCGTTCAAGAGAGTCCGAACACGGATGCCGCGGCAGAGCCTCCTGAGAGCGAGACAGACATGGCAGTCCTCTGGGAAGACCTGATGGACGCCATGGAAGCAGACCCTGACGATCACCATCACTTCTGGGGCATGCTGAGGGGAACGGTCATACCGCAAGGGATAAAGGGCGATGAGATTTTGCTTTCTGTAAATAGCAACACGGCTAAGGGCATGATAAAGCGGAACCAGCAGGTCTTATCGCAGAAGCTTTATGACTTAACAGGCAAGCACCTGGTAATAGTCGTGAAGGATCAGGCTAAGGGCGAAGCTGAGGAGAAGAGCGAAGAGGAGCGGAGAGAACTGGAAGAGCTGGCTAAGAAGGCATCGGCTTTTCTGGGGAGAGACGTTCCGATAAAATAATCAAATAAAAAATCATTTAGTAATAAAGGAGAGAGATCATGGGAAGAGGAATGAAAGCAGGTAAGGCGCCGAAGAAGAAGACAGCGGGCGGAAGCGGCAGGAAGGCTCAGATGCAGCAGCTCCAGCAGCTTCAGAATATGCAGAGAGAAATGCAGCAGATGGAATCCGACCTGGCTGAGAAGGAGATCACAGCGTCATCAGGCGGCGGAGTCATCAGCGTTACAGTAAATGGTAAGAAAGAGATTAAGGACCTTAAGATAGATCCGGATGTAATAGATCCGGAAGATCCTGAAACACTGCAGGACCTGGTCATCGCGGCTGTTAACGAGGCTATGCGCCAGGTAGATGAGCTGCAGGAGAATTCTTACAGCCAGATAACAGGCGGCTTAGGCGGCCTGAACATCCCTGGGCTTTAGAGCGGCGAGAGGCATAGAATGCAGTATCCTAAACCACTGGCCAGACTCATAGGCGAGCTGTCCAAGCTGCCGGGCATAGGGACGAAGTCGGCCCAGAGGCTTGCTTTCCACATTTTATCCATGAGCGATGAGGACGCGCTTTCCTTGGCGGATTCAATAACCGACGCTAAGAAGAACATGAGGTTCTGCTCTATATGCGGAAATCTCACAGACAGCGACCCTTGCGCCATTTGCAGCGATAAGACGAGGAGGAGAGACCAGATCTGCGTCGTGGAATCACCTCAGGACGTAATCGCCATGGAGAAGATCAGGGAGTATAATGGGCTCTACCATGTCCTGAACGGTGTCATATCGCCTATGGACGGAATCGGCCCTGAGGACCTGAACATGAGGCAGCTCATAGTCAGGCTGCAGAACAGCGACGTTAAGGAAGTCATCGTGGCCACGAACCCGACCATGGAGGGCGAGGCGACAGCCATGTATATAGCCAGGCTCATAAAGCCGGCAGGGATCCGCGTGACCAGGATAGCTCACGGCCTTCCTGTAGGCGGCGACCTGGAGTACGCTGACGAAGTTACGCTGCTTAAAGCGGTCGAAGGCAGGGTAGATATGTAATAAAAGGGAGCTGTTTTTGAGGCAGCTCTTTTTCATAGGATTTGTTTTATAGGATTTATTTCATAGGGTATTATTTCGGAGGATCATATGTCGGCTGAGATTTTATCGGGTAAAGACGTAGCGGCTAAGATAGATGAAGAGACGAGGACTAAGGTGGCTGACCTGGCTGAGGCAGGCGTGACACCGCTTCTGGGCCTCATCCGCCTGGGTAAGAAGCCGGGCGACCTGGCTTACGAGCGCGGGCTTAAGAAGAAGCTGGATAAGCTGGGCGTTAAGGTCTTCGTAATGGAGCTCTCGGAGGACGCGAGCCAGGACGAGATCATAAGGCTGCTGAACGTGACGAACAATCACGCTGATATAAGCGGTATCATGATATTCAGGCCTCTTCCGCCTTCCGTGGATGAGAAGGCCGTGGCGGCAGCCGTGAGCTCCGTGAAGGACGTAGATGGGATGAATCCTGTAAACGTGGCTAAGGTGTTCGCGGGGGATGAGACAGGATTCGCTCCATGCACAGCGGAAGCTGCCATAGATATACTGGAATATAATGATTTTAAGATAAGAGGGAAGAAGGCGGCTGTGGCGGGCCGCAGTCTGGTGATCGGTAAGCCTGTAGCCGCCATGCTGACTAACAGGGACGCGACCGTGACTGTCTGCCATTCTAAGACAGAGGACCTAGGGGCTGAGCTCCGCCAGGCTGACATAGTGGTGGCTGCCATAGGTAAGGCAGGCGTCATAACTAAGGACATGATAAAGCCGGGCGCGGCCGTGATAGACGTCGGCATAAACGTCGGCGAGGACGGTAAGCTGACAGGCGACGTAGCAAAGGACGCGGCGGATGTGGCGGGAGCCATTACTCCGGTGCCGGGAGGCGTAGGCAGCGTCACGACATCGGTTCTGGCTTTGCACGTGGCTCAGGCGGCCGAAAAGCTTCGGAACATGTCTAAGACCAGGTACACCAATAAGCCGGCCGTAAATGCCGCTTCGGAAGAGGCTCAGCCGGTAAAGCAAGCCGGCCCGGATCTCTTCGAGCCTGAAGACGCCCCGGAAGTAAGGGAAAAGACTGAAAATCCCCAAACAGACCCAGCTGAATAATTAAGAAGGGACTAGCATGGAATTCAAACTCCATTCAGAATATAAGCCGACAGGCGACCAGCCTCAGGCCATAGAAAAACTCGTGGAAGGGTTCAGATCAGGTAAGAAAGCCCAGACCCTGCTCGGCGTGACAGGCTCAGGTAAGACATTCACCATGGCTAACGTCATCCAACAGCTGCAGAGACCGACCTTGATAATTTCCCATAATAAGACTTTGGCGGCTCAGCTCCACGGCGAGATGAAGGAATTCTTCCCGGAAAACGCCGTAGAGTATTTCGTGTCATACTACGACTACTACCAGCCGGAAGCTTACGTGCCTTCCACTGACACATATATAGAGAAAGACTCCCAGATAAACGACGAGATAGATAAGCTCAGACACTCAGCCACAGCTTCACTTTTCGAGCGCCGGGACGTCATCATAGTAGCTTCTGTTTCCTGCATATATGGACTGGGAAGCCCTATAGATTATGAGAACGAGATGATATCTCTTAGACCGGGCATGGAGAAATCCAGGCGGGAGATCCTGCGCCGGCTGGTGGACATCCAGTACACCAGAAACGATCAGTCCCTGGAGCGCGGTAATTTCAGGGCTAGAGGCGATGTCATAGACGTTTGGCCGGCAGGCGAGAACAATCCAGTCAGGATAGAGATGTTCGGCGACGAGATAGACACCATTAAGGAGATAAACGCTGTAACAGGCGAGGTCGTAGGCATCCGAGAGCACGTCGCCATTTTCCCGGCCACATATTACGTGACGTCGCCTGAGAACATGGAAAGGGCCCTGGGCGAGATAGAGACAGAACTGCAGGAGAGGATCCAGTATTTTAAGGACCGCGGTAAACTCCTGGAAGCAGAGAGGATAGAGCAGAGGACCCGCTTCGACATGGAGATGATGAGGGAGATCGGCACATGTAAGGGAATCGAGAACTATACCCGCCAGCTCAGCGACCTGAAGCCGGGCGAGAAGCCTTACACACTCATAGATTACTTCCCTAAGGACTTCATCATAATGATAGACGAGTCCCACGTCATGCTGCCTCAGCTCCACGCCATGTACCACGGCAATCTCTCCAGGAAGCAAAGCCTGGTGGACTACGGTTTCAGACTTCCGTCCGCCCTGGATAACAGGCCGCTTAAGTTCGAGGAATTCGAGAGCATGGTGAACCAGATCATGTATGTGTCCGCGACGCCTGGTAAGTACGAGCGCGAGCAGTCCGGAGGCATAACGGCCGAGCAGGTCATAAGGCCTACAGGACTCCTGGACCCGGAAATAGAGGTAATACCTACCGAGCACCAGATAGACGACCTGATCTCAGAGATAAATAAGACGGTGGATAACGGGGGCAGAGCCTTCGTTACCACGCTGACGAAGAAGATGGCGGAGCGCCTCACGGACTTCTTCACGGAAGCCGGCATTAAGGCTCGCTACCTCCATTCAGATATAGATACCATAGAGAGGCTGGAGACCATCCGCGACCTGAGGCTTAGAAAGTTCGACGTCCTCGTCGGGATAAATTTGCTAAGAGAAGGCCTGGATATACCTGAAGTCCAACTCGTCGCCATCCTGGACGCCGATAAGGAAGGCTTCCTGAGAACGGAGACTTCTCTCATACAGACCGTAGGACGAGCCGCCAGGAACGTGGACGGCCATGTAGTCATGTACGCCGACTATATAAGCCCGGCCATGAAGACCGCCATAGACGAGACGGCCCGCCGCCGCGAGATCCAGCGGAAATATAACGAAGAGCACGGCATTACTCCTCACACCATTAAGAAAGACATCAGAGACGTCATAGAGGCGACTAAGGCCGAAGACGAGGGAACTACTGAATTGGCAAGGCCTGAGGAGTTGACGCAGAAGGAGCTGGATAAGCTCATTAAGAAGCTGACTAAGGACATGAAGGAAGCTGCCCAGAACCTGCAGTTCGAGCGGGCGGCCGAGCTGAGAGACATCTTGTTCGAGTACAGGGCTAAGAGCCGTAAGTGATTTCATTCCTCAGCAAAGCGGATCCGGCAGAGCGCCGGGCGCGGATACGCCGGTATGGCTTTGCTGAACAGATAAGGGAAAAACATGAATGATGAGATAATAATTAAGGGAGCCAGCGAGAATAACCTGAAGAGCGTGAATGTCAGGATACCGAGGGATAAGTTCGTGGTCCTGACCGGCCTTTCCGGTTCGGGTAAGTCTTCTCTGGCTTTCGATACCATATACGCTGAGGGGCAGAGGCGGTACGTGGAGAGCCTGTCGTCTTACGCCCGCCAGTTCCTAGGCCAGATGGATAAGCCTGACGTCGAGTCCATAGAGGGCCTGTCGCCGGCTATTTCCATAGACCAGAAGACGACGTCGAAGAACCCGAGGTCTACAGTCGGGACGGTGACTGAGATACACGACTATCTGAGACTGCTTTACGCTCATATAGGTAAGCCTCACTGCCCTGTCTGCGGGCGGCCTATAAGCAGCCAGAGCGTGGACCAGATCGTAGACGCTGTTATGTCCTATCCTGAGGGGACCCGCATAATGGTAATGTCCCCTGTAGTCCGCCACCGTAAGGGCGAGCACGTGAAAATAATAGATCGTATCAGGAAGGAAGGCTTCACCCGAGTCAGGGTAGACGGTGAGATAAAGCTCCTGGACGAAGACGATATAAAGCTGGATAAGAAGTTCAACCACACCATAGAGATCGTGGTCGACAGGATCATAATAAAGCCGGGCCAGGAAGGCAGGATCGCCGAAGCCGTAGAGCTGGCCATGCGCGACGGGGAAGGCCTCGTTAACATCTACTTTAAGGATAAGGACTATGAGAAGGAGCAGATGTTCTCCAGTAAGTTCGCCTGCCCGGATCACGGCGTCAGCATAGAAGAAATGGAGCCGAGGACGTTCTCGTTCAACAGCCCATTCGGAGCCTGCCCGACCTGTAACGGCCTCGGATTCACGGAGAGACTGGACGTATCTAAGATAGTGAAAGAGGATGAGAGCCTTAACAGCGGCGCTCTGAGCAGGTTCTACGCTTCCATGGAGTTTTCCAGTTTCTATAGGAAGATAGTGGAAGTGCTGGCTGAGTATCACGGAGTCGATATGGATACTCCGTATAAGGATCTGCCGGAGAAATTTAAGCAGGAGCTGCTGTACGGGACCGGCACCAGAAATTTAAGCTATGAACTCAGGACATCGACGGGTAAGGTCCAGAAGAGGAACCATCCATTCGAGGGCATAGCCAATAACCTGGAGAGAAGGTACAGGGAGACTAATTCTGAAGGCATGCGAGACTGGCTGGGTAGATATATGACCCAGAGTAAGTGTACAGCCTGCAACGGGAAGAGGCTGAAGCCGGAAGTCCTGGCGGTCACTGTCGGCGGTAAGAACATAGCTGAGGTCTCAGACATGTCTGTCCGCGACTCTCTGGATTTCTTCACGAACCTGGACCTGTCCGAGAAGGACGCCATGATAGGTAAGCAGATTCTGAAGGAGATAAGGGAGAGGCTTAAGTTCCTCGTGGACGTAGGCCTGGATTACCTGACACTGAGCCGGGCGGCAGCGACCCTTTCCGGCGGCGAAGCCCAGAGAATCAGGCTGGCGACCCAGATAGGGTCTGGGCTCACAGGCGTCCTCTACATCCTGGATGAGCCTTCCATAGGCCTTCACCAGAGGGATAACGATAAGCTGCTGGCGACTCTTAAGCACCTGCGAGACCTGGGCAATACCCTGATCGTAGTAGAGGATGACGAAGACACTATGTACTCGGCCGACCAGATCATAGACATAGGCCCGGGGGCCGGAATTTACGGAGGCGAGCTCGTCGCCCAGGGTACAGTCGAGGATATTAAGAAAGAGCCTAGGTCCATAACGGGCCAGTACCTGTCGGGCCAGCGTAAGATAGAAGTCCCGAAGAAGAGGCGGAAGGGTAACGGTAAGTTCGTGACCATAAAGGGCGCTGCCGAAAACAACCTGAAACACATAGATGTTAAGATCCCGCTCGGTAAGCTGGTCTGTGTGACCGGAGTCTCAGGCTCGGGTAAGAGCTCACTCGTTAACGAGATCCTGTATAAGGCCTCGTCCAACCAGCTTAATAACAGCATGCTGGAAGCCGGTAAATGCGACGGCATAGAGGGCTTAGAGAACCTGGATAAGGTCATAGACATAGACCAGTCGCCTATAGGGCGCACGCCGAGGTCCAACCCGGCCACATATACGGACATGTTCACCCACATAAGGAACCTGTTCGCCTCGCTTCCGGACGCTAAGATGAGAGGCTTCACGGCCGGGCGCTTCAGCTTCAACGTTAAGGGTGGCCGCTGCGAGGCCTGCCGGGGCGACGGCATCATTAAGATAGAGATGCATTTCCTGCCTGACGTCTACGTTCCGTGTGAAGTCTGCCACGGAAAGCGTTATAATAGGGAGACGCTTGAAGTCAGATATAAGGATAAAAGCATATATGACGTCCTGAACATGAGCGTGGCGGAAGCTCTGGACTTCTTCCAGAACATACCGTCCATAAAGCGTAAGCTCGACACGCTGCACGAGGTCGGCCTGGACTATATAAAACTGGGCCAGCCATCCACACAGCTCTCCGGGGGCGAAGCGCAAAGAATAAAGCTTGCGGCTGAGCTTTCTAAGCGCAGCACCGGAAGGACGCTCTACATACTCGACGAGCCTACGACAGGCCTGCACTTTGCTGATGTAGATAAGCTGCTCGCAGTCTTGCAAAAGTTGGTAGACGCGGGAAACACTGTCGTGGTCATAGAGCATAACCTGGACGTCATAAAACAGGTGGATCACATAATAGACCTGGGGCCGGAAGGCGGCGACCGGGGCGGAACTATAGTCGCGGAGGGAACTCCGGAAGAAGTAGCTAAGTGTAAGGAATCATACACTGGGCAGTATCTGAAGAAGGTCCTGGCTAAGGGCTGAGAGGAGAATTGAAATGATTAAAGAAGAAAACATGACCATGCTTACTGATTTCTATGAGATCACCATGGCTAACGGTTATTTCGAGTCGGGCATGAAGGATGAGATCGCCTATTTCGACGTGTTCTTCAGAGACATACCTGATAATGGCGGCTACGCGCTCATGGGAGGCGTCGACCAGGCTATAGACTACCTGGATAACCTGGAATTCACGGACGAGGACATAGAGTACCTTAGAAGTAAGAACATGTTCTCAGAAGGCTACTTGGACTATCTTAAGAATTTCAAGTTCGCCTGCGATGTCTGGATGGTTCCGGAGGGAACGCCTATATTCCCTTACGAGCCTGTGATGACTATCAGGGGACCTGTAGTCCAGGCCCAGTTCTTGGAGACCATGCTGCTCCTGCTCACGAACCACGAGTCATTGATCGCGACAAAGGCCAGCCGTATAGTCCGCGCCGCTCAGGGTCGTCCGGTCATGGAGTTCGGTTCCAGAAGGGCTCACGGAGCGTCCGCCGCTATATACGGAGCCAGAGCTACATATATAGCCGGCTGCTGCGGAACCGCCTGCACCATAACGGATAGAGACTATGGCGTTCCTGCGCTCGGCACCATGGCCCACAGCTGGATCCAGACATTCCCGACAGAATACGACGCCTTCAAGGCTTACGCTAAGATATACCCGGATAACTGCACGCTCCTGGTCGACACGTATAATGTCCTGAAGCAGGGCGTTCCTAACGCTATTAAGGTATTTAAGGAAGAAAAGCCTAAGAACATGGGCATTAGGATCGACTCCGGTGATATCGCTTACCTGACGAAGCAGGCGAGGAAGATGCTGGACGAGGCAGGTCTTCAGGCTTGTAAGATCACGGCTTCCAACGCCCTCGACGAGTACCTCATCCGCGACGTCATCATGGAAGGCGCCCAGATAGACTCATTCGGAGTAGGCGAAAGAATGATAACAGCTAAGTCTGACCCTGTTTTCGGAGCCGTATATAAGCTGGCTGCCGTAGAGAAAGACGGGCAGATCATCCCGAAGATCAAGATATCCGAGAACACGGCCAAGATCACGAACCCGGGCTTTAAGAAGATATTCAGGTTCTACGATAACGAATCCGGTAAGGCCCTGGCTGATGTTGTGGCCCTCCGCGATGAGGAGACGCCGGACGGCAGCCCATACACGATTTTCGACCCTAACGCTGTCTGGAAGAAGAAGACACTCACTAACTACCACGTCCGCGAGCTCCAGGAGCAGATATTTAAGGGCGGCGTCCGCGTGTACGAGAAGCCTGACATCGAGACGGTTAAGAAGTACTGCCACGACCAGATGGAGACGATCTGGGAAGAGACACTCCGCTTCGAGAACCCGCAGACATACTATGTCGACCTGTCTCAGAAGCTCTTCGACCTGAAGAACGACATGATAAACGAGCTGGGTTAAGCCCATCCCGCTATTTTACAGCAAAGAAAAAACGGCCCGGTTGGCTTCCGCCTTCCGAGCCGTATTTATTATTCAGAGAAAAATACGCCGATTCGACTTTGCTATAAGTAAAGACTAGAGAGCCTTACCTGAGCACAGCATTACGTCTCTCATCTTATGCTGGACCATCTTCATGATGGCTTCGCGGCCAGGGCCCAGGTACTTACGAGGGTCGAACTCTTCCGGATGCTCTACCATGACCCTTCTGATCTCAGCTGTCATAGCCAGCCTCAGGTCTGTATCTACGTTTATCTTACAAACTCCGTGCTTAGCTGCTTCTGTCAGCATATCTTCAGGAACGCCCTGAGCTCCAGGAACGTTTCCGCCGTACTTATTGCAGAGCTCTACGAACTCCTGTGGTACGGATGAAGCGCCGTGGAGGACCAGAGGTGTGTCAGGAATGATCTCGTGGATCTTCTGCAGTCTCTCGAAATCCAGGTAAGGTGTGCCCTTAAATTTATAAGCGCCGTGGCTGGTTCCGATGGCTACTGCCAGTGAGTCTACGCCTGTTCTCTCAACGAACTCAGCCGCTTCCTCAGGGTCTGTGAATGTAGCGTCTCTGGCAGCTACGTTTACAGCGTCCTCTACTCCTGCCAGCTTACCGAGCTCAGCTTCTACTACTACGCCGTGGTCGTGAGCGTATTCTACGACCTGTTTAGTTACCTTAATGTTCTCTTCGAACGGATGCTTAGATCCATCGTACATGACCGATGTGAATCCGCTGTCTACGCAGTCTTTGCAAATTTCGAAGTCAGCGCCGTGGTCCAGGTGGAGGACTACGTCTATTCCTGTGTCTTCTATAGCGGCTTCTACCAGTTTCTTCATGTATGCCGGTCTGGCGTACTTTCTGGCTCCTGCTGAAGCCTGGAGGATGACAGGCGCGTTCTCAGCCTTAGCGGCGTCTACGATACCCTGTACGATCTCCATATTATTGATGTTGAAAGCTCCGACAGCGTAATCGCTGTTGAGTGCCTTAGCGAACATTTCCTTAGTTGTGATCAATGCCATGCCGATTCCTCGCTTTCCTTGGATTTATAATGGTTTAATATGGCTCAGCCGGGCTATTTCTGCTGCTCGGTCTGTGTTGAACTGTTTATATCTATGGTCTCCGGGTAATGCATGATAACGCCCAGTCTCCAGACTACGATGAGCCCGGTGACGACCAGGATCGCGACCGCCAGGATCACGTCGTTATTCTCATACAGGAAATCTTTAAATGTTTTCTTTCTCTTCATGTAATGCTCCTCCATGATCAATCACCTAATTCTAACATAATTAGAGTTAAAGAACAATTTTTTGCTTTACCTGATGATAGGTTGTATAATTATTCTACTATGCAGAAAATAGAAATTACGAAAAACGAAACCGGCAGAAGGCTGGATAAATTCCTCAGGAAATATTTCTCCGCGGCCCCTCTGACCCTGATATATAAGATGATCCGTAAGGATATTAAGGTTAACGGGAAGAGGGTCTCGGGCGATTATGTTCTGGCAGAAGGCGATGTGGTCTCTGTCTATCTCACAGACGATAAGTTCCGGGAGTTTAAGACCACCCGCCGCCGGGGTAAGGCTAAAAAGCAGTTCTCTGTCATATACGAAGATGATTCCATAATCATAGTCAATAAGCCGCGAGGCCTTCTGACCCACGGTGACGGCACAGAGAAGAAGAATCATCTAGCGAATCAGGTCCTTTCATATCTCATAGAGGAAGGCGCCTACGATCCGGCGGCTGACTCTGTCTATTCGCCCGCGCCTGTTAACAGGCTGGACAGGAATACGAGCGGTCTCGTCATATTCTGTAAGAATTACGACGCCCAGCGGAAGTTCTCCGCCATGATCCGTGACCGCGTCTCCATAGGTAAATACTACCTGGCCCTGGTTAAGGGCAGGATAGACGGCCCTCTGGAGCTCAGAGACTCCATGGTAAGAGATGAGGTAGCCAACAGGACTATAATAGTCGGAGAAGGTGAAGCTGACGTGAAGCCTGATGGCCAGGCCCGTGAAAAATCCATGGTAACGAGGGTCAGACCTCTTAAGACAGGCAGGATCCGGGGCTTTTCCTCTAAGCAGGTATTCACGCTGGTAGAGATAGAGCTTATGACGGGCAGGACCCACCAGATCAGAGCTCAGCTCGCGGCTGACGGTCACCCTCTGGCAGGAGATATTAAATACGGAGATAAGAAGATCAACGACTGCTTTAAGGCTGATTTCGGCATAACCACCCAGCTTTTACACGCCTATAAGCTGACATTCGATGACTGCGGTGATGGTTTCGACTATCTGAACGGGAAGTCCTGGAAGTCAGAACCTCCGGAGCAGTTTAGGAGCATAATCGATAGGATGTATTAGAAATGGGTGCTCGGGTTGCGTCAGACTGGTCTGAGCGGATAGAATCTAGCGGCGCCGGGATGGCTTTGCTGGGGCGGTGACAACCGGGAATGATGAATTGAGAAATGGAGAGTTTTAATGGAAGATAATGAGAATAAGCCCATGGAAGCCGGCGAGGAGCCGGAGGATAAGGGCGGAGATAAGGACGATAAGAAAGGCGGCGCGAAGGGCGTGATAATAGAGCTGGTCAGAGACTTCGCTATAGCGCTCGTGATCGCCTTACTGTTCACGCAGATACTTAAGCCGACTATAGTCCAGGAATATTCCATGGAGCCGAATTTTCATAATAACGATTACCTGCTCGTCTACAGGCTGGCTTATAAGGCGAAGGAGCCGGCTAAGGGCGACGTCATAGTTTTTAAGTCGAAGCTGAAGACGGATGACGGGAAGACGAAGCTGCTCATTAAGCGCGTGGTCGGCCGGCCGGGAGACACTGTCCAGATCGAGGACGGCGAGGTCTTCATAAACGGCGACGTCGACGACCAGAGCTATACGAATGACCAGTACACAGACGGCGACATGACCGTGAAAGTGCCGAAGGGGAAGCTCTTCTGCATGGGAGATAACAGGCTGGTCAGCCGGGACAGCCGCGACCCTAAGGTCGGACTCGTCGACGAGAGCGCGGTCGTGGGTAAGGTCGTATTCAGACTATTACCTATTAAGACCATCGGTAAGGTCGAGAATCCGTATAAGGCTGATTAGCAAAGCTTTTCCGGCCCGGGTGCCTCTGGCTGCGCCGGCAGTCCGGCGTTCGCGTTTTCGGTGGGTGTTGGTTCGCGAACAGCGTTGGTTTGCTGCCAACATTGGTTCGCTAAGGGTGGCAACGCATCCGGAGTTGCTTTTGCCAGCAGTGAGTTTTGATTCGCTCTTGAATTATCGGAGGATGAATTGAAGGATACAGTTAAAGAAATCGGAATTATGGCGGTCGTCTTCCTGATCGGACTGCAGTTTTTCCAGCCGACCCGGGTGTTCGGCGTCTCCATGCTGCCGAATTTTAAGGAGAACGATTACCTGATCATCAGCACAGAAGCCTATAAGAACCACGAGCCGAAACGCGGCGACGTCATAGTTTTCCGGTCTAAGAAGAAATCGAAGTCCGGAAAGCGCCAGCTTTGGATAAAGCGCGTCATAGGCCTGCCGGGCGACACAGTCGTCGTAAGGGACGGCAAGGTCTACGTGAATGGTAAGGTCCAGGACCAGTCGTACACGAAGGATGGCACGACGAACGGCGATGTGAGTATAACGGTCGGAAAGGGCGAGTATTTCTGCATGGGCGATAACCGCCTGAAGAGCCTGGACAGCCGCAGCTCGGACGTCGGCTGCATTCAGGGCGCCGACATTAAGGGTAAGGTAATATTCAGACTTTCCCCACTCTCTAAGATGGGCAGGATATCCTAGCTTTCCTCCCTCGAGCAAAGCCGATCAGGCCGCAGCCGGGGCCAGCCCGCAGGACCACTAGCATGCTGGGCACAGAGAGCAGGATCACGGTCATGCTTGAGCCAGCCAGCATGGACACGGGCATTTTGGCTCGTCCAAAACAGGACGCGTTTTCATTTATAAAAAATAAGGTGAATAATGGCGAAAAAAGAACAAAGTAAGTTGGTGGCTAATAATAAGAAAGCCCGCCACGATTATTTCATAGATGAGACATACGAAGCCGGGATCGAGCTCACCGGAACGGAGATTAAGTCCGTCCGCGCCGGCAAGGTCAGCGTGAAAGAGGCTTACTGCCGCATAGAGAATGGCGAGATGATCGTCTACGGCATGAACATCAGCCCATACGAGATGGGTAACCGCTTTAACGTGGACCCGCTCAGGCCGCGCCGCCTCCTGCTTCATAAGAAGGAGATCCGAAAGATGCTGGAGTCCGTAAAGCTCCAGGGAACTACCATCGTTCCTCTTAAGATGTATATTAATTCTAAGGGTCTGGCAAAACTGGAGATCGCGGTAGCCCGCGGTAAGAAGCTCTACGATAAGAGAGACGATATGGCTAAGAAAGATGCCGTCAGGAAGATTGATCGAGCTATAAAGAGCCGGGGATGATTGGTATCGCAGGCGAGCACCGATTTAGTGCTGGCTTTGCATACATTTTGCTTTGCGAGCACCGAGCGAGCTTTTGTTCTCTAGCAAAGCCGGAGGCGATAGGGCTCTCCGAGCACGCCCGTGCTCGGGTTGGCTTTGCTGGGAAACCTATACTGGAAGCGAATTAAAAACGAAAAGGGATTAAAAACCACTCGGACGGGTATAATAAGACTGGAACGATAGTTCTGTTTGTGATATAAATATAGTTCAAGCATAAACTCGCGGGGATGTAAAGGTTTCGACGGGGATATGGAATCGGCATAAGCGAACCGTAGTCGCCAAATCTACGTTAAAACTGGCCGTTAAATTTTAAACGCTAAAGAAAATAACAATTACGCACTCGCTGCCTAAGCAGCCGCGTTGTCAGCTCCGTTCACCCATAGGCGGAGGCACTGGCATCGATCATGTGGGGAAACCCGTCAGCAACTCCCGTAGCTGACGAGAACCTACGGGATAGTAAGTCATGAAGCTTGCTGCCGGACGTTATGACGAGCGAATGTAAATCAGCAGCTGCGTTCGGAGAAAGTGCCCCGGAAATATTTTCGGACAGGAGTTCGACTCTCCTCATCTCCACCATTTTTTGGGGTTCAGAGGCAAAACTCTGAACCTTTTACATTGCAACGAATTCCGCTGATTTCAATGGCCAGCGGATTTTTTTGTGCCTTTTTTCAGACCCACACAAACCCTCTCAGACCCACCTGAAGCCATATGATCTGGGAAAAAATCTGGGATTTTTTTCGGCTCCCCTGCTATGAGGGGAGTCGAGATCGCCGCACAGTTGCGTCCGGAATTTTTTCTGTTCCATTT
>JAQXJR010000036.1 GCA_029009055.1 Eubacteriales bacterium | reverse complement strand
TTAGACAGGTCGCCGGATAGCACCATCCAGCCGATCCTGTATCCCGCGACTTTATGGGACTTAGACAAGCCGTTAAATGTCACGCAGAACAGGTCCGGCGCCAGCGACGCTATGGAAACGTGCTCCTTACCGTCCATGACGATCCTATCATATATCTCGTCAGCGAATATGATAAGTTCGTGCTTTCTCGCGACTTCCACGATCTGCTCCAGGACTTCCTTCGGGTAGAGGACACCTGTCGGGTTATTCGGGTTTATCACGACTATGGCCTTAGTCCTGTCCGTGATCTTACTCTCTATGTCCTTAATGTCCGGGTACCAGTGCTGTTTCTCATCGCAAAGATAATGAACAGGCGTGCCTCCGGCCAGCTGGGCCGTTCCGGTCCATAGCGGGTAGTCAGGCGATGGTATCAGTATCTCGTCGCCGTTACTTAAAAGTCCCTGCATAGCCATATTTATAAGCTCGCTGACGCCGCTTCCGATGTAGATATGATCCACGTCGATGTTAGGAAGCCCCTTCTCCTGATGGTACTTAAGTATCTCTTCCCTGGCTTCGAGTACGCCCTTAGAATCGCTGTAACCCTCTGTCATAGGGTCGTCTATGGCCTTCTTCAGAGCCTCGGTCACGAACGGCATGGTGCGGAAACCGAACGGCGCCGGATTCCCTATATTAAGCTGGAGGATCTCTACGCCCTCCTTCTTCATCTTATTAGCCTCGTCGAGGACGGGTCCCCTTACATCATAACAGACTCCGTTCAATTTATCTGCTTTATCGAATGATCTCATAAACCAATGAACCCCTTTTCTGCTTCATCATCGTATTTATTACAATAATACAGAGATATTTTACTCGTTTATCAATTCTATTACAAGGCGCTGGCATCATTAGATAGGTAAAGCAAATATAAAAAATTGTTAACATTCTCTAAAACTTTCTCCGCCTTTTTATTCATTTCCACAAACTTATGTTGTTTTTTTAGTTAGCAAAGGGTATAATTCTTTTTGTTCACACGGAAGGAGGATTGATGCCTCAGGCATTCGAATTATTATGATCAAGCAGATTTCAATTTTCACAGCTAATAATAAAGGCGCCATGAAGAAGATCACGACGCTTATGAAGGATAACGATATAAATATCACAGCCCTGGTGACTAATGACAGCGCTGAGTTCGGCATAGTCCGCATGATAGTGGAGAAGCCGGAACTGGCTTACAAGACGCTGAACGACGCCGGCTACATGACCAGGATGTCCACAGTCTACGGAGCCAGGATCTCTGACCAGTGCGGCGGTCTGGACGCCTTGCTGAGAGCTCTTCTCGACTGTAATATAAACGTGGATTACGTCTACATCTCCTACGATAGGCTGGCTAGATCCGTCATAGCTGTTTTCGACGCTGAAGGCGGAAATGAGCTGGAAGACGCCCTGGAAGCCAGAGGCTTCGAGATGATGAAGTAAAGCCACGAGCGAATAGGCATATTTTTATAATGAAACTAAACGACCCTGGGCGGAACGCGTAATTCCACTCAGGGTCGTATTTTTTATTTTAAGATTATAGCAAAGCCGAAGCTAATGTTAGCCCCGCGGAGCGGTAAAACCTCGGCTTAACTTTGCGGTATCTAGCCTACCAGATCAGCCAGCTCGTAGATCAGCCTCTCAGACTTCTTCCAGCCCAGGCAAGGGTCGGTTATGGATTTACCGAATACTCCGTCTCCCACGTCCTGCTTACCGTCTTCCAGATATGACTCTATCATCAGGCCTTTAACGAGTTTATTAATGTCCTCAGATTCGTGGCGGCTGTGCATGACGTCCTTAGCGATCCTGATCTGCTCCATATACTTCTTACCGGAATTATTATGGTTGCAGTCCACGATCACAGCCGGGTTCTGCAGATCCTTCTCAGCATAGAGATCGCTCACGGCTCTCAGGTCCTCATAATGGTAATTGGAATGGCTGTGGCCGAACTTATCCACATATCCCCTCATGATAGAATGGGTCAGAGGATTTCCGGTCGTCTTTACTTCCCAGCCTCTGTAAATGAACGTGTGTGAGTTCTGAGCCGCTGTGATGGAATTCATCATGACGGACAGGTCGCCGCTGGTCGGATTCTTCATGCCGACAGGAATACCTACGCCGCTCGCAACCATTCTATGGCCCTGGTCCTCTACCGAGCGGGCGCCTACAGCTACATATGCCAGCAGGTCTGACAGATATCTGTGGTTATCAGGATAAAGCATCTCTTCAGCGCATGTGAAGCCTGTCTCTCTTACGACCCTCGTATGCATCTCGCGGATGGCTATGAGGCCGGCGAGCATGTCTTCAGGCTTATCAGGGTCAGGCTGGTGGAGCATCCCCTTATATCCGACACCTACAGTCCTCGGCTTATTAGTGTATACCCTCGGAACTATAAATATCTGATCCTTAACCTGGTCAGCCACGTCCTTAAGCCTTCCCATATATTCGAGAACAGCTTCCTCATTATCAGCCGAGCAAGGTCCGATCAGCAGGAGGAATTTATTGCTCTCTCCTGTGAATATCTTCTCCAGCTCCTGATCTCGTTCTTCTTTAATCTGTTTTATCTCATCGCTGAGCGGGAATTCCTCCTTAAGCTCAGCCGGAATAGGCAGTTTTCTGTAAAACCGCATCTGCATCTCCATTGGTCTATACCCCCTAAAACTCTGAAATTACCCCTCTGTTATCTGTTTTCTTATCGCTTCCAGCAGTTCGTAATACTCTTCGAATGCCGGGATATCAGGATTATCAGCCTTTATCTTATCCGTGCTCTTAAAGAGATACCCTGCCTTACTAGCCTTAATCATACCGAGATCGTTATAACTATCTCCGCTCGCTATAGTGTCGAAGCCGATAGACTGTAAAGCCTTAACTGTCCTGTACTTCTGGTCGTCGCAGCGGAGCCTGAATCCCGATATAGAACCATCATCAGCCACTTCCAGCTCGTTGCAGAAAATCGTAGGCATGCCTAGCTTCTTAACCAAGGGGCCCGCGAACTGAGTGAATGTATCACTCAGGATAATGACCTGAGAGAATGTTCTCAATTCGTCCAGAAACTCTCTGGCCCCGTCCATGATATCTATCTCAGCTATAGTGTCCTGGATCTCCTTAAGCCCCAGACCGTGCTGTCTCAGTATATCCAGACGCCAGTTCATGAGCTTAGTGTAATCAGGCTCGTCCCTGGTAGTCCTTCTGAGCTCAGGGATACCCGACTTCTCAGAGAACGCGATCCAGATCTCAGGTACGAGAACACCTTCCATATCCAGGCATGTTATGTACATTTCCAACCCCTTTTCCGGAATACATAAATTCCTTATTTCCTAAATCCATCCCATAACTTATAAGCCAGGCCGTCAGACCTCGCGGCTCCTCACGACAGCCGTCGATATCATCTCCACTATGATGAGAGCTATGAGAGCCACAGCCGCGTATATGCCAGTTTCCTTAAGCCCAGCCGGCACGAGATCCATGTCAGTCAGCTTCGTGAAAACATACGGCGCTCCCCAGCATATGATAAGGCTCACGAATACGCTCATGGCGTCACTTCTTATCAGCAAAGCGATAAGCTCCATGATGCCGTAGGCGCACAGGTTCAAGATATATACGAAGAGCACTATCAGCCCGGCGAAACCCAGTTCCTTCATAGTGAATACGACATTCGCTCTGATTAATGATTCTATCACGAGGACCGCAGTCTCCGCAATGGTAAGAAACAGCGAATATATAGCGAGAGTCCAGAATTTCACCGCCGCGAGGTCGCCCTTATCCTGAGCGGCGGAAACGAAGCTCTTTATAGTGTTATCCCTGTACTCCATGTGGACGAGCTCGCTCACGAACACAGCCGCGGCTCCTAACACGATGACTTCCGGGCCGAATAATGCCTTAGCCACATCCATGGCTCCGCAGTTATAATCTATGGCTATAACGTCCAGCGCCGCCAGGTGGCCCGCCAGCAAATAAAGAACGAGTGTCACGATCAGCGTCAGACTGTATGACATCTTCAGGAATTGCATTCTAATCTTCTTAATCATCGCTTCCTCCATTCACCAGTCTGTCGAATATCTCCTCAGCCGTCCCGGAAACGAGTGAGAGCTCTGTCACCTGTATACCTGCCTCTCTGACTGCCCTCTCTATCTCCAGCATATCCGTATCGTTAACATAATTGAAATACAGGGCTCCTTCTTCCTGACGCGGCCTGAACCTCATCAGCGCCTCGCGAGCCCCTTCCAAATCCTGCGAAACGAACTTTATCCTCTTCCTGGTCAGGTTCCTGAGCTGAACGGCGCTCACTTCCTTAAGCAGCTTTCCCTCAGTCAAGACAGCGAAATCCGTTCCTACCCTCTCCAGGTGATCAGAGAAGTTTCCCGTGATGATGAACGTCATCTTCTTCTCGTCCCTCAGCTTCATGATCATAGCTATGAATCTCTCTATGTCTTCCTCGTCCAAGCCTTCCACCGGCTCGTCCAGAAGAACTATGCCCGGCCAGCCGACTACTGCCATGGCTATTCCTAATTTTCTTCTCTCAGCAAAGCACAGAGCTTGCGCTCTCTTATCTTTTATCTCCGATAATCCTAAAAGATCTAGGATCTCCTTCGTCTGTTTCTTTGCTCTCTTAGCGCCCGTCAGCAGGCACTTAGCCATCATGTTATCCCAGACGCTCAACGTCCCGTCGAGATCCGGCTCCTCCACCAGGCAGCCGACCGGGATGTGGTTTATCTTCTTACTGAACTCTCCTTTAATGAGGATCTGGCCCGAAGTCTGGTCAGTCATATTGGCTATGAGCTTCAGAGCAGTAGATCTGCCCGAACCCGAACCTCCTATTATCCCGTATATCGCGCCTTCGTTCACATGTATAGACACGTTATCCAGGGCGGTGAGTTCGCCGTATTTCTTCGTAACTTCCTTAAATTGGATTATATTTCCCGCCATTTATATTCCCCCTCACTCTAGACAGATTTCTTCCTGTTTATCAGGGTGAAAATTATCAGCAAAGCCAGAGCGCATGCCGCCTCCGCGCCGGATACGATGAAGAGGTCCCGAGTAGAGGTATTCATAATGAACTCCGTCAGCCCATTCTTAAACGAGTCCAAGCCCGGGATCCCGTTTATAAACTTAAGCGCGCAAGCCGGAACGAAGTACATGATCGCGATAGCGTAAAATCCGTATGACGCCCTCTTCCCTACGATCATGACGAAAGCTGTAACTGTGGCCATGAGAGCCGCGGCAGCCGCGTATACACAGGCGACAGCCAGAACATTCTCCGGGTCCGTCCCCACGATGTTGAAACCCATATACCTATACATGCCTAGACCCGCCAATATAGTCAGCGCTTCTGTGACTACAGCCAAAATATATGAGAATACGACCTTACCTGAGAAATACCCACTCCTGCTTCCCGCCGAAGCCGCTAATGACGCTATTCCTGACTTCTCATCCTCATCGAATGAAGCTATGACGTAAAGTGAGACAGCTACAGCCGCGAGGCAATATGTGTTAGCCGATGTCACGGCCTGGTCAGCTGTAACTGAGCTCAATACGCCCTGACCGCCCAGCCATATGAAGAAAGCGGCGCTTATTATCGGCAGGAGGAGGAACAGCCACCTCCCTCCTCTGAGGAAATGCTTGAATTCATGTCCCAGTATCCTAAGCATAGCGCCCTCCTTCCATAAGGGCCTCGAAGAGCTCATCCCGGCTCATCCTGCCCCTTCTTATTTCTAATACTTCTACGCCTGAACCCATGAGAGCTTCATTAAGAGCCGATACATCCAAGCTGCCACTGGCGACAGAGAGCCAGCCCCCATCTTCCTCAGAAACCGAGAATCTCTGCAGGACTTTCTTAGCCGCGTCGGCAGAATTCACCCTGATTCTGGCGTCTGTCAGGGATTCCTTATCGAACTCTTCCCTGGTCATCTCCCTTACCAGCCTGCCGTTTACTAAGAATCCAAGCTGATCCGCGGCTTCCACCACAGGATCTATACGCCTGCAGGATACGATAAATGTTATCCCTTTCTCCTCAGCGAGCTTTCTCAGTATGTCTGTGAGTTCACGCTTCTCGCCGAAACCTAGAAATGAGCAAGGGTCATCTAACAGCACCAGCTGAGGCCAGCCTATGAGGGCCATGGCTAATGCCGCCATCTTCTTAACTCCTGTAGAAAGCGTCCTCACCTTCCTGTCAGCGTAATTTTCCAACTTTAGCAAAGCCATTACTTCTTCTGAAGTTCCCTTCGCTCCCGGTGTCAGGCTCTCCTTAAGCTTCAAATTCTGCCTAAGCGTCCTATCAGCCTCGAAAGACGGATTCTCGCTCAGATATCCGATAGGCTTATGACTGCCCTCCTTCTGTTTCTTACCATCGATCAGGATCTCGCCGCCGGACGGCGTCCTCTGATTAGCTAATAGTTCTAAGAACGTCGTCTTCCCAGACCCGCTCTTACCTGCCAGAACGTAGATTCCCGCCTTCTTAACATGAACGGAGACCTTATCTACAGCTTGCTTCTGGCCGAACGAATACTCTAAAGCGTTCGTTTCCAGTTCTATGTTTTCCATAGCGTTCCTTTCCGGTTTTTATAAAAAACTCTTCCTTTATTGAAGAAAAAGTCTATACTGCACCTGTTTTGTTGGTAAATTTCTATAAATTACCATTTTCATTATACATTTTTAGACATGAAATGTAAACCATGCCCGGGCCCTCCTATCAATGCCACAGTCTCTCGAGAAGCCACTAATACCGTTTTTTCGACCCTTTAATCCGCCGAAATAATAGACTATAATAAAAAAGATAATTTCTGTCCTATACGAAACGGCGGAAAGCAGGAGGATCATAGCAGATGGAAACTAAGGCGGCTGATAAGAGAAAATACGAAGGATATATAGGCGTATTCGATTCAGGTCTCGGCGGCATAAGCATTCTAAGATCACTCACAGACCTCCTACCAAACGAAGACTTCATATACTACGGCGATTCGGCTAACGCCCCTTATGGTGAGAAAACTAAGGCACAGGTAAGAGAGCTTTCCGAAAACATAGTGAGCGGCATGATAAATGACGGCGTGAAAGCCATCGTCATAGCCTGCAACACAGCTACCAGCGCCTCAGCTTCCTATCTCAGAGCTAAGTATGACCTGCCTATAATAGGAGTAGAGCCGGCCTTGAAACCGGCGGCTCTTAACGATAAAGACGGGACCGTGCTCGTCATGGCTACGCCCGTTACCCTCAGCCTGGAGAAATATCAGAAACTTCTGGCTTCATATTCCGACACAGCCACATGCGTATCCCTCCCCTGCCCGGGCTTAGCTTCAGCCATAGAGCACGGAGAACCGGGTTCCGAAGAAGTGAAGGGCGTGCTCGAAGGCCTGCTCAGACCCTACTCAGGTAAAGCGACCAGCGTGGTCCTGGGCTGCACTCACTATCCTTTCGTTAGAAAGCAGATAAGAGAAATAATGGGAGACGCTGTCCTCTATGATTCCGCCGAAGGTACGGCGAGGGAGCTAAAGCGCGTATTGGAACGGGAGCACCTGTTAAAGGCCCCGTGCTCGGACACAGAAAAAATCGGAGTGCCCGGCAGGATCATATTCAGATCCAGCCTGGACACCCCGGAAGAAATCGCGATTTATAAGAAATTCTATGCCATGGACTTCTGATGCCTATGGCATTTTTTATTGCCTTGCCCGCGTATTATCCTGACGCGGGGGCGAGAAGTTAAAGGAATGGCTTTGCGGCAGATCAGTAGCCCCACTTATCGAGAGCTATGGACTCGCCAAGCTGGAATACAGCGAAGAAAGAATTTATGATCCTGTCATCTGTGTCTTCCTTCTGCATCTCCTTATCCATGAGCCTGCACCAAACACCGAACAGACCCATCTGGAACTTCTTCCACTGCTCAGAGGAATGGCAGACCTTATCCACTATGTCGCCGGACGTCCTCTGGACCACGTTATCGTAGAGGATCTTATCGTAACCCTCTTCCTTAAATCCTTCCGGCTTCACGTGCCACTGGACAGCGTACTCCATGCCGGCAGTCAGGCAGAAGCGGCAGATATTATAGTAGTAAACGTTCGGGTCTCCACCGCAGCGGGCTTTTATCTGGTTATCCTGAAGCACCGTCAGAACGAACAGCTCTCTCTTAGGGTTCAGATCCGGCACCTCCAGCACGCCCTTAGCCGCGAAATCCATAGCCTTAGCGTACTCGTGGAAAAGCTCCTCGGCGTCCTTATAGAAATTCTTTATCTGCATATTCACCATGATAACATCCTCGAAAATCTTAATATTATGAGCTTATTACCGGCTCACCCGGTTATTATAACGCGGGCGGCAGGTTTAGTCACCCTTTTGAACGGTTAAATTTTTCGCGGGCTGGAAGCTGGAGACCGGTTTCAGGCTTTGCTGTTTATGGTAAAATCATATTATCTAAAATGGGAAAGGAGTTTAGTTAGTATGAAAATAGCACAGATACAGAGTCTAGTTTACGACGATAAGAAGAAGAACCTGGACCAGATGGCTGAGGCCGTCGAGAAAGCGGCGGCAGATGGCGCGGACTTAGTCACGTTCGGCGAGATGTTCTGCTGCCCTTACATAACAGAGCTTTTCGCTAAGTATGCTGAGCCAGACAGGGGCGAAACATGGCAGTTCCTGTCAGATACAGCAAAGAAGAACCATGTATATCTCTCTCCGGGCACCGTGCCTGAGACAGACGAGTCCGGAAACATCTACAATACGGCTTATGTCTTCGACCGCGACGGGCAGCAGATCGCGAAATACCGTAAGATGCACATGTTCGACATCCAAATAAAGAACGGCCAGTATTACCGCGAGTCCGACGCGCTTACGGCCGGAAACGAAGTCGTGGTCTTCGACACAGAGTTCGGTAAAGCCGGGATCTGCATCTGCTTCGACATAAGGTTCCCTGAGCTGGCCAGGCTCATGGTCCTTAAGGGAGCCAGGTTCATAATAGCGCCTGCCAACTTCAACATGACGTCAGGACCGGTCCACTGGCAGATGCTGTTCAGGGCGAGAGCCGTAGATAACCAGTGCTTCTACATCGGAACATCCTGCGCTTTCGACCCGGAGAGGAAATATAAGACATGGGGACATTCTCTGATCACTGACCCTTGGGGCAGAGTCCTGACAGAGGCTGATGAGGGACCTTCAGAACAGATGACTGAGATAGACCTGACCGTCGACGACAAGATGCGCCGGCAGCTGCCTTTGCTGTCAGCTAGAAGGTCGGACATCTACGATGTAATATATAAGCCTGACGAGAAATAGGCCGGTCTTCACATGAGCCGCGATTTGTAAAAGACGCGAAAATAGGATATTATATGAATTAATAATAGGTCACGCCTTTATTAAATTCTTTACAGGAGTTGCTTTATGCGGAAACTTTTTCTTTATGGCAGAAGTGAAGCCGGAAAAACGTCACTGACTCAGGCCCTGAAGGGAGAGACTCTCCATTACGAAAAGACACAGTACACTAAAACATGGGATATCACCATAGACACACCGGGCGAGTACATAGAATCTAAGGGCATTTCATTCGCCCTCTGCAGCTTCTCGTTCGACTCGGACGTCATCGGGGTCCTGTGCGCCGCCAACGAGCCATTCAACGTGTTCTGCCCGGGCGAGATCGGTTTCACGACCAGGCCTATGATCGGCATCATCACGAAGATAGACGCTCCTACGGCGAACGTGCCTATGGTCACCCAGTGGCTGAAGGAAGCCGGCTGCGAGCGCATATTTAAGGTGAATAATAGGACAGGCGAAGGCATACAGGAGCTGAGAGACTATCTGATGGAAACCCCTGAGAAGCGTGATATAGACCAGGCTATAGCCGACCAGTATAACGGCGTCCGGGGATATTGATCCTGGCGGATCCTGGCTTTTCGAACAATAATTTAAGGAATAAGATATGGAAACTACATTCGCGAATGAATTCCTGAAGGTCTACGACCGACTGATAGCGGAAGGCGGCATAACGTTCGCCCGCACCGGGATTAATAAGGAGGAATTTACTAACCTCTGCATAGATCCCGGCTTCGTCCTGGAGGAAGAGAGGTTCCAACTCATAGCTGACAGGATGGGTCTGGACGATGACACCAGGGCCAGGCTGGAGGAACTGGCAGACTTCGATTGATTTTTATATGGCAAAGCGCTCACGCCTATATTCGCTTGCGCTTTGCCTTTTATGGTATTCATCGCTTTTTTCGCTGCAATTGGTGAAATTTATGGAATTTTTACTGGATTTATTATCGAATAAAGTGCTGATTTCTACGGCGGTCGGCTTCTTCATCGCTCAGTGCACTAAGAATCTACTTCTCATATTCACGGGGAAATTTACGCCGGACAGACTCACTGGCGGAGGCGGCATGCCGAGCGCTCATTCAGCCACTGTCACGAGCCTGGCTACATCGACACTTATCGTAGCCGGCCCTGACAGCCCGGCTTTCACCGTCGCCCTATTCCTGGCCATCATAGTTATTTATGACGCCATGGGAGTTCGGTATGAGACCGGAAGGCAGGCAGCAGCTCTGAATAAACTGAGAGAACAGCAGATCCGGGAAGGTAAAGATCCTCTCTACGATAAGCCTATGCAGGAATCCATGGGCCATACCCTGCCGGAGATCATAGCCGGCTGCGCCGTCGGCATCACCTGCGGAATAGCCGTACCTCTAATCATGAGCCATTTCTTTAATGTTTGAACATACTAAGTCCTGAGGATGCCGGTTTTCAAGCTGCGCCCTTCTGACAAAGCGCCTTCGGCTTGTCAATCGCGGGGCTAGGGGCAAGCAAAAAGACTTACCGAGTTCTGCTTCAGCAGAAAATCAGTAAGTCTTTGCTCTTCTAATGAATATTATGCACTCAGATAGCCCTCGCAATGAATTACTTATCAGCCGAATAATATCGCTAAGTCGTTGCCTACGCTTAAAAAAATACGTGACCATATTCAAATCGCGCGGTTTCATAAGGCACAATCTTTATTCGTTCTCTGTAGAAACTGTCTTACCTTCCACAGCTCCCTCGCCGTCTTCCAGCACGGTCTGCAGAGTGTGCCAGCCCAGAACAGCGCACTTTACTCTAGCCGGCATGTGTGAGATATCCTCGAGGATACCCGCTTCTTCCAGCTCATCCTTCTCCTCTTCTGTAACATTCCCCTTTATCATGCGGAGGAAAATGTCCGTGAGTCTCAGAGCCTCTTCCTTAGTCTTACCAATGACCAGGTCCAGCATCATGTCGGCTGAAGCCTGGGAAATAGCGCATCCATCGCCTACATAAGAACCGTCTTCTATTTTACCGTCATCGCCAACCTTAAGCTCGAGAACTATATCATCGCCGCATGAAGGGTTTATGCCCTCCAGCTTGAAGTTTGGATTCTCGATTTCATGCTTATGGAAAGGGTTGATGTTATGCTCTGTTAAGATCTCATTATAAAAAGTATTATTCATGATTTACCTCAGTCCTTATATCCCATCTTACCGCGGATAGACGCCAGGCAGTCCAGGAACTTACGCACATCATCCTCATTGTTATAGAACGCGAAGCTGGCGCGGGTCGTGGACATGACGCAGAGGAACTTATGGAGCGGCTGAGCGCAGTGATGGCCGGCGCGGACGCATATATCCTCTGAATCGAATATGGCGGACACATCATGCGGATGCACCCCATCTATCTGGAATGTGACTATGCCGTTATGCATGAGCGGATCTTCAGACCCAAAAATGCGCACATGAGGTATATCCTTCATACCTTCCATGGCCATGGTCGTAAGATGCCTCTCGCGGCTCTCTATCAGGTCCCATCCGTATTTATTCACGAACTTTATGGCCTCGTGAAGTCCTACGGCTCCGCCTACGTTAACGGTTCCTGCCTCGAACTTATGAGGAACTTCCGCCCACTTAGCTCCGTCGAGTGTAACGTAGTCTATCATCTCGCCGCCGTACAGGAACGGAGGCATGTCCTCCAGCAGTTCTTTCTTAGCGTAGAGGACTCCGATTCCCATAGGTGAATAGATCTTATGGCCTGAGAAAGCGAGAAAATCCACATCCAGATCCTGAACGTCCACCGGCATGTGAGGAACGCTCTGGGCTCCGTCAGCTACCATGACCGCACCGTGTCTGTGAGCGATCTCAGCTGCCTTCTTAACGTCGTTAGTCGTTCCCAGGACATTAGATACCTGAGTCATAGCTATGATCTTCGTCTTATCAGAGCAAAGAGATTCCAACTTATCCATATCGAAAGCGCCGTTCTGGTCGCATTCGAAGTATATGAGCTTGGCCTTTTT
Organism: Eubacteriales bacterium; assembly: GCA_029009055.1. Lineage (GTDB taxonomy): Bacteria > Bacillota > Clostridia > Peptostreptococcales > Anaerovoracaceae > Aminicella. The sequence continues at coordinate 62,095 of JAQXJR010000036.1, read as the reverse complement.
CTGCTTAGCGACGAACTGCCAAGGCAGCATGTTGCTGTGGTGCTCCACTATGCTGCAGATGATCTCGTCTCCCTCGCCAACATTACTTAGAGCGTAGCTGTAAGCCACCAGATTCAGTGACTCTGAAGCGTTCCTGGTGAAGACTATGTTCGACGAATCCGGAGCGTTTATGAACTCCGCGACCGCCGTCCTCGCGTCCTCGTAATCCCTGGTCGCCCTCTCCGACAGTTCATAAAGCCCCCTGAACGGATTAGCGTTATCACGCTCGTAATACTCAGCCGCCCTATCTATGACAGATTGAGGCTTCTGAGTAGTAGCCGCGTTATCTATATATGTATATCTTCCATCGGCGAGGACAGGGAATTCCTTAAGTATTTCCTTATCTTCACTGTTCATAACTATTTCCTTCCTGCCCGTCCAGATATGCTCTCACGTCATCACGCAAAGCCTCATCTTCTATCTTCGCTGAAACAGCCTCTATGCGGGCTCTGGCCATCATCTTATATATCTCATCCTCAGGGATGCCTCTGGAACCTAAGTAGAACATGGTCTCATCGTCCAGCTTACCAATGCTGGCGCCGTGGTCTCCCTCTACATCCTCTTCCGCGCAAAGTATGACAGGTATGGTCTTATTCTCAACTGTCTCATCCAGGAGCAGCACGTTCTCCTGCTCGAAGCCCTTAGCTCCGGCGCAGCCCTTCTTAAAGTCTATAGTTCCTCTAAAAAGCTTATGAGCGCTGCCGCTTAAGACACCGTCCGCGTTTATGGTGCAGTTCGTCTTCCTTCCTGTGTGGTCAGCTATGTAATTTATATCCAGCATATCGCTGTCCTTAACCTGATAGCCGAGGTCAGTCTCCATGCTGCTTCCCTTACCGCTCAGTCCGGCGTAATGTCCGAGGAAAGTCTGGCGTCCGGAGAGGACGACCTGAATGAGGTGAAAGTCGGCTCCATCGGCCAGATTTCCTCCTATATCATCCATGACGCTCATGTCATCGCCGTTTCTCAGGATCTGCACTAATGTGATCTTCGCGTTCTCCTTAGCGTCATACCTGATCTGAACGGCGGCATGCCCTGACGACTCCGGTGCTGAGTGGATAGACATGGATACGTAGACACTGCTGTTTTCAGCTGCCTCAATCTCTACCACATTAGCGTCTTCAGCGCCATCCTCATATCCAATATTTATTCTTACAGGTGTGTCCTGCTTTACGCCTTCAGCCAGAGATATCTTATGGACAGGAACTCCTGCAGCCTCGACCAGCCTGGTCAGGTCTTCACCGACACCGGTCTTAACTCCGGAGAGCCCTGCGCCATCTGGCTTTGCGGCCTGATAATCAACATCCTCAGGTATCTCCAGACCTATCTTACCTTCTTTAGTCAGCCTGAAGCTGTCCTCCGGCACCTTAGCGTAATTCATACCCAGCCAGTACCAGGTCCTGGAAGGAAGCTGGCTGATTTTCATGATATTTCCGTCCTTAACGGAATTTTCTGTGTTCATCATTAGCCGCCCTCCTTACAGACTGCCCTTCATCTCGAGCCTGATGAGGTTATTCATCTCAACAGCGTATTCGAGAGGAAGTTCCTTACCTACGTTATCAGCAAAGCCGCTTACTATGAGCGCTCTGGCGTCCGCCTCCGACATGCCTCTCGACATGAGGTAGAATACGACATCGTCGCTTATACGGCCTATCTTAGCTTCGTGACCTACATCCGCGTCATCAGTCTTAATGTCTATAGCCGGAATAGTATCTGACCTGGAGATGTCGTCCAGCATCAAGGACTGGCAGGAAACGTAAGACTTACTCTTCTTAGCCTGCGGATTTATGACTACAGAACTTCTGAACGTGCTGATGCCGCCGTCCTTAGAAATGGAACGCGTATTCACGTATGAAGACGTATTAGGCGCGTTATGTACTACCTTCTGACCTGTGTCCAGATCCTGACCCTTACCGGCGAACGTTACGCTGGTGAAATCCACGCTGGCGCCTTCCCCGTTCAGGATGGTCATAGGATACAGGTATGAAGTATGCGAACCGAATGATCCTGATACCCACTCCACCTTAGCGCCTTCGGAAGCTATGGCCCTCTTAGTGTTCAGGTTATACATGTTCTTAGACCAGTTCTCTATGGTAGAGTATCTGAGCTTAGCGTTCTTTCCAACGAACAACTCTACACAGCCCGCGTGCAGGTTAGCTATGTTATATTTAGGAGCTGAGCATCCCTCTATGAAATGAAGGTCAGCGCCCTCATCAACTATAATCAGCGTATGCTCGAACTGGCCGGCTCCCGGAGCGTTCAGGCGGAAGTAAGACTGGAGAGGTATCTCTACCTTGACCCCAGGCGGTACATACACGAACGATCCGCCGGACCATACAGCTCCGTGCAGAGCCGCGAATTTATGATCAGTAGGAGGAACGAGCTTCATGAAGTGTTCCTTAATCATGTCAGCGTACTCGCCGTGCATAGCGCTTTCCAGATCTGAGTATATTACTCCCTGCTCAGCTACTTCCTTCTTAACGCTATGGTAAACGAGCTCGGAGTCGTACTGAGCGCCCACGCCTGCCAGAGAATCCCTCTCAGCCTGAGGAATTCCGAGCTTCTCGAATGTATCCTTAATGTCTTCAGGTACGTCCTTCCAGTCAGCCTGCATCTTAGTGTTAGGCTTAACGTATGTCACGATGTTATCCATGTTAAGGCCTTCTATAGAAGGGCCCCAATCAGGGAAAGGCATGTTTCTGTACGTTTCCAGAGACTTAAGCCTGAAATCGAGCATCCACTCAGGATCACCCTTCTCCTTAGAGATCTGTTCCACGATCTCAGGAGTCAGACCCTCGTCTACCTTATAGTAGCCCTTTTCATCGTAACGGAAGTCGTACATACTGGTATCTATATCCGCTACCTGAGTTTTCTCTTTCATATGTCCGTTCTTCCTTATAAGTATTTCTCGAAACCATTCTCGTTAATGTCGTCTACCATGGAAGCGTCTCCCTCAGCGACGATCTTACCGTTAACGAGTACGTGTGTCTTATCTATGTCCAGAGATTCCAGGATCCTGGTGCTGTGAGTTATGATCATAAGGGCTCCGCCGACTCTGTTTCTGTATTCTTCGATTCCCTTAGACACAGTCCTTACAGCGTCTACGTCCAGTCCGGAGTCTGTCTCATCCAGGATAGCCAGGTCAGGCTTCAGCATCAGAAGCTGCAGGATCTCGGCCTTCTTCTTCTCTCCGCCGGAGAATCCCACATTAAGGTCTCTTCCCGAGTAGCTGTGATCCATGTCCAGGATGTCCATGGTCTTCTCCATCTCTTTCTTAAAATCCCAAAGTCTCAGGTGCTCGCCTGTCTTAGTCTCTACCGCTGTCTTAATAAAATTCCTCAGAGTTATGCCCGGAACTTCCACAGGGTTCTGGAAAGAAATGAACAGGCCTGACTTAGCGATCTTATCTGTAGACTCGCCAGTTATATCCTGCCCCTTAAATGTTACGCTTCCTCCTGTAACTTTATATCTCGGGTCACCCATGATAGCCGATCCCAGAGTGGATTTACCAGCTCCGTTAGGTCCCATGATGACGTGCACTTCACCCTTACCGATGCTCAGATCGATTCCGTGAAGGATCTCCTTATCTTCGACACTTACAGCCAGGTCATCGACCTTCAGCAATTCTTCTGCCATTTCATCCTCCATATTATAAAAAACTTCACATATTGCATTTATACCACGTGAAGCTGACTGATAAACAATTACCACAGTTTTTTAGTATACAATGAATTCGCCATTTTAAGAACACTTAAATTAAAAATATAGCCCCGATTTTTGACACACTTTTACCTTTCCGTTTACAAATTCCTTGCCTGATGTTATAGTATCGGAAGATGGACAGTATTCCGAAGGAAACTATACCATGAAGTAATAGTATGAAGCAGACGATGGACTTCCAGAGAGAGGCACCTGTATCTTACGGAGAGAGCGGGATGCGGATCGGAGGCGGAAGCGGTATCTATCTGCGCCTGTTATATTTCGGTGAACTATCCATCCGGCATGCCTATGGCTGCCGGATTTTTTCGTTGTCTGAACCATGGGCGGCAGGCTGACGTATCCTCATAGCCGAGCAAAGAAATAACTTCTTATGGCCCGGAGGGAAGCGCGGCAGAGCGGATTTGCTCCTGGATCAGAACCACTAAATAACATAAGATCATCGGAGGTTAATAATGCAAAAAATGACTCGAGAAGAGAAAGACCGCCAGATAAAGAAAGAAGCGAAGTGGACGTTCGGTCTCTTCGTGCTCTGCGCTGTCTGGCATGTAGGGTTCGGCTACGGCTTATCCGGCCATACGGACATCACGCTGTGGGGGCTTCCTCTCTGGTGGATCCTCAGTGTGCCGGGGCTGTTCGTCCTCGGAGTAGTCGGCGTCATCTTTCTTCTTAAGAAGGTTTTCGTAGATTTCGATCTGGAGGATCTTCCTGAGGAGAAGGCTGAAACAGCTAGAATAATCGCTGAGTTCGAAGCAAAGGGTGATAGAGCCGCTGCTTCCAGCGAAGAGAAGGAGGCTGAGGCAAATGAACAGTAAACAGATCATCATCCTGGCCATCCTGCTCATCTACATGGTATTCAATGTCGTTATCGGTATCCTGGCAAGCCGCGCTGAAGCTAAGGCTAATTCTAAGGCTGGCTTCCTCGTGAACTACTTCGCCGGCGGCAGATCCATGGGCGGACTCGTCCTCGCCATGACACTTATCGCTACATATACTTCAGCGAGCTCATTCCTGGGAGGGCCTGGCCTGGCCGCTTCCTGGGGACTCACCCAGTCATGGGTCGCTGTCATCCAGATCGGAACAGGTTTCCTGACACTCGGCGTCATCGGTAAGAAGTTCGGTATCATATCCAGAAGGATAAACGCCGTTACCATTTCCGATTACCTTAACGCCAGATATAAATCGCCTGCGGTGACCATACTCTGCAGCCTGGCCCTGGTAGTCTTTTTCATCACACAGATGATAGCCCAGTTCGTCGGCGGAGCCACACTTCTTCAGACAGTTACCGGCCTTCCGTATTGGGCGGGGCTCTTACTCTTCGGCGCTGTAGTCATCATCTACACATCATTCGGAGGCTTCACTGCCGTAGTTATCACAGATACTGTCCAGGGAATCATCATGACCCTCGGCACTTTCCTGATGATATTCTTCGTCTTTAAGGCCGGCGGCGGCATGAGCCACATGATCACGACTCTGGACGCTACGAACCCTGGCTGGAGATTCCTCGGCTTAGGCCAGTACGCTCCTAAGGGAGTCGCTACATTAGCTCCCGGCTACCTGATCTCATTCTGGGTGTTGGTCGGCCTGGGTCTGCTGGGACTTCCTCAAACAGCCGTAAGAGGCATGGGATTTAAGGACACTAAATCCCTGCATAAGGCTATGATCTACGGAACAGTAGTTGTCGGCATCCTCATGGCGGGCATGCACTTCGCTGGCGCATTCACGCTCCCTCTCCTTCCTAAGAAGGGTCTGGCGAGCACAGACGCTGTCATCCCATACATCGTGATGAACATCATGCCGGCAGGGATCGGCGGACTCTTCCTCGCTGCTCCGCTCGCGGCTATCATGTCCACGGTTGACTCCCTGCTTATCCTGGCTTCCGCTACTATAATAAAGGATCTCTACCTTACTTATATAGCAAAGGATAAGAAGGCTGTATCCGACGAGGAGAACAACCACCTGGAGACAGCTGAAGATAAGAAGATGGCAAAGAAGGTCTCCACAGCCAGCACGCTCCTCACTCTGGCTATCGGCCTCATAGTAATGATCCTGGCTTATAAACCGCCTTCGATACTCGTATGGATAAACCTGTTCGCCATGGGCGGCCTGGAATCCACGTTCTTCTGGCCTCTCGTCGGCGGCCTGTACTGGAAGTACGGTAATAAGTACGGAAGCCTGGCAGCTACGATCGTCGGCGTCGCTACATTCATATTCTTCAACCTGAATAAGATAGCGCCTTTCCATATTCACGAGATCGTGATCGCGCTCATATTCAGCGGCATAGCTTACTTCGTCGTAAGCAAGCTGACTAAGCGCGAGCCTGACCCGGACGTTCTCAGGAACTGCTTCTAATTAAAAACTCGATTGATGACCGTTGTAAGATAATTTATCGCAATAAAAAATGGGGTGTCTCATCTGAGGCGCCCCATTTTATTATTTATCAGGCAGATATCACATAAACATATCCGCTGTCGATTCATTAGCTTTATTCTCTTCTTCGCTTATTATCACCAATTGGTTATCTTTCAAGCTTTCCACATTATTATAGGCAGGGTCCTCAGCCAAGCCTTCCGAGAGCAGGAAACTAAAATTTTCTCGCTATTTTAAAAAATATATTTTTATCATATACGAAATATGTTTGAAAATTCACAAGCAATATGAGTCAGTCGCCATATATCATGAGAATGTTCTCGAAGACGAAATTCATCAGATCTTTACGAACGTTGGAAAGCTTCCCATCCATGACCAGATCCAGGAGAGAATTCAGGATGATGCCTACGAGCTTACCCGGGCTTATGCCGGCTTCTATGAGGTCTTTACCGCTCACAGCCAGCATCTCCACAGAATAACACTCGTTAAGGGCACATTCCCTGATAAGCTGGATCTGGGTCTGGAAACGCTCACCGTAAGCCTCCCTTAGAGCTAAAGACCTCTCAGCCATAGCTCCGGCTCTGTTTTTATTAGTCATCTCCGCGGCGGCGTGCATCAGATGGAGAACGTCTGATTTCGTCACCGGAGCCTTCATGGAAGCAAGCTTCTTTACCGCCAGTGTATCCGATATTACGCGGTTGCTCAGCCTCAATGCTCTGAGGCAGTTTTCAGTATCGTACGGAAACAGGATATTGAGTCTTATCGGGAGTTCCCTCCTGGCCTTATCCATAGCGTAAAGGGATTTCTTATCCGCTATCCTAAGTCCGAGAGCCTCGTATATGACCCTGTGGTATTTCCTTATAGTCTCACCAGCGTGATCACTAAGCAAAAGGCCGGTAAGCTCTGCTGAGACCCTCTCAGAAGCTACTCTCTCAACGCTCGGCGCGAGTTCACGCATAGCCTCCTCTGTTTCCCCATCTATGCTGAAACCAAGCTTAGCGGCGAATCTGAGCGCTCTCATTATCCTAAGAGCGTCTTCCGAAAACCTGAGCTCAGGTTCACCCACGCATCTTATGATCCCCGCTTCCAGATCAGCCTCCCCGCCATACGGGTCTATAAGGCCTCTGTCACGGGAATATGCCATGGCGTTTATGGTGAAGTCCCGCCTGGCCAGGTCGTCCTTCACATCCTGCCTGAATTCTACGGAATCCGGATGCCTGCCGTCAGAATAGCTGCCATCCGTCCTGAACGTGGTTATCTCGTAGTTATCCCCGCCGCAGACCGCCGTGATAGTTCCATGCTCTATGCCTGTCTCGACGATTTTCCTCACTATCGAGCAGCCCCTGAGAGCGAGCTCCGTCTGCTTCGGTCTGGCGGAAGTGCATATATCCCAGTCGTTTGGTTTTCTTCCCATGAGAGAATCCCTGACGCTCCCGCCAACGACGAAAGCCTGGAAACCCTCTCCTTCAAGGCATTCGAGAATCGCATTCACTTTTTCAGGTATGATGATCTTATACATAGTAATCGTATTTTAGCAAATACCATGAACATATTCAATTCTCCGAACTCGCCGCATCACCGAGTTTAGAACGCGGCTGATCTTATCCGGCAGGATAGAATGTGTTTTCTTTGCTATAAAAGCCAAAAAATCCAGAAAGGCATGCCGCCCGCTTTAACACGGGCAAACATGCCTCTCCGTAATTAATTAATTAGGTTACTATCGATATTAGTCATGCTTCGCCGAAATCACTGGCTCTACTCCTGATAGCGATAGACCCCGCATTCGAGAATTACTCGCACTTCTCAACTACGACAGCTGTTCCCATTCCGCCGCCGATGCAAAGTGTAGCCAGACCCTTATGAGTCTCAGGTCTCTTCATCATCTCATACATAAGTGTGATGAGGATTCTGCATCCGGATGCTCCGATTGGGTGACCAAGCGCGATAGCTCCGCCGTTTACATTCAGCTTAGCAGGGTCGAGTCCGAGCTCCTTACCAACTGCTACAGACTGAGCTGCGAATGCTTCGTTAGCTTCATACAGATCCATATCGTCGATTGTGAGTCCAGCTTTCTCCAGGGCCTTCTTAGAAGCAGGAACAGGTCCGATACCCATGATCTTAGGATCAACACCGGCAGATGCGTAAGAAACAATCTTAAAGAGCGGCTTCAGTCCGAGTTCCTTAGCCTTATCAGCAGACATTACTACGACAGCAGCTCCTGAATCGTTGATTCCGGAAGCGTTTCCGGCTGTGACGACTCCGCCGTCTCTCTTAAATGCCGGCTTCAGCTTTCCGAGAGCCTCCATAGAAGCTCCGAATCTTGGGAATTCATCTGTATCGAATACGATAGGATCACCCTTCCTCTGAGGAATCTCGATAGGAACGATCTCGTCCTTAAACTTACCAGCCTTAATAGCTGCTTCAGCCTTCTGCTGTGAAGCGAGTGAGAACTCATCGAGTTCTTCTCTGGTCAGACCCCACTGCTCAGCTACGTTCTCAGCTGTCATACCCATGTGGTAGTTATTGAATACGTCCCAGAGTCCATCGTTAACCATCATGTCGACCATCTTACCGTCGAACATTCTCTGTCCCCAACGAGCCTTAGGAAGTACGTAAGGTGCTGCTGACATGTTCTCAGCTCCGCCTGCTACGATGATATCCTCGTCGCCAGCCTTAATGATCTGAGCAGCGAGCTCGATAGCTCTAAGTCCGGATCCGCAAACCTTATTAATAGTCATAGCCGGTGTAGTGATAGGAAGTCCAGCATCCAGTGTCATCTGTCTGGCAACGTTCTGACCCAGTCCGCCCTGGAGTACATTACCCATGATAACTTCTTCTACGTCCTCAGGCTTAAGTCCGGCTCTCTTAATAGCTTCCTTAATGCAAACAGCACCGAGTGTTCTAGCCGGTACGTCCTTCAGAGTTCCACCGAATTTACCGATAGCAGTTCTGGCAGCGCCTACAATAACAACGTCCTTCATAGTAACCTCCTTAATAAATATCAGAGTATTAAACGAATTAACAAACTGTGAACGCGGGTTTATATATGATTTGCAGTTTTCCCGCGTCCCCTGTTGTAATTGGGCTTGTTAATTTCTTGACATAATAATACTATACGCAATACGAAAAATCAATACTTTGTGAAAAAAATATTTAACATTTTCGTCCGCCGCAACCGTTGCAATTACTAGCTTTCACGATTTCAGTCACGTATACATGATTATGCACGATTTTCCGTGGATTTCGTGACATAAATCAGGATTTCTTGACCGATTTCGTCATAAATCGCTAAAATCTATATATTTTTTTCAAAATCCTATCTATTATCTGAATATTTCCCATTCACGCATGGTTTCCATGGCATTATAGTGGGTCCCATCCAGCGATACAGGTGTCACGGCAGCATAGCCCGCGTTCACACAGGAAATGTCGTATCTGAGCTCCGGATCATCCCTGGTAAGCGGGCCGCCATTCATCCTGTATCCCCCACTCTCTCTTATGAAGAACCTATCCTGGAAAAACCTCTCGCCCAGCTCCGCCAGCCTGACACCCTTCACGTCTTCCTCCGGCAGGTCCGGCGCGTTTATATTCAGCAAAGTATTATGGTCGAGCTTACTCATGGAGTATTCCGCCGCGCTCACCGCCAACTTACCGGCGAATTCGAAATGGCTGGCTCTATGCCCCTGAACTGATACGGCTACAGACCTGATGCCGCTGATGGCGCCTTCCCTGGCGGCTCCGACTGTCCCGGAGTATAGTATATCGTAACCCATATTGGCGCCCAGGTTTATGCCGGAGAACACCATGTCGAACTCCACGCCCCTGTCGCCGAACATCTGTATGCCTACTTTCGTACAGTCGGCAGGCGTACCCGTAGTTTCCAAAGCAGCCACAACTCCCGGGAAATCAGCGTCCGCTATCTGTATGTCCCTATCCATGGTTATGGACTGGCTGGCTCCCGACCTCTCGCTATCCGGGGCGCAGACGTAAACATCACCGACAGCCGTTAATGCTTCTGCCAGCGCCTGTATGCCTTTGGCTCTTATGCCGTCATCGTTTACTACTAATATGTTCATAAAATATTTTCCTTAATTGAATTTAGCGTATGTTACGGGAGCATGGCGCGCCCGGCGGCAGGCGGAAAATGACCGCTGCCCCAGCAAATGCCCTGACCCGCATTTGCTAGTCGTCTATCTTCAGGACTTTACCGATAGAGTCGTGGATGACCAGATCTGCCCTGTCATCATACGGTGTGGACGAACGGTTTATCAGAACCAGATTGCGCCCGCGGAAGTAATTTATCAGTCCCGCGGCTGGGTACACGTTCAGCGATGTGCCGCCTATTATCATGAGGTCAGCGTGGCGGATAGCATCCACGGCCTTCGATACGACCTCGTCATCCAGCATCTCTTCGTAGAGGACCACATCAGGCTTAATGACACCGCCGCAGTCCGGACAGTGAGGAACCAGGTCTTTACAGTGCTTTTCATCCATAATGAAGTCCAGATCGTAGAATTTACCGCATTTCTCGCAGTAATTCCTCAGCGTGCTCCCGTGGAGCTCGTACACGACCTTACTCCCCGCCGCTTGGTGGAGTCCGTCTATGTTCTGGGTCACTATGGCCTTAAGCTTCCCCATTTCCTCCAGCTTAGCCAGAGCCTTATGCGCGTCGTTCGGCTTAACGCCTTTCGCTATGAGGTTCTCCTTATAATATTTGAAAAACAGTTCCTTATGCTGAACGTAGAATGAGTGCGAAAGCATGGTCTCAGGCGGATAACCGTATGTCTGCTTAGCGTGATAGAGCCCATTCTCCGAGCGGAAATCCGGTATGCCGCTTTCCGTCGAAACGCCGGCGCCGCCGAAAAATACTATATTATCGCTGTCATCTACGAGTTTCTTCAATTCTTCCTGCATTATTTCTGCCTCCTTTTTAGTCTTATACCTGAATTCTACCACATATAGCAAAGCTAAACTAAAATTTCCTGCCTCCGGCTCCCGTTAGATCATGGCGCGCGCTGCTCCCCTTGCAATTCAACACATTTAAAAAGGGCCCGCGAGACGCGGACCCAAGATCAAAGAAAAGAACCTATATGTAATTACCCCTTATAATCAGTTGTTGGCTGTATAGCCGTGAGCCGCGAAGTACTTTCTCGCCGGTGTCTTAACGAGAGCAGCTGCGAGCACGGAAGCGAGCACCATGCCGACAGCGAACTGACCGGCGTTCCAAGGCACTTCTGCCAGCGGAGCGGCCCAGTTTCCATACATGATCCTCTCAGCTACAGCGTAACCAACTACCATAACGACGCCGCCTATCACCATGCCGATGACATCGAAAGCTGAGAGAGATGCTCCCTTACGGCGCTCAGGATTCCTGGAATCCGCCAGATCGATAAAAAGACCCATGGAATAAGCCATCAGGAACTTTATGACGAGCGTCCAAGGCGCGAAGTATGAGTAGCCGCCGAGCACGTCAGCGAGAGCGGAACCCGCTCCCCCTGCCAGAGCTCCGTTCCTGCGTCCTAAGAGCAGGACGGACAGGAACACCATGGAATCTCCCAGATGAACGTAACCCTTAGTGAAGAAAGTCGGAACCTTTATGAAGCTGGTCGCTACCAGGACCAGCGCTGTCATGAGCGCTGTCAGTACCAGCGTCTCTACATTACTATTACTATTATACCTCTGCATATGTCTTCCCCCTTTATCGATACCCTGAGAGCTATTTAGCGTCCATCCGTGTCCCGGCGTGATACCCCTTATGAAAATTCGACCTTGACTTTAGTGACGCCTTATTGACTCCCTTGATTTTGAAACTATAATACAACTATAATGTACTTTAGCAAATACGCAATTTCGATTATTTTAAAATATACAGTTTGGAGAACCATAAGGATATGAAAGCAATTTTAGTGCAATTAGATCACAGTTCTGAGAAGCCATTGTATATACAGTTGTATAATTACCTAAAAACCCATATAGTTTCTGGGGATATTGCCCCTGACGAGAAGCTGCCATCACTCAGGAACTTATCGAAAACACTGGGTATCAGCATGACTACATCCAAGCTGGCCTATGACCAGCTCTTAGTGGAAGGTTATATATACAGCAAACCCCAGTCAGGATATTACGCTGAGAATATCATCTCGACAGACTTATCCCCAACTTCCGGGAAGCAGCCGGCGAAAGCGGCGCCCGAGAAGGCGGAAAGCCGGGAGGCAGCGCTGCAGGCTGACTTTGCTGAAGAAGAATTATTAACCGATAAGGAAGATAAGTACATGCACGACCTCAGCAGCTTCAATTTCGCCAGGTGGAAGAAATGCGTGTCGCAGATAATTTCCTACTACCCGGAAGCCTTGCTGTCAGGGGCTGATAAGCAGGGAGAGATGGCGCTGAGGGTCGAGATTGCCAGGTACGTGTACACGTCCAGAGGTGTTTCCTGCACACCGGACCAGGTAGTCATCGGAGCCGGCACCCAGCCTCTTATGTCGCACCTGTCTTTGCTGCTGAGGAAGATCGGCATAGACCACATGAGCACGGAATACCCGGGATATGCCCCTCTTCAGAAGATATTCAGCGATTTCGGCTTCCCTATCACGAAAATACCGGTCAGGGAAGATGGCATAGAGATAGAGAAACTGCCGTCGAACATAAGGTCGGCGGTATATGTAAGTCCGTCCAACCAGTTCCCAACGGGAAGCGTCATGCCGGTCGACAGGAGGTACAGACTGCTCTCGTGGGCTAAGGAGAACGGGTCCGTCATAATAGAGGACGACTATAACAGCGAGCTGAGATACTTCGGAAACCCGGTCCCTGCCCTGGACAGCCTGGATACATCGGGCAGCGTCGTTTACCTGGGGTCTTTCTCGTCAACGCTTTTCGCCGCGGTCAGAATAAGTTACATGATCCTGCCGGATAAGCTGATGAAGCTCTTCGATGAACTTAAGAACGACTACGACCAGACCTGCTCTAAGACGGAGCAGCTCACCCTGGCCCTCTTCATGAAGAACGGGGATTACGCGAGGAACATCCGTAAATTAAGGACTTTATACGCGAAGAAACTGGCCATAGCGGCCGAGACCCTGCGTAAATTCTCTGACGGCCGTATAAAGCCGCTGAACACAAAATCCGGCATAAACATAACTATTGAAATAAAAACAAAACTCAGCCCCGACCTCCTATGTAAGTCAGCGGCTGAGCGTAAAGTTCAGATGATCCCGGTGAAGGAACTTTCAGGCGGGGACACTGTGGTCCTCACCCTGTATTATAATCAGATCCCGGAAGATAAGATGGAAAGCGTTCTCGTGTCCGTCATGTCGGACTGGCGCGATCTGGCAGCAAAGTCCAATTAGCGGCTCAGGCTCTGCCTTAACCGTGGACCTCATCCGGATTTTCGTTTCTGCCAATTCGCGCGTTATGCATACGCCCAGATCAGTCCTGTTCCTCGGTGAAATCCATGCCAGATGTATGGCTTAACTTACCATTTCTCTTAATAGAGAGGGCTTCATAGCCATCCATCTTATCTATCATCTTAAGAGCCTTATCAGTTCCCTCTATGAGACTTATGGTGGAGAGAGCGTCGCAGTCCACTGAATGTCCGGCTTCCCCGATGATCGTGATGCCGCAGATGTCATTATCTATAGGCATACCTGTCTTAACGCTGAGGATGTGGTGATATATCTTACCATTCTTCTTAAAGTAGCGCTCGTATATGCCGGAAGTCACGGCAGTCTTATCGGACATCTCCGTGTAGCCGACGGTCTCCTGCATTTGGGTGAAAGGCTTCTCTATGCCGATCTTGAAGGGCTGGCCTGCCTTATCGCCCACGCAGACTATATTTCCGCCCAGAGAGATGATAGCCGATGTTACGCCTTGCTCCTTAAGATAGTCATAAAGCATGTCGCCGATATAGCCCTTAGCTATGCCGCCAAGGTCGATCTCGCCCTTGGATGTGCCCATCTGTACTGTATTCCCCTTAACGCTGATCTGCTTGTAATCGACGTATTTCAGCGCTTCGCGGAGAGCCGCCCTCGATGGGATCTTATGGTCCTTCTCCTCATCGGACGTGAAGTTCCACAGGTCAGCGACCTTACCTATGGTTATGTCGAAAGCGCCATCGGAAATATCACCGTAATGGATGCCCTTCTTTATGATCTTAGTCGTTATCGGGTCGACTTTAACGGGTTTCCCGCCGGCGTGGTTTATCTTATATATATCCGTCCCCTTCTTAGTCTTAGACAGAAGATCCTCATAGCGGGCGCACTGCTTGAATGCCTTTCTGATGACTGCCTCGGCGTTCTTCTGACTCATGTCATCCATGTCGTAGATGGATATAGAGCAAACCGTATCGAAATAGTAGCTCTGGAGCGTCACCGGTTCCGCGCTCTGTCCCGCTTTCTTACCACACGCTGTCTGTGTTATAATCAGAAGACAGGCGAGAAAAGCCAGCATAATTTTTTTCATAGTTTTTTTCATGTTAAACCGTACCTCTAGAGAGCTTCCCGTGTGGGCACCGGGTGTAGCGCAACCTTAATTATTTGCTAAAATACTTAAATGTTTAAAATACTGAAAAAAGGCGATTTCGTCCTCTTCTTCGTCCTGATCCTGCTGGGCATATCTGTCTTCTCCTTCACATACTTATCCAGTTCCGAAGGTAAAACAGCTGTAGTAAGGCTGAACGGCGAAGTTTACGGAAATTACAGCCTCGATAAAGATAAAAAAGTAACCATTCGTCAGAAAAACGGTTACGTTAACGAGTTTACCATAAAGGACGGTCACGTTCAAATGACATATGCCAACTGCGGAAACCAGGTGTGTGTCCGGACCGGAACGATAGAGAAGACAGGACAGCAGATAGTCTGCCTGCCTCACAGGCTGACCATAACTATTACAGGGGGTGATGACGGCTATGACGGACTCTCGTGATCAGAAGACTTACGGCCGTTCCAAGACCCAGAGAGACGCCTATAACATAGCGCTTTCAGCTCTGCTGGCTTCTCTCGCCATGATACTCTCATACGTGGAATTCCTGCTGCCTTTCAATTTCGGCATACCGGGAGTGAAGCTGGGCCTGGCGAATCTAGTCATAATAGTGGCCTTATATGGCATGAACTTTAAGTACGCTCTGACCGTGAATGTACTGAGGATATTCCTGTCCGCCCTGCTCTTCACCGGCCTTAACGCCCTATTCTACTCTTTCGCGGGCGGCATGATAAGTCTCATAGTAATGTTCCTGCTGAAGAAGACCGGTCTGTTCTCCATGATCGGAGTCAGCATGGCCGGAGGCGCGGCCCATAATCTGGGCCAGCTCATAGTAGCGGCTTTCATGGTATCCAACCTTAACATGTTCCTGTATTTTCCGGTACTTCTCATGGCCGGAATGTTCACAGGCATAGGAATAGGCGTGGTCGCCTATATATTCTGCAAAAGGATTCCGGCTAATGTCCTTCCGGGAATCAGGACAGGAATGAATAAATAGAAGCTCCGGCGCCGCTGCCCAGACTAATTTCATGACGATCTATGCTGGGATCTTGCGGTTGAGGCAGCATTCCGCGACAGTGTTTCTGCCGGAGACTTAACAATGGAAATTTTATTATTAAAGCATTAGAGCATTTTGATTTTGCGATATCAGGAGGTATTTATGTCAGAGATAAAAAATAAAAAGCCCGAAGGGGATCGGGCCGAAAAGACTCGCGAAGCGCTGTCTCGACTGAGGGCCGGCATGGCTGAAGTCGGAGCGGACGCTGTGGTCATCCCGTCTGAGGATTTCCACGATTCAGAGTACGTTAACGACTATTTCAAGCTCAGAGAGCATTACTCGGGATTCGATGGCTCAGCGGGAACGCTGCTAGTCCTGGAGGCGGACGCCTATTTATGGACCGACGGCCGATATTTTCTGCAGGCAGGAACTCAGCTCAGGGGCACCGGCATAACGCTGATGAAGCAGGGCGAGCCGGGGGTGCCGAAGCTGATGGAGCTGCTGCGGGAGAGGATCCGGGAGGCGGTCGGCGCATGCTTCACCGTGTTCATGGACGGAAGAACAGTAAGCTCTACGCTCGGTACAGCCATGAAAAATTCCATAACTAAAGAAGGCGGAAAAGCTGTTCTGGACAGGGACCTTGCCGGCGAATGCTGGGAAGGAAGACCTGAGCTTAAAGCGACAGAGATATTCGAACTTCCGGCGTCGTCCACAGGCATGACCAGAGCAGAGAAGCTTGCGGATGTAAGGGCTGAGATGGCTAAATACTCAGCTGACTATCTGCTGTTATCCGACCTCATGGAAACAGCCTGGCTCTTCAACCTCAGGGCATCAGACATAGACTGCACGCCTGTTTTCTACACATACACACTGGTCGGTAAAGACAGCTTGACCCTTTTCACCCTTGACGGCGCGCTGCCGGATGATATTAAAGCAGAGCTAAAAGCCGAAGGAACGCTTTGCTGTGACTATAACGACGCGAAAATGACCGTAGACGCCCTGCCTGATGGCAGCAGGGTCTGGGTCGATCTTAAGAAGACGAATTATGCCATGACATCCCGCATAGCCCTGACTTGCGACATCATAGACCGGCCGACCCCTGTCGAGATGATGAAGGCAGTGAAGAATGACGTCGAAATAGCCAGCACCCGGAACGCGCACCTGAAGGACGCCGCGGCGGTCACTGAGTTCATTTATTGGCTGAAGCAAAGCATTCACTCTAAGCCTCTCTCTGAGCTTTCGGCGGCGAAACACCTGGATGACCTGAGGTTTTCTAAGGACGGCTGCTTCGACCTGAGCTTCCCTACTATATCTGCCTACGCTGATAACGGCGCCATAGTCCACTATGAGCCGACACCCGAAACGGATAAGGCTCTGGCTCCGGAAGGCTTCCTACTCGTGGATAGTGGCGGTCAGTATATGGACGGCACGACTGACATTACCCGGACCATAGCCTTAGGGCCTCTCACTGATAAAATGAAGGAGTATTATACGCTGGTCCTGAAATCACATATAACGCTGGAAAGAATGAGGTTCCTCGCGGGCACGACCTGCCGAGAAATAGATGAAGTCACTCGCAAGCCGCTTAACGAACGCGGTCTGGATTTCAACCATGGGACCGGCCATGGCGTCGGCCACATTCTAAGTGTGCACGAAGGCCCTAATTTCATAACTAAGGGACCACGCGCCGCCAGCGAGATGGTTCCGGGCATGATAACGTCCGATGAGCCGGGCGTATATATAGAGAATGAGTTTGGGATCAGATTGGAGAATGAGATACTCTGTGTTGATGAGACCGACTCAGAATCGACTTCCGGGCATGACGGCGTTCCCAAGAGCAAAGTCCTAAAGGGGGCGGGCTCGTCCAATAGAGAATCCAGAGTATACGCTTTCGAACCTCTCACGCTGGTACCTTTCGAAAGGGAGGCAATAGTTAAGGATATGCTGACTGACGAGGAAATCGACTGGCTGAATTCATACCACCAGAAAGTTTATGATATGGTATCTCCACTCGTACCGAAGGAAACTGCCATCTGGCTTAAAGACGCTGCTAAGCCGCTCTGATAACTTCCGGAAGCGGACCTGCTCGGGATAAATTTGCGATAGAAAAATGGCTGACTCAATACTGATCAGATTGAGCAGCCATTTCTGTTACATAAATCAAATCGTTTTAGGTCGTTTCCTATCCAGCAAACTGTAGATTCCCTGCGCGGCTATGTGGATGACCGCAGCCCATACCAGAGATGCCACGACCATAATAAAAATGATTCGCGGGTCTCTCAGATCGAATCCCAGCGTACCGGTGAAATTTCGGACTGTGACATGAGCCATATAGAGCTCTAGGGAATACTTTCCTGCTGTGCTAAGAATCTTCATCAACCATTTGCATTTACCAAGCAGTTGGCAAAGAAGGGTCAGTATTATAAGCAAGGATACAGAGAAAATCGACGCAACATTCCTGGCTACATATGAATTCACGCCTCGGAATTCAAATAGTAAGAGATATTCTGCTATAAACCCGATGGCAATTATATCCAATACCAGCAGCCATGGAATCCTTACACCATTCTTTATTTCCTTTCCCATAAAAACTCCGAAAACGAAAATTGGAAACCTGGTCAGCGCAATCTGAATGTTGGAATATAGTTCATGATTCAGGCTATATACCCATACCGGAAACAGGATAGTTATCGCCATAACTGCTATGAAGCCAATCACACGGATTTTTCCGGAAGTTAACCTGTAAAACAAAGGAAACAAGAAATACAGCATAATCATCAAGGCTATATACCATATAGTCTTCACGCCCTCTGTAAAGAAGGTTAAAAATGAGGCATCCATTAGAAATCGAGCAAACCCGGCATGAAGAACCATCACATCTTTCAAAGTCCAAAAAACAACCGCGGTTACCAGATACGGTATCAGTATTCTTCTGTATCGACGCCTATAGAAAGATAGGAGACCCTCTCCTTCATTCTTAGACGCGGAAAAATAGAGTCCCATGCCTGATAGGAACACGAACCATTCTACTCCGATACTGTGGAGTATGTTCATATAATACGAAACGAGTTTATGTATTATCCAGTATGAATTTCCATAATAACCGAACTTAAAACCAGATTGGACCGCGATCAAAAAATGAAAAAACATAATCTGGATAATGGCTATTCCCATCAACTGGCTTCGATATTTGCTGACCAGATGAAGGTCGAATCCAGATATTCTTCTTTCCTTTTCAGTGATACTCACACAAGCTCCTTCTATATCTGATCTATGTACTCCACCAAACGCTCGCAGGAGTGCCCATCACAGGCGCCGATGAATTTCTCATGGAATCTCAGCATCTTCTCCTTATCGAAACGCTCATCTATATGTTCTATCCAATCGACCAATTCGTCATTCGTCCTGAGAATAGGGCCGCAGTCCAAGTCCTCAAGCGTGTAGTAAAAGCCTCTTTCATCCGCGTAATCTTCATAATCAAACGCGAAGAACAGTATCGGCCGATCGAAAAGAGCGAAATCAAACAGCAAAGATGAGTAATCAGTAATCAAGATATCCGATACAGACATCAGCTCGTTTATATCCATCCCGGACTTTCTCGACATGTCATACGCGAAAGTCCCTTTATATTCTTCAGGGAGCTGAGGCCATTCATTTAATGTCTGATGATATTTCACGATCAGAATATAATCATCTGATAAGGCTTCAGCAAACTTCGCTACGTCTAACACATCCGGGGCCTCGCGATGTGGTTCCAGTCCTCTGTATGTAGGGGCATACAGGATGATCTTCTTACCTATAGCGGCAGGAATGCGCTTATAGAGCTTCTTACGGCTCTTCTCGATTTTCTCCTTATCAAAAAATTCGTCTGTTCGCGGAACACCTAAAGGCTGAAGGGCTTTAGAATCTTTCGGAAGGTTCATAAATTCCGCGAAAGCACCCTTCCATTCCTCGCTGGCTAATGGCACCAGGTCATAATTGCTCTCAGGATATTCCTTAAAACCCTCAATCGATTTATAACCCTTCATGCCAGCCAAGGAATAACGAAGCTTCTTAAGTGGTAGACCATGCCACACGTTAATATATTCACTTCCCTCGCGTAGCTTAAGCTGCCCGATCATTTCTACCTGTTCATGACATATAACAGCCTTAGCAGACGCAAGTTCCTTGATAAAATCATAGCATCTATAGTAATAGTCCATTTCACTTACCTCATTATGATTTAGCTCAATGAACTTCACTTCATAATCTGTATGGTCCTCTAAATAATGATACAGATATTTGCAACTGGAATTAAGATTACTTCTAGGCTGCAGAACAATAATCTTATTCTCGACCTCAGTCTGGGCACATACTTCCTCATATACCTTAGGAAAATATTCTTTTAGCATAACGGATTTTAAATCTGCCTTTATTTTTTTATTGATAATTTTCTCGACCCAACCGCTTTTTTACCATGTGACTGCTTTATTTCTTCTGCCTTTCTTTTATTGTAATAATGAATTCCATAGGTCTCCAATGGACCTTTAGTGACTAAGTTGTGTAAAACTGCCTTTACATCCATGATTCATTCCTTTGTTCATATTGAATTGATACAGAAAAATAAGAGACAATTATTTCTTCCGCTTCGCCGCGTCTTTAGCTACCTCAGCCTGAATGTCTATCTCCGGCACAGCCTTCTCATCATCGTCTATAAGAGACATATGATGTTCCTGATCCTTAGCTACGTTCTTACCAGTCTCTCCATGAAGGCGAAGTTCAGGAATAGCGACGGATTCCTCATCGAGAGTTACCGGCTCTATATCATCGATCGTTTCCTTCTCATCATTCTCAAGCTTCTTCTCTGATTTCTTTACTTCCTTATCCTTACCTAACAGATTCTCAAACATGCTAGCCTCCGAACGCGTTCCCACACGCGCTCTATCTTAATCCCTGATAGCAAATAAAATATCCAACATCATGGAGCGGAGTATGTGATCTCTGTCTCATAAATTCCGCACCGATTTTCTATTATAACAGATTTATGAAGAATGTAATGATTAAACTGTTAACAAAATCGGCGAATAAGCTTCCAACTATTGGAACTATGATGAAAGCCTTTATAGAAAACTCATATTTATTGCAGATAGCCTGCATGTTAGCCATGGCGTTAGGCGTAGCTCCCATACCGAAACCGCAGATTCCTGATACGAGCACCGCTGAATCGTAATCCGATCCCATGACGCGGAACACAAATATTCCGGCGTAGAGCGCCATAAAGATAGTCTGCCCCAGAAGCAGTATTACGAGCGGCAGGGCCAAGTCAGCCAGCTGCCAGATTTTAAGTGTTATCATAGCTATTCCCAGGAAGAGCGACAGGGCTATACCTCCCAGGTCGTTTATTTCTCCCATGAACACTTCGAATTTACCTGTTATCTCACCGTAATTCCTGATGACAGCAGCTACTATCATGGCTCCGATATATATAGGGAATGTCATTCCTGTCTTAGACAGAATATTAGAAACTACAGTACCAATACCTACGGCTATGACAAGCTGGAATACAGCCTTAGGGTAATTAGTGACGTTACGGCCGTGCTCTTCTTCGTCCTCTTCCAGGACCTGCGCGTCTTCATGCTTTATAGTGTTCTGCAGATCATGATGGTTGATAAGCATAGTCGCCAGAGGTCCTCCGAGGAGAGAGCCCGCGATCAGACCATATGTGGCTGCTGCTGTAGCTATCGTAGTAGCTCCTTTAACGCCGAAGTCCTCGAGCACCGGTCCGAACGCGCCTGCTGTTCCGTGGCCTCCTACCATAGGGATCGATCCTGTGCACATACCGATAAGAGCATCCAGATGCAGCACCTTAGAAAGCCCTACAGCTAAAGCGTTCTGACACGTGATACATATTATCACCAGCACCAGGAAGACTATCAGATCCTTACCTCCGCTCTTCAGGACTTTCAGGTTAGCCTGGAATCCTACAGATGTGAAGAAGAGGACCATGCAAACCTCTCTCAGCGTGTCATCGAAATTCACATCCAACAATCCGGTCATGTGTAGTATACAGGTCGCAATGGCGAACACCAGACCCCCTACTACAGGTGACGGAATAGAGAACGTCGTCAGGAATTTTATCTTACCTCTCAGCCAGTTTCCCAGCGCCAGCGCGACTACAGCCAACGCCATTGTCTGGTACATATCCATAGTAATACTCATATAATTATCCTTTCAGATTAACGGATCCCTCCGAAAGCCTCTATTTCGCCTTCACGCTGATAGATTTAGATTCATAGTATTTCGCCGCTCCCTTATGGAATGGGATCGTGATGTTCTGCACAGCCTCGCTTTCAGTGCTGAGCTCTGTTCCCAGTTCCTGGCTCAGTTCCTCTCTATCAGCAAAGAGCAGCTTAGTGAACGTTTCCACGTCCGCTTCAGAGACATCAGCGCTGGCAGCCATGGTAGCTCTCACTCCTATGGTCTCTATGTCCTTCTTCTGCCCTTTATACGTCCCTGCCTTAATGACCGTCTTCGTGTAATCCTTATGCTTCCTTAAAAGTCTGGCTACAGGCTTTCCGGTTACAGGAAGCAGCTTGATATCCACATCTTCAGCCAGCGTAGCGATGACTTCAGCAGGAGCGCCAGCAGTCACGAAGAAGGCGTCTATTTTCCCTGTTTTAAGCTCATCAGCCGCCTTAGCGTAGTCATCATTCTTCACGCTGATATCGCTGGATGAGAGACCGTAAGCCGCCAGGATCTGTAAAGCGTTCTGCTCTGTTCCAGACTCCTTCTCACCGATGCTGACCTTCTTATTATCCAGATCATAAATATCATCTATACCGGAGTCCTTCAGCGTTATCACCTGGCAAGGCTCCGTGTATAAGCCGGCTACAGCTCTGATCTTATCGTATTTCTCACCCTGGAAGCTCCTCTCGCCGTTATAGGCATCAGACAGGATATCTCCCTGGACTACGGCGAACTGGATGTATCCATCATTCATAAGCCTTACATTGGAAGCCGATCCTGCTGTCTTTCTCGTCCTTATCTTAATATCAGAATTTTTCTTCACATACTCTGTGAAAGATTTACCCAGACGGCTGTACATGGCTCCTGTCGCCGCGGTGCCGAATACCGCCTCATCATTACTTCCTCCGCATCCCGTCAGGCAGGCCGCTGTCATAAGTGCAGCCATGACGACCGCGGAAATTCGAGATCTATTCATATCTACCTCCGAGCTTTGTGTACCGAACACAAGTCTTTTTGCTATTTCATTACTATTTTATCACGATAACTTAATAAAGCAAACACATAGGCATAATGTCGGCATCACACCTATCTCGATCGCCCAAAATTAAAAACCGTCTCCTGGTCAGGGCCATACATGACCCGTCTTCCGGGAAACGGTTTATCTTAAAATTATATTTCTAAAGCTTTATCTCGAAGAGAGCCACACTTTCACACTTTGCAAAGTGAGCCTTAAGCGTCTGCCTCCGGCTATACCGCCGCTTCCTTACTCTCCTCAGCCTTAGCCTCCGCTGCCTTCTCAGCGCGCTTCTTAGCCAGAGCCGCGAGACGGAGATTTATGATAGCATGTGTCGGGCAAGCCTTAGCGCACATACCGCAGTTCTTACACTTATCAGGATCGATGTGTGACAGGTGGTTCTCCACATGGCAAGCGTCGAATTTGCAGGCCTTCTCGCACTTACCGCAGCCTATGCAGGCGTTAAGGCAGGCAGCCATAGCATCCTTACCCAGGTCTTCATTACTGCAGCGCACGAATACGATGTTCTTAGCCGGCGTTACAGTTATCAGGCTGTTCGGGCACGCTCTAGCGCATGCTCCGCAGGCAGTGCATGTATCCCTATTTACCATAGCCACACCGTCTACGATGCCTATGGAATCGAACTGGCAGGCTTCTACGCAGTCACCCAGGCCCAGGCATCCGTAATGGCAGGCGTTCATGCCTCCGAAAACGTTCTTCGCGGCTTTACAGCTGTTTATGCCCTGGTACGCCATGACGGTCTTAGCGGCTTCAGTCGTTCCGTTACAATGTACGACAGCGACCTGTTTCTCAGCGGTCCCCGCCGCGACGCCCAATATGTCAGCTATCTTAGCCGCTACAGCCGGTCCTCCTACTACGCACTTCGTACAGTCCAGACTGTGATCAGCTCCCAGAGCGTTAGCGTAATCGTCGCATCCCGCGAATCCGCAGCCTCCACAGTTAGCGCCAGGAAGCTCTTCTCTTATCTTAGATACAGTAGGATCCACTTCTATAGCGAATACCTTAGAAGCGTAACTCAGGATAGCGGCGGCGATGAATCCGATGACCACTACCAGAACTACCGCGATTATTACTGCTTTTATTTCCATTTATTCCGCCTCCTCTATGAGAATAACCCGTTGAATCCCATGAAGCCCAGGGACAGAATAGCGGCTGTGATGAGGACGATAGGCACTCCGCGGAACGGCGCTGGAATGTCCTCCTGGTCTACCAGTCTCGTCCTTACATTCGACATGATCATCATAGCGAACAGATATCCGATACCTGCTCCGAATGCCTGTGTAAGAGACTGGATGTAGTTATATCCGTCATCTATATTGGAGATACATACTCCGAGCACTGTGCAGTTAGTCGTGATCAGCGGCAGGTAAACACCGAGCGCTGTGTAGAGAGCAGGCATGCTCTTCTTCATGAACATCTCTATAAGCTGTACCAGAGCGGCTATTACCAGGATGAAGATCAGTGTCTGGAGGTAAGCCAGATCCAGTTTATAGAGGAGCTGCATTATAGGCCATGTAACCGCTGTAGCTACTACCATTACGAACGTAACGGCTATGCCCATGCCCTTAGCTGACTCTACGTCGTTAGAAACGCCCAGGAACGGGCAGATCCCCAGGAACTGAGCCAGAGGGTAGTTGTTAACGAGGACCATACTTATGATGATTACTATCAATGAGGTTGCCATAAACTATGCCGCCTCCTTCGCTGCTTTCCTCGCCTTTTCTTCCTCCTGCTGACGCTTGAGTTCTTCTTCAGCGAGTTTCATATCTTCGACGCCTCCAAGACCGAATTCCTTTCTGATCTTAGACTTATCTCTAGTGATGTAATGGATGCCAGCCATGATGATGGCGAATACGAAGAACCCGCCCGGTGCCAGACTGAATATTCCCATACCATCTACAGACGCAGGGATGATCCTGTATCCGAGCCATGTTCCCTGGCTGCAGATCTCTCTGATAGTTCCCATCAGGACCAGAGCCATAGTGAAGCCGAGTCCCATGCCGAGACCATCCAGAGCAGAATCGAATATCGTATTCTTATTAGCGAACATCTCAGCCCTTCCCAGGATGATGCAGTTTACTACGATCAGTGGGATGAAGAGTCCCAGTGAAGAATACAGAGCAGGCATGTAGGCCTGAAGTATGAACTGCACTATGGTTACGAACCCTGCTATGACTGTGATATAGCACGGGATCCTGACTTTATCAGGAATGACCTTCCTGAGCATTGAAATTACAATGTTAGAGCAGATGAGCACTGCCATGGCGGATATGCCCATTCCGAAACCGTTGGCTACAGTAGATGTAGTGGCCAGAGTCGGGCATGTTCCCAACACGAGCACCATGCTCGGGTTCTCCTTAAGGAGACCGTTAGTAACTATACTTAATTTACTCTTTCCTGCCATTACTTAACACCTCCCATAGCGGCAAACTGTGCCAGCGCGCAGTGAACTCCGTTCTGAAGAGCCTGTCCTGTTACGGACGCTCCGCTGGTGTAATGGATCTGAGTTTCCTGTTTAACGTTCTCACTGGATGTCTTAGACATACCCTTATACTGACCTAGATATTCATCTGTCATGTTCTTAGTACCGACACCCGGTGTATCTGAATGGTCTGAGATCTTGATTCCTGTGATCTTACCATCCTTATCGATTCCTACCATCATAGTGAGGTCTCCGCCGAATGACTTAGTCACTACCGTCATTACAGCGCCTGTCTTATTAGTAGATGTGTAGCAGTCTTCAACATGAGCCTTACCGCTCTTATC
The DNA here is from genome assembly GCA_029009055.1 of Eubacteriales bacterium. GTDB lineage: Bacteria > Bacillota > Clostridia > Peptostreptococcales > Anaerovoracaceae > Aminicella. The sequence continues at coordinate 36,473 of JAQXJR010000036.1, read as the reverse complement.
TGTGACCAGCTTACCCTTATACTGGTCGAAGCCTGTCGCGTCAGAAAGGAGGACCTTCCTGTTCTCGTCAGCCGTCTTCTTAGCGTTCTTCTGGATGATTGGGTTCGTGATTCCGTATGTCAGAGCCAGGAGTCCCGTAGTTACGAGGCAGATCAGCACGAGTACTACAACAGGTCTTATATATTCCTTATATGTATTACTGTTCATTTTTCTTCTTCCTGCCTCCCGCGTAGAAGGATTTAACCGCCATGTTATCGAGCATCGGTGTGAGGATGTTCATGAACAGGATAGCGAAGGAAACGCCCTCAGGGTATCCTCCCCAGATCCTGATGATCATGGTCACGACTCCGCAGCCTATAGCATAGACGATCTTAGCCTTTTTCATTATAGGTGACGTTACGTAATCCGTCGCGCAGAAGAAAGCGCCGAACATAGCGCCTCCGGCTACGATCTGGAATACTGACATACTCAGCGCGTCAGGATTTCCTGTGACTGTGTAGTATATCAGAGAGAACACGAACATGGTCCCTATGAACAGGCAAGGGATCATCGGCGAGATGACCTTCTGCCAGATCAGGAACAGCCCTCCGATGAGGATGGCCAGTGTGCAGACCTCACCCATAGCTCCGCCTGTCATTCCCAGGAACATATTCAGGTTGCTCGGAAGCTGGTCATATGAGCCTGCCTTAGCGAGCGCCAGTGGTGTAGCTCCTGTAGCCGCGTCCGTATGAGCGAATCTAGTTACAGGCCATGTCGTCATCCTGTTCGTGAATGAGAGAAGGAGGACGATCCTGGCTACTATAGCCGGGTTCGCTATATTCTTACCGATTCCTCCGAACAGCTGTTTTACTACGACTATAGCCGTAAAGCAGCCTATGATAGCCATCCAATAAGGGAAATTAGCCGGCAGGTTGAACGCTATGATGGCGCCCGTCACGCACGCGCTTAAGTCCTGAATGGTGATCGTCTTCTTAAGCAGCTTCTCGTATCCCCATTCGAAAAATACTGATGAAGCTACACATACCGCTGTCAGAATGATGACTCTGAATCCAAACATAACTATAGAAGCTATGAAAGCTGGGCAGAGAGCTATGAGAACCATCATCATAGTGCGGCGTGTATCCAGTTTCGTGACGATATGAGGCGACGATGAGACCGTCAGCTGATCATAAACCTTACTGTCCATTCTTCGACGCCTCCTTTACCATCTGTTTTCCAAGTTTATTCATGAAGCAGAGCGGCCTGTGCGCCGGGCAGACGAACGAGCAACTTCCGCATTCCATACATTCATTCACCTTCAGCATCTTAAGCATAGCTACGTCATGATGCTTATAAGCGTCCGCGAATCCTGTCGGCAGAAGGTTGAACGGGCACGCCTCGTGGCATCTTCCGCACCTGATGCACTCCGTCTCCTCAGGGATATTAGCCCACTTATCTGAGAAAGCCAGAATAGCGTTATTATTCTTCAGCAAAGTGAACGAGTCGCTAAGTGTGGCTCTGCCCATCATAGGACCTCCGAAGAGGATCTTCTTAGGCTCAGCCTTATATCCTCCGCAGTAATCTACCAGATCCCTGATAGGAGTGCCGATAAGAGCCATTACGTTCTTCGGCCCCTTAACAGCGTCTCCGTCTATGGTCACTCTTCTTTGGATGAACGGGATCCCGTCTTCCAGATAGTGACCGAGGAAAGCGACAGAGCTTACGTTAGAAACTATTACTCCTACGTCAGCCGGGAGCATACCCGCGTTAACTGTTCTTCCTGTCACCTCATAGATGAGCACACGCTCAGCTCCCTTAGGGTATCTGGAGAGAAGTGTGATGACGCTTATGTTATCTATTCCCTTCTCCTTCAGGAGTTTATTGAACTTATCTATGGCGTTCTGTTTATTGCTCTCGATACCGATATATCCGTGAGCGATGTCCAGCCACTTCATGGCTGACTGCAGACCCTTCAGCACATACTCTGTATCTTCGAGCATGGTCCTGTGGTCTGATGTGATGAAAGGTTCGCACTCGGCTCCGTTAACGATGAAAGAATCCACTTCGTCCAGATTCTTAGCGTTGAACTTAATATGAGTCGGGAAGGAAGCGCCTCCCATTCCTGTTAGTCCGCTGTCCCTTACAGCCTTAATGAAGCTGTCCTTATCAGTTACAACAGGAGCCGCGATACTCTCGTCCATCGTCTGCTTCTTATCTGTCTCGATGCAAACGTACTGATCGTTACCGCCGTTAGCGGAACGCATGTTCATGATTCCGGTCACAGTACCCGAAACACTGGAGTGAACCGGGGCGCTGACGAAAGCGTCTGTGTCGCCGATCAGCTGTCCTACCTTAACTTCGTCGCCTTTCTTAACCAATGGTTTACAAGGGGCGCCGATGTTCTGGGCCATGGATATCATGACCTCATCAGGTACTGGAAGCTGTTCACACTGTATTTCAGCCGTGTTCTTATAATGTCCGGCGTTGATACTGTGCAGATGTTTTGGATGGAAACTCATCTGCATGACTTCCTTTCTGAAAAAATAAAATGTGATAATTAATAATGCCAGTAGAGGCTCTGGATATACCACGCCTCACTATATCAACTCATAACTGTATTATAATATTCTGGTAAAAATATCACAAACTTCGAAACAATAAGAATCGTTCCGCCTAATCATTGATATTTCAATATTTTCAAGTATTCGCGCCTTCCGTTTTTCTCATGTTTTTAATTAAATGCAACTAATCATCTCATTGGAATTTCAACACCAATATATTACGCGAAAATTGTACCTATAGCTCGCTGCTGGGCATACCGCGGGAAGCCGGAGGCAGGCAGAGCGGGATGTCTTTGCAAAATAAAAAAGCGCCTGCCCATAAGCGGGCAAACGCCTTAAAATTTATATTCGATCACTCAGAATCGGCAGCTTGCTTGCTTCCGTTCTTAGCCCTCTCAGCCAGGAGTTTCTTCCTCTCTTTAAGATAGTTCTTGGAAGCCTCTTCCCAGTCAGAATATTTCTCATCACCCCTGTGGTCCTCGAAATCAACATCCTTCTTAAGCAGTTTGCAAAGATAATCCGTATAGGCTTCTGCTCCGAGAGTGTTCATGTGCAGCCTCTCGTAATAGTAGTGGTCATAATCATTAGGGAAATCAGCCTTTATCTCCCCTGAGTTGAAGTCATAGACTTCCATGCCAGCCTGCTCGATGACATCTGTCATATAATTAAAGCGTGCCTGGGCGTCCGGCCTGATCTTAAACGGCGAAGAGACGAATACGATCTTATATTTATCCTTAATAGACTTACAGTAATCCACCAGCTCCAGGAAGGCCTTATTCTGTATGTCGTCCAGTTCAGTCTTCTCAGTGACCTCGCCATACTCGTAAGGATTTATGATCTTAGAAACGTTCGTGCCAGGATATGTCAATCTGTATCCGAAATATGGGGCGTAGTTCTTCCGCGGATCCATTTCCGAAACAGGAGTCTCTACCCACATATTATGGTAAAGCAGGAGCGGAAAATAGTAGTAAAGCTTATTAGTTTCGTATCCTTGATAATCAAGCTCATCCATGTAATCCAGGCTGGTATTTATAGCGCTGAACCTGTTCCTATTCCACTTCATGGAGTCTGTAACACGCCTTATGGCAGCCTCTCCGCCATTCCATTTATCCTTAGTTATAGTCCTGATATCTATGAGGATGACCTTCATGTCCGGCGCCGCGTCTACAGCTTCCTTCACGACGTTCTTAGTTATGAAATACGGCTGAGCGCTGGTAGCGAAGTCCATGATCGTGATCCCGTGCTTCCTATAAGCTTCTGTCGGCACGAAGAACCTGTATGTGGCGCTGGATCCTATAAATACTCCATCCAGCTTATTATCTTCACCCTGCTGATACAGCGTATTGAACACTCCTGTCGCGTCGTTCTCATCCCTCAGCCTGAGCGCGGTGCTAAGGAAAGAGAGCAGGATGACGACCAAAAGCAGGAAAACCGCGATCTTAAGAGCTCTCTTAGGAGTCAATTTCTGTCTTTCTTCTGTTTCTATATCTTTACCCATCTAATATCTTCCCTTAGAAATTTCTGTAAACGAAGTTCGCGGCGGAATATCCCTCTCCATACAAGCCGAACACTAAAACGATAGCGAGAATCGCCAGCAGAGCGAGCCACCGTACGGGAAGCGCCCACTGAGCCATAGCCTCTCGTAAGCTGCCTTTATTCTCCTGGAATATACTGACCGCGAGCAGGATCAGCATAGCGCAGAAGAGCACCAGCATCCCTCTTCCCGTGAGCCCGCAGCCTGTCAGCCGGGCTGTGAGATTGCTGAAATCGAAGAGATGAACCGCCCTGCCCGCCATGGCGAAAGCCTGGTGAACGGTAGCTGCCCGCACGATGGTTCTTCCGACCATCATGATCAGGAAGGTCCTGACCATGCCCCAGAGTTTCCAGAGGAAAGAGTTCACATTAATGTGGAAGAACTTATATCCCGCTTTATAAGCCGGCGTCAGGATCATAGAGAGCACGATGATCGTCGCGTTATAGAGTCCGTAGGCGATGAAACCCCAGCTGGCCCCATGCCAGATCCCGATCAGGAAGAAGGTCGTGAAAGTCGGGATATAGGTCGGAAGCTGTTTCCCGATCATGCTGCCCTTCATATGCTTCCTGCCCCATTTTCCCAGCTTCGACGCGGTCTTGGAAAGCGTCAGCGGGAAGAACACGTAGTCCTTCATCCAGTTCGTGAGGGACATATGCCACCTTCTCCAATGCTCGGATACCGACGTAGCGAAGTATGGCCTCTCGAAGTTCTCGATGAGGTCGATTCCCATCATCTGGGCAGCTCCCCTGGCGATATCGATCCCGCCGGAGAAATCCGTATAGATCTGAATCGCGTAAAGAGCCATGGCGGCGAAGGTCTGAAGGCCGTCGAACTTCCCGTAATCCGAGAACACGGTATTCACGAAGGTCCCGGCCCTGTCCGCTATGACCAGTTTCTTAAAGAAGCCCCAGAGCATGAGCTGGACGCCGAACGTGAATTCTTTATAGTCGAAATAGTGGTATTCCTTAAGAGCTTTACCCAGGTTATCGTATCTGGAAATAGGTCCCTGTACTATCTGCGGGAAGAAAGAAATGAATAACGCGTATCTAGCCAGGTTCTCCTCAGCGTGATATTTATTTCGGTATACGTCGATACAGTATCCCACTGCCTGGAATGTGTAGAATGAGACTCCGAGCGGCAGGATGATATTCACGAGCGGCAGCTTAGTGTCATAAGCAAAGAGAGAGAAGTGGCTGTTCATCTGTCCAGCGAAGAAGTTATAATACTTCAGCATAGCCAGGATCCCGAAGTTGAACAGGACCAGTAAGAGCAGCACTTTCTTATTCTTCTGCTTAGCCTCAGACTTCTTAGCGCTTATCTCCTTATTATGCTCCATCCACCTGGCTCCCAGATATGTGGTGAGCGTAGTAGACAATATGAAGATCAGAGGCTTTACACCAGAGAACAGATAAAAGCCATAGCTTACTATGAGCAGGAATATCCACTGAAACTTCTTCGGCATCAGATAATACAGGATCACTGTCGCCAACAGAAAGCCCAGAAATTGAAATGAAATAAATGACATATAATGTAAAACCCCGATAAATACACGATTTTAAAGCTTAATAATTCTTAATCATATATTCTATATTCTACAAAAAATATTTTTTATCGCAAGCATAATTTTTGAATCCTGCGTGAAGTTTTATTGATTTATAAAGCTTTACTGTTTTTTTCTGTTAAGATAAAATGTATTTTTAAGTAATGCGCCACGGTTTTATTAATACATATAATAAGGAGTTACATAATAAAATGATACCAAGATCCATAGTTGAATCCATTGCCCTCCATAGCGCGGATCCGGAATACAGAGATAAATTATGTATCGCTGACAGAAAGAACGAACTCACATATATGAAAGCGTGGGAACACATACTTTCATTTAGAAAGAAACTCCTGGAAGCCGGTTTTTCTAAGGGAGACTACGCTGCCGTCTATTGCACTCAGGACGTCAGGTACCTCATCGCCATCATGGCAGTGAGCGCGGCAGGCGGTGTCTACCTTCCAATAGAGAAAGGCGCCTCCGCTGAAAGGATGGCTGACATAAGGACAGACAGCGGAACAGAATATTATATCGGTCTTAAGCCGGATAACACATTCCGGGTAAATGTATCGATAAAAGATACCCTGGAAGAGCCTGACGTGACAGAAACTCCTGATGAATCGGAATTTCCTGAGCCCGGCGATGCATCAGAGATCCTGTATTCCACAGGGACGACCGGTAAATCAAAAGGGATAGTTCTGACCCACTCCACAGCCATAGCGCTCGCCGAGAACGTCATATACGGGACAGAGATGAAGAAGGATAACATAGAGCTCATTCCTATGCCCCTCTCTCACAGCCACGGTCTGAGGAGGACGTACGGAAATCTGCTTAACGGGAGCTCCGTCATATTCGTAAACGGGGTGACCCTCATAAAGCCATTCTTCGATTTGCTCGAGAAATATAAGGCCACAGCCATAGACATGGCGCCGGCTATCCTATCCATGATATTCAAGCTTTCCGGAGATAAGCTGGGAGACTATAGAGATCAGCTCGACTACATCCAGCTGGGAAGCGCTCCTCTTCCGGAAGAAGATAAACTGCACCTTATGAAGATCCTGCCTGATACCAGGCTTTATAACTTCTACGGGACGACAGAGTCCGGCTGCAGCTGCATACTGGATTTCAACGACGGTGTCGAAAGAGAAAGATCCATAGGAAAGCCGACGAAGAATGCCGTGTTCATATTCGCTGATAAGGACAGGAAACCAGTAAAGGCGACGAAAGACCATCCGGCTTTCATAGCTACTGCTGGCGTCCAGAACATGACCGGCTACCTGAACAATCCAGACCTCACCGCCTCTGTAATGGAGGGCGGCTATATCTATACGAACGATCTGGGCTATAGAGATAAGGATGGCTACATATACTGCCTCGGCCGTGAAGATGATGTCATAAACTGCGGCGGCGTTAAGATAGCGCCTGATGAGATAGAGGACGAGGCCAATAAGTTCGAAGGCGTGAAAGATTCCTGCTGCGTTCCTGTTAAGGATGAACTCCAGGGCCAGGCCCCTAAGCTATACATATCCATCACAGATGGACTGGACGCGGACAGCTTCGATATTAAGGGACTGAGAAAATATCTGAAGGGCGTCCTGGACGCTAATAAGATGCCTGTAGAAATAGAGATCATAGACGAGATCCCGAGGACGTATAACGGTAAACTGCTGAGGAGAAAACTGCGCCAGGACTAACGAGGCTAGCATGCTTATTTAGCAAAGAATAATCATAAAAAATCCCGGCTGGGAAGCTGGCATACAAGCCGCCCCTGCCGGGATATTTATTAGTTCACCTATTGATTTCGGCCGGGCTCATGATCGCTTTAGCGAACCGATCCAGCCCTTTATCCACGTATTTACCGAGCAGCCAGCCATACGATGAAGGAAACCAGGCAAGTTATTCCAGTATGTTCATCCACTACCTCAATCCCATGATTTCTTCTATCTTATCAGCTATCCTTTCCGCCGCATGGCCGTCTTCATAACAGCCCTTAGACTCCAGGAACTCTTCTACATCCCGTTGATACTTTTCTTCATCGAAATCCAAGATCGACTGACACAGCTCCTTATTATTCATAGCCCTAGGGAATGGTGTCGTGTTTATGTTGTAATAAAACCCTCTCGCCTGATCGTATGATTTGATATCAGGTATATATAGGAATAGCGGTCTGCGTGTAAGCACGTAATCATAAGCCCAGCTAGAATAGTCTGTTATACCGGCGTCTACAGCGCACATGAGTTTCTGCATATCAGAGAATTCCGTGGCGTTTTTAATGTACTGACCTGTTCTGATCCTATTCTGGACCCTTTTATTCTTAAAATGCATCCTGACGAAAATGTACCAGTCTCCACCGAATCGCTCATCTAAGGCTTCCTTAAGTTTCTTATAATCAATATTAAAAGCCGAAGTACTTCCGTTATCCCTGAATGTTGGAGCGTAGAGCAAGATCTTACCGTCCTCAGGTATTCTATACATCTCCCTTATTTTTTTCCTGAGTTCTGAGCGCTTCTCCTCATTGAAAAGAATATCGTTTCTAGCATGGCCATATTTTAGGCAAGGGACGTCTTTCCAAAATGTATTTTTAAAAACGTCTTCCTCAAACTTACTGTTAGTAACACAGTAATCTGTCACACCATTAGCTTTAGAAGCCAGCCGCATCCATTTATCATCTCCGCCCAGCTTCTTTATGCCCATACTGCCATGCCAGGTGTTAATATAGACCTGATCCTTCTTTTTCGGTATGTCGAACCACACACAGTTAAGAGCATTATCTATCCAGATCTTAGCGGATGCCTGTTCCTGGAACATATCCAGCGTTCCCCTCTTAACTGTACGCACACCGGCAGGCAGGTTCTCTCCCCCTATCATGTCACCGTTCTTCGAAGCTACCATAACTATATCTATTGGAAGATCTCTCTTAACTAATTCACTTACTATGTACCCCGGATTGCAGTTATACGCGTTATCGAACGTGGCTGCAAAAACTTTATTATTCTGTACCGGCACTTTACTGTAAACTATCTTACGTGAAAGCCTAGCCAGCCCTTTATCTATTCTCTCTCTAATGCTGAGGAAAAATCTTCCCCTCAGCATCGCTTCTTTCATTCCCACTTATCTATTCCTTACCTTCAATACGATTACATTCGAAAATTCCCCAAAAACTAAGAAAAGAGGAGCTTTCATAAATAAAAAGTCCCTCTCATTATATCACTGAGTCAAATATATGTAAAATAAGGTCATTAAAGAAACTATTCTTGCTCTTCCTTCAACCTCTCTATCATATCGCAGATAGCGTCTACGCTATTGAAGTTCTCTGGAACCATTTCGTCTACATCGATAGTGATATCGAATTCGTCTGCCAGATCTCCTATGATAGCGACTACCTCGAAAGAATCCAGGAGCTCATCGTCTATAAGCGCGTCCTCATGATCATAATCGATATCGCTGTTAACTCCCCTAAGGATCTCTAATACTTCGTCTCTCATCTCTACTCCAATCGAATCATGTTATTTACTATAACGGCTGCTCTCAGTTATTTCATTCCGAGGCTCTCCAGATACGCGACCGTCCTCTTCACCCCTTCTGACAGGCTGTAATGAGGTTCCCAACCTAGCTTCCTTATCTTATCGCTGGATAGTATGCCGAGAGTGAACGGCGCCGTGCCATCATTCCCCTTACTCTCTGGAATGTCGAAGACCAGCTTCAGCTCCCGTTCAGGGAAAGCGTCGACCATGGTCTGAGCCAGTTCCTTAATGCTGACCGTATCTGCTTCACTGGAAATATTATATACCCTCTCCTCTACAGGTGAGTCAAGCATAATTTTAAATATAGCAGCCGCTGCGTCTGAAGCGTATGTATAAGTCCTGATAGATGATCCGTCACTCTTAAGGACTATGTCTCTATTATTAACTACATCCCTTAAGAAATCAGCCTGGACCCTGCCGTCATTTATAGTCATGCCCGGTCCCAGCGTGTGCGCGAGGCGGGCTATCTTAGTGTTCAGCCCGTACTGAGCGTAATAGCATACAGCCATGGTCTCAGCTGCTTTCTTACCTTCCGGATAACATGATCTAGGCTGCAAAGGGTCTACGAATCCATATGTCTCCTCCGAGAACACCTTCTGGTCAGCGTATGGCTGTCCGTATATTTCTCTGCTGGAAACAAACAGATATCCCTTAGCTCCCGATTCCTGAGCCAGCTTCAATGTGTACCAGGCGCCGAGCGTATTCGCGGCTATGGTGCCCACAGGATCTTCCTTCATTATGAGCGGGCTGGCAGGTGAAGCTGTGTGGAAAACGTAGTCGAACTTAACGTCAGATACGATAGGTTCTGTCACGCTTTGCTGTATGACTTCTATCTGGTCCAGTATTTCCTTATCCAGCTTTCCCGGGTGGCGCATGAGACCGTAGATCTTAATATCATAGCCTTTCTCATTAAGCAGTACCATGGTGCGGACCAGGTAGCTTCCTATCATGCCGCTGGCGCCTGTGACCAGGACATTCGCTCCCCTGAGCTTATCCCAGGTAATGTCTTTGCTGATGATCGCTTCTGAATCTTCTCTTAGGATCTTATTCATCTCGCCCTCCTAATCATCTATGCCGAATACACTGGTAGCGTTCTTAAAGTCCAGCTGCGCCTTGAATGTGAACAGGTCTTCCGGCGTCGTGACTTTAATATTTCCCCTCGGGCCGGAAACTATGTGGACCTTATTACCAAGCTTCTTCATGAGCGTACAGGTGTCGACTATGCCATCATATGAAGGGTTTTCCTCACGAGTCTTAAGATGGGCCTGCATGACATCTCCCAACCTGAATGTCTGAGGGGCCTGAGCCGTGTAGAACTTAGCCCTAGGCGGCGTATCATGGACTTCTACCCCATCCTCGCTCACTATTGGAGTTTCGTACATGGCTGTGCATGTTACGGCATTACCGTATTTCTGAGCTATCTCTATATTCTTATGGATGAGCTTTCCGTCTATGCAAGGTCTTACTCCATCGTGGATAAGGATGAGGGAGTCCTCAGGGTTTTCAGAAGCCGCTGCCTGAACGGCGTTGAAAATAGAGTCCTGACCTGTAGCTCCTCCTGGAACTATCTGCCTGACCTTATCTATATCGAACCTTCTTATCATCTTCTTCAGCTTGGAAATATAGTCTTCCTTACAGGCGATATATATGCTGTCTATATCGTCGCTTTCCTCGAAAATGTCCAGTGTATGTATGATGATAGGCTTCCCGTACACTTCTATGAACTGCTTAGGAAGGCCTGCTCCCATACGCACGCCAGTTCCACCGGCGAATATGATGGCTATGTGCTTCTCCATTATTTATCTCCTTTCGCCTCATCCGGATGAGTCACGGTCTTATCACCGCCGAGCAGGATGTTATCTATGATCCTGTCAGCCGCATGACCGTCGTAGTCTCCGAAATTATCCTCAACGAACTTATCTATCTTCTCAACCTCGAAATCCTTATGTTCCAGAGCCTCCATCATCTCATCGAATGAATCGCACACCTTACCCGGCGCTGTTTCCTTAACAGGTTTATGTACTCCTCTCGTCAACTCGTACTCCTCCCTGTCGTATGTGAAGAAGAGGACCGGTCTCTTCATGAGCGCGTATTCGAAGAAGTTGGACGAGTAGTCCGTAATCAGAAGGTCCGTTACGTAATACAGGTCGTTTATATTCTGATAGCATGAGAAATCCACGATCCTGTCCTTATATTCTTCAGGAATAGGCGGCTCCTGGTCTATGAACGGGTGCATCTTAAACATGAATATATATTCATCGCCGCAGAAATCGTATATCCTCTTAAGATCGAGCTGCTCGTATGGGTAGTTCGCCGACTTCTGACCCGTTCCTCTGTATGTAGGAGCGAAAAGTATGATCTTCTTACCCTGAAATTCAGGATGTTCGCTGTAGAATTCTTTCTTAAAGCTTTCTATCTTCTCAGGATTCAGAAAACCGTCCAGCCTGGCCATTCCGTAAGGGCGGAAGGCCGATCTCTCTATACCGAATACTTCCTCGAATATATGCACCAGCTTCTGAGAACCTGTGATGACATAATCGTATTTCTTATGACATGACTCAGAAGGATATGGCGATCCGGCTTTACCGAACCTGCAGTAACCCACAGCCTTAAAGCCTTCTCCCGCATGCCATACCTGGATCAGCTTCGTCTTATTCCCCAGATTGAAGAAGCCGAATATAGGCGCGTAATCATCTATGAAAATATAATCGTGAGTCGCTATCTGAGTAACAGTCTTCACCCAGCTCCATATGCTCTGATGGACACCCACAGAAGCCCTGCAGTTCTCATCCAGCTCAAACCTCTTATCCAGACCCCTTTCAACCAGTCTATCATGTATATAGAGGAGATTTCCCCACAGATACGGCTTCGTCTCTGTCATGAAGAGAATCTTATTTCCCTTCTTAGGAGTAATAGCGTAAAGCACATGGTAATAGATTCTGATCATCCAGATGACCAGGAAATATACCATCCTCCTGATCTTACCTATCTTAGTGAGTGCTTCACGGACATAATGGCGCTTCTTCCATTTATCATACTGCTCCATGAAAAATGACTCTATCAGGAAAGAAAGCAAGCCGTCAAAGCTAGGATTAGTGTTGAATGTTATCGTATACGCGTATTTACAGCCATCATAACGAAATACCCTGGTCACATCCTGTAATTTATACGCCTCATCATATGAAACAGAACAGATATGTTCTTCACCGCCCGACTGAGCTACCAGCTGCCACTTACCGTTATCCATGAAAGCCCTGCCGTCAGCGGCGGCTATATTTACTGTGATCCTGTAGATTTCCCTATCAGGGTCGTGATCGTCATCTATACGTTCTACGATTTCCTGCTTTGCGTCTTTAAGAACTTCATATGTGAACAATTCAGGAACTACCACTCCGTTCATTGCTCCGTTCTCGAATTCGGCTCTATGTGGATCTCTTCTCCCCTGTACGAATGCTTCATATTCACTGTCAGACACCTGAACCGCCTCCCTGTCATACTGTCTGAGCATGAAAACGGGGTCTGATCCCGCTGGTACAGAAACATCCATCTTAAGAAATATCCTCTCCCATTCTATCCTCATTATCATGAAGTCAGCGGATGTGGTGTCGTATGTATACATTAAATCTGTTTCCTCCGAATCGAACCGGGGCACTCAGAGAGCCTCGGCAGTCAGCCAGCAGAATTTTCCTAAAACCGGTAAATTCTATAATATTAACATGTATTTCTTACCTATTCTTTACATTTATCTCACAAAAATCCGCTATAGCGGCAGTTTCCCTATAGCTGTTTCGCGATATGTACTTATCCCTGAAGGCAACGAGGCTGTGCATATCATACGGTTTATCCAGAGCTTCCACGATCCCCTCTGCCGTAAGTTTCACCGGGCCTGGCATCTCCTCCATGTAGTTAAGGTACATGCCCCTCCTCCTGGTGTAGTCATCATAGTCGAACGTATAAAAATACAGCGGCATGTTCCTGATGGCGGCCTCGTAAATTATACACGAAAAGTCGCTTATCATGGCGTCAGCCACGAATATCATATCGAACGTAGACCTGTCATCAGGAATGATACATCTATCGTCTCTGACACTTATATCGGCCAGAGGATGCAGCTTTATGATCAGGTTATTGTGTTCGAAATCAAAAGCATCTATCAACTGATTTATAGCTTCCTGCTGCTTTTCCTTCTCATCGAACAGCTTGCGGAATGTAGGGGCGTATAAAATATTCCTCTTCCCGTTAGCCGTGTCCGGGTATTCTTTATTTATAGAAGCCTTCATGTTACGAGCGTAGTTCTCGTCCTTAAGCAGCTCCACCCTCGGCAAAGGGAGAATCTTAATTTTCTCAGGAGCTATATTAAAGAGCTCCGCCAGGTGTGACCTATAGCCCTCGCCGGCGCATAGCACATAGTCGTAGTTCTCATGCATGTGCATGGCTTTCGCTATATACGACTTAGACCCCTCCGGCTTATCTAGAGTGCTGTAGCCCGCCATCTTCATGGTCCCTACTGAATGCCACATCTGAACGACCAGAAGATCCTTCCTCTTCTTCATGCAGCTAACGAGTATACAGTAAGAATCCAGTATGATTATCTTAGCCGTCGCTATATGGTAAGCCTGACGGAACATATGGAAGACATAGCCGGCCTTACCTAGAAGGCCGGACCCTATTTTTTTGCAAAGTGTGACTGATTCCCAGCCTCTGCTCTTAAACTCCATATCCAGCAAAGAGATATCCACGGATGGAGAGTCGCTCTGACGGCTGATGAATACGACTTTCTTCCTGACCGGAAAAAGCTTCATGAGCGCGTACCAGAGACTGAAGAAGGCCAGACCTATCTTAATGACGCAAGTAATTGCTCTATGTTTTCTCATCAGTAAAGTTTCGCTTCCACTTCCTTAGGATTGAGACCGTCATCCTCGAGTGCCTTCATGATCTGCTGCTTATGGTCTGTTCCGAAAGCCTCGAGCGTTATCCTCAGTTCCACGCTGGCGTTCCTGTTCACGTTAACGAACTGGTTATGCTCCAGCCTGATGACGTTACCCTTCTCGTCAGCGATTATCTTAGCTACTCTCAGGAGCTCACCCGGCTTATCAGGCAGCAGGACAGAAACTGTGAATATCCTGTCCCTCTGGATGAGTCCGTGCTGGACGACAGATGACATGGTGATTATATCCATGTTACCGCCACTCAGGATGCAGACGACTTTCTTACCCTTAAGGTCGAGATGGTGGAGGGCAGCTACAGAAAGAAGCCCTGAGTTCTCGACTATCATCTTATGGTTCTCGACTACATCCAGGAATGTCCCGATGAGCTCGTGATCCTCTACCTGGACCATCTGATCTATATTCTTTATAGCGTATGGCAGGACATGAGATCCTACTTTCTTAACGGCAGTACCATCAGCTATGGTATCAGCCGAATCCAGCTCTACAGGCTCGCCCGCCTTCATAGCGGCCGTCATGCTGGCAGCCCTGGCAGGCTCTACACCTATTACCTTTATCCTAGGATTCAGCATCTTAGCCAGGGTAGCGACTCCGGTCACGAGTCCGCCGCCGCCGACAGGAGCCAGTATGTAGTCAACAGTAGGCATTTCCTTAATGATTTCCATAGCAATGGAGCCCTGGCCTGTAGACACATCTATATCATCGAATGGGTGAACGAACGTGTATCCGTTCTCCTCAGCGAGTTTCAAAGCGTATTCGTAGGCGTCGTCGTAAACATCTCCGTGCAATACGACTTCAGCTCCATAGCTCTTAGTCCTGTTCACCTTAATGAGCGGAGTAACTGTCGGCATGACTATGACTGCCTTGCAGCCGAACTTCTGCGCCGCGAAAGCTACGCCCTGGGCGTGGTTGCCCGCGGAAGCCGTTATAAGGCCCTTCTTCCTCTCCTCTTCAGAAAGTGTGCTTATCTTATAGTAGGCGCCGCGAATCTTATACGCGCCTGTCATCTGCATATTCTCAGGCTTTAAATACACCTCAGCCCCTGTCTGGTCGCTGAAGTACTTACTGTACATGAGATTAGTCGGAAGTGTGACTTCCTTCACGATCTGAGAAGCCTCTTCGAACTTCTTAAGCGTGAATTTCTTCTCCTGAGCTGCTGCCGCGGCAGCCTGTTCCCCCGTTTCTTTCTTATCAGCCATAATATCCCCCAATAATATAGTTCTACTTATTAACTAATCTATAATAACCCGTTTCACGCATTATTACAAAAGCTAATTGACCATTTTAGCCCTTTAGCGTAAATATTCATGTTAAATTCAGCCAGTCAACATAATCCCAATTATATTATCTTCACCTCTAAACCATCATGACCTTCACTCGCCCATCGCCATCCACGCCGAGGACATCGCCGCCATCTTTAATGAATCCATTAAGCCATTCAACCGCTTCTTTCGATATTACTTCGCCAGGGCATACTATAGGCGTGCCCGGGGGATAAGGCGTGAGCATGGCAGCCGATACCCTTCCCACGCACTCGCTTAAAGGCGTCAATTCGGTGCTCCCCTTGAAATCAGACGCATTAAGGCCCTTTCGGCTCACAGAGCTCCAAACATCCGCCAAGCTCGGCATCCGGTGCTCGCCCCCGTATTTCAAAGCTTCACGCTCGCTCATCCCTCCTGAAAACTCATCCGCGATTTCCCGTAAGGCTTCCAGCAGTATATCATAATCCCCGCGCCGGTTTCCTATCCCGGTCAAAGCCATCACGTAATTACCGGCCGTAAGCTCTGAATATACACCGCGCTTCATGAGTTCACTGTTCAGATCAGCGCCGCTAAGCCCCAGACCGCTCATATCCATGAGTATCTTAGTATTATCGAGCAAAGGATGATCGAATATTTCCAGCCCTCTGATGTCCCCGGCTTCCTTCCGAAAGCGCTTTACGTTATCACTCCATGTCTGTATAGCCTCCCTGCCGTTATTCTCGAGGATCTGGGCGTTAAGGTCCAGTGAAGTCATTAAGAGGTATGAAGGACTCGTACTTTCAAGGCTCAGAAGGTATTCTTCGAAAACGTCCGCGTCCACTGTATCTGAGCAAATATTAGCAATTGCGGACTGGGTGAATGTCGCCAGCGTCTTATGTGTGCTGTTTATTACTATATCAGCACCCAGCTGCTCCGCCGCTGTAGCGCGGGGATTCGAAGACATTCCAGCGCCGACATATGGCGCGTATTCATCGAAAAACCGCAGGTGCGCTCCGTGCGCCTGGTCTACTATCAATATCTTCCCTCTCTCGTGTACGATTTCCGCGATTCTCTTAATGTCGCTCATCACCCCGTAATAATTAGGGCTCGTGAGTACGACCGCTGCCGCGTCCGGCTCTTCGTCCAGGCAGCGCTCTATTTCTTCCGGGGTCACCTCGAGGGTGATCCCCAGCTTCTCGTCAATACGCGGATACGCGTACACCGCTTCCGCCGCGGCCAGCCACAGGCCGTTGAAAACGGACCTGTGGCTGTTCCGCGCGACCACGCACTTCCCACCGCGCGGAACCATGGCGGCTATGGCCGCCATGAGGCCGCAGCTGCTGCCGTTTATCAGTAGAAAGCTGCGCCTGACGTCATACAGGCGGGCGTACCTTTCCTCTATCTCACGAATAAGCCCTTCGGGCTTTTGCAGGTTATCCGCGCCCGGTATCTCGGTAATATCCATGCCGAATAAAGCTTCTGGCGCCCTGGTCAGCTTATCCAGAGTCTCATTCGAAAGCCACTTCCTGTAAGCTTCTCCGCCTTTATGGCCCGGCATGTGGAATGAAGCCTTCTCCTCAGCCGCGTGGGTAAGAAGGAAATCAGTTAAATTTTTATGTTTTCTATCATTCATATTACTAATAGCAAAGTTCTAGAATTGAAGCTGGCACATACCTACAGTATCGGCCCCAGGACCCTGAGCACGGCAGCGAACAGGGCGTCTATGAACGGTCTGCCCTTACCGGCTTCGACCGGCTCGCTCCTAGAGAAGCAGTCCAGCAGGTCTTCTTTAATATCTTTAAGGCAGGAGCTTCCTATCATGAGCACACCGCATTCGAAATGCAGGTAGAAGCTACGGTAATCCATGTTCACGGTACCGACGACGCCTATCCTGTCATCACAGACGAATTCCTTAGCGTGGTTGAAACCTGGCGTGTATGTGTAGAATTTCACGCCTGTCTGTGCGGACTGGTCCACGTAGGACCTGGTAAGAGAATAGACCAGCTTCTTATCTGGTATGCCCGGAACGAGGATCCTGACGTCGACTCCGCGCTTGGCGGCCAATTCCAGGGCTACCCGCATCTCGTTATCTATTATGAAATACGGAGTAGAAATATAGACATAATTCTTTGCTTGATTGATTATATCCAGATAGACATTCTCGCCCAGGTTCTCGTGGTCGAATGGTGAGTCGGAAAAAGGCTGTACGACGCCGTCGCTCGCGAACGGCTCCGGATGCCAGACGTGAGGTCCGAATGACTTAAAGCTCTTATCCCATGGGCGGAGGGCGTTCCACATGTTGAGGAACATGAATGTCAGATTCCAGACGCCATCGCCATAGATGCGGACAGCTGTGTCTTTCCAATGACCGAAGCGGGCTATCCTGTTTATATACTCATCCGCCAGGTTGAAGCCGCCCGTGTAGCCTGTGTGACCATCCACGACGCAGACTTTTCTATGATCTCTGTTGTTATATACGACCGAAAATATCGGCAGTACCGGGTTGAACTGGATGACGCTGATACCGTGCTCGTTAAGATCGTTGCGGAAATTAGGCGGAAGATGCCTGATGCAGCCGAAATCATCATATATGAGCCTTACATCCACGCCCTCATCGGCCTTCCTCTTCAGGATCTCGAATATCTCATCCCACATGGAACCTTCCGATATGATGAAATATTCCATGAATATGAAGTGGCGGGCCTTCCTGATGTCGTCCAGCATGTCGGGAAACATATCGTCGCAAACCTTATAATACTTAGTCTCCGTGTGATCCCAGGCAGGATAAGGTCCGTATTTAGAGACGTACTCGGAAGTTGTTCGGGCCCGCTCATCAGAGATCTGGCCCTGGTCATATATTTGCTCGAAAACGTCGGAGTGGTTCTTCTCTGTCAAAGTTATCTTATTATTAAGATTGCGGACAGGCCGCTTTATTCCGAAAGCGAGATACAGGATGGTCCCGAACGGCTGCAGTGCCATGACCAGTATTATCCAGCCCAATTTATAGGCGGGGTTCATGTCTGTCCAGACTATATAGAGGACTATGCAGACAGAGAGGATCTGGAAGCCCACTCCTATCCACTTAGCGTACCAGAAGTTCAGTCTATAGACCAGGACCGCGAAGTAGCCTATCTCTATGAGGATTATGGCTATCGTGATCGTCATTCTATTGAAAATCGAGGCTAGGAAGCCGACTATCCTGTCTTTCATATGAACTCCAGTTCTGTTTCGCTATAACGATATTGTCATTATAGCACATAAAAAGAGCCATCCGAAATGTCATTCCGAATGGCCCTGTTTTAGCTAAACAACTGGCTGATATTGTCTGTTTTTCAGCCAAAATATCGGCTTTTCTTTCTATCTGTTGTGTTCTTTAGTGATCTCCTCTATGCCGGACATGTATGGTCTCAGTACCTCAGGGATCTTAACGCTGCCGTCAGCCTGCTGGTAATTCTCGAGGACAGCGGCTGTAGTCCTTCCTACCGCCAGTCCGGATCCATTCAGCGTGTAGATGAACTCCGGCTTTCCGCCCGCTCTTCTGAACCTGATGTTAGCTCTTCTCGCCTGGAAATCCGTGTAGCAGGAGCAGGATGAGATCTCTACGTATCTACCGTAGCTTGGCATCCAGACCTCGATATCGTATGTCATAGCTGATGAGAAGCCCAGGTCTCCCGAGCAAAGTCTAACTACGTGGTATGGCAGTCCCAGTCTCTTCAGAACTTCTTCAGCGTCCGCTGTCAGCTTCTCCAGCTCTTCATAGCCGTCTTCAGGCTTAACGTACTTAACGAGCTCTACCTTATTGAACTGGTGCTGTCTGATGATGCCTCTGGTGTCACGGCCGGCGGATCCCGCCTCAGCTCTGAAGCAAGGCGTGTATGCCGCGTAGTAAATCGGGAGCTCGCTCTCGTCTATGATCTCGCCCGCTCTTAAGTTCGTTACAGGAACCTCAGCCGTAGGGATGAGGAAGAAATCCTTCTGAGGAACGTAGAACATGTCCTCTTCGAACTTAGGAAGCTGGCCTGTTCCCGTCATAGCGGCTCTGTTAGCCATGAACGGAGGGAGGATCTCCTTATAATCCTGCTCTACCGTGTGCAGGTCCAGCATGAAGTTCGTGATGGATCTCTCGAGTCTGGCGCCCAGTCCCTTATAAACCGTGAACCTGGTGCCGGCGATCTTAGCCGCTCTGTCGAAGTCCAGTATATCCAGGTCTGTTCCGATGTCCCAGTGGGCCTTAGGCTCGAAGTCGAACTCTGTCGGCTCTCCGACCTTACGTATCTCTACGTTATCTGAGTCATCCTTACCGAATGGCACCTTCTCGTTAGGCATGTTAGGTACGTTCAGCAAAGCCGTGCGCAGGTTGTCTTCTATCTCAGAAAGCTGAGCGTTTCCATCCTTAATGTCCTTAGAGAGCTCTTTCATCTCAGCCATGATGGCTGTAGTGTCCTCTCCTGCCTTCTTCATCTTCGGGATCTCACGGGAAACAGTGTTCTGTCTGTTCTTCATCCTCTCGACCTGAGCCAGAAGCTCACGCCTCTTCTCGTCATATTCCTTAACGTTCTCGATCCCGAAGCTGCCCTTGCCTCTGAACTCGACACGCTCCTTAACACCTTCATAGTCTTCTCTGATTTTCTTGATATCCAGCATTTTCTTCTCCTGATAAAAATAATTAATTAGTAATGATATAAACGGACTGGCTTTGCTATATACAGCAAAGCCGATCCCTTATCTCCTGTCTCTGACCTACAGCAGGTTCTTCTGATAAGCGTCGTAGAGGGTCGTGAGCTGTTCTACCTTCTTAGAAATCGTGATCTGAAGGTCGGAAGCGTCATCGTACCTTCCCTCTTCCAGAGCGTCCTTAACCTGTGTCAGCAGGCATTTCTCAGACATGGTGTCCTTACCGAGCTCATGCCTGATCTGGTCTATCTCCAGCCAGTTATGAACATCGTAATCAGAATAATCCTGATCTTCATGGACTTTCTTAAATGTCCTGATAGCGCTCATAGCGTCCGGAACCAGTCTATTATGGAGTTCGTACTTCCACTGCTCCAGCGTGGTGATGAAGAATGAATTCAGGATAGCCTCAGGGAATACGTCATTTCCTTCGTATATCTTCATCTTCTCCTTCTCATCCTTAAAGGCTTTCAGGTTCTGCCATACTGTCTCAGGCACCTTACCGAACAGCTTCTCGCGCTCTTCCTGTGTATATGTAGTGAATACGTCTTCCTCGCTTCTGTATTCTCTGTCCTTCTCCAGGTAGAAATCTTCCTCTCCGTATTTCTTAGAGAGCGACTTCTCCAGCTCTTCCGGTGTCTTCTCGGCTTCAACGCAGGCCTTAACGCCATCGCAGATAGCCAGCATGCCGGCTGCCAGCACGAGGTATGTATTACTCTTAGGGTTAGGAGCTCTGAGCTCGAACCTGGTCGAGAGCGGATTATTTATATCTCTTACGAGACCTACGAGTACGGTCCTGTTTCTGGAAGGTTCCTCCAGGGATTTACCGAGTGATGTGACTATGCAGACAGGAGCTTCGAAACCAGGCTTCAGTCTGTTCATAGAGTCGTTAGAAGAACTGATGAACGGATTTATTACTTCGTAGTTCTTCAGAAGACCCATAAGAGCTCCGAAACCAAACGGGCTCATGAAGTGCTTCTTCATCTCCTGAGGGGCGAATATGCTCGTCACCTTACCATTCTTAAGGTTGGCAGCGAGTCCTATGTGAGTGTGCTCACCGGATCCGGCTACTCCCGGGAATGGCTTAGCCATGAATGTTACGTCCAGACCATGCATGGTGAAGATATCTCTTACTACATACTTAATCTGGTTCTCATTATCGGCAGCCTGAAGGGCGCCCGCGTACTTCCAGTCTATTTCCAGCTGCTCCATTACGTGGTCATAATGACCGGAAGCGCCCATCTTAGCGTTAACGCCTCCTACTTCCTTATGACCCATCTCTACGTTGAATCCATATTTATTCAGGACTACGAGTACCTCTTCCAGAGCGGATCTTACGTCTCCATATGTCCTCTTCCAGTACTGTTCCTTCAGTACCTGGGCTGTGAACATCTGCTCTCTGTCGCCCTTATCATACGGCGTCTTAACCCAGAACTCCAGCTCTGTGGCGCTCGTTACCGTAAGGCTCTCTATATCATCCACGCTGTCAGCGCCCTTAATGTAATCGAATACATATGGGTGCTCCTTCATCTCGCGGAGGACTTCTGACTTAAAGAACTTAACGGCTCTCTTAAGAGTAGATCTGGATCCGCAGTCGAACACGTCGTTATGTGTCAGTATAGAAGGGATCCTCAGAGTTCCTACAGGAAGACCCGTTCTCCTTCCTATATCTCTGTAGTTATAGTCTACATACCAGTTGACGTCCTTATCAGGTATGATATCTACCTTAGCGTCTCCCAAATCGGCGATGCCAGGAAGGGCTACGCTGGATCCATCTGTCTGCACTCCGTGCGCCAGCATGTTATCCATATCCTTAATGAACAGTTCTACAGGGATCTTCTCATCTGTATCGTGTCCGCCCAGGTCTATTCCGACGAATGATACGAAGTGGACCTCAGGATGCTGTTCCAGGATCCTCTTAATATCATCCTCACTGTGCTGTTCAGCCGGGATATACCATAACATCTCATCAATATTAAACTCAAACACTGTAGTACCTCCTGAATTAGTTCTACATCGCCTATTATTCTCTTATTTTATTCCATTATTGCCCGAAATGGAATTGTTGACGGTGATTTTTTACAGCTTATTCAGATCTTTTTCCAGCTGGTCCATATACTTACCATATTTAGACCAGTCGCCGGATTTCAACGCGTCCTGAGCGTTATCATATGCTTTCTTAGCGTCCTTTATATAGTCGTCGCGTGTCTTAGAGCCTCCAGAGCCTGACTTACCGCCTCCGGAAGCTGCGCTGTCACTGGTAGTAGTTCCTCCGGATGTTCCGAACAGCTCTTTAAGAGCGTCTCCGAACGTGGACTTATAGGCTATCTTATCGTTATATACCACAGCCACCCTCTTCACCTCAGGGATGGCGGAATTCGAAGCTTCCAGGTAAATAGGCTCTACGTAGAGAAGAGAACTCTTCACCGGGACCACGAACAGGTTTCCACGGCTGTACTTAGATCCCGACTGGCTCCAGAGAGAGAAATCCTGTGATATCTCAGGGTTCTGGTCTATCTGCGCTTCCACCTGCATAGGGCCGTAGACGGTCTTACTCTTAGGGAACTGATAGAGGACCAGCTCGCCGTAATTATCGCCGTCGTTTCTCGCTATCATCAGGGCCGTCATGTTTTTCTTCGTCTTCGGAGTGAACGGGATGGAACTTATGAATTCAGCCTCCTTCTCTCCCGGCAGCTTAACGATGAAATATCCCGGCCTCATGGTCCGCTCGTCCGTGCCGTATATCTCGTGCGCTACGTCCCACATGTCCTCCTGCTGGTAGAAGACCTTCACATCATTCATATGATAGTGAGTGTAGATCTTCGCCTGTTTTTGGAGCAAAGTGCTCGGATATCTCATATGCTCCCTGAGCTCATTCGGCATTTTCTTTGCTGTCTTAAAAAGCTTAGGATATATCTTCCGGTATGTCTCAGCTATTGGGTCGTTCTCGTCCACGACATAGAAATCCACGCTGCCATCGTAGGCGTCCACGACGACTTTCACAGAGTTCCTTATGTAGTTTTCCGTCCCTGTCTGACCGCTATATGGCTCGGAGTATGGGTAATTATTGCTACTGGTGAACGCGTCGACTATCCAATATATCCTCCCGTTAGCCGTAACGGCGTAAGGGTCACTAACGTACTTAAGCTTCGGCATTATCCGCTTCACCCTGGTCAGCACGTTCTTATAAATAAGGATCTTAGAATCGCTGTTTATGTTCGTCGACACCAGGATCTTAAGGTTCTTCTCTCTGATGGCGAACATGAGCTTAGCGAATGGAGTCATCCTGATCCCAGCTTTGCCTTCGTATCTCGTGTACTTATTATCAGACCCGTCCGGGTAGTCGAACTCATCCTCTCCAGTGTTCACCAGGGAGTAACTATTGGATTTCTCGCCGAAATACACTCGCGGCTGATCTATGCTGATCCCCTTAACGCTGGATATAGGCGGTATATTCTTTATTATCATCTCCGGCTGGCCGCTGGCTGTCACAGTGTCCACCCTGGACATGACGAAGCCATAGCCATGAGTGTATTTAATGTGGGAGTTCAGCCATGTCTTACTGGTCTGATCCTCTTCCACCTCTCTGACGCCGAGGTAGGTCTGAGTAAGCTCGCCATTTATCTTATAGCGGTCCACATCCACATCGTGGAATGTGTAATACTGCCTGATGCTCTGGGTCTGGTTGTAGAAATCCTTAACAGGCAGGTAGTCGTTTATCCTGACATTCTTTATGGTTTGCTGGTTATCAGCTATGTCTTTATCGGTCAGGTCGTTATCCGCGCCGAACTTATTTATTTTCACTTTATTCAGCTGGTAAGCGTTTTGGGTATATTTTATGTTCCTCTCCAGATATGGGTATTCTTTATTGAGTTCATCAGGCGATACGACGTATCCCTGAACCAGGAATTCCACGCCTATTCCCAGAGCGAACACACATACCATGATAGCCGGAACTATGAGCGCTTTCTTAAACCGCTTCTTCTTTACGAACATTACCAGTAAAGCAGCCCCGGCTATAGACAGGACCGCCAGTATCCTGAGGAATGTAAGTGTGATCTTAATATCCGTGTAGCCCGCCCCGTAAACAGCTCCTGTGTGCGCCTGAAGCAGGTCATACTGTCTGAGGAAGAAATGAACAGCCAGCATGAGGAAGAAGACGACTCCCAGGAATGTAAGCTGGGCGCTGGCCACTTCCATGAGATCCGTGAGGCTCCCCTTCCGGAAATCCCATCTTCTATTGCTGCCGGATCTTCCGAAGTCCTGGACCCACATCCTTCCTAGTGGCGTATTCGCCCAGTGTCCGCCGCTGAACTCGCTTCCGCCCGAAGACTCTTCCCTGTCAGCTTCGTACTCCTTAAATGACTCCGGAGTATGGACAGTTATCAGGATCACATAATATATGACCGTAAGCAGTATGAACAAAAATATTACCGTTATCAGCAAGCTGTTTAAGGCCTCGAGGAAATCCAGCTTGAAAACATAGAATGAAATGTCGTTATGAAATAGCGGATCCTTCAGGTGAAAAGACGTGCTGTGGCTGAATGTCAGAGACTTAAACCAAAGAGAATTCACAGTTATGACTGTAACTATGAATGAGAAGACCCCGGCCGCTATGTTCGTGTTCCGACTCAGCATCTTCATATCTGTGATCTCTTTAGAAGCGATCCTGTCGAAGTAATTCAGCTTTATTTTCCTTAGATAGACATCTATGAAGAAACCCAATATCAGGAAAAGTGGTATGCCAATTATGAGTTTCGTCTTAAGCTCCTTAAAGAAGACGCTTAAATAGCCCATCTCTGAGAACCACATCCAATCTGTGATGAAGTCCGCCCCCAGGCTGAGGACTGCCATGATGGCTACCGCGATCAAGATCACGATGGAAATCATCTTCCTGATATCCCGCTTCCCGGCTGGCTTCTTACTTATATGTCCCTTTCGGCCGAATACCAAAATACCTACCCCCTTATATTCTAAAACTATAAGCGCGGCCCTAGAAGCCCGCCCCAATAAAAAAACGGCGAAACCCAGTAAGGGGAAGGGCCTTCAGGCTCCTCCCTTCTGCTGTCTTCCGCCGTAAATAAACATTTCTTATTCTATCATTGGCCTGTCAGCTTGCTGAAAATAGCGTTATAGAACTGACCTATGAACTGACCGATGCTGCTGTCAGGGATGAATCTTCTGATGCAGATAGCCGCTACCTCGAGGATGATGAGAATCAGGATGAGGATAGCTATTACATGGAGCGCTGTATGACGCGGATACTCTTCCTCCTCGTCATCAAACACATCCTGGAATGTGAGCTTCTGCTTCTCCTTCTCAGCTTCCATCTTAGCGTCATGTTCAGTGTCAGCTGTGTCAGCCAGGATCTGAGCAAATTTATTATCCGGATCAGTAGCCGCCTTCTGGAGCTCTGCCTGCTGTGCCTGAACAGCTTCTGCTACCTGCTGTGAGATAGGCGTCTGTTCCTCATTAGACGCCGGAGCCTCTTCAACCGCAGGGGCTGCCTGCTCTGCAGCTTCTGATTCTTCTGCCTCTTCCTGAGCGAAGAACTCAGCCTGGTTGCTAGGCGCGTCAGCGTCATCCTCTTCCGGCTTCATTTCCTGCCAAGCCAAATCAGAACCAGCTTCAGGAGCTTCTTCAGCCTTCTCTTCTGCCGGCGTCGTGAACAGTCCTGCCATGGCCGCGTCTTCATCAGCCTTCTGAGCAGCCTCCTCCACTGTCTCTTCAGCAGCCGGAGCAGGAGCCGCAGGTGCTTCCTCAGCCATGGTCTCAGGTGTAACGAATCCAGCCGCGTCGAATGGCTCGTCCGCTATATTCTCAGCGGCTTCTCTCTCAGCCTTAGCCTTAGCAGCTTCCTCAGCCTCCTTCTTAAGGAGTCCCTCTGGTCTCTCGTTCTGAGTCCTGAGTCTGTCATATTCCTGATTGAGGAGATTCTGGAACTCCTCGTTCTTCTTACTATATGTATAGAACTTATCTATCTGCTGGGTGCTTTCCTTCTGGAATGCCTCTGTCTCAGCCTCACGTTCCTTATCATCTGATGTATATCCGAATATAGCCCTCTGAAGAGACTTATCAGCCTCATCACTGTCTATAGCCGGTTCTGTCTCAGCCGCTTCTGCCGGAGTCTCAACGTTCACTGGCTCTGGAGCTGCTTCCGCTGAAGCTTCCTTAACAGGTTCTGGTACGGTTTCAACGACAGGCGCTTTCGGCGCTTCCACAACCGGAGCCTCAACCGCCGCAGCAGGAGTTTCCTTAACGCTCTCTGCTTCAGTTGGAGCTTCTACAGCCTCGACTGCCTGCTCTGAAGGCTCTGTAAATGCTACAGGAGCAGCTTCAGGTTCCGGCTCAGCAGTTTCCCCTTCCGGGGCAACTATATCTATATCTTCCGCGCCGTGTCTTCCTTCATATTCAGGCTCTTCAGCAGCTACAGGCTCAGCCTCAGCTGTAACATCGCCGCTTTCTACCTGAACTTCAGCAGGAGCTGCTTCTACAGTATTTTCAGCGCTTACTTCAGCAGGCACTGCCTCTTCAGCGGGAGCTGCTTCCGTCTGAGCTTCAGCCGCTTCCTGAACAGGAGCCTCTTCTTCAGGCTCCTCATAGAGGGCCTGGCGCCCGTTCTCTCTGCGATCGTGGATACGCTGCTCTATCTTAGCGTTCCAGTCGAAGTCCATATCCTGAGTCTTCCTCTTCTTATTAGCGTCCGGATAACCGTCTGTGTTCCAATCGAACTTCTCGATGTGGAAAGTACGGCGAACAGGTTTCTCTTCCCCTTCTCCCATAGCTTTCTTCTCTGCCTGCACCACGTGAGGGAGAGCGCCGGCACCTTCCGGAATGATCTCGACTCTCGCGCCGCAGTTAGGGCAGAACTTATTAGAAGGACTCAAAGGTTCTCCGCATTTCTTGCAAACTAATTGTGACATAAATGCCTCCTGAAATATCTGATCATCTAATCTGGTTCCTGAGCTCTGCAAGCGAGTGAACGCGGCCGTTCTTATCTACAGCCATGTTCTTGATCCCGTATTGAGCCGGAGCCCGATATCGTACGGAAACCTCAGGTTTTTCAGATGATCTTAGTGTGTCAGCGTCCCCCGGCTTTATGTCAGGAGTCTGACCGGACGGAGCCTCCAGGCTGCCGTCATCCGAAGATGCATCTTCGGTCTTACTATTATCGACTTCCTCCGGCTTATCAGCCTCAGAATCGATAGTGTTTATTTTAGAAATAATATTATCTATCTTATCGGAGTCCCCTTCAGAACTGTAGGCGCCGCCAACACCCAGGTCCCCCAGAGTAAGCGTATCTAAAATGTTCTTAACAGAGCTCGATGCCTCATTCCTGAAATTCTCAGAAAACACATCTCCGAGCTCCACAGGCTCTCTAACAGGCGCAGAATCTTCTGTCGACGCCTCACTGCCCATAGCGCGGTCATCTACCGTAACGACCCTGACACCACTTATAGCTTCAGGGGTCTCCTCCAGCAAAGCATCTTCGACCACATCTTCCTTCCGGATCTCCGGCTCGGCTTCAGGCAGGCTCTCTATCAAAGCAGCTATTTCATCCAGATCCGCATCATCGAAATCATCAGATGGCGCTTCCCCGACCGGCTCTGTATGATCAATGGTATCTACCGCAGATCCCACAGCAGACTCTGTGTTATCGATAGCACTATCCGGCGCTTCTGCGCCATCCTTCATACTGTCCAAAACAGAATCCAAAGCTGTTATGTCGTCATCCCGGCGCCTCCCGGACACGAGCAGTCTCATGATCATCATTATCAGGACCGCTACCACTGCCACAGCCGCGACGAACAGCACCGGGCCTCCCAGCGCGTTATTAATACTGTCCAATCCGGCTAAAAGCAATATTCTGCCTCCAGGTATATCCGTTTTATTATACAACAAGATACAAGTATTATCAAACCGTACGATTCGACACTACTTCATACTGTATTATTATAAAGACCCTTTAGCGAAAAAACAACCTTTTCGTTAATATTTCGCGGTTCTACAGCATTTTCACATTTCTTCCAGCATCATACATGCCGCCATGGTGCCCCTTTTACCGCGCTGGCCCCTGTGCGAGAAGAATGTATCCAGATTTTCTTTCGTGCAAAGCCCCATGCAGAATATGTTCGCACTATCCAAACCAGCCTTTTCCAACATGTACCGATTCACAGACCAGAGGTCCAGATAATACTTAGTAAGACATGCCTCATTTACTTTGCTGGTGGAGAAATCACGGTAGGCGGGGCATTTATCGAAGAAGAGATTTGCCACGTCCTCATCTATCTCGAAACAGTCGCCGCATATGGATGGCCCCAGCCCGCAGAGCAGCCTGCCCGGGTCCGTTCCGTATTTCTCTTCCATTATACCGACCAGCTTAGGTCCGATGCCGTTCAGGGTCCCTTTCCAGCCGGAATGAGCGAGACCTATCGCTCTATTGTACGGATCGTAGAAGTACAGGGCGTTACAGTCAGAGTGGTGCGTTACGAGAGCCAGGCCCGGCACGTTCGTCACCAGACCGTCGACATCGTGAAAACGCCTGGTATCCGCGTCCGGAAGTATGCCTCTCAATCCGTATCCGGCGAAGCTCCCGTCTACGACTTCCACATTCGTCGTGTGAGTCTGATCCGTCACGATGAGATGCTCGAGATCTGTCCCCATGACCTCTGCCAGCTTTTTATAATTATAAGCCCGGCAGGCATCTGTATCCCTGTCGCTGAAACCGAAATTCCAATTCTCACAGCAGCCCTCGCTTATGCCGCCCCACCTGGTCGTAAATATTGCCTTAAGCCCCGGTTCCCGGTCTAAGCGCTTGAATGTCAGGAACTTAGCGCCCGCCTTCTCTCTCAGCTTATATACATCCGTTTCCTCAGCTATCATACTGCCCTCTCTATAGCCTCTCAGACCTTAACAAAAATCTTTTTATCTATTAAAATAAAAGTGTCTCACGTTATTGTACATTATTTAGGAGAATAAATGAAATACATACATATAAATACGCCTTGCGGTAAGGTCCGCGGCATCGGCAAGGCCGAGGTAGACATATATAAGGGAATAAGGTTCGCGACAGCGGGAAGATTCGAAGATCCTGAGCTCGTGACTAGCTGGGACGGCGAGTTCGACGCCACCCGTGACGGCGACGCCTGCATACAGACTGAGGCCTTCTACCCACCTTCAGGCATGGACATCTTCTTCAGCAATCAGATAATAGAGAAGAAGACCGTGAAGTTCAGCGAGGACTGCCTTAATCTTAATATATGGACTCCCGCCGGTTCCGAGCCCGATCTAAGAGCAAATGGCAGCCGTAGGGACTTAGGCTCTGCCGACCTTCCGGTCATGGTCTTCCTGTACGGAGGCGCCTTCGACACCGGCTATAACTGCTCGGCTGAGTTCGACGGAACGGAGTACGCTAAGAGAGGCGTCATACTCGTCACGATAAATTACAGGGTGAACGCCTTCGGGTCCTGCCCGGGAGGGAAGTGGACAGGTAATCTTTGCTTGAAAGACACGCTGGCGGCTCTGAAATTTATTAAGGGGAACATAAGCGCGTTTGGCGGAGATCCTGAGAAAGTAACGCTTTCAGGCGAGAGCGCCGGGGCGGTCATAGCCCAGGACATGATGTACATACCTGAAGCTGATGGGCTGTTCAGGTCGGCTCTCATGATGAGCTCGGGCGGCCTCATGCCTGAAAGGCAGGGCATGATAAGGCAGACAGACGGACCGGCTCTATGGAAGAATCTCATGGGTAGGCTCGGTGTGGAAAAGCTGGAAGACCTGCAGGATCTGCCGGCGAAAGAGATTTTCGATGTATACGAGAAACTGGTGATGAAGAATAAATTCGCCAGGGCGTCCAGGCCGTTCGTGGACGATGATTTCGTTACGGGTACCCAGGAAGAGCTGCTCGAGAAGGGCGAGTTTATAGATGTGCCTTGCCTCATAACCATGCTCAGCCACGACATGTTCCCGCGCCAGCTGTACGACGCGTTGCTGAACTGGGGCAGATTCATGGCAGCAGGAGGATCCAGCTCTGTCTGGTGCGCGCTCATAGACTACAGCCCTGATGGCAGTCTAGCCGAACACGGGACGGATCTCCACTACGCTTTCGGCACCATGGATAATAACTGGCATAATAACGGGCCTGAGGACTATGCCCTGTCAAAACTCATGATAGATAGGTACTCAGAGTTCGTGAAAACAGGCGAGCTCGAAGGTTGGGAGCCTATCTCCGAGTCCAACGATAAATTCATGTGTCTAGATTATGAGGGCGAGCATCAGAGGAAGCTCGACGCCGGCCTCCTGCTCCACCGCCAGGAAACAGAACCTCAGTTCCCGGGCATGGATAATTAATCAATAATTATCAGTGGATGCCACATGGTGAACAGCCGCCGTCAGCCTGTGAGCCTTCTCATGAGCCTGGGCCCATTCACCTTAAGCCACTCAGCGCACATAGGATAATCAGGGTAAGCGGCGGTGACATGGCTGTAGAAGCGGCCGGAGTGGTTCATTTCTAGCCTGTGGCAGAGTTCATGCACTATGACGCTGTCCAGCACTTTCTCGGGGGCTAACATGAGCAGGCAGTTGAAGCTGAGGTTCCCCTTAGCTGAGCAGCTGCCCCAGCGGGTCTTCTGGCTCCTGATAGTTATTCGACCATAATCCACGCCTATCTTATCGGCGTAAAAGCGCACCCTGGACGGTATGACAGCTGCCGCCCTATCGTGGAGCGCCTGAAGCTCGTCGTCCGTGAGCTTTCCAGGTCCTTCCGCCAGCTTTTCTTCTCTCTTCTCCATTTCATCGAGATGCTTTAATATCCAATCGGATTTGCTTGCCACGAAAGACACGATGGCTGAATCAGACACATTCCAAGGCGCTCTGGCTATGACTCCCTTCCGCCCCACTTCAACGCACATGGTCTTTCTGCCGCTCCTAACTATCTCGAATTCAATGTTTATGCCGGTTTTTTTATCTTTTATTACCACTTTATAGCCCCAATATCTTAAAATCCATATTTTGATCTCATGTCGGTCTGGCACCAACATATATTGAATTTACCACAATTTACCATCATTCTCAAGAAAGGCAGCATACCATCTGGTTGATAGCGAAAACTATCCGCCTTCGCCACTGGTAACTCATTTGAAAAAAATCGGCGATATTGATTGATATTTTCATAATCTATGAAGGATTCCGAATCATAGCTGTTATTTTTTCAAATAACTCGTGGATCGCCACTCCTTTCCACCAGCAAAGCCGACCTAGCCTTGTCATATCCTTATATATCCGCATTGATATGCATGTTCATGCATATTCTCCACAGTTTTCGTTTGTATCAAAGTACATTTCTATAGCGGTTCTCAGTCAGACCATGATCCGACTGGCAATTCCCATACTTCGGTGGCGGCTGTTTAGAAATAAATAGCTAGAAGGCTCATATCTTTCAGACTCTTAAAATTTTTGTGGTATTTCCGCCAAAATTTTCATAATGCCCCCTTAGATCGTATACAATCAATAGGATATTGGTCGAGGATTACTGTGGTCGAGGATGTATACAGACTTGGGATGCTCGACTCAGTTCCGGCAGCGGGGAATGCCCCATAGGTGAGACGGGGTAAAATCCGTTTAGAATCAAAATAAAATATGAAAATAAAAGAGGCTCACATCCCCTGCGCCCCGTATCGCGCCGGATGAAAGCCCCCTTTACTAAGGAATTATTATATACACAGCTTCATGGGGCTGATCCCCGCAAAACTGTATTTATTCGCGTTATTTATATTTTCTTAGGATCTCGTCCGCGGCTTCCCGCTTGCTTATCCTCTTATCCATAGCCTGTTTCTCTATATAATGGTGAGCTTCAGACTCTTCCATGCCCAGCTTCCCTATCAGGACCAGCTTAGCTCTGTTTATCTTCTTCAGATCGTCTATCTTCTTAAGCAGATCCCTCTGCTCGTTCTCGTAATGTCCTATCCTGTGCTCCACCGCAGCTACCAGCCTGAGCAGATACCAGAAATTCACAGCCGTTATCGGCTTCGCCTGGGTTATGACGCCCGAATTTTCCATTCTCTCCGCTGTAGCCTCGTAATCGGCGTTATTCACAGCGATTATGACCTGGCATTCCACATTTTCCGCCAGATCCTCAGCGAGACCTGCGCCGTGATCGCTTTGCAAAGGGAGATCTATAATGACTATGTCATATCCTCTCTCATCTGCCAGCCTCCTGGCCTCATTCTGACTGGAAACAGAAGTTATGTCCTCGCAGCCATCCATATGGAGCATGGTAATGAAGAAGTCCTGAGCTCCGGCTATTTCGGTCACTATCAGAGCCCTGTTCATCAGACGGCCCTCCTCACTTTACCAGTCCAATTTCGACCTTCTTAAGGTCTATGAACTTTCGAGTGATATCATCTCCCAGGACGTTTCTGACGAAATCGCTGAGTTCAGCCCTCTTAATGGCTTCTTCCAGCGTTCTGGGAAGCTCCTCCGGACGATTTCCGCCGTCCATATTTATATTAGAAAGCGGCAGATTCTCAGTATAAGAAGGTGTAGTAGAAGCTGTGTCACCGCCGCTTTCAGCCGGTAGATCATATCCCTTCTCTATGCCTTCCAGCCCCGCCTCTATGATCAGGGCATAGGCGAGATAGGGATCGACGCACGGATCCGGCGACCTCAGCTCGAACCTCTTCCTCTCTCCCATGGCGTAAGGAAGCCGCAGAAGCTGCGATCTGTCCTCTCTCGTCCACGTGACAGAAGAAGGAGCCTCCTGTTCCCTCAGCCTCTTATACGAGTCTCTCGTAGAATTCAGGAACAGAGTGGATTCCCCTACTCTCTTAAGAACTCCTGCCATGAAGCTTCTCGCTGCTTTCAGGAGCTCCGGATCCTCAGTATCGAAGATGTTCTGATCCCCGTTACTTAAAGAGATGTTAACGTGCAGGCCGTTACCGCTGTGATTTACGACAGGCTTAGGACTGAAATCAGCCCAGGCCCCGTATCTGGCGGCTATGGCCCTAACGACACTCTTAAATGTAAGAAGGTTATCCGCTGTCGTCAGCGCGTCGGCGAACTGGAATACTATCTCGTTCTGCCCAGGGCCTGCCTCGTGGTGAGACATCTCCGGATAGATACCCATCTTCTCCAGATCCAGACAAATATCTCTTCTGATATTCTCGCCCTTATCCAGGGGAGCGACATCGAAGTACTGCCCCTGATCCAGAGGTTCATTCGTCGGCGTTCCGTCATCATTTAATTTAAATAAATAAAATTCGCACTCTTCGCCCATGTTGCATGTAAAGCCCACGTCTTCCAAGTGCTTGACCGCCTTCTGCAGGACGGCCCTCGGATCTCCTTCATACCTGGATCCGTCAGGTTTATAGATGTCGCAATAGAATCTCGCTACCCTGCCCTGCTGCGGTCTCCACGGCAAAACAGATAGTGAGTCCAGATCAGGCTTCAGCACCAGATCGCTGTGTTCCACCCTCCTGAAACCCGGTATGGAAGAACCATCGAAATGTATACCATACCTGAAAGCCTCGTCCAGCTGATAATGCATGATAGACACATTCTTCAGATGACCGAACAGGTCGCAGAAAGCGAGCCTCACGAACTTAACGTCGTTCTCGTCTATGAAATCGAGAACATCGGAAACTGTATTAGACATCTATACCTCCCGATCATTATTTAGATTTTTCAGCAAAGCAACCCCGCGCTTCGTCCCTCCGGGTCCCGCCACCCGTGGCGGCTCAGAGAGTTAAACACTTTCGCTTTGCTAAAATATCCGAAAAGCGGGCAGCCGGAACCTACCCACCTTTCGGAATGGTATGACAAACATTATTATATAATAATGGTGGTCATCAAACAAATATTTTTTTGAAATTCAGTTGAGAATCACTAATTCTTCTAGTGAACGCTGTAGATGATCTCGCCGTATGATGGATACTTCCAGTATTCACGAGGAATTATCGTCTCCAGGCTGTCAACTGTCTTTCTCAGGTCTTCCATGTCTTCGAAGACCTTCTCTCTGTAGTCCTTAGCTACTTCATAAACTTCTTCCGAAGTATCAGCAGGCATAGCCTGTGCCTCAGCTACATCTGATTCCAGCTTAGCGAGCTCAACTTCCATATCGGAAGCGCCGTCGCTTACCTTAGTCAGAAGAGCGTACTCCGATGTCTTAGTAACATCCATTCCCAAAGTCTGCTTCTTCGTAAGTATATCTGTAAGCTCGTCTTCGAAATCCAGGATAAATGACGTTATGCCGCGTTTAGCCATTTCTATCATGGTCATGGCTTCGATATTGATCGTCTTATAGTAGTTCTCAAGCTTGATCTCATATCTGGCTTTAAGTTCCGACTCAGAGTAAACGCCGTATTTAGTGAAGAGCGCCACGGCCTTATCGGAAATGTACTGCGGCATAGCGTCAACCAGGGATTTGAGGTTGAGCAGACCTCGCTTCTCAGCTTCAGCTATCCATGAATCATCGTAACCGTTACCGTTGAAGATGATCCTGCTGTGTTCCTTCATGGTCTTTCTGATCAGCTCAGCCATAGCCTCGTTGAAAGCTTCCTCGCTCTCAGCGGCAGGTCCTTCGAGGTAATCAGCGAACTCATCCAGAACTGAAGCAACTGCTGTGTTCAGTACGATGTTAGGTCCGGAAACTGAAAGCTCTGAACCTACCATTCTGAACTCGAATTTATTTCCTGTGAAAGCAAAAGGTGATGTCCTGTTTCTATCTGTAGTGTCCTTACTGAGTGGAGGAAGTACAGACGCGCCTATCTTCATGTAGGTCTTACCTCTGTCCTCGTGCTCCTTACCTTCGGCGATATCGTTCAGAACTGAAGTAAGCTCATCGCCAAGGAATATGGATACGATGGCAGGAGGCGCCTCGTTAGCGCCCAATCTATGATCATTGCCCGCTGACGCCACTGACATCCTCATCAGACCCTGATATTCATCGACGGCCTTAATAACAGCTGTTACGAACAGCAGGAATCTGGCGTTATGCGATGGTGTGTCTCCCGGTTCGAGAAGGTTCTCGCCTTCCGAGGTCGAAAGCGACCAGTTATTATGCTTGCCGCTTCCGTTTATACCCTCGAATGGCTTTTCGTGAAGAAGACATACCAAGTTATGGCGTTTGGCAACTCGCTTCATCATTTCCATAGTGAGCTGGTTATGGTCGACAGCTATGTTGCTGGACTCGAATACAGGAGCCAATTCATGCTGACCAGGGGCCACCTCATTATGTTCTGTCTTTGCTGGAATACCTAAAGCCCAGAGTTCTTTATTCAGGTCATTCATGTAATCCTGAACTCTCTGCTTTATTCTGCCAAAGTAATGGTCATCCATTTCCTGTCCTTTAGGAGGCATGGCGCCGAAGAGCGTCCTGCCTGTGAAGAGAAGGTCAGGCCTTTCTTCCAGCATCTCTTTATCTATCAGGAAGTACTCCTGCTCACAGCCGAGCGTGGTCGTGACTCTGTTAGTTTCCTGACCGAAGAGCTTAAGTATTCTCTTAGCCTGCTTATCCAGGGCTTCCATGGATCTTAACAGCGGTGTCTTCTTATCGAGCGCTTCTCCGCTATATGAACAGAAAGCTGTAGGTATGCAGAGCGTGTTTCCCTTAATGAAAGCGTACGATGTCGGGTCCCAGGCTGTGTAGCCTCTGGCCTCGAATGTCGCTCTCAGACCTCCGGACGGGAATGAAGAAGCGTCAGGCTCGCCTTTAACGAGTTCCTTACCGCTAAACTTCATTATTACCTTACCGCCCGGTTCTGGAGAGATGAAACTGTCATGTTTCTCTGCTGTGATACCCGTCATAGGCTGGAACCAGTGCGTGAAGTGGGTCGCCCCCTTTTCTACGGCCCATTCCCTCATCGCGTGCGCTACAGCGTTAGCTACATTAATATCCAGCTCGTCACCAGCCTTAATTGTCTTTTGAAGCTCTTTATAGATGTCCTTAGGAAGTTTCTCCTTCATGACACTATCATTAAAGACCAGGCTGCCATACTCTTCCGGCAGATCATACATCAATCTCATCCCCCTTTAATAATTGAATAAAAGTGATACCTCAATTTATCTCGCGATCCACTTTCTTTCCTTCGCTCCCGAGCAAAGGGTATACAGCTGTTCCGGATCACCCTGTGTTCCCATGAACCCCAGGAAAATAAAAAGACGCCGTGAACCCAAAATCCTCTAAGAAGATTCAATGATTCACAGCGCCTTTGCTGTATTACGGCTTTACTATAGCCCCTAAATTGTTCGTTGTCAAGAACTTTTTTCAAATATTTTGTTGTTCTAAACAAAATACATGATTGCTTTTTATCGAATTACCAAAACACTTGACAAATCCGGCTGAATTGAAAAACTAACTTCCAGTCTTGCAAAGTATCGGTCAAGTAACTTCTACCCTTGCAACAGTAACTTCTACCCTTGCAAAGGTAAATTCCAGTTCTGCCTAAAACTGCGCAAATACTGGAATTTAATATTGCAA
>JAQXJR010000035.1 GCA_029009055.1 Eubacteriales bacterium | reverse complement strand
GCTCCGAAGCCTGAGAAAATCAGCATCAGCCTGAGCCAGAAGGCGGGGAAGGCCGTTAAGATCACCTGGACTTCGAGGGGGATGAAGACCCGGCTGGAGCGGCGGGCAGGATCCAAGGGAAAATGGAGGAAACTGAAGGATTCGTCCGCGGATAAGACATCTTTCACCGATAAATCCATGAAAAACGGGGTTTTATATTACTACAGGGCTATCCCGCAGGAGAAATCATATCAGAGCGAATACCGCTCTGCTGTGGAGAAGGCCATGCTGGTCAAGAAAGCTTCTGTGCGGTCAGCGACCTGGCGGAAGGGGAAACTGATCGTGAAGTATCAGGTTCCAAAGATCTACGGAAGAGCGGCCGGAAAGACCGGCGGCAAGGCTCTGCTGGAAGTTAAGGTATCCGGCTCGAAGAAATTCCGCAAAGGGAAATATAAAACCTATCGCGCCGCGTCGAAGAAGACGTTTACGAAGAAGATGAAGAAGGCGAAGGCAGGCTACGTCGAAGTGACTGTCCTCGTCAAGGCGGGAGGCAGGACTTTCCGTTCGCCTGCTGTCAGGAAGAAGGTCAAGTCCGGGAGGTGACGGCATTGAAAAGAAATAATTTCGTAAGAATGATAACGTCTGCCGCGCTCGCGGCACTGATGGCGGTATCCGCGGGAGGATACTGGCCCGCGGCTTTCGCGGACAGCGGGATGCAGGAAGCTTCCGGGTCTACCGGGGTAACCATAGAGCGAATGGAAACCGGTCCGTCCTCCTCCGCGATGGATTTCGACGCTGAGGTCCTGAAAGGAACGATTACCTCGCTCCCGGAGGAAAGAGCCTATGTGAAGGGAAGCTCCGATTGGGATCAGGCCTTCGGCCAATACCTGGACCAGAAGTTCCGGGAGGCTTCCGGCTCTTCCTCCGCCCCGGGAATCCGGCGGGCCAGGAAGGCTACCAGAGGAAGCCGTTTTACAGGCCAGCAGCGGATCGTCTATAACAAGATTTACGATATGGCGAAGAAGGTCGCGGCAGGCGAGGAAAGCTCGACCGTCGTTTCCATCCCCCTGTCGGAACTCGGTGTGAAGCAGTATTACTCCGCGGAGGAGCTCGGCGTCGACTCGATCTTCGACGCGTCGGGCTCCGGGGTTTCGGAGACCGCCAGAATGGCCTTGAACGGTCAGTTTCAGGTGACCATCCAGACTTTGCTCGAAGCGCTGCTCGGAGATATGCCGTATGAGCTTTACTGGTTCGATAAGACGCAGGGAATGGCTTTCACGGCGCCGGACGTAGCCGCTTTCGTGAACGGCGGGAAAGAATACCTGATGTTCGAGAAGGACGCTCAGGTGAAGTTCTCCCTAAGTGTCGTCAAGGCCTACGGGCAGGGATACACGGCGGATGTTTCCAAGACAGGCGCGGCTTCTGCCACCGTCGGCCGGGCTAAGGCAATCGTCGAAGAGAACGCCGGCAAGTCCGACCTCGAGAAGCTGGAAGCCTACCGGGATAAGGTTCTGGAACTCGCGGATTACGATTACGACGCGGCCCAGAACTATGAGAGCACGGGGGAATACGGCGATCCCTGGCAGGTCGTCTATGTGTTCGACGGAGATCCCGCGACGAAAGTGGTTTGCGAAGGCTATAGCAAAGCATTCCAGTACCTCTGCGATCTGACCGATTTCCAGAATGATTCCATCGTCTGCAATTCCATGTCCGGCGACATGGCATATTACGACACGGATACCGGAGTGAGCGCGGGCGGTCCGCACATGTGGAACACGGTAAAAATCGACGGCCGCAGCTACCTCGTGGATCTTACCAACAGCGAGGGGAAGAACGCGCCGCAGAATAACGAGCTGTTCCTGGCCGGGGTCGAAACCCCGAGCGAAGGCGTCTTCGCGGCTTACTGGAACGGGAAGAAAACATACATCATGTATTCGTACGATGCGAACACCTTATATGGGTATGACGAGGACGAGCTGACCCTATCGGATAGGTCCTATTATAAAGTAAAGGATGGCCTTTCGGACGGGGGCGACACGGGCAAGCCGGAGGAACCGGGGAAGACGGATCCGGCCGAAAAGCCGGCTGTAAAGAAGCTTTATAAGGTGACCGTAAATGTGTCGAAGGGCGGGAAAGTCTACTCCCTGAAGTCCCGGGGCGCTAAGCAGAAGCGCAAGGGAAAATCGGCTTATATCTCGGTTAAGTCCGGCGGGACCGTGACGATCACCGTGAAGGCCCGGAAGGGATATCGGTTCGTTACGTGGAAGAAGTCCGGAAAGAAAGTAAAAGCCGGGAAGAATGTTGAAATTTCTAGGAAAAAGTCGAAAGGAAAGGTAGTAAAGTCCGTTTTAACGGTCAAGAAGGTGAAGAAGGGCGTGACTTATAAGGCGGTCTTCGCAAAGAAATAACGGCTTACGGCATCCTGCCGCGGCCCGAAATCGAAGAAGCCGGCTTGGGACCTGATCGGTTCCGGGCCGGCTTTCTTTCTGTAGATTTCTTCCTATTCGTTCTTATTCGTCACATAGGCCTTAATTTCATTAAAGCCGACCGCACCCACGATGTTCCCAGCCGTGATGACCAGGACCCTTACGAACATATTCAGACTCCACATGCCCGCGACAGAGATGTAGAACATGTCTGCCACGCAGTGCTCGAAGCCGCAGAGGATGAAGACCATGATGCCGAAGACGAGGGACAGGTACTTCCCGATTTCATGAGGGTTCTTATTATATCCTTCGACCGCCAGGTAAACGAAGATATTGCATTCTATCCCCAGGATAAATAAGCTGAGAAGGCTGTCATCCGCCTTAATCTGACACATGGCCTGCGCTTTCTCTGTGATTCCGGCGATTCTAGTGGCTAGGAAAATATGGGCTGTCAGGAAGGCGCCGATCAGGTTGCCGATCCAGATGACCGGAAGAGAGATGGCGTACTGCTTATCGTTATGCAGGACATAAGCGACCTTCCCGGTAAACAGGTGAAAGCCGAACGTACAGATAATGAAGAGGCCGACCGTAAAGAAGAACGCTCCGGCGATCTTATTATCCAGGGACAGGAATACCATTCCTCCGAATGAGATCGAGCAACCGGCAGCGATGGCGGATATAAAGATTTTCAGATAATTCATGACTCCTCCTTCGGCGTAAATCATCAAGTGATTCAATCATTATATAACATTGGGAACGAAATGTAAGGGTGCAAAGTAAGTTTACGAGGAAAAGCACATTATATGGTGGTTTCTCGCCGCTTTGCATACACAATTTAGGAAAGAATGGAAGTGATCCGGCATCGCCCGGCCGCGAATCGATCCGGGGAAGGTATGAAGAAGAGCTATATACAGTTTGGGATAATTTTTTCCGCTTTACTATAAGACGCGTTTTTGGGAAAATGTGTATGACAAATGAATGTATTTGTCGATTAACTATTCTTTTATGATCAGATTTTGATTGTGAAGTGATTGAAAATGCGTAATTTTGCCGGAGCGAACCAGCGTCCGTTCCGGCTGATAAGACGCACTTCTCTAATCTCTTTTTTTTATGTCACGCCTTGATTGGGAAGGGCGAATCGATATATGCGGAAGATATTTAGAAACAGAATGATGAAATCGACTGCCTATATTCTGCTTTGCGTGCTGCTGCTGTTTCAGGGACTGGCTTTTCCAGCGAAAGCGTTCGCGGCAGAGGAACATGAGACCCCGGCTGCGGAAACTGTGGAGAGTACACCGGATAAAACGGTGGAGCAGGCATCTGGCGGGAGCTCTGCCGGCAGCGCCTCCTCTGAGCCTGCCGCGGACGCGAAAGAAGAGAAGTCCAGCTATAGAGTAATTATTCACGCGGTAGATAGTAAGACCGGAGCCCCTTTAACCGGCGCGAAGATCACGATGGAGCGGTCGCTGGACGCCAGGAGCTGGGGACGTGTTTCTCCTGATTCCCCGGATTCGCCCGGGGTCTACACCCTGGACGTGAAGGATAAG
The DNA here is from genome assembly GCA_029009055.1 of Eubacteriales bacterium. Lineage (GTDB taxonomy): Bacteria > Bacillota > Clostridia > Peptostreptococcales > Anaerovoracaceae > Aminicella. The sequence continues at coordinate 76,559 of JAQXJR010000035.1, read as the reverse complement.
GTCCAGACGAAGATCTATGTGGCTTACCGTTTCGATGTCATGATGGCAGGATATACCCCATATGCGGGGAGCGTTTTCAATTTCAATTGGTCGAACGCCTATTTCAATCCACACGGGGAGCTTCCGGATCCCATCTCGATCACGATTCCGATGGAGTCTAAGGATGACACCCTGGAGAAAGCGAAAGAGAAGGGAATCCGGGATATCCAGGATTATGAGGCCGAGAAAGGACCGGATCATTACCGGGACGAAGAGAGGGCCCAGCTGGAAGCCGCGTGCGCGTGGGGCCTTGCGAAGGTGAAGGAAGCAGATTCCGTATCCAGTGTCGAGTATGCCGTAAAGACCGCGAAGGAGCGCATGGACAGGCTGAAGACCCGTACGGAATATGAAAATGAAGAATATACCCAGAGAATCTACTTTAAGTCCAGTGATGGGAAGACGGTGATCCGCCCGGATAAGAGCGGTGTCATCACGCTGACCGCCCTGGACGCGGGAAGCCTCTACATCACCCGCCCGGACGGGTCGGTTTACGCGAATGACGGGGAACAGACGGAGTGGCGCTGTAAGTGGAAGAAGGTGGATCCGGATACCGGTGACACGGAGTGGAGCATCGTGATCGGCTACTATGGCCAGTATACGGGCGCGTATATCGGGGAACATGACGGCACCGTTTACCTGTCGGACGTGGGCAGGACGATCCGGTATAAGATTAAAATCGTTCCCGGTAATATCGACCGGCTCAGAGCCTCTGTAGACGGGAAAGACGTTTCTAATTCTCTGATTCGTGTAAACGGAAGCGAGAAGAAGACCGCCGTCATCGAAGGGCATTACGCCGGAACGGACCGGTGGGTCAGAGTGCCTAGGCATGCCTTGAAAATGTCATGGGGCGGGGCCACCAGAGTGAACACAATTAATGGTGAGTTTCGGACCTGGGGGAAGTCCGGCTATATCCAGTATAGTCTGACGACAGACCCTCTCACCAGAGTGAAGATCACGATCCACTCGAATATCGTGAAACCTAAGAGCATTCAAGTGGAGGTGCCTAAGGTCGCCTACGTGGATGATTGGAACGGGGCGCACGATTGTTATGTCGGCATCCGGGAGGGCGCCTATCGCGTGAAGGTTTCGCCGGAAAACAGGTCTGACCCGAGTGTGACCTGGGAGGCGCTGGATCCTGACGTGGCTACGTTCCGGGAGAAACATAGTCTCGGGATCGTACCGAAGAAGGCTGGAACGGCCCGATTCCGGATCACCTGCAACGCGGATAAATCCGTAAGCACCACCGTCCGGGTGAACTTTAAGTACAGGAACCCTCTTAAGTCCGCCAGAGCAGAGAAGAATGTATACTATGCCACCGTGGGAGACGGACCGATCCATCTGACGATCATCACGAACGGGCAGCGGGATTCTGTCAAGGGCGCTACAGAGCAGCGTTTTACCTGGTTCTATAGTATTGCCGGGGTGGCTTCCGTCAGGGACACCGTGAAGTATGACCCTTCCAGCGTAACCATTCCGAGGTGGGTGGAGCATTCGATCACGATTGGCGGCCCCGGCGTCGTCGACGTTACAGGCATCCCTTACGATACTTCGGGAAACTGCCCGCCGGTGCGGTTTAAGGTCGTGGTTTCCAGAAACTCCTCCACGCTGGACAGGAACCGTGCGGCAGTGGAACGCGTGGAGCGGATGATTAACGCCATCGGCGAGGTGACTTTAGAGAAGAAAGGGCAGATCGAGGCGGCCAGGGCAGCTTTCAACGCCCTGACCGACACGCAGAAGGACATGGTCGACGACGCGGTCTACGCGAAGCTGGTCGCGGCGGAGCTTCGGCTTCAGGAACTGGAGCGGCTGAAAGACATGAACGGCGGCGGAGGAAACGTCCTCCCTCCGTCCGGAGAGGATCACGGTGGATCCGATTCTTCTGACGGAGGAGATCCCGGCGGCGGACACGGAGCCGGAAATAAGGCGGGAACCGCGGCGCCGGACGGGCGTCAGGGCGCCGGAATCGAGAAAACGAAAGCGACCGAGAGGAATCAGGCATCGGTGAAACCTTCTGGGAACCCGAATGGCGGGGTATGGATGCATGAGATCGACCTGGAGAGAAAGACCCCGGGGAAGATCGTGAAGGAGAAGAAAATCCCAGCTGCTAAGATGCTTCTTCTGCTCTTTATCGTAGCCGGCTTGATCACAGCAGGCGCTGTGGATCGGTATCGAAAAAGATATTAGGAATGAAATATAGGGGACGAGCGGGTGTGGAAACGGTGCTCGGCTTGAAAACACCGGATCCCGCGCCCTTACGCCCTTCGACGAGAGGTTTAATTTTCACATGAACACTTCACTATCGAATATGACATCTGGCATGCTGAGGCTGATTGTCTCGGAGATGCAGACCCCTGTTGTGATCGTCCTCCTGGTTCTTATGGCGATCACGCTGGTTACACTGGGGAGCTTTCTTTGCGAGCTCTTCACAGAACACAGAACCTTTCGGGAGGATGTACCGCACCTGATTGAAATTCTGCACGCTGGAGGGAAAGCGAAGGCGGAAGACATCATCGCTTCTTCCGGACTTCTTAAGCGGCAGAAAACGGTTCTGAAGAAATTCATCTCCGCGGGAGATATGCCGGAAGCGAGCCGGCAGGCGTATGGAGAGCAGCTCTTATTCGATGAGGAAGAGCACTACCACAGGTTTCTCAGATGGCCGGAAACCATCATGAGGCTGGGGCCTATGTTCGGGCTGTTAGGTACTTTAGTCCCATTGGGACCTGGACTGATGGCCCTGGGCAAGGGCGATACCGCGGTATTATCGAAGTCTTTGCTCATCGCCTTCGATACGACCGCCGCCGGCGTCGTGATCGCCGCGGTCGCTTTCGTGATCTATCAGATCCGAAAGAACTGGTATAAGTGTTATGCCGAGTCCCTGGAATCCGTCATGGAAGTCCTGATGGACCAGAGCGGGGAAGAAGCGGAGGCGGAAGATGCTTAGAAACGGGGGAAGATTTTCGAGGCGGAACCGGGATGAGGAGGAGGCTCCGAATCCTATGGATAATCTTTCTAACCTGTCGGACGTCATGCTGGTATTCGCCTGCGGACTGATGGTAGCCCTTATCATGAATCTGAAGGTGGATGTCTCCCGGCTGGATCAAGCGGTCATCCGGTATAAGGATAACAGCAGCAAGACGACGGTGGAGAAGTCCGCCGGCCGGGGCATGGACGAGATCGGAACGGTATATAAGGATCCGAAGACCGGTAAGACCTATATCGTGGATGGGAGCAAAGAGAAAGCGAAGAAGAGCGCCGGCGCGGACGAGGAGCAGAAGGCCGGTTCGAAGAAGTAAATGAAGTGGGAGATGCCGCGGGGCTTAGGGAGGCTTTCTGCCGGGATCCGGGCGTTGAGAATGAATCATATTAGGTATGAAAGGAGAGAAAATCATGGATGAGTTAAGAAGATATGTGACGAAGGTTACCGGTCTGCTGCTTGCGTTCCTCCTGGTATTCTGCATGATGGGGGTACCGGGGAAAGCATACGCGGACTCTTCTACCTGTCACGTTACGATGAAAGTGATCGATGATGAAGATGGAACGGAGATCAAGGACGCTACCCCGATCGTCGCACTTTATACCTACGACGGAGATAAGATCATGACGCCGAACGCGGATGGTTCCTATGACCTGGAAATCGAATGGAATGACGGGGAGGATTGCTGGGATAACTATTATAGATTCTATGCTTCCGCAAAAGGCTATAAAGATCCCAACGACTACCATGCCAGGGAATCCCTGAACGATAAGGGGATGACGACCGATGAGAACGGAAATAAGTCCCTGGTGGTTGAGTATAAGCTCCATAAACAGTCGGAAGAGGAGCGTCTGAACGAAGTCCGTCAGAAGGCTAAGGACGAAATCAAGAACTATAAGAGCGCGGACGAATATGAGGCGGACGAGCAGACCGCATTACAGACGATCCTTTCCGAAGCGAACGATAAAATCGACGCGGCGTCTGCCGACGAGGAGATTGCAAAAGCGGTCACGGAAGCGAAAGCGAAAATCGATCAGCTGGTCACCATACAGTCGAAAGCGAACGACCGGATCGGAGGCTCGATCCGGTTCCGGGATCCGAGCGGAAACATTACGAAGGCAGTCGGCCGTGACGGGAACTATGAGATCACCGTCTCTCTGAAGCAGGCCGGCGGCGTCTTCTATGTTGACGGGCAGGAAGTGAAGTCCTGGAAGGCGGAAGCGCAGCAGTTCGTGCAGGAGGGCCTTGCCACCTATCACTTCATCGACCCATACGACGGAAGTTTCGCGGATTATGAAAAGGCTGCGGACGGATCCTTTTACGGGTATAAGAACGCTCCGTACTTCCCGGTGAAGATTGAAGACGCTGAGGTCAAGCTGAGCGACGGCACAGTCGCGACCTTTACGCTGAATGTCGTCGACAGGCTGATCACGGGAGTGGAAGCGACAGCGCCGGAATCGGTAACGCTTACACGGGACGAGAAGACGAAGGAATATAATACGACGGTTGCCCTGGGAAGCGGCGCTGATCAGCTGAATGTCAAGGTCACATCGGACGACCCGGATTACACAGGCGGATATTCTATCGAGTCGCTGACACCGGAGGTCGCGGAATATAAGGAAGATCAGGGCATCGTGGCTCATAAACCGGGAGTCGCCGATTTCAAGATCGTTTCTAAGGATGATCCTGAGAAGACAGCTTTCGTCTCAATCGAGTTCCTGCCTACCGTTGAAGACCAGAAGGCTGCGGAAGAAGAGGCGAAGGAAGCTGCGGCTGCCGCGGAAGTGGATCAGAAGATTCAGAAGATCGGGAAGGTCACGATCAGCGATAAGGACGCGATCCAGGCTGCCCGGAAGGCGTATGACGCTCTCACAGACAGCGAGAAAGCGAAGGTAAAGAATTACAGCGTCCTCCAGAAAGCGGAGCAGTCTTTTAAGAAGCTCAAGCCGTCTAAGGTCACGATCAAGAGTCTGAAGGCCGGTAAGAAGAAGGCAGTGCTCACGTTTAAGAAGGCTTCGCGGGCTGAGAAGTACAGGATTTACCTTTCTTCTAAGAAGAAGGGGAGTTATAAGCTCGTAAAGACCGTGAAGAGTTCTAAGAAGACGATCGTTTATACGGCGAAGAAGCTGAAGAAGGGCCGTACCTATTATTTCAAGGTCCGCGCAGTGAATGCAGCCGGCAGCAGTTCCTACAGTAAGATAAAATCAGTTAAAGTAAAGTAAGTTTAGGTAAAGTAAGAAGGTTTCATCAAGGTGGTTTTCCTATGAGGTCGATCAGAAAAGTCAGCGTCGTCCTGGCGGTCACGCTGGCCTTTCTGCTGTCCGTGGGCGTTTGTTTCGCGGATAGCGGAGAAGCCGGGAACTGGACCATGTTCCAGAATACGAATACGAATAACGGGGTCACGGAGAGTCCTGCCCCTGACAGCGCGCATGCCGTGTCGCTATGGGATGATCTTAAGATGGAGGGCGCCGTGACGCCTCCTGTCATCGTGGGCGATACCCTGTACGCGGCGAGCGGTCATACGGTATACGCGATCGATCGCATCAGCGGGAAGGTCGAGAAACAATCTGCGGATCTCCCGGGCGACGTCGATTTCGCCATGCATCCGATGGTATCCGCGAAGGGAACTCTCTACGTCACCGTCTCGGGCGACGCGGGCACTTCTGTCGTGGCTCTGAATCAAGAAAACTTAAAGATTCTGTGGACTAGCGACCCGGTGCCGGGAGAGAACGTGACACAGCTTTCCTATAAGGAGATCGGCGGCAATGGGTATCTTTACACGGGAACCGGCTTCTACCGCGGGAACGGAGGAGGCTCCTTCTTCTGCATCTCCGCAGACGACACCAGCCGGGGAAAGGCAGGGTCTTTACTCTGGAAGCTGAAGGACGAAAGCAGACAGTTCTATTGGGCCGGCTCTTACGTATCTGACAAGTGCGCTGTTTTCGGTTCGGATACTGATAAGGGATCAGCGAATCGGGAAGGTTCTGTGCTCCGATCCGTGAATCCATTGTCCGGAGAGCTGATCAGCGAAGTTCCGGATCTGAAGGGGAATATACGTTCTGCTGTCGTATACGATAATGGGTTCGTGTACTTCGGCACCCAGGCCGGCCGCCTGTATCGGATCCGGCTCCGGGCTGACGGCAGTCTGGCTCAGCCTTCCTCGGACGGCGCCGTTTCGGATGACTTCAGCTGGATCGATCTGGGAGAAAGCGTCCGGGGCGCAGTAGTCGTTCATAACGGCCGGCTTTATGTCGGCTGCGGCGAGGACCAGGATTTTAACGGAAGCGGGAATCATTTCTTCGCGGTCCTGGATGTTTCCGGAAGGCTGGAAGACGGTGCGTCAATCATTTATAAGGTGCCTGTAGCGGGAAAGCCGACCGGAGCTCCGATCCTTTCTATAGCCGGCGAGAAGGCATCCGGGAAAGTCACGCTCTATTTTACGTGTAATATTAATGAGGGTGGGATCTACGCTTTTCAGGATAGTCCGGCTACGGACCGGGCTCCTGCCGTCGAGAAGGTCTTTCTCCCTAACGACGAACAGAAGCAGTTCTGCATCTCCCCTCTTGCGGTATCCGGCGACGGGATTCTCTATTATAAGAACGACAGCAACCATCTGATGGCGATTGCGCCGAAACTTCTGAAATCGGTAAGCTTCACAGACGCGGATTCCGGAGATGACCTGGCTTGGCCGTCCAGCGTTTTCGATGCGAAGAAAAGGGTATATGATGTCGCGGCAGGAGACCAAACCCGGGCAGCGGCTCTGGACCTGGAAAGTACGGATCAGGAGGTCACCTCCGAGGTTACTGTGAATGGGGAGAAAATCTCAGATCCGGGTGAAATCGAGCTCACGGGCGCGCTGACAGAAGTCAAGGTCGTATCTTCCCTGGGAAGCCTGAAAACGGCATACAACTTCCGGATCCATAAGACGCCGGCGAATGATACGGGACTTTCTGTATTTACGCTTACGAACGGCGGACAGGAAGACCCGGGTCTTCTCCCGGCTTTCTCGAAGGGAAAGGCGACCTATGAGACAGCGAAGCTGTCTTCCGGCCGGGCGAAGTTTAATCTTTGGCTGAAACCAAGGCACACCGCGGCTTCGATCAAGGTCCTCGCGGGGGAGAATGTGATCGGATTCGGCGGGAAGCCTGCGAAAGCGGGGGAGCAGCTTCTCTATGACTGGCAGGAGAAGGACGGCGCCTACCGTTATCCGCTGACTGCTGTGGATCCCGCTTATAACAGCTCGGTACGCGTTCAGGTGACCTCGGCGGATGGTACGGCTTCCGCGGAGTATCTGGTGCGGATCTTGAAGCCGAAGGGATCCGTTCAGGCTCCTTCCGCTTCTGTTAAGAAACCGGCCAGAGTCACTGGCGTTAAGGGAAAAGGCTATAAGAAGAAGGCCGTTCTCAGCTGGAAGAAGGGTTCCGGCGTTAAGGGCTACGAAGTGGTCCTCGCGAAGAATAAGAAGTTCTCCAAGGGCAGGAAAATCCGCAGGGTTTCTTCTAAGAAACGTTCCCTAAGCTGGAAGCTTAAGAAGGGGACCTATTACTTCCGTGTCAGGGCTTATAAATTAAAAGGAAAAAAGCGCGTATACGGGTCTTATTCGAAGACCATAAAGGTGCGCGTGAAATAAATAAAATTTGCTTACCACTCTTTATACCTCTCTATAGAAGGCCGGGGTCTGCGGCTGATTTCGATTTTTCGACTTCAGCTGCGGTGCCCCGGCTTTTATGGATTTTATGGGCGTGAAGTAGTATATTTGTAGTAGAAAGGAATTGCCGGAGGTCATAAGATGAGAAAGCACGAACCGCTCTATCGAAGCTTCGGATACGCGTTTCAGGGCATTTGGAACACGATCCGCGAGGAAAGAAATATTAAGATCCATCTGGCAGCGACCGCCCTGGTCGTGATTTTCGGATCGATTCTCCATATTTCGAAGATGGAATGGTTCGTATGCGCGATTTTCATCGGCCTGGTGATCAGCCTGGAGCTGGTAAATACGGCGGTCGAGGCGGTCGTGGATCTGGCGACGGAAGAACGGAAGCCTTTAGCGAAGAAGGCGAAGGACGCGGCAGCGGGAGCTGTTCTCGCGGCGGCGATCTGCGCGGCTTTCGTCGGCCTGGTCATTTTCCTGCCGAAGCTCGCCGCGCTGCTCTAGAGAGGGCTGCGAAGGAGAAGCTTTGCGGTAGAAGAGCCAGGGAGGGCGAAGCCTAGAGACCTAGTTTAAGGCGGACAGAGGGTCCGCGGCGGTTCTCGCGGCAGCCGGACATACCGGCAGATAGAATGTAAGGGAGGGTATTACTATGGATAATAAGAACTATCTTTCAGACACAGCGAAGAAGATTTTTCTCGCGGGCGTCGGCGCGCTGGCTATGAGCGCGGAGAAGGCGGACGAGCTGGTAAACAGCATGGTCGAGAAGGGGGAGCTTACGGTAGAACAGGGGAAGACCCTGAACCAGGAGCTCAGACGCACCGTGAAGGAGAACCGGGAGAGAAAGGATGCTCCTGAGGAGAAGGCGCAGCCGGAAGAGGAGAAGAAAGATATTAAGTCTATGCTGGACAGCATGTCAGACGAAGAACTGGAGGAGCTGAAGAAGGCCCTGGCCGCCAAGGACGCCGGCGAAGCGGAATAATATGTCCGACACGCAGAAAACGATGAACGACAGCAGCGGACGTTTCCGGGAGATCCGGATGATCGTCCGTAAATATCATATCACGCGGGGGATCACGCCGGAGAAGCTCAGGCAGCTCCTGGTAGAGCTGGGTCCGACCTATGTGAAGCTGGGACAGATCATGTCGCTCCACTCGGATATCCTGCCGAAGCGGTACTGTGATGAGCTGATGAAGCTGACCAGCGAAGTGGATCCGATGCCGTTCGAGGACGTCCTGGATGTTCTCTCGCACAGCTACCGCCTGGACCCCTATGAGATTTTTCGGTCGATCGAGGAGAAACCGCTGGGGTCCGCTTCGATCGCGCAGGTCCACCGGGCTACGCTGAAGAACGGCGGAGAAGTCGTGATAAAAGTCCAGCGGAAGGGAATCTATGACACCATGGCCCGGGATATCGGCCTGCTGCATAGGCTTGTCAGCCACATGCCAGCTGTCGGCGGCCTATCCGGAGTCGCGGATTTCGATATGGTGCTGGATGAACTCTGGGCGGTCGCGCAGGAGGAAATGGACTTCCTGAAAGAGGCGGCGAATATGCAGGAATTCCGGAAACTGAACCGGGAGATCCAGTATGTTTACGTACCGGAACTCTACAGGGAGTACACGACCGACCGGGTCCTGGTGATGGAGTATATCGACGGCGTTGCCATCGATGACGCGGACAGACTGCGGGAGCTGGGCTATGATTTAAGTGAAATCGGGGAGAAGTTCGTCGATAATTATATTAAGCAAATCATGGACGACGGTTTCTTCCATGCGGATCCGCACCCCGGAAACGTGAAGGTCAGAGACGGGAAGATCGTCTGGCTGGACATGGGGATGATGGGGAGACTCACGGAGCGGCTGCGGCAGATCATGGCCAGAGGCGTGAAAGGTATCGCTTTACACGATGTCAGAATAGTCGAGGACGCGGTCATAGACCTGGGCGAGTTCCAGGAACCGCCTAACCGCCGCAAGCTATATGAGGACCTGAGAAATTACCTGGATAAATACGGCAGCGAGGATATGGGGAGCATCAGCATGAGCGAGGCGGTGCTCGACATGTTCGACGTCATGAAAAATAACGGGATAGCGCTACCGCACGGTGTTACTATGCTCGGGAGGAGTCTGGCGCAGATGGAGGGCGTGCTCGCGAAGATTAGCCCTGATATCAGCATGTCCGCTATAGCCGAGCAAAGAATAACCCAGCAGATGTTCAGGGACATAGACTGGCGGGAAGAGCTGACAAATGGGAGCAGGAGACTTTGGCGGTCCATGTCTAAGAGCGTGGAGATTCCTGGCCTGGCTTCCGACGCGCTTAAGGAGTACCTGTCCGGTGAGTCGAGGATGAATCTGAGGCTGAATATGTCTCAGTCGACTGTAGTGATCATCAGGGCTGCCGTGAGGAACCTGGTAATCGGCATGTGCATAGCCGCCTTGCTCGTCGGATCCGCCATACTCTGCACGACGGACATGTCGCCGAAGATTTTCGGGATACCTATGCTTGGTTTCCTCGGCTTTTTCATAGCGGTCCTGGCGACAGCATTCTTCACTATGAGATTCTTCTGGGAGACATGGCTGAGGAAGAAGATCCACCGCCGCCGCACTATGCGGAAGATGCGTGCCCGCCGGAAGAAACAACAGTAATGTGGCATAGCGCCGCAAAGCGAGCCACTACAATTCGCTGTGCCGCAAAGCAATCTACCGGAACAATAGCTCACGCCTCAAAATCAAGAAAATACAAGCACAAAAAACCTGCTGGCAGGAGACTTGAAATCAAAAATCAAGCCCCGTTCAGCAGGTTTTCTTAGTTACGCGGATCAATTATCAAGCATCGGCTTAATATCGATCTCGGCTTGAAATCAAGCCCCGTTCAGCAGGTTTTCTTATTTTATTTCCAGAACATCAGCTTCTGTAAGAAAGATTTCTTCTTCTCAGGAGTTTCCGGCGCCTTTGCGTCAGCCTTAGCGGATGCCTGGGCGGCAACTTCCTCATTACGCTTTGCTTCTATAGCCCTTACTTCCTCTAGCTTCTTCTCCTTACGGATCTTAGCCGCGTCTTCAGGCAGGTAGCCGTTCTTCTCAGCCAGCTCCATCTGAGCGTCCTGGGCGCTGAAGCCGCGTGTCTCCCTCGCTTCATTTATCATCTCTGTGAGCCAGAGCGGAATGCGCTTATCCTCTCTAACAGGCGCCTTATCGCTGTAATTTCCGTCCTTAGAGAAATCTCCCGCCTCATCAGCCAGGATCTCAACTGACTGTTCGGTTTCATTGACCGACGTTTCAGCTGAGGCGCGGCTTGCCGCGATCTCAGCGTTAGCCTCGTCATACGACTGCGGGATCTCGCCTTCGATCAGGTTCTTATCTATCCATCTGTACTTTCCGTCAGCGGACAGGCGGCGGGCCTTCATATTATCAGCCCACATGATAGCCAGCATGTTATGGATCTTAGAAGCCACAGCCTGAGAGTAAATAGGGCAGCCTACTTCTACACGGCGGCTAGTATTCCTCGTCATGAAGTCCGCGGAAGCGATATACATCTTCTCTTCCTCGCCCTTGCCGAAGATATACACCCTGGAGTGCTCCAGATAGCGACCGACCATGCTGCGGACCTCTATGTTATCCGTCTCGCCCTTCTTACCCGGGATCAGGCAGCAGATGCCTCTGATGATCATCTTTACAGTGACGCCTGCCTTAGACGCCTCGTGCAGCTTCTCTATGATTTCCTTATCGGTCAAGGAGTTCATCTTAAAGAACATGAAGCCGTTCTTACCCTTCTGTATCTCCTGGTCTATGAGGTCTATGACCGTAGACTTCAGGCTGACAGGGGATACTATGAGCGACCTGTATGATCCCTGCAGGTTTCCTATTCCCATATTGCGGAAGAATGTGCGGGCGTCCTTACCGATATAAGTGTTACAGGTCATCAGGCAGAGGTCTGTGTATAACTGAGATGTCTTCTCGTTATAGTTTCCTGTTCCGACCTGAGTGTAGCTCTGGATGTCATCGCCCTCCTTACGGGTGATGAGGCAGATCTTAGAGTGCACCTTATAATTAGGCGTACCGTAAATGACCGTGCATCCGGCTTTCTCCAGCTCTTCAGACCAGTCTATGTTATTCTGCTCATCGAACCTGGCGCGAAGCTCCATAAGGACCGTGACATTCTTACCCTTCTCGGCAGCCCTCATGAGAGCGTGCACCAGACGGCTCTTCCTCGCCAGTCTGTAGATCGTGATGGAGATAGAAACGACACCGGGATCTCTGGAAGCCTCGTCTAAGAGGTCCAGGAACGGATCCATGCTCTCATACGGATAGGACAGCATTATGTCGTGCTTCTGAATCTGCTCGAACATAGATACGCCCGGCTCTATCTGATAAGGGATCCTCTGGCTGTACGGCGTGTACAGGAGTTCTGCCTTCTCGCGCTCATTCAGCTTCTCCTCCATGGAATAAGCGAAATCCAGCATAAGAGGCGCGTTGGAATAGAACACCTGCGCTTCCGTGATACCGAGCTTCTCCGTGAGGAACTTGAGCCCGTCACCGCTTATCTCATGCGACAGCTCCAGTCTGAGCGGCGCCAGATGGCGGCGGTCCTTCAGCATCTTCTTCATGAGATCTCTGAAGTCATCGCTCATCTCCAGGTCCTCGTCCTCGGCGTGGATGTCGGCGTTTCTGGTTATGCAAAGCTTTACCTTGCTCGTTACTTCGTATGTCGAGAAGGCCACGTCCGCGAATTCATAAAGGATATCCGCTGTAGATATCATCCTGACGCCGCTTCCCGGCAGGTATATGACCTGAGGAATGGTAGCCGGGAGCGGAAGGAAGGCCGGTATGAGTTTCTTGCTCCCTTCCTGCTTCAGCCAGACGCCTATATTTATGGTCTTACTTTGCATCTGAGGGAAAGGATGGAGTTTATCCACGATCTGAGGTGTGAGCAGCGGCATTATCTCGTGACTGAAATAGTGCTCGACCGTCTCCTGCTCGTCGGCTGTGAGTTCGGCGAATGTCAGGAAGTGTATGTCCTTAAGCTTCAGCTCCTGGACCAGGTCGGCGAACAGCTTATCCCTCTTAGTGTAGAGAGCGCGCACGTCTTCGTATATAGCGTCAAGCTGCTGCTGAGCCGTCATGCCCGTCTTATTATCCGCGGCTTCGTCACCGAGCGGCACCATGTCCAGCAGGCTTCCCACGCGCACCATGAAGAATTCGTCCAAGTTCGTCGTGAATATAGTCAGAAAGCGGAGCCTCTCCAGGAGAGGCACTGTCGGGTCCAGCGCCTCGTCCATGACCCTCTCGTTGAACTTAAGCCAGGATAGTTCTCTGTTCTGCATGAAATTCTTATCTTTATTGCTCATGATCGACCTCCGGGATTACCGTGCTTCCGTAAATCATATCCGCCATAGAATTGCTGCCGTCCTTACCGTAAAGTATCGACAGGAGATAACCCTCGCGGACACCGTTTCTTACTGTCAGGATCTTCTTACTTCCGAAATATTGACTTATGTAGTGTATGGCTATAGCGCCCGGCAGGACTGTATGGATTCTCTCCGGGCATGTCTTCAGGATGTCCTTCTGGCAGGCCTCCCTGTCCTCCAGGTAGCGCTGTTCCCATTCGTCCATGTAGTTCGTGGAGTAATCCTCCCTGTCCGCTACTTCCGGGTAGGCCCGGGTCAGCAGGCTTTCCAGCGCTCTCGCCGTACCACCTTCGCAGCAAAGCATGTCCGCCTTAAATCCCTCCGGGAGGTCCGCCTTCTTAAGCTGGTCGCGGACGTATTTCTTTATTTTCTTTATCTCTCCCGATGTAGGCAGGATGCCGGATACGAACTTCTCGTACAGGTTAAGGGATCCGACAGGTATGGACAGAGATTTCTCTATCTTATGCCCATTGAAGAATACGAACTCCGTACTGCCTCCTCCCAGGTCTATCTGCACTCCGTTTCCGGCTTCCACGTCGCCTTCGTTAGCGTCGAACACCTCGCTTAAGAGTCCGTAGAATCCGCAGTTCGCTTCTTCCTCACCGCTCAGCACTTTTATCTGGAAGCCTGAAGCCGCCTGAGTCCTCCTGAGGACTTCCGCCGTATTATTTATATTTCTGAATGAAGCCGTAGCGAAAACGTACACCTGCTCCAGTTTTATGCTGTCGACTATCGCCCTCAGCTCTGACAGTATATTGCAGGCGCGTTTTATACCGCTGCTGCTTAAATTTCCCTTCTTATTCACGTAGCCTGCCAGGGAAGCCGTGTATTTCTTATTCATGATCCTCTGTATCCGGTAAGCCCCAGTCTTATCGGAATGCTCCACGTGATAGAGCACCAGGCGGATCGTATTAGAACCGATATCTATAATTCCGTACATATAGCGCTTTTCTCCTTTTAATCATCACTACTAATTGTATCGAAAACGCCTGAGTCTTCTGTTAAGACCTTGTAAAATATTGCTTAAATTGGGAGCAAAGAAACCCCGCCTCCTATGCCTCCGGCCACGGAATGTGGGCGCCCAAGCTTTACGGGACTTCCTGCTATTTAGTACCCGTCTTCATATCACTTTATAATATACCACAAGATAGGGGTAATTGGGGCTCGCTTAAGCTTTACGGTGAAACATAGAGCCGGCTGGTATATAATAAAAAAGGTGTATTAAGAAAAAATATATGGGGAATCATTGGGAAAGGGATAGAAATTCAAATGTTAAAAAAATTCGATATAAATGAAGAGGGCTATTCTGTCCGCTGCTGGATCCAGGCTCAGAAGGATGCCAGGGAATACGACAGGGTCGTCATCTGTACACATGGCTTCGGAGGCAGTAAGGACGCGCCTAACATCTCGAAGTTCGCCGAGAAGGAGACCGCGAAATATAAGAAAGATGCTGTCATATGCTTCGATTGGCCCTGCCACGGCCAGGACGCCAGGAAGAAGCTGGAGCTCAGCGAGTGCCTGGAATACCTAGGTTTAGTGATTAGATACTCGAAAGAGAAACTTAAAGCTAAGACTTTGCTGAATTATTCCGTGAGCTTCGGGGCTTACCTGACGCTTGAATACATAGCCGAGAGGGGAAATCCATTCGCGAAGATCGCTCTCCGCTGCCCGGGCATAAAGATGTACGATCTCATGCGGGCTAAGGTGTCGGACGATGACCTGGTAAAGCTTTCTAAGGGGAAGGAAGTAATGGTCGGCTTCGACAGGAAGATGAAGGTGGATCAGAAGTTCATGGATGACCTGAAGGCGGCGGACGTCACGAAGCGCGAGTATTTCGACTGGGCGGACGATATGCTGATAATCCAGGGCACGAATGACCACATGGTATCCTACGACGATTCAAAGGATTTCGCGGAGAATAACGTCATAAATTTCGTGCCGGTCGAGGGCGCCGATCACACGTTCAGGAACCCTAAGCTCATGGACATGGCTATTCACACTATACTGGAGTTTTTCGGGGAGGATAAATGAGTAAGATAACTACGGTCGTTTTCGACATAGGTAAAGTGCTGGTCGGCTTCGACTGGCAAGCTTATATAGGAGCAAAGTTCGACCCTGATACCGTGTCTCACGTTAATGAGGCTATGTGGGGCGGACCGAATATCTGGAATGAAATGGACAGGGGGATCCTGAACGAAGATGAGATCCTGGAGGAGATGATCAGCCGGGATCCTGCCTATAAGGATGAGATCACATCGGCATTTAACGATGTGGGAACTTGTGTTACGAGGACGGATTTCGCCATCCCTTGGGTGGAAGAATTGAAGGCAAAGGGTTATAGGGTCTTATTTCTCTCGAATTACTCCCAGCACGTGACGAAGTGTAACCGGGAAGCCCTGGACTTCGTCGATCACATGGATGGCGGCGTCTGGTCCTGGACGACTGGGCTGGTAAAGCCTTTCCATAAGATTTATTGGATACTTTTATCTAAGTATGATCTCTCGCCGGATGAATGCGTGTTCGTGGACGATAACCCGGCTAACATAAAGGCCGCGGACCATGTGGGCATGAAGACTATTCTGTTCGAGGGCTATCAGACGACCCACGCTAGGCTCGAGGAGCTGCTGGACGAGGATTTGGCGGAATCAGATGTTCAGGAATGATGCAGCAGGGGCACAGTTTTGGTGAATTTTGGAAATTATAATTCTACATCCAAGACACACTTAACTATGATTGACGTCACAGTGTCGCATTCTATAAAAACAGTCGAAAACGCCGATTTTTATAGAACTATTCTATAAAAAATAATTTTTGCCCGGCGGTACTTGGGCACATTTCTAGCCAAAGCTCTTTCATCGGTCTCTATATCGCAATTAGACGTTTTATAATGCCGGAATATGTCGCCAATTCTTCAGAATATCGTGCAATTCGACCCTCTCATATAGGAAAAGCCATCTACCGTGCTGGATTCCGACACAGAGATGGCTTGTATCCAAAGTAAGTTTTTTTGTTTTTATAGAATTATTCTATAAAAAATCAAAAAATCGCCGATTTTATAGAACTTGACAAATGCTGGAAATTGTGATTCAAATCCTGCAGGCAAAGTTCGTCATCGCCTCAGTCCATTAGCTCCTTCAGGTCAGCCATGAACTGGGCGTAGTAGTCGTCATTTCCCGGGAGTGTCGGGTGATTCTCGCCGCCCCCGTTAATAGACCTGTTCATCTGAGCGTACATCTCTTCGCCGCTGAAGACCAGGTCAGCTTCGTACAGCTCGAATCCGAGCCCGCGGACGTAACGGCAGAAATCCGTGATTGGGTCATCTGCCTTCTCAGACGCCAGCAGCCTGTCCCTTACTGCCGGATCCTTTTCTGCCATTTTCCTGAGTTCCTCTAATATCGTCCCAACGTCCATTGTTATCCCCCCTTTGCGTGAAAGCGCGGGTCCATGTCCTGGCGGAGCCGAAGCCGCCAGGTGTGCTTTGCTATATTATATCACGGTTTCAAGCGGTGGATTAAAGCCTGCCCGCGGATTATAATGTAGGAAAGATTGGAGGAGAAGAATGGCTAACCTTTACGATTACCTGGAATGGAGGGGCGATCTCCCGTTCGAGGACGCGCCGTTTAATGAAGTTGATAATCTGGTCCTGTCGGAGCTTTCGTACGGGGATTTCGATGAGGTCCTGGACGAGAGTGGGGAGGCCTTGACGATACCTGAGCTCAGGGACGTATATTTCAGCCTGCATAGCCGTAAGGAAGTCGCGGAGAGGAAGACGTTCACGGGACCGGTGCCGCTTCTGCTGGATCCATTGGCTGAAAGCCGGAGATTTCAGGACACCAGGATCTGCTGGTTCAGGAACCACATTTCTAACGAGCTCGATGTGCAAATGGCAGCCGTCACGTTTTTCCTCCCGGATAACAGGGTCTATGTCTGCTTCAGGGGCAGCGACGGGTCTATAGTCGGCTGGAAGGAGAACCTGGAATTCTCATATATGAATCAGACGACCGGGCAGCGGGAAGCGGCTGAGTATATGAATCACCTGAAGGGCGGCGTTTACCCAATCATGGTGGGCGGCCACAGTAAGGGTGGAAATTTCGCCGTATACGCGGCGGCTTACTGCGACCCTGAGATCCGCGACATGATAACGGATGTATATAATAATGACGGCCCGGGCTTCACTAAGGCCATAACCGAGGGCGAGGAGTACGGGAAGATAAGGGACAGGATCCATACGTTCATACCGGAGAGCAGCCTGGTGGGCGTGCTGATGAACAGCGGCGTCGAGATGCGGATCATTAAGTCTGACGAGAAAGGTGTGGCTCAGCACGACGCCCTTTCCTGGCAGGTCATGCGTGACCATTTCATAGAGTCCGACAGCAGGACGTCAGAGTCTCTGGTGTTCGATGAGGCTGTGAGGTCATGGCTGAGCGAGCTGGATGATCAGGACCGGCATCTGTTCATAGAGAACGTATTCGATGTGTTCGAGGAAACCGGTTATGAGACTGTGGATGACATGAACGCCAACTGGTATAAGTCGTATCCTCAGATAATAAAGTCTCTGAGGGAGCTTCCTAAGGAGCGGCAAATGGAGATAACGAGGATCCTTTTACAGCTGGCTCAGCATTATGGTCAGGCATATATGAATAGCCTCAGCCATAAGGAAGCGTCACAGGATGTACAGAAATGGGCGAGAGAATGGGCGCTTAAGAATGGGAAGAGAGCGATAGAAAAGAGGCTGAGGGATAAGTCAGGCAGGCGGTAAAGCCGTGCTGGCCTTGCGTATCATGGATGGGCCAAAAATGAAAACTGTAAAGAACTGTAAAAGAGAGAAATTATGAGGGTAGTATATAATTTTCACAATGATGAGGCGATGAGACGAGCGCTGGCGGAGATCAAGGCGGATGAGAAGTCTGTTGCCAGGACACGTATGATTTTGCGGATATTGATCATCATATGTGTGGGTGTTTTGTATTACAACGGATATAAGCTGATAGCTAACGGAATAATAGACGGGTATTCTATTTTCGCTATAGTATTCGGCACGGCGGCGTTGATATACGCGATAATGCTGAAACGGGTGCAAGTATGGATGATCCTTAGAAATGTAAAGCGGATGGATAAGGATTATCTAAACGGATACGGCACCTGGACATTTTCGGACGAGGGAATCGCTACTGACTCAACGCTGGGGAAGGGTGAGACTCCATGGAGCTCCGTTGAGAAGTAGGGGGATCACAGCCATTTCATTTACATACAGCGTAAGGATAAGGCTGTGTTTCTCATAGACCGTACTCTTCTTTCTGAGGCGGAACTTGCGGAACTCAGCGGGCTTCTTAAGAAATATGCTACTTGGGAAGAGTGATTTACCAGTTGTTAGTCTGATTTTTCTGCTGCGATTTTCTGCGGTGTTTATTTTGAATGGCTGATACCAGCATGAGAATAAGAAAGACCAGACTCTGAATACCGCCCCAGGCAAGAAAAATAACGGCTCCACCATGGTAGGTGGGGTTTCCACTGTTGGGAATGAGATCACGGGCTTTCAATTCCAGGGTGGTCCCGAATGCAAGTAAAACGATTCCCGGAACCAGGCCAATCAAGGCTAGAATCGCCGTTGTATTGCTATTGCCGTGGGATGGTGCTTCAGTAGTTTCAGGATCACCGTGGATTCTTTCTTCATTAATAGCGCCTGAGCTGTCATAATCATAGGGAATTTCCATTCCGGCAGCCGGACGCTCTGTATAAGGCTCGAGATCCGGAGCGAGCTCGTAGACGCCTTCCGGATAACAGCCAATGACGTTTCTTTTTCCAGATATTATACTTTTAGAGTATAGCCTGAACTTTTCAAATCTATTCCGGCTATCAGACAAGCCATAAAACTGATGGAGATCCGTATCCATAACAGGTTTGATCAGACAGACAACATAGAGCTTCTGCCCCGGAGTGCAGTTTCGGTAAATATTTTTGTCGAAAATGGTTTGTGAACCGGAGAACTCTCCATGAATTACGTTGCGGTAGGTAGTAGCGCCATCACTGTCTGTGCCTTCCACGATCCTCTTCCATGTGATGACATCTTCGACGATTTTAAAATTCCCATTACGAACCAGGGTGTATTCATATAAGGCGTTTTTAATTTGCAAAGTACAGACTGACATTGTGGCGATACAGATCAGAATGATAAATATATGCAGGCTGCCCAGAATGCCGGATAAGACATCTGCTGCGAGGATAACGGCAGTGACACAGAATACCATCCTTAACTGCTTTCTTTTATTCTTCAGCTGCTCCAGAAGAAAGTCGCGGGAAAGCATGATGCGGTTGGCTGCAGGCGTGGAAAAGGGTTTGCATTCCTGATCTTCCCGATATTCCTGAGGCTGCCTGTAAGGAATAAAACCGGTTTGATTCATCTGATCGATCTTTCTGCGAATACGGATAACAGAGAGCAGGCGTAGAAAGAATATCACAGCAATTGCTGCCGGAATAACGATTCCCAGGATATAATTGGAGCTTCTTTTTTTTACAGTGCCGAATCGCCAGACCTCACTGTTCGAGATAAGCTGATGAGAACGCATAACAGTCACTGTGTCACCCATCTGCGGAAGTTTTGACTCATTATCTTCTCTGGCTTCGATTCTCACCTCGATCGAATCACCATGTCCCATCTCTACTCGGACGATATCATCCTGCGTATAGTAGGATTTAGAGTCGTCATCTTTACCGGTATTATGCCATTCTACGGCACTTTGTTTTATGATAGTGCCTTGAAATTGCTTTGCGTTTACTGTTTCGATCATGGGCAGAGAAAAGAATAAGACAAAAACAAACGCGACGAGCATTGGGAGGATCTGCCCGGCAATGGAAGGTTTATAATAGGTATTACGCTGTGGTCTGCTATTCATTTGGTTTAACTGCTGCCTGTATATTCTCGACAGCCATCGGAGAAACTTGAAAAACAGGTTACTGTAAAGTAAGTGTATCATTATACCCGAACAGGCTTTTTCAAATGTATGTAAAGTTTTCAGAGGGACAGGAGCGCGAATTGTCGTAAACGGTTCGCCAACTGTCACCATGTGTTCACGATGCATTTCCTCTCTGCGAATAGCGCAAAATGATTCGGAAAACAATGCGTTTTGGTACAAATGTAGAATTTCAGAACAATGCGTTTTCATACTAACAGTTGGTAAACTATTCGGGGATATTAGAAGGTATGAGTAGTTGCATGAAGACCATGAATACGATGAAATGTTCCGCTGCGAAATTAGACGTGCTACGATAAAATTTTTGCTGGTATCTACAGATGCAGGTAATCTTAAAATAGTTAAAAAAGTTATATAAGGAGACCAGCTATGACATATGGGGAAAAATTAAATGAACAAATGACGAATACTATTACGTGTGCCCCCGAATATGATCAGCTGATTCTAAGGACCGGTGTAAATCGTCAACCAAATGGCACTCCGGTTCTTACTTCACAGGAAGTTGATCTTTTGCGTGAGCTTCAGCAGATTTTTGATAAGATCGATCATGACCAAAATTCGAATCCATGTGTATGGATTGTGATTCCGAGGGGCCCGATTGAAAACTGGGAGACATGGGAAGACGCACAGGAATATGATGAAATAAAAACCAGGGATGAGTACGAAGACCTATGGGAGTATTATTACCCGGACGACAACTGCTGGTATCACTGCGCATTTTCCACGACAGAGGAAGGCTATATGGCTTTTCTTGTAAATAACGGCAGGGACACGGCGTTCCTTCGTTTTGATCCGCGTGAAGATAAGGTGTATGAAAATGTGGAATCTTATTATATAGAGTACCTGCGTTATTCCCTGGATCGGGTGGAAGAAACTGTAAGGAAGCTGAAAGATGGCACATATAATTCCGATATTGAGAAGAAGTTGCCTTTTAAATACAGAACAGGCACGATGCCACGGGAGATGCTTTGGAAGTTAGTTCCGGAATTTTGTGAATATGATCGTGACGGATTGTCAGAAGAAGAGATCGCTGATTTTGAAAAAAATACCGCTAATATGCTTTCCGAAGATGAAAACGCAATTCCCCATTTTACGAGCCGAGAATTTTTCAGACTCTGCCGGCTGGGATACCGGGAAGCATATCCGGAACGGTATGATTCTTTCATGAATGATGTGGACCTGTATCGCCGGCTTTCCGATAGTAGGGATGATGGCCTTTCAAAAATCCGGTCGGATTCGGAAGAGGAACTTCGGCGGTGGTTTTCCGGAGAATTACAGGAATTTAACGGCTCGCATCCCTGGGAAGTTATCCCGGGTGGCAATGCAACCCATGTAAGCTTTGACGTCTACCTGGATAAAAATGGAAAGTTCCATTTGTTCTTAAATGGGAAATATCGTACGCATGAGGTTGTGCGTTTTTTCAATACCATTTGCAGGGAGGGAACTTATCCGGTTTATCTGGCCGATGCAGCTGAAATTTTGGAACGTTTTAAAGGCACAGGGCTTTATGGGATCGTTCCGGACCAGGTGCCGCTTACTTATGTGAGGGATCGTTTTCCAGAACGTGAGATAATAGATGCCATTCATCTGTCCGATCTCGAAGATTACAACTTAGACAGTGAAGAGGTGATTTCTTCAATTTCTTGGTATAAAGAAAAAGAGGTGAATCTGAAACAGGGTTCGAAGAAGAGATAAATACAAGGCTTTGAGACGAAAAACAGTACTTATGAGAGGATATGAGAAAAGTGATAAAAATCTTATTCGTCTGCCACGGCAACATCTGCAGAAGCGTGATGGCAGAATACATTTTGCGGGATAAATTGAGCAGGGCCGGGGAAGATTCCCTGTTCGAGGTGGATTCAGCCGCCATGACGACGGAAGAGATAGGCAATCCCATCTATCCCCCAGCAAAGAGAAAGCTGGCCGAGAAGGGGGTCCCTCTGGGAAACCACTGGGCTCGGCTTTTCACCAGGCGGGATTATGAGGACTTCGATATCATACTGGCCATGGATGAGGAAAACCTTATCCACCTGGAGAGAAAACTCGGCGGCGATCCCCAGAGGAAAATCAGACTTTTATCTGACTACTGCCGGGGAGAGAATAAGGGAAAGTATATAGCCGACCCATGGTATACCCGAGACTTCGAGACAGCGTATAACGATATAGACGAGGCTGTATCCGGCTTATTCGCTAGGCTCCATAGAAGCCAGACCGTCATGTGCTACATAGGCGATGGGGAGAACTGGCTCATGCTCCACAGGACTAAGAAGAAGGACGACCCGAATGAGGGTAAGTGGATAGGAGTCGGCGGCCACATGGAGGCGGGCGAGACTCCCGAGGATTCCATCCGCCGCGAGGTTATGGAAGAGACGGGCCTTACCCTAGACAGCCTGGAATACCGAGGCGTCATAGATTTCTATATGGGCGATCATTACGAGAGGATGTACGTTTTCCTCAGCAAAGAATATTCGGGCAGCCTCATAGAGTGCGATGAGGGTGACCTGGCCTGGATCAGGAAAGAAGATTTCGATTCCATCCCTATGTGGGAGGGCGATAGGAAATTCATACCGACTGTAATGGGCGAAGGCGGTAAGTTCCGCATGAAGCTCTTTTATCGAGAAGACGGCGAGCTGGAAGAAGTCATGGGGCCTGAGCCCCTATAAGCCGTGAACTTAGAAAGAAAGACGGCAAGCGGCTTTGCTGTGAAATAAAGGCTGCGAGCGGTTTTGCTATAGAAATTAATTGGAGCTTCGGACAAAAACCGAAACTCTTTTTTTATGTATGCAGACATAATTATTGTATATGTGGGGCTATAATGCTAAAATATACCTAAATATGCAAAAAATCTATGTAAAGAATGAAGGTGTAGTTGATGGAAGGATTTAGTAAGTTCCTGACCAGCGCGGATAATTTCATCTGGGGAGTTCCTCTTATGGCGCTCTTGATCGGTACGGGTATCTTCATGTCTTGCAGGCTGGGATTCATCCAGTTCCGCAGGTTCGGATTCATAATGAAGTCCACGGTCGGAAAGCTGTTCGATAAGAAGGAGTGTAAGGACGGGGCGCTCACCCCGATACAGGCCTTGACGACGGCTCTGGCGGGAACGGTCGGAACCGGTAACATAGCGGGCGTAGCCGGAGCTATAGGGCTCGGTGGGCCTGGTGCCATATTCTGGATGTGGCTGGCGGCTCTTTTCGGCATGTGCACGAAATACTCTGAGATCATACTATCCGTGCATTACAGAGAGAAGAACGAGAAGGGTGATTTCATAGGCGGACCTATGTATTACATCCGTAACGGTCTGGGGAAGAAGTGGAACTTCCTGGCTGTGATTTTCTGCGTTTTCGGCGCGGTCGCTGCTATGGGAACGGGAAATATGACCCAGATAAACACGATCGCGACTTCCATCGGCTCTGTTTTCCAGGCATATAACCCGGGCATGACGACAGAACAGTTGGAGATCATTTACCTGATCATCGGTATCATCGGGGCTGTGCTCACTATCCTGGTCCTGTTCGGAGGACTTCAGAGAATAGGAAACGTTACAGAGAAGCTCGTTCCTATCATGGCGCTTATATATATAGTGACTGCGCTTATCGTGGTATTCGACCACCTGGACATGATCGGGCCTGTATTCAGGGATATATTCGAAGGAGCTTTCAAACCGGCATCCATAAGCGGAGGTCTGGCTGGCGTAGCTATTCAGCAGGCTATGAAAGCCGGTTTCGGACGCGGCATATTCTCTAATGAGGCAGGACTCGGAACAGCTCCGATAGCTCACGCGGCGGCTGACGTTAATCACCCGGTCCAGCAGGGCATGTATGGCGTGTTCGAAGTTTTCGCTGATACCATAGTCATCTGCACCTTGACAGCTCTCTCCATCTTGGTTTCCGGTAAGGCTGCCGGCTTCTACGGTCAGCAGGTCGGAGCTGAGCTCACGATCCTGGCTTTCGGCACGACATTCGGCAGTAAACTGGCTTCGATCATCATAGCTGTCTGCCTGACCATGTTCGCCTTCTCGACGCTGCTTTCCTGGAGTCTTTACGGCGGAAGATGCGTGGAATTCCTGGCCGGGCCTAAGGGCATGCTGGCTTACCAGGCTATATATGTAGTGTTCGTAGTAGTTGGCGCCACAGTAAAGCTGAGCATGGTATGGACGATCGCGGATGCTATGAACGGCCTCATGGCCATCCCGAACCTGATAGCCCTCCTGGCTCTGTCGCCTCAGGTCGTGAAGCTGACGGGTTCTTACTTCCGTAAGATAAAGGCTAAGCAGGAAGAAACCGGAGTTTCTGAGCAGACAGAATAGACGTGCCTGGCGTATGGCTTTATTGAGCAAAGCAGACACGTGTATTTGGCCAGGCGCCTTTTTCGGCAGAAAAGTTTTCTGAAAAGTTTATAATGGGACCGGAGGATCAGAGATGGTTTTCCGGTCTTTCTTATGGTCATTCAAGGTTTATCGCGCGCCATTGATTCTTATCGAGCTTGACGCGTGCCCTGAGCGCAGGAATTTTACACATTTGGGGAACTTTCATGATTCTGACATATTCAGGCAGAAATGAATTGTTGAAAACTTGTGGATAAAAGGAATACCAGATAATGGATAATTCGGTTAAATGTTGGAATTTCAATATAAGCAGTGCTTTGACATATCCACATGGAAATGTCGATCAGATTGTATACGATTTTTGCCTATTCTGTGGAAAAGGGTTTTGAATGGGGAAATATAAACGTTTCTCCGCTGTTGAAAATTAATTGGAGCGGATATATATGGGGAAAAGTTATTGGGAGAAAACTCCCGTATTGGTATCGATGGCTTTGATCGCCACATTTCTATGGGGAAGCGCCTTTCCCTGCATTAAGATAGGATACGCTTTTTTCGGCATAGGAACGGCTGATACGGCGGGACAGATCATTTTCGCCGGCGTCCGCTTCACCATAGCCGGGATCATGGTCATCGCGGCAGCGAGCTTTATGCGGGGACACTTTGCTACAGTTAAAAGATCCAGCATAAAACATGTCATCGTTCTGGCGCTTACGCAGACCATAGGCCAGTATTTCCTGTTCTACGTAGGGCTGGCACACGCGAGCGGCGTAAGTTCATCACTCATATCGGCGGCAAACACGTTCATAACCATACTTTTCGCGGCTCTGATATTCCGCACGGAGAAAATGACCGTGAGGAAGGTCGTAGGCTGCCTGATAGGATTCGCCGGCGTAGCGCTGATAGAAGTGCCTTGGCAGGGTAACGGGGCAGGGAATTTCGGTTTTTCTATCGCTGGAGAGGGGGCTGTGCTTTTATCCACGGTCTCGGCGGCGCTGGCGGCCTGTTACATTAAATACGCCGGTAAGGAAGAAGATCCTATGGCACTTTCAGGCTGGCAGTTCATCTTGGGCGGTATATTCCTGACTCTAGGATCTCTGGCAGCGGGAGGAAGGCTGCGTCTAACGGGCCAGGAAGGCGCCATGGAGAGGATCGGAGTTGAGGGCTCCTTACTTTACGCGGCGTCCGGCGTTTCCTCCGGAGGCGCTCATATAGCATTAGGCATATTCCTGCTTCTATACATGGCTTTCATATCGGCCTGCGCCTACACACTTTGGAGTATGCTGCTTAAGTATAACCCGGTCAGCAGGGTGGCTGTTTTCAGCTTCGTGAACCCGGTAGTGGGAGTGATGCTTTCCGCTTTGCTGCTTGGAGAGACGAATCAGGCTTTCAGTCTGGCCGGAATTGGGGCTCTGGCTCTGGTTTCGGCGGGCATAGTGATAGTGAACAGGCAGGAATCATAAATAA
Organism: Eubacteriales bacterium; assembly: GCA_029009055.1. GTDB lineage: Bacteria > Bacillota > Clostridia > Peptostreptococcales > Anaerovoracaceae > Aminicella. The sequence continues at coordinate 50,733 of JAQXJR010000035.1, read as the reverse complement.
AAGCCTTATTACGATAAATAAGGGTGAATGAGGATGGATTTTGCAATATAATCCCCATAGATAATTAAAACAGAGGTTTTGGTAAAACCGAGGTGTATATATGGAAAAGGACAGGTTAGGGGCGTTCATGGACGCCATTCTGGCAATCATAATGACTATACTGGTGCTGGAGCTCGAGAAGCCGACGGCGCCTACGTTTCAGGCTTTCGCGGATCTATGGGTAAGCTATGTGACATACGCCTTAAGTTTCTTCTGGCTGGCCAGCATGTGGATAAGTCTGCACGACGCATGGAGACATATAAACGTTATATCGCACAGGACGCTGGGACTTTCTATACTCCTGCTGTTCTTTGCTTCATTCCAGCCATACATGACATATCTGGTGGGTAAATGGCCGGAATCTAGGGCGGATGAGCTGCTTTACGGAATAGTCATACTCATCACGACCCTTACCTTATACTTCATTTACATATCGTTAGCTAAGGATAACGCTGATGAAAACGAGTCCATAGGCTTCCTCGTCTACGCCGAGAAGACATTGAGGCTCGATATTTTGATCAAAATAATATGTTTGCTTGGGGGCTTCTTCATCTGGCCGCCTATCACTCTGATTGGAGTGATCACGGCTGGCTTCTATATACTCACCGCCAGGACATACGCTTTACGTAAGAAGAAAAAGGAAAATCAGGCGAGGATGCCACATGAGCAATGATGAATACCTTATAACTGAAAAACCGCTTAAGGCCCTGTTCGTTTTCGCCGTTCCGATGATCCTGGGCAGCCTGTTCCAGCAGGTCTACAACATGGCGGACTCCGTGATCGTGGGGAGGTTCGTGAGCCAGGAGGCGCTGGCCGCAGTGGGAGCATCGTCTGCCCTCACAACAGTTTTCATCTGCGTAGCTGTGGGAGCGGGCGTGGGTTCGTCCATCCTGGTCAGCCGCAGCTTCGGCGCTCGGGAGTATGGGAAGATGAAGACTAGAGTCTCCACGGCCATGTGGTTCTTCCTCGGCATGAGCATAGTCATGGGCCTGATCGGCTTCATATTCAGCAGGCCCATAATGAGCGCCTTAAACACGCCGGACGATGTCATGAGCATGGCGGTGCTCTACCTGAAAGTGTATTTCGCCGGCTTCCCATTCCTGTTCATTTATAACGTGCTCGCCAGCATGTTCAACGCCGTCGGGAAATCGAGAGTCCCGCTTTATCTGCTCATATTCTCGTCGCTGCTCAACATAGTCCTGGACCTATGGATGGTTATCTCGCTGGACTTAGGTGTGTTCGGAGCGGCGCTCGCGACTCTGATAGCCCAGGGTATATCTGCTGTCCTGTCTCTTTTCCTCTTTATCCGTGAAATGAGGAAGTATGGGGATGAATTCTCCCGGTTCGACAGCAAAGAACTCCTGGCCATGCTGCGTCTCGCTATCCCGTCTATTATCCAGCAGGCGACCATATCCATAGGAATGATGCTGGTTCAGTCTGTCGTGAACAGCTTCGGAACAGACGCTCTCGCGGGTTATACAGCTACGAGCCGGGTGGAAAGCATATTTTCCATGATATTCGTTTCCATAGGAAACGCTGTTTCCCCATTCGTCTCGCAGAACTATGGAGCGGGGAAACTTAAGAGGATAAGGGAAGGATATAAGGCGGGCCTGGTTCTGGACGCTATGGGAGCGGCCCTGGCCTTCACCGTGATTATGCTTTGCAACAGGCAGATAGCGGGACTCTTCCTGACGGATAAAGGAACGGACATGGCTTACTACGTGTCTATTGGCTACATGAAATGGATAGGCTATTTCTACATATTCATGGGCATTAAGATGGCTACGGACGGCGTGCTTAGGGGCATGGGCTACATGAACGTCTTCATGGTCGCGAACCTGGTGAATCTAACGGTCAGAGTGCTGGGCGCCTGGCTGCTGGCTCCCCGGTATGGCGTCGCTTTCGTCTGGCTCCCGGTGCCGCTCGGCTGGCTCGTGAATTTCCTTATCTCATACGCTGAGTACAGGAGAAAGAAAATATATAAAATAGGTGGCTGAATCTGGTAGAATTTTACCTGATAAAGCTTTCGTACATAAAAAGGGGATAATATGGATAAAGAGATAAGAAGGTCTGATTTCGCGGTTTCAGGGGATAATCCCGTGACTCAGGCCATTAAAACGGGGAACGTGCTTACGCTCCTGGAGAAACAAGGCTATAAGAGCGGTTTCGTGACATTCGTTTCCGGCGATGATTTCATGACCAGGCGGGGCATTACCTTTCCTGCCTCACTTTCCGACATAGAGGAAGCGTATGGGGATGACACAGCAAAGCCGGAACCTTTCGATCCCGTCTCTGACCGCGTTTATATAAACGGGAAGGCCAACAACATGGAGGATACAGAAGTGCTGGAAGAGGCTGAAACAGTCCTCATGTACGAAATGCCGGAAGGGTCGGACAGCGCTCAGAGGGACTCGCAGTTGAGATTCTATCTGGATAAAGGTGGAAATCTGGTGCTCGCGGCTTATTGCATGAACTACAGCGATATACCATTGAAATGAGGATGTAATGAGAAGAGATAATAGAAGCTACAGTGGAAGGGGCGGAGAAAACAGGCCATCCGGCAGGAGGCCGGATAAGAACAGCTCCCGTGGTTTCGGGTCGCCTAATGCCGATAGGGGCAGGCGCGGAAGCGCGGAAGACCTCCGCGACATGCTGTATAGGATAGACCACAGGGGTTATCCGGCATATAAGGACCTACAGGGGAGTTACGACTTCGGTTCTTATGTTTTAGGTATAGACCACGTCCAGGGAGACCCTTTCGCGGCGCCAACATCTGTGAGCGTTCATATTAAAGGCTCTCGGGCTGGGTTTCCTGACTGGTGTTTCTATGACCCGGAACGGCCTTATACCAGGACTAATAAAACAGCTCTGGAGGATTTCCTCATAAGGAAGTTTCACAGGGCTATAGGTAAGATTTCACATGAGGCTAAGGGGTCGGGTAAGAGCGGCCTCGTTTCCTGTTCAGACCCAGGTCAGGAGGTGCTTGAAAGAAGTGCCCTATCTATAGATAAGAATTCACGAGACATGGTTTTCAGGCTTTCTGTGGGCTTTCCTGCGGCGGGGCGCACTGTTCTCGCGCGTGAACTGGAGAAGATTCTCTTTGATTTCTTACCGGATTGTGTGGGGAAAACACTTTTCTACCATTCTCTGTCGGAGAGTGAAGTAAGGGAAACTATAGAACTGGCTGAGGACAGGACGGCTCTGCGAGATATGACGCGGGAGGCCGGACTCATAGCCTTCGCGGCCGATGGGGCTTTGCTGCCTAGAGAAAGCGGCATTTCTCAGAAGCCGATGAATGGGGCTAAGTTATTCACGTCGCCGGAGGAAGATCGGGTGGAGTTCACTTTACCTAACAAGGGGAAAATCACCGGTATGGGGATAAGGCCGGGTGTCACGCTCATAATAGGCGGAGGCTACCACGGTAAGTCCACATTACTGGAAGCCTTGGAACGAGGCGTCTACGACCATGTGGCGGGCGACGGGAGAGAGTTCGTCATGACAGACCCTACATCCATGAAGGTCAGGGCGGAAGACGGCAGGTCTATAACGGATGTGGATATATCCCCATTTATCAGGGAACTTCCTGACGGCAGGGATACGAGCCACTTCTCCAGCTTGGACGCCAGCGGCTCCACATCCCAGGCGGCTTCCGTGATCGAAAGTATAGAAGCCGGGGCGAAGGTCTTGCTTATGGATGAAGATACATGCGCTACGAATTTCATGGTCTGCGACGACCTCATGAGAAAGATCGTGAACCGAGATCAGGAACCGATCCAGCCGTATAATCTTAAGATGCGCGGGCTCTACAGGGAGATGGGCATATCGACCATATTGGTCGCGGGAAGCTCGGGAGCTTTTTTCGCCGAGGCAGACAGGATCATACAGATGGATAGGTATGAACCGTATGACGTGACGGATAAAGTCCGTAAACTCGTTCCGCTGAGAGAAAATGGGGAAGATGTGGATAAGTTCGGGGAAGAATTCCGGGACCTGGATCTCAATTCCAGGCGGCTTAAAGGAAGTTTGTCTTCAGAGGTAAGGCACGGCCGCGGCGGCGACCGTGTGAAGCATAAGAACCTGGGAAGTGATGGCTTCATGATAGGTCATAGCATGGTAGACCTAAGAGCTTTGAGCCAGATAGTTGACGGCGAGCAGACAGAACTCCTGGCCGTGCTGGCTGTGGGGCTTCTCCCTGAGCTAGATGGCAGAAAGGCTTATCGGGATGTTATAGACATGGCTTGGAATAAACTCCGCGATAAGGGATTTTCTTCTGTATTTTCGGGCAGGATCCCGGGGAATCTGGCTATGGTGAGGCCTCAGGAGATATACGCTTCTCTCAATAGATGCAGGCTCATAAGTGCGAATGGTCGGGCGCGTGTAAAGGGCTTCGGTCATATGCCGGTCGCGAGCGGGCTTTCGACGGAGGAATTCTGATGTGTGGCAGATATTCTATGGACATAGAGTCTGAGAACGATATAAGGCGGGTGGTCGATGAGGTCGATCCGGATATAGATTGGCTGGGCGATAGGGATGTTTTCCCATCAGAGAAAGCCGTCATCATAGCGGGCGATGGCTACATGCTGAAAGCGGAGAACATGCGCTGGGGCTTCGAAATGCCGGGTGACAGTCGCGGGGATGATTTTGTGTATTCTCGTTCGCGGGAAAGCGGTAAGGCCGGAGCCGGCAGAAGGCTCCTTATTAACGCCAGAGCTGAGACGGCCATGGATAAGCCGACATTTTCCGACAGCGTGAAGAAGCGCCGCTGCGCCATCCCCGCCACTACGTTTTATGAGTGGGACGCAAAGAAGAATAAGGTAACTTTCTCTCTGGAGCTGGCTCACACCATATTTCTGGCAGGTTTCTACAGGCTGGTCCCGCGCCGAAAGCCTACAGGTTCTGAAGGCGGGTGCCAATTTGAGGATGGAAGTCGCGGGCTTCTTGATATTAATAAGGAATTCGTTATACTTACAACAGCCGCTAATGAGAGCATGGCTCCCGTCCACGACAGGATGCCGCTCATTTTACCGGAGGAAAATATCCGAGACTGGATATTCAAGCCGGAGCTCACAGCTGAATTCTTGGCGGCTTCGGACCCTGAGCTTAAGAGATCTCGAGAGTTCGAGCAGCTGAGCCTGTTCTGACGGGCTGTCCGGCGGCATCCATCGCAGGCGGGGTTGATATCCGGAAACCCGGAGGGAATGAGCTCGGGTAGTATTTGCTAAATAATTAATGGAGTATATATGACACCTACTATTTACACATATCTATTGGTCTGCCCATTCCTGTTTCTAGCGGGTTTGGTCGATTCCATCGCGGGAGGAGGCGGGCTCATATCGCTTCCTATCTACCTCATAGCCGGTCTTCCTCCGCATCTGGCTGTAGGCACGAATAAGATGTCTTCGACGTTCGGTACGGCTCTTACGACAGTCCGCTTCATTAAGGAGAAGCTCGTGAGCGCTAAGCTGGCAGTGCCTTCTGTGATTGCGGCGATCATCGGGTCATCTCTCGGAGCGCAGGTCTCTATGCGGGTAGACGAGAAAATCATGAAATACGTTCTGCTGGTCGTTCTTCCTGTAGCGGCTTTCGTCGTTCTGAATAAGAATCTTTTCAGCGACGAGGGTAAGGAAGAGGCGGTAGTGAATCGTAAGACCATCATCGTGGCTGCGGTCGCGGCTTTAGTAGTCGGCTTCTACGACGGCTTCTACGGCCCGGGCACAGGAACCTTCTTGATAATAGCCTTTACGGTATTCGCCCACATGAAGGTCGGAGTCGCTAACGCCCAGGCTAAGGTGATAAATGTCACGACCAACATGACGGCTCTCATAACATTTCTTATAAGCGGCAAAGTCCTGATAGGTTTAGGCGTCGCCGCGGCTCTCTGCAACATAGCGGGGAACTATGTCGGAAGCGGCCTGGCCATAAAGAAAGGGGCTGCCATAGTACGCCCGGTGATCATAGGAGTATTGATCTTACTGGCTTTGAGAGTACTGGGAGTATATTAGGATCCAGCCGAAATTTGTTATCGAAAACTAAAATAAACCGCGCCTTAAGCGTTCCACAGATGAATGTCAGTAAAGATATTCAACTTAGGAAATCGCCATAGGCGCGGTTCTTCATTTTTTGATTTCCCAACGCTGTTAATTATCTGCGCGCCGGGGTATACCGGTCAACGCGGAGCGTATAGCACGCGTTATGTCTTTGCTCGAGATCACGCCTGGGCGTTCTCGACCTTAGCTTCCTTAGCGGCTTTCTTAGCGTTCCTCTTATCCTGCATGTGTGAGATTATTACTGCGCAGGAAGCGTCTCCTGTGATGTTAAGTGTAGTACGACCCATATCGAATATACGATCTACACCAGCTACGAGGGCGATACCTGAGATAGGAAGACCTACGGACTGCAGTACCATGGCCAGCATTACCATGCCCGCGCCAGGAACACCTGCTGTACCTATGGAAGCGAGGGTAGCTGTAAGTACTATGGTTACCATCTGAGGAAGTGTCAGGTGGATGCCATAGCAGCTGGCGATGAATATAGCGCAGACACCCTGATAGATGGCTGTTCCGTCCATGTTTATCGTAGCTCCGAGCGGAAGTACGAATGATGTTACTTCCTTAGAAGCTCCGAGCTTCTGAGCGCACTCCATGTTAAGCGGCAGCGTTCCGACAGATGAAGCGCTGGAGAAAGCGAACAGCATGGCCGGCATCATGCCCTTAAAGAATTTTATCGGGGACATCTTACCAAGCGTGCTGACTGTGAACGAGTAAACGCATACGGCATGAACTACATAGCAGATATAGGCTGTCAGCAGGACCATAGCCAGAGATCCTATGATCATGGCTCCGTTCTGAGCTACTACCGGGCAGAGCAGGCAGAAAACGCCGATAGGAGACAGGCGCAGGATCATGTCCATGGCCTTCATGAATATGGCGTTCCACGTGTTTATAGTCCCGACAGCGTGCTGGGCGTCCTTACCCGCCAGGATGATGGCGAAACCTATGAGCAGAGCCATGACGATGACCTGCAGCATGTTGGCTTCAGACATCGGCGTTATGAAGTTGGACGGGAATATATTAACTATCGTGTCCATGAATGATGTCTTAGGCGGAGCGTCGTAGCTCAGGTTCGACGTGTTCAGCAGCGGGTAGAATCTCTTAAAAATGTTAGCGAATATGAGGCCGATCGTGGTCGCGAAGGCTGTAGTCAGCATGTAGTAGACCAGAGACGTGCCTCCGATGAATCCTACCTTCTTAATATCGCTCATGGAAACTACACCTGCCATGATCGAGAAGAGCACGATAGGAACGACGATGAATTTAACGAGATTAAGGAAAATCGTTCCGAACGGCTGTATGTAAGTGACAGCGAAATCCGCGTGGTTGCGGATCAGCATTCCTACTACTATGGCGCACACCAGAGCTATGAAGATCTGGCCCGCGAGAGGCATCTGGTGTTTCTTAGGTTCCTTAAAATCTTCCTTAGCGTTAGCGGCGTCCTTCATGATGGCTGTTTCTTCCTCAGGAGTGCTGGAATCGGAAGTTTCAGGGCTTTCTGCAGCCTGATCCTGGATTTTTTCTTCGGACATAAACTATCCTCCAATCGATGATTTCGAAATAACGTATAATGCAAATAAATAATCAGACACATCTAATCCCTGATTTGAATTTAGTACATGCACATATTTTACCATTATTCTATGTATATTTGAATAATTTTTGATAATTGTATACCTATTAACTTCACATGGAATTGAATATTATGTCGGGATTTGATGTATAATGTGAAGCAAAATATTAAAGGGGAATCTAGGGGGAACACATGGATAGTTATGAAAGGAATAAAGCTTTAGCGGCTGAGGGGCCGGTAAGTCGGGATACGATAGACTACATATCAGAGATACTAGAAGAATATACTTTGCGGATCGGGTCGCATGGTAAGACCGAGGACGGTTCGTATTCCAGGCTTCCCCTTTCTCCGGAGTATGAGGAGGCGGCTGAGGAGTTTCGGGAGATAGCCGAGTCTCTAGGCATGACCGTGACGAAAGACAGAGTCGGTGACAGGCTGGCTTTGCTAGAGGGGACTGATCCTGAAGCGGGAACGATCGTTACGGGTTCTCATCTCGACACTGTTCTTAACGGCGGCCTTTATGATGGATGCCTGGGCGTGGCGGCTTCTCTCAGTTTAGCAAAGCGTCTCCTGGATGAGGGCGTGCGCCTCCGCCATTCTCTTCTGGTCATGGGCATCCAGGGTGAGGAAGGAAGCGCTCTCGGCGGGACGTTCGGCAGCCGGGCTATGATGGGCCTGATCGGAAAACCTAATAAGATATATCAGAAAGTCCTGGATAAACACGGGCTCACATACGATGATATCCTCTCATGCCAGGTAGATACCAGCGATTGGCGGGAGTACCTGGAACTTCATATAGAGCAGTCTACGAGGCTGGAAAAGGAAGAGATCAGGACCGGCATAGTCACAGGTATAGCCGGTATAACCAGGTACAGGATAACCGTTAACGGTAAGAGCGACCACGCCGGGACCACGAGGATGAGGGAGCGGCATGACGCCCTCGTCGCGGCGGCTAAAATCGTCCAGTTCGTGAACGACGCGGCCTGCGATGATGGGGATCACCTGGTAGCGACCATAGGAATGCTGAGGGTGAGTCCGGGAGCCGCGACCATAATTCCGGGTAAGGTGACCATGACCTTGGAAGTAAGGCACATGAGGCAGGCTCATATAAACGACTTCGTGGACAGGGTGAAGGATTTCGCTGACAGTATAGATGGGGTGACGACCGTATTCACGCCGTTAGTTAAGAAACCTTCTGTGGTCTGCGATAAGAGGTTGAGAGACATATTAGCCAGGTGCGGGGACGAAGGTGGAATCTCGCATAAGGAGCTCCACAGCGGCGCCGGACAGGACAGTAACGCCATAGGCCAGAGAGTCCCTGTCGCCATGATATTCGTTCCGAGTAAGAACGGCATAGGGCATTGTAAGGAAGAATACACTAGTTGGGAGGACGCGGCTTACGGGACGGACATGCTGTACAGGGCTGTGCTGAAGCTGGATCAGGATGATTAGGAGGGCGATGAAGCCTGATCAGCCGGATCAGGGCTGTTTAGATGAAGAGAATGATTGGAAAGCCCGGACCAACTGAGTTGGATGAACTGAGTTGAAGAGGCTTCAGGAATAGTTTTTATGGATCTTAGTTTTTTTATCACTAGTATTTTACTGGGCGTGGGTCTGGCTATGGACGCTTTTTCAGTTTCAATAGTAAACGCCATGACAGAGCCGGACATGAAGCATGGCAGGATGGCGGGAATAGCGGGAGTTTACGCCGGTTTTCAGATAGCCATGCCTATACTGGGCTGGGTGGCTGTCCACTGGTTCGTCAGCTATTTCAGGCAGTTCGAGAAGTTCATACCTTGGATAGCCCTTATCCTACTTCTCTATATAGGTGGTAAGATGTTGTTTGAAGGACTGGCTAAGCGTGAGAGCGCAGAGGTCCGCGAGAAAGAGGAGGAAGCCGAAGAGGCTGAGAAAGATGGTAAAACAGGAAGTCAGAATCTGACGATCGGTGTCCTGATGGTCCAGGGTGTAGCGACATCCATAGACGCCCTGTCTGTCGGCTTTACCACCGCTTCATATAACGCGGCAATGGCGGTCATTTCAGCCGTCATAATCGGCGTGGTCACGTTCTTCATCTGTATGGGCGGACTTCGCATAGGTAAGAAAGTCGGAGAGAAGGTCGTGGATAAGGCAGGCATCCTGGGCGGCGTAATACTGATTGGGATAGGCCTCGAGATATTTATCCGCGGGGTCATAGGCTAACACAGTGCCATAGCTTGATCATAGCTTGAATAGAACGCTCCGGGCGCGTCATCAATATTTGGCGCGGCATCGGAGCTTTTTCGTATGGTTTGATTTAAAGTTTTTCTGATTATAGGCGTCGGCAGCGTATCAGCCTCTGAATATGGATTCCCGCGCGGCGCAGATCTTATCCGCTGTGGTTATGAGCCAGGCTTCCATGGAGTTAGGGAACTGGGTCAGGTTAAGAGGCCACATGTGCGATCTTATGGCGTCAGCCGCCTCAGGCGGTATGCCGAAATCCCGGATAGCGTTATCAGCTGCTATATATGGGTGGTGGAAGCCGTGCAGGTGATCGCCGGACCCGTGCCAGTCGTAAAGGCAGTAGTCGTGGAGCAAGGCAGCTGTTATGAGGACCCGTTCATCCACGCTCAGGTGGAGATGGCGGGCGAGGCCGAAGGCGCACCTGGCGACGGACAGGCAGTGCTCGTACGTGTTAGTAGAGCCATGCTGCTTGAACTGCTCCATCTGCCGTGTCCGGGGGTCTGACGCTATGTCAGCTATAAGTGCCCGAAAATCCTTCTCTTCCTCCGGTGACAGGGCAGTAGCCGCTTTCTTCAAGGCAGTTTCTATGTCCTCCTGCCCTGAGCCGTTTCTAGATGGAACTGCCGCAGTTTCTGGAATATCATCATTGTTTTTCGTCATTTTCTTCATTTTTATCCCTATATGTGTCAGTCAGCAAAGGGTCGTCTACGGCTTTACGAGCTTCGTCCTCTGTCGCTTCGGCGTCTGCTGTTATTCTCTTCATCATGGCTTCCTGAAGCGATCTGGCCGTGAGTTTTATCTTCCGATCAGTCTCGCCGGATGACCTCAGTCTGAGTTCTCTTATGGATCTCAAGTTGTATTTCTGACGTTCTGAAAGTTCAGCCAGTAAAGCGTTCTTCCGGTCTTCCAATTCCATCTGCCTTCTGAGCGTAGCCTCGCGCCCCTTATCGCGCACTGTCTCAGCGGCATTCCTGGCGGCGTTACCCGCAGCGGCAGCGACAGCCGCAGGCCCTTCCTGGACCAAGACGACGCCGGATTCCATCCTCTCGTTGAATTCCTTCTCGACTGCGTCTATCCTCTGGATGAGGTCTGACAGATCAGCGTTCGTTATCGCTATATCCATGCCCAGGACCATCATGAGACACAGGGCGATGATCTCGTTTATAAGCGGGTGGTCATTAGCCGGGATGGCTGAAATATACGGGATGAGAAATTTCACGATCATGACTCCCGCTACACCGAAGGCGGTGGTAGCCGGCAGGCAGATCCTGCCGTTAATGTTAAGAGGCACTTTCGAATAATCCCACCAGAGGGCGTGGAATCTCTTCTCCAGGACGTAGCTGGTCACGTATTCCAGCACGGCTGACCCGACGGCGCAGATGATGAATATCTTCCACCAGGCAGTATCCGTCCCTATGTCCGCCTTAGGCACATAGAGAGGCAGAAGCCTGAACAGGCCATAAGCCGCGGCCACTCCCGCCCCGTAGATAGGGCAGATAGGTCCGTGCAGGAAGCCCCTGTTCTGCCAGTGCTTCGTGTTAATGGTACAATATATGCACTCATAGACCCAGCCTCCGAACGAGGCGACGATAAATAATATGAACATCTGAGAAATAATCATCAGTATCCTCCAAATTAATGTAATATAGATATATTAATACACATGGGAGAAGATTATGAATAATTTACTTGAAGAAAATCTGAAATATGTAGATGATGTGCTTAAACAGGCGGAAACGTACGAGCACGCTGTCAGGGTGCTGAATTACGACCTGGAGACTATCTGTCCGACCGGAGGTATGAGCGAGCAGGGGAAGACCATAGCATTTCTGGCTAACCAGGCTTTCCGACTGAAGAAGGACGAGAAATTCATAGAGGCAGCTGAATTTTTATACCAGCAAAGGGATTCCTTAGGCGAGTTCGACAGAACTCTGGCGGAGCTGCTCCACCGCGAGCGCCAAAAGACGAAAAACCTTACGCCGGATGAGGAGCACCGGTTGGAGCAAGTATATAATAAGGCGTATGAAGACTGGCTTGAGGCTAAGAAGGTGTCAGATTACAGCGTATTTCTGCCATCTCTACAGGCGGTCAGAGACGCGAACCTGCGCGAAGTGGAGCTTCGCGAGCAGCCTTTGCCGAATGTGTATGATAACCTTCTCGACGATTATGAGCGCGGCATGCGGTCAGAGAAACTGGACGAAATCTTCACGAAGTGCCTCGAAAGATTGACACCTTTGCTCGATAGAATCACACATAGTAAGAAGAGAATTCGCACGGACTTCCTGCATAGGCTCGTGTCGGACGAACAGCAAAGAGAGATGGCTGAGTTCCTGCTCGGAACGATTGGCTTCGATTTCAAGAGGGGCGCTTTCACGACGACGGAGCACCCGTTCACGGACGGCCTGGCCAGGGATGACGCTCGGGTGACGACTCATTATTACCCGGCGGATTTCGCGTCGAGCATGTATTCCATCATACATGAGGGCGGGCATGCCTTATTCGAGCAGCTGCAGCCGGCGGAGAATTTCGACCACCATATCCAGATGGAGAAGACTATGGGCCAGCATGAGTCTGTTTCCAGGTTCTATGAGAAGAGGATCGGAAGGTCGGAGGCGTTCGTTCATCTGATTTACCCGGATGTTAAGCGCATATTCCCTGAAGCCATGTATGATGTGTCGGAGAGGGAGCTTTATGAGGCGCTTAATGTCGTGGAGCCGAGCCTTATCAGGACTGAGGCTGATGAGTTCACGTACACGCTTCACATAATAATACGCTACGAGCTGGAGAAGAGGATTGTCGCGGGCGAGGCGGACCTTACGCGTCTGCCTGAGACCTGGGCTGATATGTATGAGAAGTATCTCGGCGTAAGGCCTTCGAATGATCGGGAAGGTGTGCTTCAGGATGTCCACTGGGCTTCCGGTTTCGGTTATTTCCCGACTTACGCCTTAGGAAACATGTATAACGCTATGTATTATAATAAAATGGCGGAGGACATGGATATAGACGAGACGGTCGCTAATGGCGACTTTGAGAAAATTAACGGCTGGATGGCTGAGCATGTGTTTAAGAAGGCAGACAGGCTGGCGCCGGGCGAGTGGATCCGTGACATCACGGGGCGCGAGCTCACGCCGGACGATTTCCTGGATTATCTGGAAAATAAGTACACGGAGCTCTACGAACTTTAGACAAGGCCGGGGCCCGGAGGGACATGCGCGAAATGGCTTTGCTGGGGGAATGAACGCTCAGGGAGGTTTAGTCATGGATGATAAGAGATTGAAAATATTTAAGATGCTTTCGGTCGCGTTCGCTGTGGCGGCGGTCGTTCTGCTGCTCTTTTCGTGGGTGAAGATCGGAGGGCTTAACAGCGAGATGAGTTCTCTGGTGAAGGATGCCATGAGGCAGGCGTCTGAGATGCCGCTCGATGACCTGGGCTCTGTGTTCTACACGGGGAATTACAATACGACGAATAAGGTCGGAAGCGATGTGAGCGTAATCCTGAAAGCGTCGCGGAATCTGGGGCTTTCGGCTTTCGAGATGTTCCAGGTATCCGGGGCGGTCAGGAGTCTGATAAAAATCACGAATGGCTACGGGGGCGGCATGCCTGCCGGGACTATGGCGGCTCTCTGGCTGTTTTCGCTAGTATTTCTGGCGACTGTCGCGGGCGCTGTCCTGAGCCTGTTTTCTGTTTGGAAGCGGAAGCTTTACTTTAAAGGTTTGCTGTTTCCAATAAGCGCGGCCGTGCTTCTCGTCATGACCTTGATATTTACGGCTGCAGCAAAGTCATATATGGATTCTGTCTACGGACAGCTGGGAATCTTAGCTTACGCCAGCACTGGCAGGCTGTCTCTGAGACCTACTTTCTGGGCTTTTCTGTGTGTTTTCTTCTCTGTGCCTTTCTATTATTATGATAAGCTGCTTTCACGAGGCGCCCTGGGGCGTAAGGTGTTGAACGCTGTGTACGGCTATGCCGGAATGGCGGCTGATAAGGCGTCCGCGGCTAAGAAGGCCGCTGAACACGCCGCGGAAGGCGCGGTAAAGGGCGCGTCTGAGGATGTGGCGGTTTCAGATGCTGCTGAATTGAAAAATGATACCGCGGAAACCGTTGAGAAATCTGACGAGGCGGAAACAGTTGAGGTCGTTGAGAAGACAGACGCCGCGGAAACAGTTGAAAAAACTGGAAAGGATGACTTGTCGGATGAATCTGATGATTCTGATGGCGAACAGCTTGCTATGGATTTCATAGAGCAGGCGGATCATTCCATTGAGGCTGATTCAGAAGAGCCGGCGGAAGAAGATGCTGAGGATACTGTTGAAGTTGCGCCGGATGCACCTGAAGATGAATCGACAGCACAGCCGGGAATCGCCAAATCCAGCTCAGAAGAGTGTTAATGGCTGAATCATCATTTCCAGCATTTGTCAATGTCGATAAAAATCGGCGATTACGATTGTTTTTATAGAACTCATGTACGGCATCGAGGCTGCGCTTTCGGTCATGTACTCATCATGTGTAGAATCACAATTTCCAGCATTTGTCAATGTCGACTGAAATCTTGATTTCCTCGATTTTGTTCGAAAAATCGACTATAATTGTCGTTTTAAAAATTTTTGTCGAACGCTGGCTCGGGAACGAGTTAAGATCAAGCTAAGGAGGCAGCCGCTGGAAGCAGATATCGTGTCGGGACTTTGCTAAATAATCATATAAAAGAAGTGGGTAAATAGGGAAAATTACCTATACACATCCCCGATAAAGGTGTTAAAATATCTTCTTAAGAAAAAGGTTCGGATGCTGACGGAAGCTCTGAGCCTGGATCCTACGAGAGAGGGGGCATCGGGCATGTGTGAACTTTACGGCTTCAGCGGCAGCAAGGCAAGAGAACTTAATGAGGAGCTCAGGGAATTCTACTCGCACTCCACGACGAACCCTGACGGATGGGGACTCGCCTATTTCAACGAAAGCGGACGGTTCATAGATAAGAGCCCGAAGCCGGCATATAAGAGCGCTAAGCTCGACGCCATACTGAATGAGCCTATAGAAAGCGCCTCGGCCATCGCCCACATCAGATACGCGACAGTAGGCTATGAGGAATACGATAACGCCCACCCTTTCTGGGGCGAGGACGCGAGCGGCAGGACCTGGGTGTTCGCCCATAATGGCACCATATTCGAGGGAGACGTGCTGAACAGCTACTTCTACCGGCAGAAAGGCACCACAGACAGCGAGCGGGTATTCCTGTATATGCTCGACAGGTTGAATTACGCCATAAAGCTTAAGGGCGCGCCGCTCAGCCCGGAAGAGAGATTCGCCGTGATCGAGGAACTCGTGGAAGAACTGGCGCCGGAGAATAAGCTGAACCTCTTGATATACGATGGCGAGCTGCTCTACGTCCATTCCAACGAGCGGGGCACACTTCACAGGAGAATCAGCGAGGGTGGATACACATTCTCGACTAAGCCGCTCACAGAAGGCGATTGGCAGCAGGTCCCGTTTATGACGCTCACGGCTTACCGTGACGGCAGGCAGGTAATGGAAGGTAAATGCCACGGGTACGAGTTCGTCATGGATGAGAAGAAGATGAACGAGATATTCATGGCATACTCAGAATTATAGATCTATACTGGAATTTTAATGCCTCGGCGGTTTCGCCGGGGTTTTATTTTGCAAAGCCATCACGGCAGCTCACCCTCCGGGTCGACCTCAACAAGCTCAGCCGGTTCTATGATCATGCTTAAACGCGTTTAAAATAAAAAAGCGATCCACCCGGCGAAAGAAAGAATGGCGAACCGCAAAATGGAGTTTTGCGTAAGTCTTCGGTTATGTGAAGGCCTATCTGTTTTCTTGTTTGGTTACAATTGAATAATATATCTTGCAAAACAAAATGTAAAATTATATATATTAATAGAACGATAAATTTGCGTTATGATGTATAAATGGCGGGAAAGGCAGGGAAATGCAGGATTTCCGAATGAAGACATTTCTGCAGGTATGCAGAGACATGAACTACACGAAGGCGGCTGAACACCTTTGTATAACTCAGCCGGCGGTCACACACCATATAAAATACCTCGAGCAGACATACGGTGCCCAGCTCTTCACGTTCGAGGGAAAGAAGCTGAAGCTGACACAGGCAGGGGAATTCCTTCTGGACTCCGCTAGGAAGATCCAGAACGATGAGAAATTCATAGAAGAGAGGATTCAGGCGATAGACGGCCGTAAAGTGTATAATTTCGGCGCCACACTCACCGCAGCCGGCTTCTTCATGCCGGAGAGGCTGATCCGCTTCATGAAGAGGGACAGGAACACCCATATCTGCATGGTCTGCCAGAACACAGATGAGTTGCTCAGAGAGCTGAATAACGGGGAAATAGACTTTGCTGTAGTCGAGGGGGATTTCCCTAAGGATAAATATTCGTATTTCGTCATGAGCGACGAGGAGTTCATAGCTGCCGCGGCGCCTGAAATAGCCCGAAAATACGACGGTAAGAAAACGGAAGACATGCTGGGCGAGCGACTCCTGCTCAGGGAACCGAAATCGGGCACCAGGGAGATCCTGGAACATTATTTGAACGAGCTGGGACTATCTATCAAAAACTTCGATAACGTGGCTGAGATCGCGAGTATAGCGGCTATCAGGGATATGACGGCGGCAGGCCTGGGCGTTTCCTTCGTCTACCAGGCGGCGTTCAGCCAGGAGATAGAGAAGGGCACCATAGCGAAAGTCAATCTCACAGATTTTAAGATAAAGCACCCAATAAGCTTCATATACCGTAAGGGCACTATTTTCGACGATGATTTCCGTGAGATATACAGGTCTTTGCAGTCATAGCTACAGCAACCTTACAGTTATAGCTCTAGCAAAGTCTTTACATGCCAGTCCCGCGGGGATATACTATGACACATGCGCGTAAACGGAGGGGAAAACATGAGTAAGATGAGATATATTTTGGAAATCAGCAAAGAAGATTTCATTAAATTCAATATGCATCAGATGGAGCATAACAGGATAGGCCGTAAGAACATCCTCTACTCCAGGCTGCTGCTGCCGACTATTTCGATAGTGGTCGTGATCGTAATGATCCTGCTGAAGGTCGAGAGGCAGTTCATAGCGTGGACGGCGGGCACGCTGGCTGTGGCGTCTATCTTATGGATGATCAATATCCTGAAAATCATGGAGCGAAGCGTCAGGGCGAATGTCGACAGGGCGGCGGCTAAGGGTAAGAAGTTCTACGCCGAGAACGAGGAGATCACATTCAACGAGGATGGCGTTTATGATTTCTCAGACGAGGGATCATTCGAGCTCCCTTATGATCAGGTGCTTAACGCGGTATTCGTGGATGACGCTGTTTACCTTTACATAGACCCTATGAAAGCCCTCATAGTGCCATATAGGTGCCTGGGTAAGGATAAGGACCGAGTAGTGAATTTGCTGAAGTCTAAAATTGAGAGGATAGGCGATAGGGACGAGATGGAGAAAGCCTGAGCCCCGAAAGCATAAGGCTATAGAGAATATTCGTATTGCGTTCAAATAGCGCTTTTCAAAGAAAAACAGGCAGCTTCGGAATAAGATCCGGAGCTGCCTTATTTAGTGTCTTTATTAATTGCAGAGTCTGATTCGAGTCAGACCGGTTCAGACCGTAAGACCCGCCTGGTTCAGACCGTAGTCGTCTTCATGGGATATGGTATTATCCTGGCGGCGGATCTTCTCTGTGGTCGTGCGGATGAAATCCTCCTTACGGACATAGAGCTTACGGATCCTTTTAAATGGGGCCAGTCCCTGGTTCAGGTCTTTTATCTCAGCCTTTATGATGCTTTCTATCTCATGGCTTTCCGGGATCTCGCCGTAACTTTCCCTTATATATTCCATGTCAGGCCATACCTGTACGCCGACCTGGTCCTCGTGTTCGCCTGCCGCGTATACCATGCAGTCAGCAATATAAGGGCTGTCTTTCAGGTGGTCTTCGACTTCCTCAGGGTAGATGTTCTCACCAGCGTCCGTGACTATGATATTTTTCTTGCGGCCGGTCAGATAAAGCCAGCCGTCCTTATCCACATAGCCGAGGTCGCCTGTGTAGAGCCAGCCGTCAGACAGGGCTTCAGCCGTTTCTTCCGGCATGTTATAATAGCCCTTCATGACATTAGGACCCTTAAACAGGATCTCGCCGATGCCGTGTTCGTCCGGCTCGAGGATCTTAATTTCGCCGGAGTTTACTACTGTTCCAACAGAGCCTGCCTTATCGTAGCGCTGGCCGCGGGCGCTTTCCGGCGTTCCCGCTATAAGAGGCGTGCACTCAGTCATGCCGTAGCCCTGGAGGACCGTTATGCCGAAGTCCTCGAAGTCCCTGTAGAGTTCAGGCGATAGGGCTGCCGCGCCTGTTATCACCAGACGGAGCTTTCCACCCAGATTATCTATGATCTCCTGGAACATCTTCCGGCTGATATTTATATTAGCCTTACCCATCATGTGGCTCATACGCATAGCCCTCTTGATGGTCTTCTCCTTACCTGCCTTCTTCACCGTCTTCATTATCCTGCCGTGGATCATTTCTAAGACCCTAGGCACCACGATGATGACAGTGTTCTGTGCCTCTTTCATGTTCTTCATTATGTATTTCAGTCCCTCGCAGAAAGCCGTGCTCGCCCCTCTGTAGAGCACGAGCAGCATGCCGAGAGTGCATTCATACGTATGATGGATCGGGAGGAATGACAGTGTCTTATCCCAGGTGTGTATGTGGGCTATACGGCAGACATCCATTATGTTAGCCGTGATGTTCCTGTTAGTGAGCATGACGCCCTTAGGATTTCCCGTAGTCCCGGATGTGAAGAGGATGACAGCAAGAGCGTCAGGGTCTATATCCAGGTCCGTGTATTCCTTGTAGCCAGCCTCCAGCAGCTCATCGCCCTCGCGAAGCAGGGCTCTCCAGGAATAAACGTCTCTTCCGTCCTGTTCGAATGGGGACATGTCGCGGACCGGGGCTGCAGGAGGTTCGTCTATCTTATTTCTGTCGCCGTAGAATTCTGTCACGACTAGATTATTTATAGACGATATATCTGAAAGTTTATGGCAGTCGTTATATGAGCAAATCATAGTGTCGCAGCCGGCTGCTCTGAGTACGTTATCTATGCTCTCGCTCTCGAGCTCCCTGTCCACAGGAACGACTACTCCGAGGCCGCATATGACGGCGAGGTATGAAACTATCCATTCGTAGCTTCCTTCGCCCATGACAGCGATCTTCATGTCCGTCATCCCTCTGTCCCTCATGGCTGAGCCGAAAGCCTGGACATCGTGGAGGAGGACCTTGTAATCTATAGCGTTATACGGGGCACCCTGCCTGTACTTCACCCAGAAAGCCGGATTGGCAGAAAACTCGTCAGCGCTTTGCTCGAGCATCTCCTTAATGGTCTCTATCTCGCGTATGTCCTTATACCAGTATTTCTTAAAATCAGTACCTTTAATGATTTTATCTGTTGTTTCCGTCATATTTTTATCCTTCATAAATTCAAGGCTGTATCTTATTTATACGATATCATAGAAGTGTATGCTTTATCAATTCTCCGCCAGCCGATTCTTATGGATCAGGCTTATGATGTAGCCGACAGCGACGATCAGCAGGCTCAGGGCGACTGAGATATAGAAACTTATGCCGCGGCTCAATATCTCGAATTTAACGGCTGTGGCGGGGCTCATGAATTCGTTGAAGCCGTCATACATCAGCATGTCTATCACGCCCATGGCGCCCGGTACCGGCATGCAGTTGGAGCCTAATACAGCAAAGCATTGCACGAAGAAGGCCCTCAGGGCGAGGCGCCCCATACCCGCCGGGCATATAGCCAGCCAAAGGAAGACCGGGACCGCTATCTGGGACGCTCTCTGGATCAAGGTCATAATTACCAGGTCGAACGTGAGCCTGTTCCTGCCATTCATTATATCTGTGGCTTGTGAATACCTGTCCAGTATTCCAGTGATATTATTTCTGATTTTCTCTTCCTGTTTTATGACATTATGCTTTACCAGGAGCTTTATGACCCAGTCCGCCATCTTTCTAAGCAGGTCCACCCGCTTTAGAAGAAGTATGAAGAAGACCGCCAGCCCAGTCAGGGTGACATAGCCGATTATGATCAGGAATTTAGAAAATATAGAAAACTCTGTGAATGTCTTGAAGCCGAAAATTATAGATATGGCGCCGAGAATAAGGATCGCGATCGTATAAGCGACCAGGTCAGCTACCAGAGCGGCGGTCCCGACCGGAACCGGTATGCCGTCCTTCTTCATGAAGTAGAGGACAGCAGGCTGACCACCCGATGCTGACGGGGTTATGGCTGAGAAATATACATCCGCCACGGCGTATAGCATGCCTCTATGAACAGGCTTCTTATAGCCGAGTTCCGCTGATATCCTCAGCAAGGCGACTCCCTCGAATATGACGTATCCCGCCGAAGCTAGAAATGCCAGGATGAGAGGGATCTTCCTCGCGTCCTTCATCATGTCCAGAAGCTGACTGAGCGAGAAATCCTCCGCCTGGGTCGAGACTGCCTTAACAGTCAACCACATTATTAATATGAAAAGCAGCGCCCAAATAACCTTCGAACGTACATTTTTCTTATCCATTAATTGTTCTCCATATAAATATTCACTTTATTCTACCATTGGAGGGATATAGGGGGCTAATTATTTTATCTTAATTCAGTTGAATTTTCTGTGATGATTGGTTTGGAACTGAGCAAAGAGTAGACTTGTGAATGCTCGGGGGAGGGCGGTTGAGCGGCTCCGCAGGGACAGCGTGCGGGAAGCAGCGATACGAGCAAAAAGAACAGAAGCCATGGGATCGTTCGAGCGACTTATGGAGCGAGTTTTCCATGGCTTCTGTCCTTTGCGAGTGAGCGCGCTGACCGCCTGGCCCGAGGACTTAGCGAAGCCGCCCTTCACAGAGTAGTGAAAAGGCTGCCTTTTACGTAGGGACAGCCCAATTCATTACAGAAATATATAATTGATATTATTTCATTGCCGCGAGTACACCTGTGAGGTACTTCCAAACGCGCTTAGTTGAAGGGATGTTGAGCCTTTCTTCTGTCGTGTGGACTCCTTCCATGTCAGGTCCGATGGAGATGGCGTCATAGTCCTCGCCGAGTTTTCCTGCGAAGAGGCCGCATTCCAGACCGGCGTGGATGGCTTCTACTCTAGGTTCTTCTCCATACTGTTCTTCGTATACCTTAACGCTGACGTCGCGCAGGGTAGAGTCAGCCTTATATTCCCATGCTGGGTATTCGCCCTGGATATTTACATATCCGCCCAGGCTGGTAAGCAGGGAGTCGAGCTTATCCTGGAGATTATGTCTTCTGCTGGCTACAGCGCTTCTCACGCAGAACTCGCCTCTGAGCTCGTTTTCCGTCAGGTTCAGGACGCCCAGGTTAAGGCTGGTTTCTACCAGGCCTTCCAGGTCTGTGGACATGTGCTGGATGCCCTGAGGAGCGTTCATAAGGAACGTTACCAGGCATTCCAGGGAACCTTCTGTGATTGCCAGTGCTTTACCTACTTCACCCTTAATTACGCTGAGCTTTACGTCAGGATCAGAGTTCCTGTATTCGTGAGCCAGGTCCTTAGCCACCTGATCTACTACATCGCAGAGTTCTTCATAATCTACAGGCTCTATTACTATGTCAGCCTCGCAGATCTTAGTGATGGCGTTATTCTTATTTCCTCCTGCCAGGTTTACCAGGCTGAATGGAACAGATCTCTTAACTTCGTAGAGCAGTCTTCCCATGAGTATGTTGGCGTTAGCGCGCTCCTTATGGATCTCTGCTCCGGAGTGGCCGCCTCTGAGGCCGTCTATCTTAAGTGTGACATTAAGGCCCTTCTTATTCTCTCTGGCTACAGGAAGTATGATGTCGGCTTCAGCACCGCCGCCACACCCTACTGTGATGATGCCTTCCTCTTCTGAATCCAGGTTTATCATCTTTCTGGCGTGGATCTGATTCGCGTCCAGACCGGCAGCTCCCAGGAGGCCGATTTCTTCATCTACTGTGAATATGCCCTCTATGGCAGGGTGCTTTATCTCATCGGAATCCAGAACTGTGAGGATCATGGCTACGCCTATGCCGTCATCACCGCCCAGGGTGGTTCCATCTGCAGTCATCCAGTCTCCATCTACATGAATAGAGATAGGATCGTTTTCGAAATCATGAGTAGATCCCGGTACCTTCTCACATACCATGTCTATGTGGGCCTGGAGGATGACAGGATCCGCGTTCTCATAGCCCTCAGAGGCTTCTTTACGGATAATGACGTTATTCAGCTTATCCTGATAATAGCTGAGATTTCTCTCTTTAGCGAAATCTACGAGGAAATCGCTTATCTTCTTCGTGTACCTGGATCCACGTGGGACCTGGGAAAGCTCTGAGAAAAACTTAAATACTTCTACTGTGCCTGGGACGTTGATTTCTTCACTCATTTTCTGTATCTGTCCTTTCCTGAGCCGGCTGTTCCAGCGTGACGTAATGAAGCATGTCCAGAGTGTTGAAATACTTGGAAAGCCTCTCATAGAGCGGCTCCGCCTCATCGCCGAATTCCGCCTTAACGGCTTCGCCGATCTTCGCTATGTCGTTAACTCCATCTATGCTGAGCCATACGAAACTGCCGAACTTATCCAGCTCTATTTCACTTACCTTAGGCCTGCCGAAGAACTTCTGAGCCACACCGTTGAAGAATCCCTTATTCTCCTGGAATATGGTGACGATGCCGTCAGCTTCCTTCCACTTAAGCCCATCTCTTACAGATGGAATCAGGTCCAGGTAGTTATCATTTTTATTTATCTTTTTACCCATAATATGTTCATTCTAAAATAAAAGGCGAAGAGAAGCAAATGTCTCTCCGCCTAAAAGCGCTTATTTACTAAGTATTACTTAGAAGCCTTGTCCTTTCTGAAGCAGAACATGAACAGTGATGCTATGAGGAGGGCGAATATTACGATGCTCCCCGGAGCGCCGAGAGAGATTCCCTTTGCTGAGAGGTCTACTGCCTGAGCCAGTGTTCCGTTACCATGCGGGATGATAGCGAAGAGGGCCAGGAGGATACCTACGATTCCCTCGCCGGCTATGAGACCTGAGCAGTAAAGAACGCCGTTAGTCGTGGCTGTCTTCTGCTTCTCAGCGTCCTTAGCTGTCTTCTTCTCTACTGCCCATCTAGCGACTCCTCCGACCATGATAGCGGATGATGTGAATATAGGCAGGTAGAGACCGATGGCTACAGGGAGTACAGGCAGGCCCAGGAGCTCTACTACTACAGCGATGAATACGCCGATGAATACGAGGTTCCAAGGAAGGTTTCCGCCCATAACGCCTTCAACTACCAGCTTCATAAGTGTAGCCTGTGGAGCAGGGAGCTCAGCTGTTCCGAAGCCCCATGCTGTGTTAAGCAGGTTGAGTACGAAAGCGATAGCGATGCCGGAAGCGATGACTCCGACGATCTCTCCGATCTGCTGTTTCTTAGGAGTAGCTCCTACGATATATCCTGTCTTCAGGTCCTGAGAGATATCTCCGGCTATAGCTGCTATTACGCAGATAACTGTGCCGACCATGATAGCGGATACCATGCCGGAAGCGCCGCCGTTTCCTGTTACCTTCAGCAGGAGTGTGGAGATCAGCAGTGTGGCGATGGCCATTCCTGATACAGGGTTATTGGAACTTCCAACCAGACCTACCATTCTAGAAGATACTGTAGCGAAGAAGAAACCGAAGATCAGGATCAGGATCGCTGTGAACAGGTTGAGCGGAAGACCAGGGAAGAAGGCCAGTACCAGAAGGATGATGGCTGAGAGCGTAATGATCACCTTATTAGGAAGGTCTATGTTCGTCCTCTCGAGTGTAGTTTCTCCGCCAGCTCCTGATGTCAGGTCCTTCATGCTGTCTCTGAACGTGCGGACGATCAGAGGGAGGGCCTTAACCAGAGAGATGATACCGCCGGCAGCTACGGCTCCGGCTCCGATGTATCTGATATAGCTGGACCAGAGAGCTGATGGCTCCATCTGACTGATAGGAACTGTTGAAGGGAACATGGTTATGTCTCCTCCGAACAGGGCGATAAGCGGCATGATAACGAACCATGCCAGGATAGCTCCGCCGAACATGTATGCTGAGATGGTTGGTCCGCAGATGTATCCTACACCTACCAGGGCAGGAAGTACGTCCATACCGAAGCCCGCGCCCTTCATTCCTTTTATCTTAGTAGCGATCTCGCTCGGGAATAACTTAAGACCGTCTGCTACGAACTTATAGAGCGTAGCGAGTCCCAGTCCCGCGAATACTGTGCTGGCTGCTGATCCGCCTTTCTCGCCGGCGATCAGTACCTCAGCGCAGGCTGTTCCCTCCGGATAAGGGAGAACACCGTGCTCCTTAACGATGAGGGCTCTTCTGAGAGGGATCATGAAGAGGATTCCCAGGATACCACCGGAGATGCAGACTACAGCGATAGTGAGCAGGTTAGGTGATTCCGTAACCGAACCCTCATGTACCCACATGAAGATGGCAGGAAGTGTGAATATGGCGCCGGCCGCCAGAGACTCACCGGCGGAACCAATGGTCTGGACCATATTGTTCTCCAGGATGGAGTCCTTCTTCAGGATGAAGCGGATGACACCCATGGAAATTACGGCAGCCGGGATGGAAGCTGACACTGTGAGTCCTACGCGGAGTCCCAGGTAAGCGTTAGCGGCGCCGAAGACTATTGCCAGTATGATTCCCAGTACGAGTGAAGCCGCTGTCATTTCCGACATGGCTGAGCTGGCTGGGACATAAGGCTTGAATTCTTTCTTGTCCATAATAACTCCTTATGTAATAAATAATTTTATGATAACGTGTAACAAGTCCGGCTAGTTTTTCGTCACGGTCCTGAATAGCGTTACCATAGCATTTTAGCACGTTGGGAAATTTATGCACCTAAAAGTTTATATTTATTAACGATTTTTCAAAAAATCCCGAAAATATTGTGGGTCAAAAACAAAATAAATAAAATGTCTGTAGTGTGATATAACAAAAGTGATTTTTCTCAAACATTATTTTGTAAGGTAGATTATTGCGGATGAATAAAAATCCATTTATTTTTTTAGTCGGGTGTTCTATTTCTGTTTCATGTATACAAAACACGTCGGAGAAATTTTGTGGCTGACCGTAATCAAGTGCCGTATTAAGCTGGATCGCTCCTGAGCAAAGTCAGAGCTCGCGGCTTTGCTCGGGCAGCAGCGAGGGATAAACCCGGCGTGAAAGAATTACTCGGATATGTTATAAATGTAAGCAAGGATCTAAATATTAATGTAAATCGAGCGAAACACTGTAATGCGGAAGAAAATAAAATCAGAGAGAAATAAAACGATAGACTTCAGCCTGGAAGAGGGACAGAAATACCTGGACATGTGCCTGAGGGGAGACGCTTCAGACGCGCCATTCGCCACGGGAGAAGCGAATGACACTATAATACTGGGGGACTGTTTCGATGTCCTGAAGAGGCTGCCGAAGGAAAGCGTGGATCTTCTCATAGTGGATCCTCCATACAATATGGATAAGGATTTCTCGGGCAGGAAATTTAAGAAGACGAGTCCGGAGGAGTATGAGCGGTTCACGGTCAGGTGGATAGAAGCCGTGTTCCCGGCCTTGAAAGCGGGCTGCAGCGTTTATGTCTGCTGTGACTGGAAGACCAGCCCTCTTATAGGCACGATCCTGGGCAGGTATTTCAACATAAGGAACAGGATAACCTGGGAGCGCGAGAAGGGCAGAGGCACAGAAAACAACTGGAAGAACTCCATGGAGGATATATGGTACGCCGTGCTCGGTGATGGCTATAAGTTCCACGCTGACGCCGTGAAGGTGAGGAGGCAGGTGCTCGCCCCATATAAGAAGGATGGGGAGCCAAAGGACTGGGAGGAGACCAGCCGTGGGAATTTTCGCAATACGTACGCCTCTAATTTCTGGGATGACATTTCTGTGCCATACTGGTCTATGCCTGAGAACACCGCTCACCCGACCCAGAAGCCGGAGAAGCTGCTGGCTAAGTTGATATTGGCGAGCTCTGACCCGGGAGACCTGGTGCTGGATCCATTCGCTGGGTCCGGGTCTACGGCGGTGGCGGCGAAGAAGCTGGGACGCAGATATATAGGGATAGAGATAAATCCGCAGTATTGCGCTTGGGCCGAGAAGAGGCTTGAGACAGCGGACACGGATAAGACCATCCAGGGTTATACCGACGGAGTCTTTTGGGAGCGGCACACTTCTGACGAACAGAAAAGGGAGCAGAAAAAGAAGAAGCGCGGCATGAAAGGCAAGCGTTCAGACGATTCTGGGACAGAAAGGCAGAATTAATGACTTTGCTAGTGACTTTATACTGATAAAGTGATAAAATCATCACTATGTATTTTAGGATGTATTGGTGTTTGGAGGATCTAAGGAATGGAAGATGGTAAGAAGAAGGGCTTTAAGTCCAATTTCGGTTTCCTGATGGCGACGCTGGGCGCGGCGGTAGGCTTAGGGAACCTTTGGTCTTTCCCTTATAAGATAGGTATAGGAGGGGGATTCGGCTTCCTCATCCTGTATCTGATCATGGCGGTTCTGGTCGGCTACCCGCTCGTGCTTTCGGAGATGGCGCTGGGCAGGAAGACTCAGAAGGCTACGATCGAAGCGTATAACACGGTTGACCATAGATTTAAGTTCAACGGCGTGCTGCAGACGGCTGTGCCTTGGCTGCTCATGTGCTTCTACTG
The DNA here is from genome assembly GCA_029009055.1 of Eubacteriales bacterium. Taxonomy (GTDB): domain Bacteria; phylum Bacillota; class Clostridia; order Peptostreptococcales; family Anaerovoracaceae; genus Aminicella. Next base: position 24,108 of record JAQXJR010000035.1, on the reverse strand, counting down.
CACGTTCGGCGGCTTTATAACTAAGTATCTCATAGCTTCTATACAGGCTGTTTTCGATAGTAACGCCGAGATACTCACAGCGGACCCAGCCGGCTATTTCGGTTCTATCATGGGAAATACGAAGACGGCGGTCCTGTGGATGACTATCTTCCTGCTTCTCACCATGGTCATAGTATTCGCCGGTGTGCAGAAAGGAATAGAGAATTTCTGTAAGATCGCTCTGCCGGTCCTGTTCGTGATGCTGGTCATCATGGCCATAAGGTCATGCATGCTGAAGGGAGCTTCAGGGGGCCTGGCCTTCCTGTTCAAGCCTGACATTTCAGGCTGGGAGAGCCCGAAGAAATTCCTGGATATACTCTGCCTGGCAGGAGGACAGATGTTCTTCTCCCTGTCGCTTTCGTCGGCGGCTATCATAACATATGGTTCATATCTGGATAAGGAACACGACCTGGAGAAGGACGCTTTGATCGTAACGTTCGGCGATACTCTGGCCGCTGTCCTCGCTGCTGTAGCTATCATGCCGGCTGTATTCGCCTTCGGCATGGAGCCATCGGCGGGCCCTGGACTCCTGTTCGTATCTATGACAGGCGTGTTCAGCTCTATGGGATTCGCGGGCAGGCTCTTCCAGCTCATGTTCTGGGTACTGGTATTCCTGGCTGTGCTTTCCAGCTCGATTGGAATGATGGAAGCCGGCATCTCATCCATTATCGCCGGAAGGGAGAATAAAGGTAAGAGCGGGAACAGACCGTTCTGGACCATAGTGTTCACGGCTTTCGCCTGGATAGGAAATTACCTTACTTCCGCTGACCAGATGGGAGCTTCTAAGGCTGTAGCCTGGTTCCACATCTTCGGTCAGACCAGCGTGCTTAACGTCTGGGACTGCGTGGCAGAGGGTCTGCTGATGCCGATAACCGGCCTTATCATGGCTATATTGGTCGGATGGGTCGTGCCGCACTGCCTGGATGATGAAGTCACGATCAGCAGTCAGTTTAAGACTAGGAAGATGTTTGACTTCTGCATTAAATGGGTCGGACCTATCTTCATGATCCTGATAATTTACGGACAGATAAGGGAATTCTGGTAGAACATTTTTCGATTTATGCATATGGACATAAATCGATTTGATGGCATAATTATATTTATGGGGTAAATGGCGCAAAGGGCAGATATGGTATTTCTCCCTGAGCGCCTTTGCTTTTTTATGGGGCGCCCGAGGCGGCGCCGAGATATTAGTTATGACTATAAAGAAACGCTTTGCTAAATGAGAAAAGGAGTAATTTATGGCTCATTTTCAGAAGGGGACCAGGACATTCCTGTCTGATGACGGGGAACACATGATAAGCTCTTACTACTACCGCGACCCTGATAAGGAGCCGAAAGCGGTGATACAGCTCGTCCACGGCATGTCAGAGTACATAGAGCGCTACGAGCCTATGATAGACTGGTACGTCGCTCGGGGGTACGCTGTCGCCGGTAACGATCATCTGGGGCACGGAAGGAGCGCCCAGGGGCATTTCGGCTTCTTCGCGGCTCAGGACGGCTGGAAGTATGTCCTCCACGACCTTCGCGCCATGAATAAGAATATACATGAGGAATGGCCGGACGTACCGGTGATCCTGTACGGACACAGCATGGGAAGCTTCTTCGCTAGGCTTTACGCTTATGTCTGGTCAGACACCATTAAGGCGGCTGTGATATCAGGAACGGCGGGACCGTCCACTGTAAACGGAGTTGGGAAGAAGATGGCTCAGGTCATAGCGGCGGTGAAGGGACCGGGGTACATAAGCCGGGTCATCGTGAAGGCGAATATGGGCCACTACTTGGATAAGATAGAGAATCCGGTGAACGCTAACGCCTGGCTTTCCAGGGACGACCAGGTCTGCGTAGACTATAAGAAGGACATGAGATGCGGATTTCCGTTCACAGCCAGCGCCTATAGGGACATGCTGACAGTGCTTTGCAAGGTTAGCGAGCAGAAGTGGTTCGACGACCTGGATAAGACCCTGCCTGTTCTTCTCGTAGCCGGCGGCATGGACCCTGTGGGAAATTACGGCGAGGGAGTGAGGAAGGTGTTCTCTAAGCTGATCTCAGCCGGCCAGCAGGATGTGACCTGCCAGATATGGCCTGATGACAGGCACGAGATCCATAATGAGCTCGATAAGGAAGAGGTATTCACGTTCATAGAAGACTGGATGAACGACAGGATCCAGGCGGCTTCTGGGGCCGGGGAGGAATGATATGAAGAAGTATATTGTCGCCCTCGATGAGGGAACTACCAGCTGCAGAGCCATAGTTTTCGATAATGAGCAGAATATAGTGGGACTCGCGCAAAGCGAATTCCAGCAGCACTTTCCTAAGCCGGGCTGGGTGGAGCATGATCCGGTAGAGATTTACAGTACTCAGTACGGAGTCATGACAGAAGCCATACTCAGAAGCGGTGTGGATATCAGCGATATAGCCGGGATCGGCATCACCAACCAGCGCGAAACGACAGTCGTATGGGAGAAAAAGACCGGAAAGCCTATTTATAACGCCATAGTCTGGCAGTGCCGCAGGAGTGTGGATATAGCCAGGGAGCTCGTTAAGAAGATCCCAGCTGAGACTATTCAGAAGAAGACGGGCCTATTGCCTGACGCTTATTATTCAGCTACTAAGCTGCGCTGGATACTGGATAACGTAGAAGGCGCTCAGGAGAGAGCTGAGAAGGGTGGGCTCCTGTTCGGTACCATAGATAGCTGGCTCATCTGGAAGCTGACTAACGGCGCGGCTCACGTGACGGACGCGACTAACGCGGCCAGGACCATGATGTATAACATCCACGATATGAAGTGGGATCAGGATATACTGAAAGCCCTCAACATTCCTGAGTGCATGCTTCCTGAAGTCAGGGGCTGCAGCGAGATCTACGGCTACGTGAATATAAGCGGCGTAGAGGTTCCTATAGCGGGCGCCGCGGGAGACCAGCAGTCCGCCCTCTTCGGGCAGGCATGTTTCGAGCCGGGCGAAGTTAAGAATACATACGGCACTGGCTGCTTCATGCTGATGAATACCGGAAAGGAGGCGCCGCTAAGTTCTAATGGCTTGGCTACGACCATAGCTGTTAAATTGGGCGATGAGGTCCAGTACTGCCTGGAGGGAAGTGTGTTCATTGGAGGCGCTATCATCCAGTGGATCAGAGATGAGCTGGGACTCATAAGGGAAAGCTCTGACAGCGAGTATTTCGCCACTAAGTGTAAGGATACAGGCGGTGTTTACATAGTGCCGGCTTTCACTGGCTTAGGCGCTCCTTACTGGGATATGGACGCCCGCGGAGCTATTTACGGTCTTACCCGCGGGACCGGGAGAAATGAGCTCATCAGGGCTTCTCTCGAATCCATAGCTTATCAGAGTACAGATGTCCTCCGTGCCATGAAAGCTGACACAGGCCTGGAGATCGCCGGACTCAGAGTGGACGGAGGCGCTTCAGCTAATAATTTCCTCATGCAGTTCCAGGCAAACATAGCTAATGTGTCTGTTAAGAGGCCGAAGATCCTGGAAACGACGGCCATGGGCGCGGCTTATCTGGCTGGTCTGGCTACTGGCGTCTGGGATTCTAAGGAGGTCATCAGGGAGTCCAGGGTAATAAACAGGGTGTTCGAGCCGGCTATGGAAGCTGACGAGAGAGAAAGGCTCTACGCGGGCTGGAAAGACTGCATAGAGAGGACGAAGAGCGGAAGATAACCGATTGAAAATGGCAGCTCCATAAGCCGGTATCAGGCTTTATGGAGCTGCCATTTTAATACTATTTCGCGTATTTACCGTCTATGAAGACGAAATCTCTGTCATTTCCGAAGTGATCTTTACTATAAGCTTCTACTATAGCGATGATCCAGTCGACCAGCGCCCAAATTCCGAATGTGCCCCAGTTAAGTAGGAGCTTAGCGATTCCTAAGCCAATCTGACCTCTGATAAAGCGGTCGACGCCGAATGCTCCTAAGAGGAAGGCGAAGAGCCATGTGTGGAGGTTCTTCTCCATGGTGACGATCTTAGCGCCCGGTGGGAATGGATCCATATCCTGAGGGTTTCCGTATCCTCCGTCCTGGTAACCCTGGCCGCTATAATTCTGGCCACCATAGTATTGTCCGTTCTGGTTGTCCTGCCAGTTATAGTCAGCGGCTTGACCCTGACCGCCGTAATTCTGGCTGTTCTGATAATTCTGGCTGTTTGAATTATTCTGCCAGTTGTAGTCAGAGGTCTGAGTCTGACCTGCCTGGTAATTCTGGCCGGTCTGGTAGCCCTGGTCGGACTGGTAACTAAACTGATCGTTCTGACCGGCATCGGTTGGGCGGGTAGTAAAACCGGAATTCTCCGCGTTCTGGTTGGAATAAGCAGCGGCAGCCTTCTCAGCCTCGCGGGCAGCCTTATCGGCTGTTTCTTCGACAGACTTCATGGTCTCGTCTATATTGAAATCCGCTTCGAAGTTCGTTCCCGGCTGATAGGAGTTATCAGCGGGGTCTGTGCTCATAGTATTATCTAAACCGAAACTTACATTAGCGTTCGCGTCGGCGTTAACTGAGGTATCCGTGCCAGAGTCGAAGTTGGCGTTCGGATCCAGTCCCTGTAATTCACTCATAATATCTCACTTTCATATGCGCTCATGCCGAGGACCGACAGAGCCACTTGCCTTGAAGAGTTTGAATAAACGGTATAATTAGAAATTTTAACACATAGGGCGGATTTGCTCAATATCTCAAACATCCCTAGCTTCGGTACGCTCAGCGTCGGATGTGTCGCTTCCTTTAATGAGTATGCTGCCGAGGAGCGCTGTGACCGGTACGATAAGGCAGCAGCCGATTCCGGACAGGGACACGGACACGAATTCTCCGGCCAGTGATTTCGAATTTATCACGTAGGAAAACGAATAATCCGTTATGTATTGGATCATCAAGGTCATGTATTCGGCCACGTATATGTAAAAAATCGTGTGGATCGAGGTGTTCAGCACGTCCTTACCCACGGTGAATGCCGACTTCATCAGGTCTGCGAGCGGGATGCGGCTGTTATTCGCCCGGATCTCATATATGGCTGACGATATGGCTATGCTGGTGTCTATCAGGGTACCGAGCAAAGCGATTATCATGACGCATGCCTCCAGGGCGGGCATGCTTATGCCTATGTTCCGGGAGTATCCGTTAGCGTCCGTGATCTCGTACTGCTCACTGTTGAAGCCGCCGGCGTTAGCGCTGCGGATAAGCCAGAATACCAATGGGAGCACGATCAGGAGCACGGCGAGCACCGACAGGAATGAGACCTTCGATTTTATGTTCACCTCGTTCTGGTAGAAGAGGGTGATAGATGTAAGGATGACCCCGCTGGCCAGCGTAACTATGAAAGGCGGGACGCCCATGTTTATGACAGCCAGCATGCCTAGCAGGAAAGCACCATTAATGCAGGTGGTGGCGATGGACTTTGCTCCTTTATTACCGCAGAAAATCAGGATGAGCGCGAAGAGCGCGGCTGATAATATGGCGAGCATCATGCTATCACCTTCTTTCTCCTGTAGTAGAGCAGGGCGACGGCGGAGGCGATGGGTATGGACAGGACGCAGCCTATGGAGCCGGACAGGAACCTGGCTAGCTCGAAAAACACGTTATAGCGGAGGATGGTCATGATGGCTACCCCGTTTCTCATGTAGAGGATGAAGGCCGGAATGTCCGCGGCTATGTTCGTAAAGAGCATGAGCGAGATCATGGTCCCGAGCACGTCATCGCCCACGGCACGGCATGAATTAAGCACGTTTTTCCATGTGAGGGCGTCAGGGTCGGCTGTCTTCGTGATCTCCGCGACCGTCGAAACTATGGTGACGACCACGTCCATGACCGCTCCCAGGCAGCCTATGATGAGCTCGGATAGGAATATCAGCGTCGCGTCGTCTTGGTCGTACGGCTGGTTCAGGTAGTCCATGAAGTCGAAATCTATCCGGCCGCTGAAACGCATGGCCACCGTCGCTATGAGAGCCGCCGCCATTATGGTTATCAGAGTGGAGACGAATGACAGGTATGTCTTCTCGTGCCTGCCGTACATGAAGAACAGGAGGAGCCAGGTGAACAGTATCACCATAGGTATGGTCATGTAGAGTATGTTATGCCCACGGGTGTATTCTTTCAGGACGAAGTAGAAGGCGACCATGTTGAGGCCGAGGCTGAGTATGGTCAGGGCTCCTTCCTTTCCGCCGATGACCAGGAATAGGGCCAGCAGCAAAGCCGTAACTGAGGCTATGACCCAGTCTCTCTTCACTCCGGCGGGAGACCCGTAGAGCCCGCCCGAGCTGGCTTTGATATTATCTATGAATATGGATTCACCCTTGAAATACTTCGTATCGTATACTTGCGATTTACCGTATGTGTTCTTAAGGGTGACCTTCTGTCCCTTATGATCGCCGTTTTTCAAGACGGCGGTCATGGTCTGGGTATAGAACTTCTCTGTGTAAGTCCTGCCGCTCACGTTCTGATTGGTGTGTTCGTAGGCGAACTTCTCGCTGACGTCTGTTATCTTACCGATGTCATGGCTATAAAGGCTGTAGTCATTGGAAATAGCGAGACTCACGCCGATGAATACAGCGATGACTATAAAAATCTTAATAATGAGTTTTTTTTTATCTATTTTCATATGCATGGTCATTTCAGCTCCAAATTAGTAATTTAACTATTATAGCGCTGAAATGTGATGGATATGTTAATTATTCCATTACTGTGCGACTGCATCGCGCTGACGCAAACAAAATAGCCGCCCCGAAAGGTCTAATCTGACCTTCGAAGCGGCTTCATATGATTTGATTTCAATGGCAAAGTCAGGAAAATCAATAGGTGCTGGCCAATGGCCTAAATGTCCCGGTCTATTTCCCTTTCTTCCCGGAGCTCTTATCTGCCAGCGCCCGCCGATAAACCTCCATGGCTGAGGCGGCGAAAGCTTCAGAAGAAAAGCGGCTGAAAGCGGTGGACTTCGCGGCTTCGGCCATTTTCAGCCTGAGGGCGTCATCCTTAAGCAGCCTCTCCATATAGCCTGCGAACTCCGTCTCAGAAGCGTAGACGTAGCCATTCACCCCGTTATCCACGACGCCGTTCAAACAGGTGTCCCATTTACAGAGGAGCGGCAGTCCGCACGCCATGGCCTCGTAGAACGTAAGGCCCTGAGTCTCAGTCTGCGACGCGCTTAAAAATATATCGCCCAGCCTGTAGTAATCAGGCACATCGTTAGGTGATACCATGCCGGTGAATATTACCCTGTCGCCGTATTTACTGAGTTTTCGTTCCAGTTCCTGCCTGTAAGGCCCGTCTCCGACTATGAGGAATTTATGATTCCCGCTGTATCGCATGGAATATTCTATGATCTCGTCCAGGTTCTTCTCGAAAGCGATCCTGCCCAGGTAGAGGAGGACGGTCTCATCAGCGCTAAGCCCGTAATCTGCCCTGAGCTCAGCCCTGCGCTCGCTGCTTAGCGGCTTTTCGTACTTCTCCAGATCCAGCCCAGAAGGCACGACATCTATAGGCGTTTTTATACCGTAATTCAGCAGCAGCCTCTTTATCTTCTCCGACGGCACTATGACCCGGTCTGGGTATTTTAGGAACTTTTTAGTCAGTCCGACCGCTACGGATCTGCCCAGGCTCTCTATAGGTATCAGGTACTTGGAATAATCCTCATACATGGTGTGATAAGTGTGGACGAGGGCCGCGTTACAAGCCTTAGCGATATTTCTCGCCATAGGGTATGTGGAGAATTCACACTGGCTGTGTACTACGTCAGGCTTCCACTTCTTTATTTCGTTCAAGGCCGGATCGTAAGGCAGGAAGCGCGCCCGGGCATTCGGGTATACCTTATCCATAGTCACGGATCCCGCGTACGTGACTATGCCGTCTCTATGGGTGTGGCTGTCATATGAGAGTGTCAGGATCCGCACGTCGCAGCCTAGAGCCCTGAGCCCCTTCGTCAGGTTGAGGACAGAAGTCACTACCCCGTTTATAGCCGGCGTATACCAGTCGGTCGTAATCAATATCTTCATATATTTTTCTTTCTTTCTGATCGATCTCACGCACTTACCGGCTCTCTAAGCCCGGTTCCAGCGCCGCCCAGCAAAGCCTACACGCCGCTTTTGCCTCCGGCTGCTTATGTGTAAGCCGAACGGCACGCGCCCGAGTGTTATATTTGCTGTACGATTTCAAGTTTCCGTTCAAATTATATATAGAAAAAAGCGCGACTGCAAGTTAGCCCCTCGACCTTGTAAATCTGCCGCGGAATGGTAAAATTAGTAAGGTTGTATAACTATTGAATAAAAATTTACAGGGAGCTGAGGAATATGCTTGATCCAGAAGTTGCTGAATTTTATAAAGAGAAGATAGAGAAGAAGGCTTTCAATCCTCCTTCACTTAATTATAAGGACATGAGAGCTGGCGCGGACCTGGTCTTCAACGATAAGAAGGAGATAATCCCGATCTATAAGTCTGAGGACAGGACCATAGAGATGCCGCCGGTAGACAGGGAAGAAATGAGCGCTATGCTTAGCAAAGCGAAAGTTTTAAGGCGCTACGCGGATCCTATCCTGAAAGACAGGGTGGAGCCTCTGGACATAAGGATCTACACTCCGGGAGAGGGTACAGGTTTTCCGGTGATGATCTATTTCCACGGCGGCGGCTTCATCATGCATAACATAGCCAGCCATGACGCGCTCTGCAGGAAGCTGGCAACTGAGCTCTCATGCGTAGTAGTTTCTGTCGCTTACAGACTGGCTCCTGAAAACCGCTATCCTGCTGCTATTGCTGACGCTTTTGCGGCTCTGAGATGGGTGAAGGAGAACGCTGAGTCTATTAATGGAGACCCGAACAGGATCATGGTTTCCGGAGATTCCAGCGGCGCTGCTATTTCAGCTGCTGTTTCCAGATTTACCACAGTAGTCGGCGGACCGAAGATCTCCGCTCAGGTGCTTTTCTATGGCACATATGGCGCTGTTAAGGATAACGTTTCGGAGTCGGTTAAGAAGTACGCTACAGGAGAGTATGTGCTTCCGAGGAAGATGCTGGATTACTGCGGCGAGCTTTATAAGCCGCTTGGCAGGGCCGCTATAGACCTGGAGAGGGATCCATTCCTGAACCCTGGTGTTAAGGATCTGCCTGAGGATATGCCTTATACCATTAATGTGACGGCTGAGTGCGACCCGCTCCACGATGATGGCGCCGCTTATACTAAGGAGCTTAAGATCTCCGGGAATAAGGTGGACGCTATAGAGGGCGAGGGGATGATGCACGGTTTCATGCTTTACTGGTATGAGTTCAGTAAAGCTGAGAAGATCATATCCCAGATCGCTTTGCTCCTGGATAAGAAGGGACTATGGGGACCGCTAGACTAATGTAATTATGATATTTTAGAATTAGAAAGCTGCTTTGGCGGGAGCCCGTCCGAAGCAGCTTTTTTTCTAGCGTGAATCGTTAACGAGATTGGAAAATATTATTTATAGAAAAGTTGACGTACGGAATAGCGTACGCTATAATATGCATGAGAGGAAGTGAATAGATATGGCTGCTATCAGTGTAACGAAGGCCAGGGAAAATATATATCAGCTGTTAAACGATGTGAACGAAAGCAGTACACCAATTACGATCACCAACGCCAGGGGGAAGAATGGCGTTCTCATTGGTGAGGATGATTGGAGCGCTATACAGGAAACTCTATATCTGGATTCGATTCCGGGAATGACTGAATCGCTGATTGAAGGTAGGGATTCTTCAATCGAATCATGCGTACCGGAAGAAGAGGTGGATTGGTGAGTTATAAGATAGTATATGACCGGCAGGCGATAAAGGATATTAAGAAGCTAAAATCCTCTGGGCTTGACGGTAAAGCTAAAAGCTTGATCGATGTTATCAGAGAGGATCCGTTTGAAAATCCCCCTAGATACGAAGCTTTAGTTGGAAATCTCAGTGGGCTCTACTCCAGACGAATCAATATCCAGCATCGCCTTGTATATCGAATATATCAGGAGCCATTCACTGAAGGCGATATACAATATGATGGCTATATTAAAATCGTTCGTATGTGGACTCATTATGAGTAACGAACCAATGATAATTGGGCAGTGCCAATAGATAATTTAATCTACTGGCCCTGCCTATTTTTATTATATGGGCTTCAAATAACTCCATATTTTATGGTTTTCGAAACTCGCTAGCCATTGAATTTATAACGAAATTGTTTGATATAAATAATACTAATAACTACAGATTTAATATAACAATGGCTGTAAGCATTGAAATTATAAGGAAAACCGTTGACTTTGATCTCGCTTCGGGCTATATTACATACATACCAACTAGGGAAATGAATTTATAGAAATTCGCAAACAAAAATTTCCATATCATATAAAGATCAAAGAAAAGGGGACGAGAAAATGAGTGAACATGAATTTAAATTTGAGACTAAGCAGCTGCATGTAGGACAGGAACAGGCGGATCCGGTTACAGATTCCAGAGCTGTTCCAATTTACCAGACGACATCATACGTTTTCCACAGCGCTCAGCACGCCGCGGACAGATTCAACTTAAGAGACGCCGGAAACATTTACGGCAGACTCACTAACTCCACACAGGGCGTTCTCGAAGACAGAGTAGCCGCTCTGGAAGGCGGAGTAGGCGGACTGGCCGTAGCAGCAGGAGCAGCGGCGGTCACATACTCCATCCTCGCTCTCGCGGGACAGGGTGACAATATCGTAGCTCAGAACAGCATCTACGGCGGATCATACAACCTCCTCGACCAGACACTTCCTAAGTACGGCATAGAAACTTCATTCGTAAACGTACACGACCTGGACGAGGTAGAAAACGCTATTAATGATAAGACTAAGGCCGTATTCATCGAGACACTGGGAAATCCTAACTCAGACATTCCTGATATCGAGGGTGTTGCTAAGATAGCACACGCTCATCAGATCCCTGTAGTGATCGATAACACATTCGGCACGCCTTTCCTCATCAGACCTCTGGAGCACGGAGCTGATATCGTAGTCCATTCCGCTACTAAATTCATCGGCGGTCACGGAACTACACTCGGCGGCATCATCGTAGATGGCGGAAAGTTCGACTGGGAAGCATCCGGTAAATATCCTCAGTTCACAGAGCCTAACCCAAGCTACCACGGAGTTTCCTTCGTACAGGCAGCCGGCCCTGCGGCATTCGTCACATACATTAGGGCCATCCTGCTCAGAGATACTGGCGCGGCCATTTCACCTATAGCTGCCTGGTTCCTCCTTCAGGGCCTGGAGACACTGTCACTCAGAATCGAGAGACATGTGGAGAACACTAAGAAAGTTGTAGAGTTCCTGCAGAAGCAGCCTCTCGTAGAGAAGGTAAATCATCCTTCGCTTCCTGACCATCCGGACCACGCTCTCTATGAGAGATACTTCCCTAACGGCGGAGCTTCCATATTCACATTCAACATTAAGGGAGGTAAGGAAGAGGCTTACGCGTTCATAGACGCGCTGACGATCTTCTCCAACCTGGCTAACGTAGCGGACGTTAAGTCCCTCGTCATCCACCCATATGACACTACACACGCTGAGATGACACCTGAGCAGCTCGCCGCAGCAGGAATCGCCGAGAATACGATCCGTCTTTCCATCGGAACAGAGAACATCGACGATATCATCTGGGACCTCGAGCAGGGCTTCAAGGCCGTAGCAGAACTTAATAAATAGCCATCACAATTCCTTTTTAATACTTTAGCTGCCGGCAGGGGCCATACCCTGACCGGCTTTTACTTTGCAAAGAAAACCCGGCGCATGCCGCCTCCGCGCAAGCCTGGCGCTGCGGGTGGGATTTGCACATGTATAGACATTTATGGTAGAATATGAAAAATAATTAAGAAATTCACGCTAAGGAGGATATACATGAGTAAAAGCTCTAAGTTTTTGACTGCCATAACAGCCACAGCCCTGGCCCTGGTATTCTGCCTGGCTTCTTTTATTACGGCGGGCGCTGCCACCAGAAAGGTCACGACGGGAACGACTAAACCGAGCAAAGCCCCTGCTGTTAAGAAGGGTACTACCCGAGTGAAAATAAAGAAGAGGGGAGCCATCGTTAAGTTCAAGGCGCCAGAGACTAGGACATACACGATCACCTTCTCGAAAGTCAGAAATTATAAGGGACAGAATAAGAGAGTGAACGGGTTCGCTGCCATTAAAGAGAACCGCTACGGATACATGATAAAGCTGAAGGCTAAGACGAACTTCGGTAAGAGCACGAGTTTCCATGTCTGCTCGCCGAAATACTATAAGATCCACTACGTTAACGGAACGAAGAAGCCGAAGAAGACATCGGATCCGATGAAGACCCGTTACGCTAAGCTTAAGCTGAAGAAGGGGCAGAAGTATTACATAGCTTCATATCTTTACGGCGTTAAGAACGCTAAGGCTTCATATACTCTTAATATTAAGTAGGTTTTCGCCCGGCATTGATTTTATGATTATAGGAGCTGGCAATGCGGATAAGTGATGATAAAATCGAATTTTTCGGTAATAAAGACTCTCTGAATTATTTCATCCAGATGACTGATGAGAATGATATGGAAGTCATGGACGGGGAGGTCGAGGCGGTTCGATGCCTTACGGGAAGCGATGACTGGTGCGTTGTGACCGTTAAGGTGGACGACTGGTTTCAGGACCTTACACCCTGGGAAGCGCCGCCTGTATTCGGAAAGACTCCGTTCGGCTCCGAGGCGTCAGATACTCTTAAGGCATTAACGGACGAGCTGCTTCCAAAGCTTGAAAAACCGGGAAGGAGATTCTATATTGCCGGCTACAGTCTGGCGGGATTGTTCGCGCTCTGGAGTATATACGAGTCAGACGCCTTCTGTGGCGCGGCTGCTGCTTCACCTTCTGTTTGGTATCCGGGATGGATAGAGTATTCTGAGAAGAAGGAAGCAGCACTGGATGGCGACCGGAAAGTCCCTGTATATCTGAGTCTGGGTGACAGGGAGGAAAAGACGAAGAACCAGGTCATGTCGAAAGTAGGAAGCTGCATAAAGCGCCAGGCAGAGATATTCGAAGATTCTGACCGTCAGAACACCCTGGAGTGGAATAAGGGTAATCATTTCGTAGACAGCGATAAGAGGACGGCTAAGGGGATAGCCTGGATCCTGGCTTCCGCGAAGCAATAATCGCTTGTTAAGTATTGAAGTGATAAGAGCATTCCGGTTTCGGGTTGAGTCTTATGATTAAAGACATAGTAAAAGGCGGTCTCTAGATTTGAGGCCGCCTTTTTAAGTTCGAGAAAATCAGTTTTCCTGAGCCGTTGGACCAGGAATTATTCTGTAAATTTTACTTTTCTATCAATTCTATAGTTCTTTCTGTAGCGTGTCCGTCGCAGGCTCCGACCTGGTCGCGCTTGAAGTCTATTACCCTTTGCTTATCGAATCTCTCGTCTATGTGCTCTATGTAATCGCATATCTCGTCTGTCGTCTTGACCACAGGCCCAGGCACGAATGTCTCGAAATCGTTATATAAGCCGCGCTCTTCCACGTACTCCTCCAGATCGTAGCAGAAGAAGATAATCGGTTTCTCCTTCAGGGCGAACTCGAAGGCGACGGAAGAGTAATCGGTGATCAGGATGTCGGCTTCGGACAGCCAGCGCTCTATGCCGAAATTCTTATGGTCTCTGGCATCGAAAGCGAATTTATCCTTATATTCCTCAGGTATATCAGGTATATTATGAGCCAAACCGTGGTGTTTTATGAGGAGGACATAGTCGTCAGAAAGCCTTTCGGCCATCTTAGCTATATCCAGCCGGTCAGGAGCCTTAGCTTTAGCCGTGCGGCCGCGGAATGTCGGCGCGTAGAGGATGATCTTCTTTCCCTCGATCTGTGGCATGGCTTTAAGGAATCTCTCGTGTGTGTGCTGGATGTATTCCTGATCGTAGAAAACGTCAGTACGGGATACCCCTATAGGAGCCAGTTTACCTGAAGAAGCCGGTATCCTCAATGCTTCCTCAAATATTGGGAGCTGAGATTCAGCAGCAATGGTCACATAGTCATAGTTCCTGTAAAGGTCGATTTTCTTTCTCTCAGATTCTGACAGGCCGAAACCCTTACTGTTTACCGTGCTGAAGCCGATTTTCTTAAAAGTTCCAACACCGTGCCAGAGCTGGATGAGCTTCGTTTCCGGTCTGAGGTCGAAGCCGGATAGGAAGAAGTTAGACGTAGACAGGAACACAGCCTTAGCGTCCGCTATCTCTCTCACGAATTTTCTGCCGTTTTCCAGATACTCTTCTAACGACACATCCTGGCGGTTCATGCTCATCATGACTACCTTATATTTACCCTGCTTCCTTATGACGTCAGCCAGGTGTGACTGGCTAGGCGAAGGAGCATGGCCGTTTTCCATCATTATTACTTTATTCTGGATCGGCCTGTCCTTATATTCATCGTATTCCGCTGGTAGGATCTCGAACATATATTTACGTTCCAGAGACTTCCTGTATTTTTTAAGAGCTTTCTTATCTAACTCATCTAAAGATTTGACACCATTCTCTTTCAGAAAATCAGCTCGATAATTATCGACGATTTCAGTGATCCTCTTCTTATCGTTTCTAAGTCTGATGGTGCCGGATATACCATATTTATTAACGTTTTTTATTATTGCCTTGAAGTTCATATAATCCACCAAATGTTAGTTTTAGTAGTACAGTAAATCACAGACCGCCTGCTACCACCTGGGGCAGCCGCCCGGGCACATGTGCCGGGATTTCTTTGCAAAATAAATATAAAATATTCGAAAGAAATTCATTAAACAACTTTTATTATATATTTGAGTATAGAGAATTGGAATCATTTTTTATAGATTCGGAATCGATGTGTGTGTTTTCATGTAATTGACAACGAACGTATCAGATGATAAAATATTTCAGACGAAATCAGGAGACGCATCCGAATTGAACATTTTTTGTACGACGTAGTGCACTTAAACAGGAATGTTTTAGTGTGCTTTTTTGTTATCCGGTAATATTTATGAAGAATTCTAAATCTAAACTTAAAACTGTAATAGCTGATGATGACCGTTTCCTACTAAGAGACTTGAAGGACTGCCTTATAGAGGCCGGCTATGAAGTAGAGGGCGAAGCGCATAACGGGCTGGAGATGGTAAAGCTGTGTTCAGAGCTTAAGCCGGATTTAGCTATAGTGGATATTAAGATGCCGCTCATGGACGGGATAGCGGCGACGGAGAAGATAGTTTCCAGCTGCCTGGCTAAGTGCGTAATAGTGCTCACATCGTTCGATGACAGCGATACGGTGGATAGAGTCATAGAAGCCGGGGCTTCAGGATACATGACTAAGCCTTTAGATAAGAATCTCCTGGTGCCTACTATAGAAAGCGTCATGAAGAGCAGCGCCGAGTTCTTCGAGATGCGTAAGAAGATAGATAACGTTAATAAGCGTGTTGAGAACCGCGAAATCATAGAGAAGGCTAAACTTATGCTTATGAGCAGATATTCTGTGAGCGAGACCCAGGCTTACGATAATATGAGAGAGATCAGCAGGAAGCATAAGATGTCTATGGCTGAGGTGGCGGAAATCATTATTTCCAGAGGTGGACCTAATGGCTAACGAGATCCGTGAATGTGAGGAGCTGTGCCGTAAATACACGGCGCTCAGCGACGAGGAAATAGAGGCTATATATCCTTACCTTAAGAATCTCCAGAAATTCGCCGAAAACGAGCAGTGTAACGTGTATATAGACTGCATGACCGTTACGGGGAAGTCCATGATAATTGTGGGCGAGGCCTATCCTGAAGCGAAGGGGACCATATACGATAAGCCGCTCTACGGGGACATCATGTTCACGGAGAACGAGCCGGCTGTAGAGAGAACTTTCAATACGGGTCTAGCTACGAGAAATGTGTCCGGATCCGAGGTCTTCTCCGGCAAAGCCATGATGCAGCAGGTATTTCCAATAAAGTTTATGGATAAGGTAGTGGCTGTTCTCATATATGAGCACCTCATTAATGATACCGAGGCTGAGTATTTCGGTAATGACAGAGCGGGAGTTAAAGAAGTGTCGCTCCCAGCTTATATAGAAAAGCTTCTTAATGGGTTCGACGAAGCCCTGCTCTTAGTGAATAATCAGGATAAGATATGCTATTCCAATAAGTATTCTGATAATTTATTGAAAGTAGCGGGATATGTAGGGCGTGTCCTCGGCATGGGCATAGAGAACGTCATAGCGGATGTTCCGGACGATAAGATAACATTCAATATGAACGGCTATTCTTTCGAAGGCAGAGTCGTAAGGCTCGGCATGGAGAATGTGAAATACGCGGTCATAATGGATGATATAACGGAGAAGATGAAGAGGGAACAGAAAATAAAGGATCTGGACCTTCTTATCCACGAAGAGAGGCACTCGGCTAAGGACTGGCTCATGTTCTTATCCAACTATGCTATGGACAGGGCTGAGAGTGAGGATTCCCAGGCTTATAGAGATATGGCAGACAGGATCAGGATGCTCCAGTCTATAAACGAGCTGAAACTTAGAAATGGCAGCGAGCTGGAACTTAAATCCACTTTGGAATATACCTTAAGTAGGATATCCCTGGATCTCACCAGTAAAAATGTGACCGTAGACATCTCCGGTGACGATATAATGGTGACGACTGACGTATGTAACGTAGTACTAACAGTCATATATGAACTTATTTGCAACTCTCTTAAGCATGCCTTCGAAGGAAGAAATGAAGGCAGAATAAAGATAGAACTTAAAGACGATCTGATATCTTCTACCATAGTTTACAGTGATGACGGGCGGGGGTTCGATGCTGATAGTCCTGCCGAGGGATACGGTCTGGGCATAATCAGGGATATGATAAAGGACAGGCTAGGAGGAGAGTTCGAAGTGAGCTCCGGTCCGAAAGGGACGACTGAGACATTCGATTTGATAAAATAGCCTGAAATGGATAGAGAGAAATATGGGAAGAAATGACGATCCGCAGCGGGTATTCATATATGTGAACGATGATAAAGCCCGGGAAGAGGTCGAAAATACATTAGATAGCGGCGATATCGAGACCAGTTGTTTCGAAGACGTTATGGACCTGGTATTGGCGGTAGAATATGAGCATCCGGATGGAGTGATACTGGGGGGTGTCCTCGACAGCGAACGCAGAGTGAAGCTTCTGGATTACTTTTCCAGAGAAGAGAGGTATATGACGACCGGAGTCATAAAGGACGATGGCAGGTCAGCTTCTCGTGAAGAGAGCAAAGGCGCGGCTGACATATACCTTTCCAGTCCGATCAGGAAGGGAGACCTCCTGGCTAAACTTAAATTCAGTTTCGCGAGGAAAAGAAGACTTAAGGAGCTGGACGAAGAGTTAGACGCGACAGAGAAGAAATTCTCGGGCGCGAGAAATATGAAATACGCGGTGAGCCTTCTCATGGAAGAGAAGAGAATGACAGAAGATGACGCCGCGGAATACTTAAAGTCTGTAAGCGGGAAATACGGTCTAGATCCAGGCGACGCAGCCGGTCTAGCCTATGACATATTCCTGCTCAGAGATAAATAATAATTGTTTCTAAGCCCTTAGGGGCACGAAGTGACGAAGCTCATGAAACAGGGGATCTGATGATAAGTCAGATGCTCAGGTTTTCATGAGCTAATTTTTTTGAAAGAGGTGGAAACATGATACTAAAGGCGAAGCTGAATGGTGAAGTTTACTCCTTCAAGGACGTGAAAGACGTTCTGGCTAAGGCTAACGAGCCTAAATCAGCAGACAGATTGCAGGGCATAGCTGCTTCAGGGGAAACAGAAAGGGTAGCCGCTAAGATCGTCCTGGCCAATCTGACTATCAAGGATCTCGTAGAGAACCCAACAGTTCCTTACGAGAAGGATGAAGTCACCAGATGCGGAATAGACTTCATGAATAAGAGGATATATGACTCCATTAAGAATCTCACTATCGGTGAGTACAGAGATTTGATCCTCGATGAGAAAACTAACAATGATAAGATCCAGTGGCTGAACCGCGGAATCGACGGAGAAGTAGCGGCAGCAGTTGCTAAGATCATGTCAGCGGCAGACCTGGTACAGTGCGCTCAGAAGATCCATAAGGTAACGAGATGCGCGACAGAGATAGGTCAGCCGGGAACACTTTCGTACAGACTTCAGACGAACTCAACTACAGATGATCCTGATGAGATCCTGGCAGGAATCATGGAAGGTCTGACATACGCTTCAGGAGACGCCTGCTTCGGAATCAACCCTGTAGAGGATAACTTCGACAGCACTAAGAGAATAGGAGATAAGCTGGGAGACTTCATCATGAAGGAAGGCATCCCTACGCAGCTCTTCGTTCTGTCACATATCACTACTCAGATGGAATCGTTAAGACACGGAGTTCCTCTCTCAGGCTGCTTCTCATCCATAGCCGGAACACAGAAGGCTCTGGAGAACTTCGGTATCAATAAGGATCTGCTTCTCGAGGGTTATGACGTAGCCGCTGAATACGGTATGAGCCAGGGACCTAACCTCCTCTACTTCGAGACAGGTCAGGGATCAGAGGTATCCATAGACGCTGACGAAGGCGTAGACGAGATGACTCTGGAAGCCAGAACTTATGAATTCGCGAGATATTTCAACCCTTGCATGGTAAACAACGTAACAGGATTCATCGGACCTGAGACTATCTACGATGGTAAGGAAATGATCAGAGGAAACCTGGAAGACCATTTCATGGGTAAGCTGCTCGGACTTCCTATGGGTATGGCTCCATGCTTCACTAACCATACACCTATCAATATCGATGATCAGCAAATCGCTGTAATGCTGGTAGCTCTGGCTGGCTCCAACTTCTTCATGGGCCTTCCTATGGGAGACGATATCATGCTCGCTTACCAGGATGTAAGCTTCCACGATGACGCTACGCTCAGACAGATCACTAACCGTAAGCCGGCTCCTGCATTCTTCAAGTGGGCAATTAAGCGCGGGATCCTCGATGAAGATGGTAACCTTACAGACGTCGCCGGAGACGGATCCATCTTCATGGACTAGGTCAGCCTAGGGATTTCGATATTGATCATGATATTGCGTTTCGCATTGAATGGAGTGAGTTATGAATAACGAAGAAATCAAGAAAATCGTGGAGCAGGTAGCTGCTACCATGGATCTGAAGCTTCCTGAGAAGGAAGATGAACCTAAGAAGGAAACTAAGATGGCTTTCTCAGGCGTAAGAGCTAATGAGACACCTTCGACCGTAGTTGAAGCTGTTCTTCAGACTGAGAAGACTAACACTGTAGAGGATGGAGTTCTCGATGACATCAGACTGGTGAACTGGAGAAATATAAACCTCGTTAAGAATCCTCATAACCTGGATGAATACCAGAAACTGAGATCTACTACAGACGCCCGTCTGGCTGTAGGTAGAGCGGGACTGAGATATAAGACAGATCCATGGCTCCGTCTGCTGGCAGACCACGCCGGTTCTGTCGACGCTGTATTAAAAGACCCTGATGAATCTATCATAGATAAGAATAATTTCTTCAGGATCCAGAGCGAGTGCGAGAATAAGGACGTTTACCTGTCCAGACCTGACCTGGGAAGACTTCTTTCAGACGAAACTAAGCAGCAGCTCAGAGATAACTGCATCATGAGCCCTGACGTTCAGATCATCGCGTCTGAAGGACTTTCCAGCACAGCTTTCAATGAGAACATAGACGACCTGATGAAGTCTCTCTACGATGGACTTAAGGTAGAAGGTCTTAAGGTAGGAACACCTATCTATATTAAGTACTCTCGTGTGCCGACCGAGGACCAGGTAACAGAAGTTCTGAAGCCTAAGGTAACTATCATCCTTATCGGTGAGAGACCGGGTATGTCCACATTCTCATCGCTTTCCGCTTATATCACATACGCAGGACACGTAGGAATCGAGGAATCTAAGAGAACAGTTATTTCAAACATCTTCGATAAGGGTACTACTCCTATCGAAGCCGGCGCACACATCGCTTCTCTCTGCACACAGATGATCCAGCAGAAGGCGTCCGGAGTAGACCTTAAGATGGTCTAGTAATTTAAAACAGTTTATTATTTCTGAAATGTTAGGGTTATTGTATCAGTAATAGTAAATTTAGGCATATCTACATTTTTCTGGCAAGCAATATATGTTTTTAGGGACTCCGCAGGGCACCGGAAAAAGCCATGCGGAGTTTTTTATTTGCGGTAATAAAAATATGAAAAACATTTCAATTTTTCTGTTGACAGATAGAGACTGTTCATGCATTATACTAATTGAGAGTTAGTTATATCTAACCCGTACGAATGACTTAAGTTTCCGCTGAAGGGGAGGCTAATTATGGCCGGCCTTCCCGGATGGCGGAGCTGCCGTGTGGATGGCGCGGATATTCAGGGAACGATATAAGCAGCCTCATGTGTAAAAGATTGAACAGGGGTCCTGACCGCGAATAAGGATCCCGCGGCTTCCTTCCGGCGGGTATAAACGGAAGGGGGCGGCGAAAAGCTAATTTCTCCTTTTATTAGAAAAAGCACCGTTCAGTATGACTTTAAAAACATTTTAAGGTTTTACTGAACGGCTTTTTTATTGCTATTTCAACGATATGGAAAAATTGAGGGGCGGATGGCAGCCAAGCCGTTTTACATTTGCTCCCCATCAATTTACGAAGCAATTACCTGGCAATAATATCACTCCAACATGGCGGCCATATACTCATCATAGTTTCTAAAACAAATAGTAAATGAGGAGAGTTTGAAAATGAAAGGGAAACAGATCAGGGGTCTCGTAGCCGCGGGTCTTGCGACAGCTACGATACTCACTATGACGATGGCGCCTTCATTCGCCTGGATGAACGATGTTCCGTTCACTGATGGCAGCACACGCCAGAGAGCTAAGGATTGGGATAAGTATGTAGAGAACTGGGATAAGCTGAGCAGCGACTACACGAACGTAGCTCTGACTCCGGGCTCAGACGCTACACAGCTCAATCTCGGCTGGTATTCTAAGGGTAAGGCTACACCTAAGGTTCGTATCGCCGCTACCACATCAGCCCGCGCTAAGAGCGACCTCGAGAAGGCTGAAATCGTAGAGGGAACATCTTTAAGCTTTAAGGATCCTGAAGTTGTTAAGAACATGGAGTATCAGGATAAGACATATCTTAACGCTAAATCCAACCACAACACTGTTAAGGAACAGGGTCTGGAAGATTATTATTCCAACCATGTAACTGTTAAGGGACTTAAGGAGAACACACGCTACTATTATCAGGTAGCTAAGGGAGAAGACGCTGACGGAAACCTCGTATGGTCAGATCCAGAAAGATATAGCACCAGATCCACTAAGTCCTTTAAGTTCTTCTATGTAGGAGACCCTCAGATCGGAGCTTCTGAGAAAAAGACCCAGAACGACGGAACTAAGCTCGTAGAGGATAAGGATGGAAGTAAGAACCTGGCTGCCAGAAACGATTCCTTCAACTGGAACGCTACACTTAATAAGGCTGTAGCGGCTAACCCGGACGCCAGCTTCATTATGTCAGCGGGAGACCAGGTAAACGTTTACCCGGGCAAAAATAACGGAGCTTCTTACGAGGCTGAGTACGCCGGATACCTGGGAGCTGAGCAGCTGAGAAGCCTGCCTGTAGCTACGACTATCGGTAACCACGATTCCTTCTCCATGCAGTATTCTATGCACTTCAATAACCCTAACGCTCAGGAGAGGAACGAGGATTCATCACCGGCAGGAACAGATTACTTCTTCAGCTACGGAAATACAGTATTCATCTGCCTCGACACTAACAACTACAACGCGGCAGACCACGAGAACACTATTAAGAAGGCTCTAGAGGCTAATAAGGACGCTAAGTGGCGTGTGGTTATGTTCCACCACGACATCTACGGTTCAGGTTATGACCACTCCGATTCCGACGGTATCGTAATGAGAACAGCTCTCACACCGCTCTTCGATAAGTATGACATCGACGTAGTTCTCCAGGGACATGACCATACATATTCCAGAACATATCAGCTGACAGATGACGGAAAGCAGCACACAGCTACTAAGGACCTGACGATGGACGGCTGCATTAAGGAGAAGTCAGAAAAGGATGACGCTACTTCAGCCGCTAAGCAGAAGTACCTCGAAGAGAACCAGGTATATAACATCGAGTCAGACGTTAAGTCCGGAACAGTCGTAAACCCTAAGGGAACGGTCTACATGGAAGCTAACTCTGCTACAGGATCGAAGTTCTATAACCTCCTTCCTCAGAAGCAGGACTACATCGCTGAAAGATCCCAGACCTGGACTCCTTCCTACTCTGTGATCGAAGTTACCGGTGACACATTTACCATCAGAACTTACGACGCTCAGACAGGAAGCGAGCTCGGCGGGTCTTCAGCATACACGATCAAAAAGACTGCTAAGAAGCCTGATACTAAGAAGGTAGTTAAGAAGCAGTCCATAAAGCTCTATCCTAAGAAGAAGGCCATGACTGTTAAGCTCACTAAGTCTTCTGTAGCTACTAAGTACGAGATAAAGATCGCTATGAATAAGAGCTTCACTAAGGGAGTTAAGACTTACACATTATCTAAGAAATACACTTCTAAGACTATAAAGAAGCTGAAGAAGGGTCAGAGATACTATGTTAAGGCACGCACTATCTCCGGAACGACTAAGGGAGCATACAGCACCGTTAAGTCAGCAAAGGTAAAGTAGCCTGACTCAGGGAGTATCCTGAAAGTTTAGAGATCATCTCATTGATAAGGAAGCGACTCCACAAGCTTCCGACGCGTTAACGAATGTCGCCCGGGCCATCCCGGGCGGCGTTTTTTCGCAGTTAGATAGAATCATATGAGTAAATGTATTTGCTGCCCGGTCATGATATGGCCGGGGATGAGGGAAATATGAACATAGGTAGATTGGACATAGATAAGAAGAAAACCATAAGCTGGATCGTGCTCACTGTGCTGCTGATCCTGTTCTCGCTGGCGGCGGGAAATATAGAGAAGACGCCTCTCGTGAATACTAAGGGGAATTCATACGAGCGGGCTAAGGTCGTGAAGATACTCAGGGATAACGTGGCGGAAGACGGTCAGCGTTACGGCAGCCAGACAGTTCAGGTGAAGATCCAGACGGGAGAGCTTAAGGGGAAGACCGAGACGGCCACCAGTCCTAGCAGCATGCTCTACGGCGCCGATTGTAAGGTGGGCATGAATGTCATAGTGATCTTGAATGTAGCGGAAGGCTCTAAGGTGGTCACGGTTTACGCCCAGAACAGGCAGGTCGCCATCTACTCATTCCTGGCTTTGTTCGCGATAATAGTCTGCGCCATAGGCGGCTGGAAAGGAGCAAAGGCGTTACTAGGCCTCGTTTACACATTCGTCGCCATATTCTGTGTCATGTTCCCTATGGTCTACAGGGGGTATTCTCCGATATTCGTAGCAATTCTGGTATCTATGTTTTCGACACTGGTCACCCTGGTATTGCTGGGAGGACTGACTAGGAAGACCGTGACGGCTGTTCTCGGGACTACAGCGGGTGTAGCCATAGCGGCGCTCGCGGCTAAGCTATTCGGCTTTTCCGCGGGGATAACGGGTTATAACGTTTCCAACATAGACCAGCTGCTCTACGTAGCCGCGGGGACGAAAGTACAGATAGGCGAGCTTCTCTTTGCGGGGATAATAATATCGTCGCTGGGAGCGGTCATGGACGTGGGCATGTCTATTTCGTCTACGATAGAGGAGATACATATAGCTAACCCGGCTTATGGCAGGGCTGACCTGTTCAGGTCGGGGATAAACGTCGGTAAGGACATGATGGGCACCATGATAAACACCTTGGTTCTGGCCTACGCCGGCGGCAGCCTCAGCACGCTTATCATGAACTACGCTTACGACCTTTCATATAACCAGCTCATGAACGGCTACATAATAGGAATAGAGATAATGCAGGGTCTTTCGGGCAGCATGGGCGTCGTGCTCACCGTGCCAATCACCGCGGCTTTATCAGCTTTTCTTATCAGCAGGAAGGCTAAAACAGCGGGGGAGTCGGGGCAGACAGAAATGGATTCCGTTGAGGAATAATACAGGAAACAGGG
>JAQXJR010000034.1 GCA_029009055.1 Eubacteriales bacterium | reverse complement strand
TCAGCAGAATCGTGGCTAGCATGCGAACCACTATAGAAATGTGCTTTGATACAAACGAAAACTGAGAATAATGTGCATAAGCATGCATGTCGATACAGATATATACGGAGACGACAAGGCCAGGTCGGCTTTGCTGGTTGAAAAGAGCGAAGATCTACGAATCGTTCGAAAAAATAACAGCCGCTATACGAAATCTTTCAGAGACTAGAAAAATATAAACCAATATCGCCGATTATTTTCAAATGAGTTATCGGTGACAACTGCCAACGATCAAGCAAACTCGTTAAGCAAAGCAATCCCAGCAAAGCAACCCCGGTGACCTATGTCCGCAAACAACAAAAAAGAGGGATAGCTTTCGTCATCCCCCTAGAAATCTCTGAGAACCTTAGAAGAGTTGAAATTCTGCGTAAATGTTTGGTTTTTATGAACTTTATATAAACTATGCGTAACGTATATTGCTATGCGGTAGGACCGGACATATTATGTAAGTGATAATGTACTGGGTAGGCCGCCTTGAGCTGCCCACAGCTTGGGGCGGCTTTTTATGTGCGGCCGCTGTAAAAATGCCGGAAAGCTTGCGGCAGCTTAGACTACGGCCGTTGATTTTTGCGGCGGCGACGGCCGGGACGGAAAGGGGCCGATACGGCTTTGCTGGGTAAAAGGGTGATAGGGAATGTCGGATAAAAATAAGAAAAAAATATCGCAGGCTATGGTTTTCATCCTGCTTTTCGGAACAGTCAGTCTTTTCTCTGACATGACTCACGAAGGGGCGCAAAGTATCCGCGGCGCTTACCTGGATATCTTGGGCGCGTCGGCGGGCGTGATCGGATTCGCTTCCGGCCTGGGCGAGCTCGTGGGATACTCCATGCGCTATGTGTTTGGTAAAATCACGGATAAGACGAAGAAATACTGGCCTATGGTCATAATCGGCTACGTGATCGACATAGCGGCGGTGCCGGCTCTGGCGCTCGTCGGGGAACACGGCTGGGTCTTCGCCTGCATGCTCTACGTCATCCAGCGTATGGGTAAGGCCATTAAGAAACCGGCTAAGGATACAGTGCTGTCGTTCGCGGCTTCGCAGGAGGGCGTCGGGAAGAGCTTCGGCATCCAGGAGCTGCTGGACCAGATCGGCGCTTTCGCGGGACCTGTCATGCTTTACATCGTCATGGCGCTCCAGTCAGACAGCGTCAGCCCGTTCGCCAGGTATTCGAAGGCTTTTGGCTTCCTACTCATCCCTGGCCTCATCACGATCGCCCTGCTCCTCATCACATGGCGGAAATTCCCTACCCCGGAGAAATTCGAGCCTGAGCCGAAGGAATACATCCCGTTCGAGATGAAGAAGGAGTTCAAGCTCTACATAGCCGGGATCAGCCTGTTCGCTTTCGGTTTCATAGATTATTCCATGATTATAATGCACGTTTCCCGCGAATTCACGTCGCTTTCCGGGACTTTGGCCGAGACATCCGCTATCGTGAACGGCGGGGACCTGCCGCTCCTGTACGCCGGAGCCATGCTGATAGACGCTGTCGCTGCCCTGGTTTTCGGCTACATGTACGACCGTAATGGTGTGGGCGCTCTGGTGATCTCTACTGCCATTTCGACCCCATTCGCCATTCTCGTTTTCGCCGCAAAGACACCTGCTCTTCTCCTTCTAGGCATCGCGCTCTGGGGAGTGGGCATGGGCGCTCAGGAGTCTATCCTGAAGGCTGCCGTGACCACTATGGTGCCAAAATCGAGCCGGGCCACGGGTTACGGCATATTCGAGCTTTCGTTTGGCATATTCTGGTTCCTGGGAAGTTGGCTGGCGGGCGTCCTCTACGACCACTCGATCCCCGCCATGATCGCGGTCTCTGTGATCGCCCAGCTTGCCGCCATATGCCTCTATATAATGTCCTACCGAGAGAGAGCTAAGTCAGTTAAATAGCTACATAAGTCCGTCCATTGCTGCATGCGGCGTTGTCATCGCAAGCCTCGCCAGCCTCGGCGGCCGGGACGGAGGCAGCCGCAGTTGGCTTTGCTGGGAGAAGATCCAGGCGAGACAGGACATCGCTCACCGCGCTCACCGGGACTATCTCCAGGTTATCCTTAACTTCCTGAGCCACGTCCTCCAGGTCGTCCACGTTATCCTGCGGGATGAACGCCAGCTTCACGCCCGCGCGCTGGGCAGCCATCAGTTTCTCAGGCAGCCCGCCTATAGGGTTCACAGAGCCCTGAAGCGACACCTCGCCCGTCATAGCCACGTGCGGATCCACCGGAATACCAGTGACCAGAGACGCCAGAGCCGTCGTGATCGTTATGCCGGCAGAAGGTCCGTCCTTAGGGGTGGCTCCGTCCGGAACGTGGATGTGAATATCGTAATTCTCCATCTCCTCAGCCTTTTCCTCATATATGGACTTCACTAAGGTGTAAGCGATCTGGACGGATTCCTTCATGACGCTGCCCAGCTGACCGGTGATAGTCAGCTGCCCCTTCCCCTTAGTCTTTCTGGTCTCGATATAGAGGATGACACCGCCGACGGCAGTCCAAGCCAGGCCGGTCACTACTCCCGGCTGAGCGGAATCTCTTACGTGTTTCTGGTGGAGCGGCCTTATGTCCATGAAATCGCGCAGATTATCCTCTGTCACGCCGATCGGCCTGTCAGACCCCTTAACGATCTGAACGGCAGCGCTTCGGCATATCATATCCATCCGCTTCTTAAGCCCGCGGACGCCCGCTTCGCGCGTATAATCATCTATTACCTTAGATATGACATCATCAGGCATCGACAGGTCGCCATCAGCCAGGCCCGCAGCCTTCATAGCCTTCGGCAGTAAATGTCTCTTAGCTATCTCCAGCTTCTCGACCGGCGTGTAGCCGTTAAACTGGATCAGCTCCATACGATTCAAGAGCGGCGCCGGGATCGTATCCACAGTGTTCGCCGTGCAGATGAACATGACGTCCGAGAGGTCGTAAGGTACGTTCAGATAATGGTCCGTGAACGTGTTATTCTGCTCAGGGTCTAATACCTCGAGCAAAGCGCTTGCGGGGTCTCCATTATATGACATGGAAAGCTTATCTATCTCGTCCAGCACCATCACAGGGTTCGAGACCCCGCTCTTCTGGATCCCATCCAGGATCCGGCCCGGCATAGCCCCTATATACGTGCGCCTGTGGCCTCTGATGTCGGCTTCGTCCTTAACTCCGCCCAGGCTGACGCGGACATACTCGCGCCCTAGGGCTCTGGCTATGCTCTGGCCTATGCTGGTCTTACCCGTTCCCGGGGCTCCTACGAACAGCAGAATGGAACCCGCCTGCTTCTTAGTAAGGTCCATGACCGCCAGGTGTTCCAAAATGCGCTTCTTCACCTTCTCCAGCCCGAAATGATCTTCGTTCAGGATCGCCTCTGCCTGGTCCAGCGCTATATCCTTCGCGGCTTCCTTCTTCCAAGGAAGCGATGTTATGAATTCCAGGTAGTCCACGAGCATGCCGGACTCGTGGCTGTTCTCGCCCTCAGCCTTCAGGCGGTTTAAGAGCTTCTGGGCTTCTCTCCTCGCCTCGTCGTTCATGCCGGACTCATTTATCTTCTTCTCCAGCTTCTGGGTCTCGGTTTCGGCGTCCGGGTTCAGGTCGCCCAGTTCCTTCTGTAAGTAGTCTATCTGACTCCTGATGGCCTGCTCTCTATATCTCTTCTGATTATCAGCTTCCTGGACTGTCTGGACCTTAAGCTTCACCCTGGTTAGCTCCATGTATTCATAAAGCATGGATTCCATCATGTCGAAGCGCTTGCGGTCTGAGTCCTCGGCCAGAAGGGCGTAGTACTCCTCATTACCAAAGTTCATCCACGGGGAAACAGCGGCTGCTATATCGCCCAGAGTCTTCCAGCCGGACACGAATACTCTGAACATCTGGCCCCACTGGAACTTCTTAGAAAGCTCCATGAAATCGCCCTTTATCTTCCCGATCCTTCTCTCGGCGTCGTCTTCGTCCAGGTCGTTAATAGTGGTCGAAGTCTCCGATGTGAGCGTGATTATTCCCTCAGGGCTTATGTTGATATTGCTCAGGTCTACTCGCTCTGTCAGGTGGATGACTATGTATCCCTGGTCGTTAACTTCTGTTATATATCCTCTCACGCCGATAGGGTAAATGTCTTCAGGCGTAAGTTCGCCTAATGTCACTTCTCTCTTAGAGACTACCAGAGTCAGCGCTTCATCGACCTCTGGGTCCTTACCCGCGACATGTTTATACTGGTCAGTCCTGTAATATACGTTAGAATCCGGTACTGTCACCATACTGAAAACCGGTAATATCGTCATCCTAAACCTCTCTCCCTAAATGTCCGTTATGATTTCTTAATATTATATACCCTAGCACTCGCCGAGGTAAACTGCTAATAAATATTTATTAAAATAAATTTATTCGAGGTATTATCGGATTATTTAGCAAAGTTATGTACTATATATTTTCTAAAATATAATTATCAGAATAATATATAAAATATTACAAAATTCAGAATATAGTTTTCGCAAAAATTCGGCCTATTTTCGGACGTTGATTCATAGCATGCGTCTAAAATTGCGGCATTGCTATCGTTATTAATGAGGTCATAGTGCTGGTGATTTCGAGCACACTAAAACACCTGCAGCCCATGGCAGGAAAGCAAGGAAAGAAGAAAACACACTCGAGGGCACAGCAAGCCCCTCGAGCGGCTTCCTGCCCGGCTCCAGAACCCCATAAGCGCGTAAAGCGGCTGGAAAGAGCGAATGAAAAAAGAGTAAGCCGCTCCGTGCGCGCATGAAGGCGATTATATAAAAGATCTATGAACAGCCGTAAACAAACAGCTGCGGCTAGCGGTTTATCACCTTTATCTGGCAGACTTCCATGGCCTTCAGAGCGTTTTCATGGGTTTCCGGCGTAACTCCGGCGCAGCAGGAAGCGTCCACGATGATAGGAACTTCCGGTAGGAAAGCCTTAGCTATCATGGCATTCGATATTACGCAGATATCCGTGCATAGTCCAATCAATGTAATGGAAGAGATCTCATCGTCTTCATTCATCTGGACCAGTTCAGGTCCCAGGTCGGCTGAGCCGAATGTTTCCTTATCTATAGGCTCAGTGGTCCTGAGCGCGTCCAGCTCCGGCCTGATCTGCCAGCCCTCCGTGTCGCGGATGCAGTGCTTCACAGGCAGATTCCTTCCCTCCTGTGTTTCCAGATAATATGTCTCGTGAGTGTCTCTGGTGAAGAGGACCGTCCCATCGAAGTCCTCTATCTTCTTCTTAACGGCTGGAACTATCGCCACAGCCTCCTTAGTCCCCAGCGCTCCGTCTATGAAATCATTCTGCATATCGATAACTAGAAGTACGTCCCTCATATGAATCCCCCTTAAAATGTATACATGAAACTCTAGCTCAAAAATTTCCTTAAGTCTTTCGATTCCTTTACACTTCAAGTATAATATTATTGCAGATATGTTTAACAGACTTGATTTTAAATATTTTCGTGGTATTTTTCTGATCTTAAAATAAGAGAGTTTTGCATTTTTGCGGGAGAATGGTGAGGTAGTAAAATGAATGGAATGAGAGTTTTGATCACTAATCATCTGGTGATGAAGAAGGAGACTCTGGACGACGTTAAGACACTCTACGAGCGTCTGGGACAGGATCCTGAACAGTACAGTTTTACGGGAAAGAATCCATTTGCTACTATGGAGAGCGCCGAAGAAACTGTTCGCAGGGACATCGCCGGCTATGAGGAAGAGGGGAAATATGTTTGGCTGCTGACATACAGCGGCGACTTCGCGGGCAGGATCGAGACATACGACTACGACCCTGAGAATTCATCCATCGAGATCGAATACAGCATCGACGCGAAGTACAGAGGCCAGGGCCTGGGTAAGGAAGTAGTCTGCGCCGTCGTTTCCTTCATGCTGAACAGCGAGGGCATCAAGCACGTTAACGCCTGGGCTGCTAAGGACGACCAGCCTTCGATTAAGATCCTGGAAGACGCCGGCCTGAAGGTCGTTAAGGAAGAGGACGCGAGATACATATTCTCCAACCCAGAGGATTGGAAGGAAGAGTGATTTCCCCGAGCAAAGTAAAATAAAACCGGCGGCGATTCTGACGTGCCCAGTTAATGGGCACACATCAGTTTACCGCCGGTTTTTTATGCCTTCTATTCTATATATCCGTTCGACTAGCCTCTCTTTCCGTCATCCGTAAAGAACGACTTCATCCGGCCCAATTTCTATGGCGTGTGTGTCCACACAGCAGACGTGCGGATCCGAGTCTCGGATTTCACTTAGGCTTCGAGCGAATCGATGTCCGTCTGTGATAGACCGAAGTATAAACTGAGACCCGCTATAGTTTCGTCCCATCGCTTCTGGCTGTAGTCTGTCTCCAGCATTTCTATCAGAGCCAGTGCGTCCTCGTCGTCCTTATAGATTTCCTTCAGCTTCTTTATCTTGTCTTCTAGATTCATCTTTCTCCTTCCTTATCTTTGTACTTTCGTTGATGAATTCTAATTTCTGAGTAAATACTCAGCCCCGAGTTGATAACAGCAAATTTTATCGATTATGGTTTATCATAGAGATCATGCATGATTGGCTTGCTGAAGCGAATCCTTCGCCTTATCGACCAGCAAAGAAATAAAGCCTGGGTCTTCCGACAGGCATGGCTTTCCTAAGCCCGCATCCCAGCCGTCAGCCGCAAATGTCTCCATAAGCGTTCCCTTAATGTCGCGCTCGACATGGAAGCCAGATGTGATGAAAATCGGGACGATGGTCACATGTTTGGATCTGTCCAGGTGAGGGAGGTTCGGAGCGCCGAAATTTCCGGCAGCGTGGTGGATCATGTATACATCCGCCGCGAGACCGCGTGCTCTAACTAAATCGGCGAGCTTTTCATAGTCATCGTTCCCCATACTATTGGCAGAACCATGGGCGCAGAGGAGAAGCTGCTCGCCCTGATATTCCAACGCGAGCATGTCCGCGAGCGCGTCGGCGCCCCAGCCCAGTATATGAGGAAGGAATGTGAGTTCGACATCCTGACCGGCTGCCTGAGTGAGCTCGGATTTCAGCGTCCTCAGGGTCTCGCCGGATATCATGAACAGCGGCATGACCACAGCTTTCCGGTATCCCGCCGCGGTGAGGCTCGAGATCACGCCCGCTGCCGTCTCGCCGGGATTCTCGCCTTGCCGCTTCCTATCGAAAACAGCCATGAAAACCTCGGTCGATACGTAATTTTCTATACTTTTCTGAATTTCCCCATAGCTGGAATCGAAGGCCTGCTGCCGCCGACTCCCGTAGACCGCCAGGATAAGCGCCTGTTTCACATTTTCTGCCATGATAAGCTCCTGAGCCTCCTCTGAATATCGGCTTTGCTGAAAAATAAGGCCGCCGAGTCGCCCCGGCAGCCCTTTTTACAGAGTGTATATCTTAAAATCAATACCCCATAAATGTGTCTTTCTTTATGTTAGCTTCGTCGATGCCCAGGCCCTTAAGCTGGTCCGTGAAAGCGTCGTTCATGCCCGGGGAGCCGGCGATCAGGTATTCGGCGTCATTCCCGTGCTCCTTAGCGTAAGCCTCAGCCCCACCCGTGAAAGCGGCCCGGTCAGTGATGTAATTGAACTCGATGCCCGGAATAGCCGGCGTAACTTCGTTCGTGAAGAAATCGCGGAAAGCGAACTCGTCCGTGCTGTTCGAATAGAGGACAGTTATCTTATGACCGTCCCTGTGGTTAGTCATCTCGTGCTTCAGGAGAGCGCGAATCGGTGTGATACCAATGCCTCCGACGATTATCAGGCTCAGGTCCTTCTCAGGGTCGAACGCGTAGGAGCCCAGCGGCTTCGCTACCTGGATGATGTCGCCCGGTTTTATCTGATTCAGGAGAATTTCCTTGAAACTGGTGTGCTTCTCGCCGATTTTCGTGGAAAACATCAGGAATCCGTCCTCAGGCGCCGACGCGATGGTGAAGACCCTGCTGTCGCGGTCACCCTCAGCTACCTTATAGTCCTTCAGCCTCCAGAGAACGTGCTGGCCGGCGGTCCAGGTGTATCCCTCAGGCACATCCATGATAAAACTATATGAATCACTGGTTTCTTTAACGATTTTTCTAAGTATAGCGTCCTTAAATTCCATAAACTGACCTCCTTTTTCGTATTTATATTTCAATTATACCCTGCAGTGTCGGCTTTGAATACCCTGATTTCTCCGTCTCACCCAGCAAAGCGATCCCCAGGCGCTTTCAGCTCTGCTCCCCCGCAAAGCGATCCCGGCGCGCTCGGCTCCGCCCGCCTCGAGCCCGCGGCTCGCCTTAAGTATATTTAAGGCTGATTTAAGGGAAATTAAGACCGTAAAAGATTGATACTAAGAGGGCTTGCCTCTAGAATGCTATATGTGAAAGGTCGAAAGAAATGAAGAATATTGTAAATAAACTGCTTTTTATCCTATTAATTATTGTTTTTATCATAGTGACCGCTGTGTTCGTCCGCGACTTCACTGGAGACGAGCGGGAAAGCGAGAAGGCGGCCGAGAAGGAAGAAGGGCCAGTCATTACTTTGCGGGATGATGAGAAACCTATGGAAGTGATTTGGGGAGAAAAGTATAAAGACCCGGGATTTTCGGCGAGTGACGCTAAGGGGAACGACCTGAGCATGACTGTGGCGGTCGATGTCCCTTCTATGAAATGTCCGGGCACGTATAAGGTAAAGTACGCTGTGAAGGACGCTCAGGGGCGTGAGGCTAGGGCGAGCAGGGATGTCGAGGTCGTGACCAGGCCGCAGACTGAGGCGTCGAAGAAGCGGGGGCTGGCCGTGCTCATGTACCATAACGTTTACGATCCGAAGAATCCGCCGGACCACATCGACGCGAATATGATAACGAAGAACGCCCTGAGGGAGGAGCTTCAGTACCTGGTTAAGGCTGGCTATAACTTCCCGCGCTGGCAGGACGTGAGGGATTACCTGGACGGGAAGATCAGCCTGCCGGAGAAGAGCGTGGTACTGACATTCGACGACGGGACAGAGCTCTTCCAGAAGAACGGAGCGCCGCTCCTGGAGAAATACGACGTGCGGGCGACATCTTTCGTCATCTGCAGCCACAACTGGAAGAAGATGGTCGGCCACCATTATAAGCACATAGACCTCGAGTCGCACTCCTACGACATGCACAGACCGGGCGGGACCATAGGCCACGGCGGGGTGTTTACGGCCCTGTCAGTGGCGGACGGCGTGAAGGACCTTAAGAAGTCGCAAAGGGTCCTCGGCAGTTCTGACGCTTTCGCGTATCCGTTCGGCGATTATAACGACACGGCGCGCGAAGCCGTGAAGAAAGCGGGCTTTAAGGTCGCCTTCACTACTCAGTACGGGAAAATATACCCGGGCGACGATCCCCTTCTCCTGCCTCGGGTCAGGGTTAACGGCAGTCCTTCACTCGCGGCTTTCCGGGCGATGATAGGGGAATAAGGATAAATGAAAAAGCGCTCTTCAGGCAAATCAAAGCCTGAAGAGCGCTTATATTAATCAATACAACGAAGGGAACCCGGCGCGCCGGGTTCCCTCTTTTCTTCAGAATGAGTTATAGGTGACTGCAGTTTTCTCCAGCAGCATCCCTAAAGGCTCCCTAAAACTCGCTCTATGCCTCGAGCACCGATGCTGCCTGGCCGGTTTTTTGCTCAGCTTCCGCGCTTTCGGGTATCATCTCTTCTGATACGCTTTCGCCGCTTCCGGAAAGCTCGTACAGGTCCTCGAATATCAGGGTATACATGCTGTACTTCGAAAGCATGTCCTCGAATTCCTTCTGTATAAATGAAAGGTTATGATTTATACCGCATGGTGTGCCTTTCTTCGTGACCCATTCGCAGACATAACCCTGTTCCATGCACCTGTTTACGTAAGGCTTCCCATCCACTATAGTGAATATGTCCAGGGCCGTCACGTCGTGAAGGTCGACTATGAGCCTGCAGCCTCCGTGGACACCGCTGATGTTCTGGACTATGCCGGCGTCGCGGAGTTTCCCCAGTATCTTATACGCGAATTTCCAAGGGATGGATTCGGCGTCGCACATAGGCTTCACAGAGTGGATCTTC
This sequence comes from Eubacteriales bacterium, assembly GCA_029009055.1. GTDB lineage: Bacteria > Bacillota > Clostridia > Peptostreptococcales > Anaerovoracaceae > Aminicella. The sequence continues at coordinate 41,587 of JAQXJR010000034.1, read as the reverse complement.
CCATCTGCTATCGCCCTTAATATCCTGAAAGAATAGTCAATTTCTCTGGTTATAAGCATATGCTTTCAAGCGTCCTTTCGCGGGAAAACCGGCCTGATACAGGGGATTCCCCTTATTAGCAAATCATTCTCTTCGTTATCGTCTCTGAGTGTCTACCGGCGCCGGGATATAATGTCCGGTCATGTATATACTGCACTAATTCTAACATCGTAGACCGTATTTATCAACAAAGAATGTCACGAAATCTTCAGAAAATCGTGCAGGATTGAGTAGGGGGCGGGATATCGCCACTCTGCGCGAATGGAAGAATGTTCTTAAGCAAGCAAAAAGCAGGCATAGTGATGAGAAGCCTGCTTTCGCTATATGGGAAATATTCGAATCGCGCTTATTAAGCGCTCCTGGATTTCTTTTTACGCTCGCGGTGTGCGCCAGTAGGTTAGATAGCTGTGTATCCTCCGTCTACAGCCAGCATAAGACCGTTTACATATGTAGTCTTAGGTGACGCGAGGAATATAGCTGCTGTATCGAGCTCGCCTTCTTCACCGTAGCGCTCCATAGGAATAGCCTGCTTAGCGTATGCCTGGAACTCAGGAAGATCCAGTGTTTCCTTAGTGAGCGGTGTGTAGAAGTAACCCGGGCAGATAGAGTTTACAGCGATGCCATATTTACCCCACTCAGCGGCGAGAGCCCTGGTAAGGTTTACTACTCCACCCTTTGCCGCGTGGTAAGGGGAAGAGCCTGCCTGTTTATTACCTACGAGTCCGTACATAGAGGCTATGTTAATGATTCTGCCGTACTTAGCCGGGATCATAGCCTTCTTAGCTACAGCGCGCGCTACCTTAAATGTTCCGAAGAGGTCTATCCTCAGCTCGTTAGCGAACTGCTCGTCTGTGATGTCCTCAGCTGGGGCTACAGCGCCTGTTCCAGCGTTATTAATAAGGATGTCGATCTTACCGAATCTCTCCAGTGTCTTATCGACGAGGTTCTCTACCATGTCTGTATCTGTGATGTCGCATCTGACTGCCAGAGTCTCGACTCCGTATGTGTCGGAGAGCTCCTTAGCTACAGCGTCTATCTTCTCCTGTCTTCTGGCAGCTACGACTATATTACAGCCCTGGTTAGCCAGTGCCTTAGCCATCTGAACACCGAGGCCGGTGGATGCTCCCGTTATGATAGCTACGTTATCCTTAAGATTAAAATATTCTTTCATTTTACTCTTCCCCTTTCGATGAATGCGGGCTTATTATCTCACCCGCGGAATGTAATATCATATTACCAAAGGAATAAGTAGGAATTGTAATGATAAATAATTAACTTTCTATTGTTTTTTTTATCACAAAGGGTTTTTCGAGGCTTTTTTTCGATTTTAAGGTGTATTTTTATTATGTATGGATATTAGTACATAATTATCACACAATCATCATATTTGTAAAAAATATATGTATACGCGAATATTTTTCGTTAATCAATCTTATTTACGAAATAAAATGCGATATTAATGCGAATTGTCAAGGCGATTTTTTCATTATTTTGACACATTTGAAAGCGATCGTGTACATGAAAATGTCAGGTGGGGATAGATAGCCTTTGATTAGATGTGAATATTGAAATGAAAAAGCCGTCACGGATGTGATCCGCGGCGGCTCGGCTTTGCTGGATGTATTAAAATGTTATGCCGCACCTCTTAAGCACGTCTCGGGAAAGGTCAGGAAATGGCGTGACCGGGGCGGGTCTGTCTGGGTGCCCGTTTATGGCTTTCTCCATCCACAGCGTGTTATACCACTTTCCGAATTTATACATGGACATGTGGAATTCGCCGACGTATGAGAAACCTACGTGCTCGTGGAACTGGGCGCTGTTCTTCGTCAGGTGCTCATCGTCCTTCACCGGATAGGCTATGCAGGCGTTCATGTTTATAATGCCCTGTGCTCGGGACACTTCTTCCAGGACCTTATAGAGCTCGCGGCCCAGCCCCTTACTTCTGCCCTGGGCGTTCAGGTATATGCTGGTCTCTACGTCCCAGTTATAGCCCGCTCTGGCCTTAAACGGCCCTGTGTAGGCATAGCCGTAGATCGTATCCCCGTCTGTCGCGACTATGTATGGGTATTTCTTAAGCGTATTGGTAAGCCTGGCCTTAAATTCCAGGATGCTCGGCGTCTCTACCTCCGCTGTTATGGCGGTGTTCTCGACATAATGCCTGTAGATTTCGAGCAGCTCCGGCGCGTCGGACTTATCAGCTACCCTGATAATGACCTTACTCATACTCATCATCTCCTCACCTAATGGATTTTCGTGACAATATTATAGGCAAAAAGTAGGGATAGTTAAACATTTTTCAAGAGAAATTAAGGAATGGATCCGCGGCACGTTATAAGCCAGATCTTATCGAGCAAAGAAAAACCCGGCAGACCTTCGTCCGCCGGGCGTCGAGACTTTCTAAGCAGCCTAATTATTTCTTATAGTATGACTTATATATTACGACATACTTAGCGAAATTCTGGCTATATGGATAGTCTGCTGTATACTTATAAGTCTGAGTCTGTTTCTTAGAGAGGTAGTTCGAGTAGAACGGCTTTACGCTCACCAGCTTACCTGCGCCATCATAGAATTTCACTTCACCTATAACATTAACAGCATATTTAGATGAATTCTTTATTGTGGTCTGAACCGCCTTACTTCCGTTACTATCTTTAACGGTTTTAGATTTCAACTAGCTTCCGGCTTAACGGCCGGGGCCAGGAGACATTACTGTCTGGCGTTCTGGGCAGCTTCCAGGAGCTTAGCCTTAAGTTCTTCCTCTATGCCGGCAAGCTCTGTCTCGGCCTGCTGGCGTTTCTCCTTACCATCTTTCTGGATCTGCAGCACTTCGTCCAAAGTAGAGATGAGAGACTCGTTCGTGTGCTTGAGAGTCTCTATATCCACGATACCACGCTCGCTTTCCTTTGCTGTCTCTACAGTAGCTGTCTTCAGAGCGTCAGCGTTCTTTCTCAGGAGCTCGTTCGTCATGTCAGACACCTGGCGCTGGACCTCAGCAGCATCTACAGAGTGCTGGACGCCAAGCGCTATTACCATCTGATTCTTCCAGAGTGGGATGGTGTTCACTATAGTTGACTGGATCTTCTCAGCCATCTGGTTATCAGAGGCCTGGACCATCCTGATCTGCGGCGCCGTCTGCATGGCTATGGTGCGGGTTATCTCCAGGTCGTAGAGCTTTTTCTCGAAACGCTCAGCCAGAGCTGCCATATCCTTAGCCGCCTGGGCGTCCTGCGGCAGACCGCTCGCCTCGGCCTTACGCTGAAGGGCCGGAAGGTCTACGTTACGGACCTGTTCCAGCTTCTTCTTCCCGGCAGCGATGTACATGGTGAGCTCCTTGAAATAGTTCAGGTTCATGGCATACATCTTATCGAGGGTCGCGGAGTCCTTCATCAGGGTCACCTGGCGCTTCTCCAGCTCGTTCTGTATCTGGGTCACATTCGTCTCGACCTTAGAATACTTAGCTTTCAAGGCATCGAGGCTGTTTTTCTTCTTCTTAAAGAATGCCGCTATGCCGGATGATTTCTCGTCGACGTCGAAGTTCTTAAGCTGAGTGACCAGGCCGGCTACCATCTCACCGGTCTCGCCCATGTCCATGGTGCGCACGTTATCCAGGGCTTTCTCAGAGAAGTCGGCTACCTTCTTCTGCGTGCCGGTCCCGTAATTCAGGATAGCGTTGGAATTAGTCAGGTCTATCTTCTCCACGAATGAGTCTACCTGAGCCTGCTCATCAGGTGACAGGTCGTATTCCTTAGCGGCAGGTTTCTCCTCCACAGGGGCGCTGAAAGCTTCAGGCGCGGGCGCCGGACCCTCATCGAAGGACAAGGTCGGGCTTTCTATCTTCATGTCGTCAATTGTGTCGCTCATTTTTCAGATTTCCTTTCTTCGGTTAAACCGTCTTGCTCCATCATGGTCTTCATGACTGATATATCGGATGCGATGTCCCAAGCCACGTCCTCGAACATGCTGTCCAGCAGGATCTCGCAGCCGTGGATGACCTGGTCTATGGCGTCCTCTATCTCGCGCTTGGTGTTGACTATATTCTCGCCGGCGTTCGGCTGTCTGTCCAGCTCCACGTAGGCGTTAAGCAGCTTCCTGATCGTAGGCACGTAGTAACTCATGAATTTCCTGAGCTGAGGGGCTGTCTCCGGCTTCTCGCGGACATTAGCAAATATCCTCCGCACTATGGCTTCCAGCTTATCCAGCTTCTGGCTCATGGATTCGCCTGGTATGTCGACGTTTGCCTGGTGGATCTCCTTAATGAACTTCTCACCGTCTTCCAGGATGCCGCGCACAGCCGGATCCACCTTAGAATCTTCCGCCTTCCTGCTCTCTTCCTCGGCCGCCTTAACGCGGGCCTGTTCGTCTCTGTCTCTCTTAACGTCCAGGTACTGCCTGTAAGCCCCGTCTGTCAGCAGTAGGGTCTTCCCTGAGTCGTCGAATCTGGCTCTCGGCAGGTAATTGGCCCTTATCATCCGGTGAAGGTTCTTCTTAGTGGTTTCTTCCGCCTCACCGGCCGCTGAGGCCAGCTTAGGGATATCGACATATTCGCGATTTCCCACTAGTGCTCCGTAGCGGTTGAACTTATCTATGAGCTTCCTGCCCGAGTAGCCGCTGTATGCCAGGGCTAAAGAGCCTGCCGACAGTATACCTGCTATTGCGACAGATGCTATGTCTATAGGAGCGGTCAGCAGCGATATCAGCGATACTATAAATGAGAACGAGAAGATGGATCCTATCACGAGGGCGAATGTCTTCTTCCCCTTACCCGGTCTCGTCATCATGAACGGTGTCGTGCCGTTCTGCCAAGTCTGGCGAAAAGCGTTGAAAGCAGCCGATCCGGCGTTCCTGACCTCCTGGGCTCTAGCGTTCATCTCCTGCCGCATCTGCTCTCTTCTCGCCTGCTCCGCTCGGCGCTTATTCGCCTCGACCTCGTTCAGGTCTATAGGGCGGCCCTGAGGACCGGCGCCGGGGTTGCGGTACGCGTTGCTTTTGGGTCCGGCGCCTTGGCCTTGGTAGGAGTTGTTTTGCGGTCCAGCGCCCGGTCCGCCCTGGCCATTCTGCCAGGTCTTCCGGTACTGCTCGTATTTCATCTTATTTATCTGGTCGGCGTAACTGTTCACATCCTGCCTGATGCCATCGGCCAGGCCGCTATAGTCATTGGAATTAATGGCTTTCGCGACCCTCTCTGTGATGTCGTCCGTCAGGTCGACCATATTCTTAAAATAGTCCATATATATTCACCCGCTTTTCGGTTTTATCCTCTTTTCGGTTTTTAGTTCGGTGTATCGACATAGATACTATTATTATACCCGCTCGCTGAGGTGTAGTAAAAGGGGGAGCGGGATTATGAGGGCTATTTCACTTTTACTTTCTTCGAGCCGGTCCAGGAGCTGTAGTATTTCTTACCGCTGACCTTTTTCCATGCGCGGGCTTTTACATAATAGTATTTTTTAGACTTTAATTTCTTTATAACTTTCTTAGTGGAATTGGAGGACGCATTGGTATATTTCCATGAGCCGCCCTTTACCTTATATGCTATTTGGTAGGTAGAAGCTCCATATACGGAAGGGGCTTTACTTAGGGTGACAGTAAGCTTCTTAGAGCCGGAGGTTATTTTTGCGATTCTAGGTGTTCCCGGATATATATCAAATGTTTCACTATCCGAACCAATATAATTATATTTCCCAGTAACCTTTACCTTGTACGATCCAACATTGATTCTCCCGGCTGGATAGGATACAGTATAGTTTTCTTTACTAATCTTTGTATAATACTCATCATTGTCATAGCTGTCATATACGGTAACTGCTGGAGTTTTGACTTTGTTATTGTATGTATAATAATAAGAAGAAAGTTCTATATAACCAAATTCCGTAGGCTTTATTTTTAGTATTTCGGAATAGGTCGAGAGCCCTTTGGAATAGGTCATAGAAACCGATGTTCCAGCAGGATAAGCTGGGGTACTTATGTGGAAGTAGCCGTTATAGTTCGCCTTTGCTGTGTAGGTCTTTCCTTCAATTTCTGCAGTCACTGAAGCGCTTTCCATGGTGTTGCCAGTAATCTCTGCCCCGTACTCCAACTCTGTTCTGGTATCTGCCAATTTTTCAAGATATTTATAATCATCCACAAACTGCGGTGTAATGGTGAGCTGTATTTGTTTCGTTTGCCCATAACTATCTGTAAGTGTCACCGTTGTTGTCCCAGCTTTTTTCGGGACAATATAATACACATCGCTGTCTTCATCGCTCTCATCGTCGTAGTCCTTCTTAAATCTCACGACAGAAGTGTCAGCAGCCTCAGCCTTGGTTATGCTGTTATCATAGTCTTGAGAGCAAATATAGATATTATAATCATGATAATCATAGGTCGTGCCCTGTGGTGGCGAGTCCAAAGTCATCTCGTCAGGAACATTCAGTTCAAAGAATGGTTTTTCACTCTCGGCGAAAGAAATCCCAGGCATAAGAATTGTGATCATGCAAAGAGATAGCAAGAGAATGATTAATTTCTGAGCAATGCGTTTCGAATAAAGCATGTTTAACTCCTAACTAAAAATCAAATGTCAATTTAGATGTAGCAGAGCTGAAATTCCCCGATCAAGCTTTGCAAATTAAATGCGCGCGGGAAGGCTTACGCCCAGACGAGCCAGACGAAGATAGCTCCGGCAGCCGCGGCAGCCAGTGTGTATGGCACGCCGATCTTCACGAAATCCGAGAAGGTAGAATACCAGCCATTCTTTGCTAAGAGACCCGTCGCGGCCACATTCGCTGAAGCGCCGATCGGCGTCAGGTTCCCGCCCAGGGTCGCGCCCATGATCAGGCCGAAGTAGATCACGGTCTGGTTCTCGGTCGGGAGAGCTCCGATGACAGGCAGCATGGTCGCTACGTATGGGATGTTATCCACGAAGGCCGAGATCGCTATGGAGAAAAGCACGACTACGACGTAGAGCCTCAGGCCGCCGGACCCGCCCGCTTTCACGATCAGGGCAGCCAGCATGTCTATGAGGCCGACGTTTTTCATGCCCTCGATGACCACGAAGAGGCCGGTCAGGAAGAATATCGTCTGGAAATCTATGCTGAGGAATGATTTCTTCACTTCGCTGATGTCGCGGTCGCTGATGGAGCCGTGGATGATGGCTATAATGGCGAAAATCACGCAGATTATGCCGTTCGTGTACGGGCCGTGCTCTATGAACGACGCGATGATGAGGCTGGCGATCATACCCAGAGTGAGGATGCTCGGCACTATGGATTTTATAGGGGAAGCGCCCTGGCTTTCGACCGTCGCTTTCTCGCGGCGGAAAATTATGAGCATGACGACCACCGAAGCCAGGAGACCCAGCTGGACAGCGAAGAACAGGCTCGGCTTACCCTTGTAAACTATGAAGTCCATGAAAGACATGTTCATGTGGGCGCCCAGCATGATGGATGTGGTATCGCCGACCAGGGTCGCGGCGCCTTCGAGGTTGGAGGCGACGGAAATGGATATTACCATTGGAATAGGCGAGATCTCGAGTTTCTGGCATACGGCGAGGGCTACCGGGACCAGCATGATGACCGTGGATGTGTTATCTATGAAGGCCGACACGAAGCCGGAGAAGACTGACATGAGCACTATGAGGGCGCACACGTTCGGCGAGGCGTCGAGCAGCTTCTCGGCCATGAGGTTCGGCACCTGGGATTCTATGAAGAAGTAGACCAGGACCATGGTCCCGGAGATCATCATGAGGACGTTCCAGTCTATCACCGTCGGCAAAGTCTTAAGCGGTGTTACGCCCAGCGCTACGTATACGGCGGCGAGGCCCAGGCTGAAGTACTGCTTAACGCGCGGCAGTCCTATAGCCGCCGCGAATAAGGCTATTACAGTTATTATGACGAAAGTTTTCACAAAATCCTCCTAAATATGCCGCGTCTTGGCAGCGGCGCTAAGTCCTCGGCGCGGGCAGTCAGCGCGCTCACACATAAAGTCTTGGACCCATGGAAAACTCGCATGCGGCGCGCTTGGTTACCGCCTGCAGCGATCTTTCCCGCGAATTGCTTTTTCAGAGCTTATTTTATTACATCGCGGCCGTCTTGTCACCCTCAGCGCGCGCCTCCGTAGGCACCATCTAAATCTGGCGTGTTTGACTCTATTCGGAAGTAAGTCACTTTTTACACTAAGTTTCGACTAGGCCTGATTTCAATAAATCTAGGACTATACAGAACAATATAATAGAAACAAAAACCCGTGGAGCTGTTCGAGCGTTGGAAACGCGAGTTTTCCATGGGCCCTGTTCTTTGCGAGTGACGATCTGGTGCCCCGAGGACGGAGCGAAGCCGTTAGGTTGGGTGAGCCCAGCAGGCACGAACCCCGGATAGCCAGAGGCCCTGCATTACCTGCCCGGAGGGCATGGGCTCGCATCGGCTGGAGGCATAGAAAAAGAGCAGCGCCGCAAATGGCGCTGCCCCTAGCTTTGCTCGGGCTATTTAGATTTCGAAGCCATCGGGTAGGACTTAGAGAAGCTCTTAGTCGCGTACTTAGCGTCCCTCTTATGGTCCTTAAAATCCTTATTGCATTTCAGGAAGTAGTGGAACTTCTTAGAGCCGGCGTCCCAAGTGGCGTCGCAGTTATACCACTTACCGTCCAGCTTTACGATGTTCCAGGCGTGGAGGCCGCCGCTCGTCTTACCGACGATGACCCTGCTAGGGATCCCGGCCTCGCGGCACATGTCATAGAATAATGTGGCATAGCCGTTGCAAACTGCCTTCTTCTTATTCAGAGCTCCGTACGCTGTGTATGTCGTGCTCCCGGACTTCTTATAATTATTATCGTACTTAACGTTCTTAGTGATGTACTTATAGATCTTCTTGACCTTAGCGGTATTGGAACCCTTAAGTTTCAGGCTCTTCAGGGTCTTCTTAAGTTTCTTCTTATAAGCCTTATTCTGGGAGGAGGACAGTCTGTAGGAAACCTTATCCTTAACCGTTACGTAATACTTACCCTTCTTATGGATATAAGTGTAGGAGAAGCTGTCGCCCTTATAATTGTTATGCTCGGCGAAGTCGCCCTTGACGGTGTGGCCGTCGTCCAGATTGGACAGGCTGGAAACTGAGTTGTTGGAGAAGGACTTCAGCCCGCTTATGCTGCCGAGCACCAGTGTGTAGTCTATGCTCTTATCCATAGCCATCACGTTCTCGTAGACATAGCTGCGGGCGTCCTTATAATTCGTGAATGTAGGTTTAGAAGCCGCTTTCGCGGATGCTCCGGTGAAGCCCGCTGCCAGCGCGAACGCTGTTACGGCTGCCCCCGCGGCTTTCAATGTTTTTCTAAATGTTGCTTTCATCCTTAATCACCTCTGATTGGGATGCAAAGCTAGGTCCTAGTTGATGCCCCCGGCTGATCTAATAAAAAAACAGCTATTGCCTTATGCAAAGCTGCTTCCCTAGCGATCATAGACCTTCGGCTATTAATGCATCTGGCTGTCATCTCTTACGAGGAAGACCCTGTAGCTTTGCGTCGCGGTCTTTCGACCGTTTTGCTATTAAATTAAATACCTAGGATTTTCAATTAAAAACGGCTCCGAAATAGATTCGAGCCGCTGCATTCACTGGAAATGTTAATGCAACTCGCTGCCAACCCGTCAGGGTAAGGCCCTCTTAGCTTTGCGTCGCCGCCTTTCGGCGGTTTTGCCTTTTAATTGTCATCCTTTCGTACCTCTAATATATACTCAGAGTTAGGGGATTTCAAGGCTTTTTAAAATGTTTATTGATAAATTATGTAGACGATATCGCAATGCTGCGCCCTCGCCATTCCAATGCCCCCGAGCAAGGGTAAATTGTTTTTTTGCTTCCAGCTTACTTAAGTTTTTCATGGAAATGGCGATATCCGCGGGTTTTCTTTGCTGAAAAAGGAAATTTCAGGCTATCCGGAAGGTGAGGGTGGGCGTAAATCGGCTGTGGTTAGCGGGTCTGGGGCGGTGTATAATTTATATAGAAGTAGTTGGTTTAGAAGGGAGGCGCGGCATGAAGAAACCGGAAACATATATTGAAAACGCTCTGATCCACTTCCTCGAGACGGAGAACATGGACAGGATAACGGTCTCTATGGTCTGCGGCTATTGCGGCGTAAGCAGGCAGAGCCTTTACTACCACTACGACTCTCTCATGGACGCTTTCAGGAGCTGGCTATACTTAGGTGTCACTGAGGAGATGGACGGTAACAGGACATATAAAACATGGACTTGTGGCTTTATGAATATAATGAAGTTTTGTGAGAGGAACAGGGGGATAATCAGAAATGTGTACGATTCTTCCTATAGAGATGAGCTGAAAGAGGAAATCTGGGATTTCGGGAATCGGCTTATCGGGCAGGCTATAGAAGACGTTACGTCAGATACAGAGACCCCTCTTCTCCCTCACGATAAGAAGTTCATGCAGGACTTCTACATGAGCGTATTCTTCAGTATCGTGACTCGGTACATAGCCGGTGAGATCCATGAAAGCCCTGAGTACATAGTGTCCAGGTGTGAGGTCATGATGGGCGGGTCCATAGAGGATTCAGAGAGGAAGCTTAAGGAACTTTACAGGGAAAGCTGAGTGTAAGAAATAATCGCGCGCAAAGTTAAAAACCCCGAGTACCAATTGGAAATTGAACGTTAAATGAGTGTGTGGTACATTCGAACTAACTGGGATTTCTGAATGGGAAAGGAGTTTTATTATGTTTGTAAGAAGGGCAGCGGCCGTGGTAGTGGCGGTCATCACGGCTGTGATAATGTGCCTCCCTCCGTCTATGGGCGCCTCGTTCGCTGAGACGTCTGAAGCCGGTGGGAGCGACGCCAGCCAGTATTTCCACGTAGAGATAACGTCTGACAGCTACGACTACGTCTCCAGGCAGGCCGCGATTTTTAAGGCAGCTTATACAATCGATCAAAATAAGATAAAAGAGGGCGACTACATAGAAGTTCAGGTGCCTGAGGATCTGGCTTCTAAGGTGAAGTTCTCCGTCAGCACCCAGCACTTCAGCAGGACCGAGAACATGGGGGGAGGCTTGTACCGCCTGTATTTCGGTAAGGACGCGGCTTCGGCGATCAGCGGTTCCTTCCAGATGTCATTCACGGCAGAGAACTCGTCTACAGAAACTAAGACCGGGACCGTTAAGGTCGGATCGGCTTCGAAGACGTTCACGGTCCAGGGCCAGACATCGGGAGGCGGCACAGGGACATTCGACTACGGCATCCGTAAAGACGCTAACGGTAATGATGTCATAAGCTGGAAGGGTTACGATTACTCGGATCCGGGCAGTTTCCACCAGATAGGTGTCTACGACTGCTCTCAGGATGTGGAGCCGATATTCCGCCTGCTGATAAACGAGCGTGAGGCCGACATACATGATGTCGTAGTTAATGATACTTTACCTGACGGCATGGAGTTCGAGGAGATAGTGGACGCTGTGACCGGCTCGGGGACTAAGCTTAAGGAGGGCACGGATTACACGTTCGAGAGCTCCGGTCAGAAGCTAACTTTCCATATTAACGGACGCCTGACTGATAAGGTCACTATTTCATATAAGGTGAAGATCCAGAAGAATTCCGGCTTCCCTATCGTGAATAAGTCTTCCGTTTCCTATACCCGCGAGGATGGGACTAAAGGCTATGAGGTCAGCGATTTCACTGCTCAGGGCTCCAGCTACTCCGCGGCGAACGGCGTTAAGACCGTCGATAAGACTGAGATCTCATCCGACCCTGCCGATCAGGCTGTGACATACACGTTCCACTTCTGGAATGACCAGGCTTTCGAGCCCGGCACCATAAATTTCACGGATAAGTTGGACAGCCACGTCGACTTCATGTCTTGCGACGGCGTGAAGAATCAGGATGGCTCATATACTGACGGCTATTTCACTCTGACCCCAGTTAAGGACGCGGACGGGACCTGGTCTGTTTCTGTGACCAATTCTAAGAAAATAGCGGCGAATATCTCTGCCGACGTTTCCTTTACAGTTGATTTCAGCCGCGTGCCTGAGGGCTACACCGTAGTAAACGTCGTTAATGGCAGCAAAGTCGAGACGAAGAAGAAACTCTCTGAGAAGACTTCCGTCAGCGGCGCTAAGACCTGGGAAGATAACGACGACCAGGACGGAAAGCGCCCGACATCCATTACCGTAAACCTTATGAAGGACGGTAAGGTCGTCAACTCGAAGAAAGTTACGGCCGACGATGATTGGAAATACTCATTCACAGACCTCGATAAATACGAGAATGGTAAAGAAATAGAGTATAAGATCGAAGAGGAACCGGTGGAGGGTTACACAACAGAAGTAAAAGGAAATGATTTGATTAATACTCACGAAGTTGAGAAGACTTCTGTCAGCGGCACAAAGACCTGGAAAGATAATGACGACCAGGACGGAAAGCGGCCGTCATCTATCACCGTGAACCTCATGAAAGACGGTAAGGTCGTCGTCTCTAAGAAGGTCACGGCCGACGATGATTGGAAATACTCATTCACAGGCCTCGATAAATATGAGAATGGTAAAGAAATAAATTACACTGTCGAGGAAGAGGCTGTTCCAGGCTACACTACAGAAGTCCAGGGATATAATCTGATCAATACTTATAAAACTGAAAACCATAATGGTCATAAGAAAAATAAGAAAGATATCGACAACCATACTAAGAAAAAGAAGGAAGTTGTGAAAACCGGAGACGAATCAAGTATTTATGAATACGCGACGCTGCTGGTAACTGCGGCAGCTGCTTGTATCCTACTTTCGGTTATGAGGAGGAAGAGGGATAAATAGAAATCTCCTGAGATTTCTGGGTGGTTTCTAGCGCGTTAAGTTTAACCAACATTTGAAAACTGCCTCACCAAACCATATTGGGTATTGGTGGGGCAGTTTTTTACTTATTTGGAATAATTGAGTTGTTGTAGCGTTGCTTGGATTGTATACAATCTAAGGGGCTATTAAGAAAATATCGGCTTTATATCTCCAAAAATTCTTAATGTTAGAATTCTTGGAGCTTTAGAGCAATATAATTCTAAATATGAGCCGTCAGGTGAGCGAAGGCAATAGACTGACTAAAGTTAAATGCATAAATGTATCATGACGCAAACAAAGAGGAGTGATTATTTGCATGATTATACAAGTATCTTCGGTTATATGCAGTGATGCCGCATTTATGTAGACTTTGAACGCATGAATGATGTAATCAGGATTTAACACCTCGCTTCAGTCGTTTGAGATTTAGAAAATAACCGCTCGATATCAGATATAATTCTTACATTAAGAAAATATCGGTGGATTTCGCGAAATTTTTCTAAATGCTGATGCAATCATGATAACTGGCAGCGAACATGGCGGCCCAGCATTGAACTTAGCCGCGCCGTAGCAACTGCAGCCTTGCGGTGCTCCCCAGCCAATTCAACGGTTTTGGGCGTGCCTCGCAAACGCTCCGGAGCTAAAGAGCAGAGTGCTTTGCTAGGTAGTCACGGCCCAGAGCATCAGCCGCGAGCACGGCATTTTCTATGGCTGGAACATCGACCGGAACCGCCATCCTGTGCGTCGATGGCAGGCCGTCAGCCACCTCAGCTATGGTCCGGATGTCGTCCGGCGAGGCGTCAGGCAGGCCCAACTCAGCCAGCGTTATCGGCAGGTCCACATCGTGCAGGAAGGTCATGACCTCGCGGATCTCCGCCTCCGGGTAATTGCTCAGGATCAGCTGGGCGATCAGGGCGAACGCGACCTTCTCCCCGTGCATGTAGGCGTGAGAAGCCGGCAAAGCGGTTATTCCGAAGTGGATCGGGTGGGCGGCGCAGGTCCCGCCGCTCTCGAAGCCGAGGCCACTCAGCAAAATGTTAGCTTCTGTGACGTCCTCCACGGCGCGGGTGAGAAGTCCGTCCCGGACAGCCCGGTAAGCGAGCCGCCCCTCAGCCAGGACTGTGTCGCGGCACTGGCGGGCAATCGCCGAAGCTGCCAGTGTGACTTTGTGGCCGAAGAAGTTCGCGGTGTCGGCGGACTCGCATTCGTGCATCTCGTAGTAAGTCGCGAGAGCGTCGCCCAAGCCAGCGGCGAAAAGCCGGGCAGGAGCCTTTGCTATAATGGCGGTGTCGACTATGACGGTGTCGGGGTTGCGGCGCAGGACCTTACGCTCTTCGAGGGTGCCGTCCTCGTGGTAGATTATGGCCGCGCCCGAGCAAGGGGCGTCCGATGATGCGCTCGTCGGAGCTACTACCACCGGCAAATGCGTGTAGTGGCCGGTCGCTTTCGCGGTGTCCAGGACTTTACCGCCGCCTATCCCGACGATAACGTCGATTTTCAGTCGCCGGCATTCGTTTACCAGTCGGTAGATCTCAGCCCGGGTGCACTCGCCGCCGAAAGCCTCGCGGTGGAAGGTCGGTCGGTCTGTGGTCACTGAACTCTCGGCAGCTACGGATGTTGTGGTGGATCCAGCGGCGTTTTCGCCTGGAGTTGGCTTGGTTACTTGTTTTACGGCGTTTTCTTCTATCCGGTCGAGCTGGTCTTTATATCTCTTCATGCCACCGGGACTCAGGATCAGCAGGTAGTTGTTCCCCAGATCCTCTGTGTATTCGTATAAATGGTCCAAGGCGCCCGGACCCTGGAAATAGCGGCTTGGCGACCGATATCCTCTTAAATCTGTCATATATATCTTCCTTTCTTATATGTTGAAAGCCTTAGTATTAAAAGCCTTGGAGCTTTGGGTCTGCCGGCGCCCTTCGCTCCAGGCACGCATCCTGAATTTATTTTATTTTACCCTAAATAATGAGGCGTGTGAACTGGAAGGCGCCGGTAGAAGCCTGAAATGAGCCGGATTCGGCCGCCTGAGACGACGGCGGGATCGAACGATTGAATTGGTAAGAGAGGAGGCGGCATCTACGCTGCCGGCAGAATCGAACAATCAGGATTGGAAAAAAATAGCGGATCAAGGGCGCTGGTTTGCAAATTTAGCAAAAAAATCGCTTTTTCTCGGTTCATTTGCAAATGGAAATTTGAATGTGCTGGTACAAAAACAATTCAAGCCGAGCTGCTAGTCGAATGTGAGGTATTGAACACATCTCGAACCAGTGCCCTCGATTCCGCCTCAGATGAATATTCTGACTATTTTTGAAATTACGCTTTTCAATGCCTGTATATCAGTTTTCAAATTTAGACGCCTTCGGGCGGAATTGTTCTTCTGAGGATGGCATGCCATAAATGATCGGATTTGCAATCTGAACGCAGAAACTGAAATTTTTTGCTAATTTAGCAAATTAATGCCCCGAATGCCAGAAATTTTGCAAATCCGCCATAGACATCAATGATAATACCAAGGCACCGGCAAATGATGGGACGGCGCCGCAAATGATGAGGTGCCAGGCAAGCGGCGCGGCGCTCGGCAGGATGGCAGTAAAATAGGACGCCTCAAAGCGTTGGTATCACTGGGATGAGGCGCCCTACATATATAATAAGAAAGAGAGTGGCGGGCGCCACTCTCTTCATATAAGGATGATATTACGATCGTATCGTACCGGTCGATATGTTTTACGCGGCGCTCGGAGAGTTAATCGCCGATATGGCTTTGCTCGGGGAGTTATGTCGCCGCGAATTTACTGGGGTGTTATTTAACCTTAACCTTTACGACCTTACTGTAGCCTGTGTATACGTTCTTACCCGCGACCTTCTTAAATGCGCGAACCTTCACGTAGTATGTCTTCTTAGACTTAAGCTTCTTAACTGTGGCCTTCTTAGCTGTGGTCGTAGCTTTCTTCTTAAAGCTCTTCTTAGCCTTAGTGCTTACGTATACCTGGTAAGAATAGCCGGAGCCGAGGGACTTCCAGGAAACCTTAGCCTGCTTCCTCGCGGCCTTAGCCTTAACGCCTGTCACCTTAGCGGCCTTGATCTTATTAGCGTCGAGAGCGTTCTTAGAAGCCTGAGCTTCCTTCTTAGCTGCTTCAGCCTCTGCGTTAGCCTTAGCTATAGCCTCGTTAGCAGCCTTCTCAGTCGCCTCAGAGTCAGCCTGGATGGCCTTAATATAATCCTGCTTTGCTTTATTGATCTCGTCAGCAGTAGCGTCGGACTTAACGAGTACTTCCTCGAAAGCAGCCTCAGCCTTAAGCATAGCCGCTCTCTCCTCGCTGATCTTCTTAATGTCAGCGGACTTTATAGAGAATACTCTGTTGAACCAGTTTCCGGATGACTTGGAAAGCATTACGAAATTAAGCGGCTTATCCAGGGACTTAATTGGAACGTCCTTATAGATGGAGCCAGGCATAACCGCACCCTTAGAGCTTCTATGACCATAATCATAGTCAGTAGGAACGAACCAAGCATCCTCGCCGGCAGCCAGAGCGTCCTTCTCTGTTCCCGGATAGATGTTAGGATATGAAGCCTGGCGCTGCTCTATGTACATGAGCTCAGCCGTGATCTTACCATTCTCGACCTTAAGCAGCATGTCCTTAGTGTCGCTCATGTCGAAACCGATCTCATCTGAAGTCTGGGCTGTGTAATAACCATCAGCAGGGATCACGTCAGCTGAAGTATCTTCTGTCGGGAAGTTAGGCTCTGTCTCGTCCTTCTGGCCTGCTTCTGCCTTATCCAGGCTCTGATCCACGCTGTCTATGATAGCCCTGGATGTTACCGTGGCGCCTGTGACTGAGTCGACACCATTGATACCGTTATTTGCTACGATCTGCTCACTCATGCCTGTTCCGTTCTTAGGAGCGCCTGTGTGGTAAGTGCCGTAGCTTCCGTTGTCACCATTCAGATAGTCATAGCTGTAGTCGGTCACGTTATGACCGTCCATAGCCCACATCAGATAGTTTATATCGGATGTAGTGTTTAATACCAGCTCCTTAACGTCCTTAGGATAAGCGACCTTAGCGATCTTACCGTCCTTAACCTGAATGGTTACAGGAAGGCTGTAGTTATTGGAAGGATAGCTGTATCCGTACTGAGTGCTGCCGTCCTTCAGCGTCTTATAGCCGAAAGACTGCTTATTAGTGTTTACGGATGTCGTGTAATATCCGTCCTGCAGAGGCTTCCTCTCAGCCGCGGTCAGGTTATCCTTATCCAGGCTGATATTGATGGTGTAGTGGATATCCGTGTTCATCTTAGTGGAATAGACTGAGAAATTATAGTCCTCATTCAGCTTTACCGGGATCCTGAACGTGGATGTCTTAGCCTCAGAATCGATAACGGCAGGATACTCTATATCGTCGACTGTAGCGTGAGTATATGAGTTGCTGCTGATAGTGATGTCAGCGAATATGCCGTTAGTGATATGTACCTTAGCGCAGGAAATGCTATTCCTGCTGGCTTTACCGTCAGTTCTCGAGAATGTGAAGCCATTCGGTACATAAACGCCGTAAGGATATCCGCCTGTGTTAACGTTTTCCGAAGCCGCGGCGGCAGACGTGTCATCTGCCTGAGTGTCATCCGCGAAGGAAACCAGGCCCATGCTGAAGACCATCGTAGCTGACAGCGCGAGGACAGCGGTTTTCTTCAAAATATTGATCATTATTTCCTCCTGTTCTCAACATTGAATAAAACCAATAACCAACCAGTTATGACCGAGCCTCCCCGCCAGCCGTATAAAAATAAAAACGCGGCATCTCTGCCGCGTCCTGAAGTCTTCCCATAGCCCGCTCCGAAAGCTCGCCCGCTCTATCTAGGAAAGCGAAGCCGCTCATGCCCCTTCGGGCCGGTCTATGAGATCGTATGTCCTTAGACATCCTCTAATGACGAGTAGAGAGATCATCGGATCGCCCGAGCAGGTTTCCTGTCTGAAGAGTCCCGGCCGGCCCGCCTTCTCGCGCCTTAGCGTAATGGCATCTGGGCCCGCCACTCTAACACAGTAGCTCGTCTGAGCGGGATTCTCACCCGCTTCCCTCTAGGCCGGCATAACCGATGCCGACACTCGAACGATATAACTATACCTGGATTTTATGATATTTTCCGAGCAAAGTAAACCCGCCAGGTTCCACTTCCGTGAAAATTAAGAATATAAAGAAAGAGAGCGGCGGGCGCCACTCTCTTCATATAGTAGATTTAGGATTCGTGAACCCGCTTCCCGGTCACGCTCTCGATATTTAGCGCGAAGCAGAGAGTGCGATGGAGGTCCTTTGCTACTTCACCGTCCGCATACTCGTGAGGGCATGGGAACTTCGAGCAGAGCAGCCGGCTCACTCTCTCCGTCTCCGCCTCGTCCTCTATCAGCTCCGCTCGGCCGAACACTATCACACTCTTCACGAAATACGACCAGCCGTCATCAGCCGGCTCATCCTCGCCAAACACGCAGAACGACACCTTCGGATCGCGCTTTATGGCATCGACCCGGTGGCCGAAATTCGCTCCGTGGAAGTAAATGCGGCCAGCCTCAGCGTCGTAATAATGATTGATCGGAAAGCCGTACGGATAGCCGTCGTCGCCCTGGACGGACAGGACCCCGCGCGTCGCTGTCGTTAATAATTCCTTTATTTCATCATCAGTCAGAGCCTGCGGGCCCCTCCTCATAGGTCTGAACATTTTTATACCCCCTCTATTCTATTAGCGCCCGGTATACAGGCTTCAGCAAAGCGAAATATTATTAATTCATCCTGAAATGGCAGGCGCACACTGCAATTTAACGCATTAAATCGATAAAGCACGTCCCGGCCCAAATTATTTACCCTTAACACAAATAAAATCGTGCCGGATGCCGTTAACGTCGGCCTCCGGATCCTCCCACATGCCGGCGAACTCGTCAGCTATCTCCAGCCTGACCCGGTCATAGTAAGTGTCGTAGAAGAGGATGCGGCCATCCTCCGGATCGCCGCTCCCGCCGAGACTGAAGTAACCCAGCATGACCATCCAATGGGAATAATTTATCATGCTCTCCAGCATCACGTAGTAGCCCGCGCGCATGTAATCGCACATGTCCGGAATCGTCTTAAGCTCGCCTAGGTTCTCATCCGCGCCGTAAATCACGTCCGATATTCCAGGGCAAAGCCCGCCCGCGCTTCCGGCCTCCGGCCTTCCGCCCGGCTCACCGGCCCCGGCGCCCTGGGGCCCGCCGGCTCGCCCGGCTCCCGCGTCCTGGGCTCCGCCCGTTCGCCCGGCTCCGCCCGGCTCCAGAAGCCCCAGGTCCCGGATCTCAGCCGAGAAGTGCGGCCCCGGTTTCAGCCCGAAGCGGGCCACTATCTCCGCTTCGCCCGGGACACCCTGCGGGCCGCCCAGTATTCCTGATAGGATGGTTCTGACGCAGGCCACAGAACAGGTCCAGTCAGCCTCCTGAGGATAAAGCACCGGGGGGACTTTACTGACTGAGAAAAGCTGCCGCCATGGCGCCGCCTCGAAAAACTCACACTTTCTTTCCAAGTTTCTCAGCCTCCTTCCGCTTCTTATAACTTCTATTATATAGCAAATACGCCCCGCCGGAGACCGCCGCTACCGCGAGCACGATGAGCGTGACGATTAGGGACTCCCGGCCGCCGGTCAGTCCCGAGAAGAGGTCCATGATGGCGGAAACAGATGAGAGCACTGTCAGCCAGCCGAGGAAACGGTTGCGGATCTTCTCCTGCTCCGCCTGGCTGCGGGCGTCGTCCGTCTCTATGATTTCCTCCAGAATCGCCTTATTCGTGTTCAGCCGGCCGCGGATGTCCTGGATTCCGAATGCTTCCGAGATCTTCTGGGCGCTGAGGCGGACGGTCGGGAAGTGGAACTGGCTGAAATTCGAGAAACTCGACATCATGATCAGTTCGTAATTCAGCTCCTCCAGCTCCTTATCGGACAGGTCTAGATCGGCGTCGCGCGACTGCCTGTTCATCAGGTCCATGATCCGCTGGTGGATGTGCATGGAGCCCGCGTCCTGGAGCATCAGTATCTCCACGAAGAAAAGCTCCGAGCACTGGTACGCCACAGGGTCGCCGGTCATGAGCCTTGCGATCAGAGGCGAGCAGCATTCTATCATCGTGGCGCTGGATATGTATACCCTCGCCGTATCGTACTGGGCTATGTTATTGTAGAGCATGGCCTGGAAGTCGCCGCCGATCCGCCCCATCGGGATGCTCTCGTTCGCGAGCACGCGGATTATCTGCTCGTCGTCCACCGGGTCCGGGATGAATACCATGCTCCTCTTCGTCCCGCAAGGTGTGATCCCGAGGCCGGCCATAACTTCTTCATCTGTGTATTTCTTCCCCACAGCAAAAGGTCCATCTGCAGGTCCCTCCGGGCTTCCGGCACCTTCCGGCTCCGCCCGGCCGTCCGGGCCCGCCGCCCGGGCAAAGCTCCCAGGAGCGGCTTTGCTATCAGCCTCGGCGCACGCGCCAGTGTCATCTGGGCTCGCCGCGCCTTCAGCATCTCCGAACGAAAATGTCAGCTGGTTGTCGCTATACTGCTCCAGGACCGCCTCAGGCTCCACAGGAGGGTTTTCAATGTAGCACTCCATAATGCAGTAGCGCGTCTTCCGGTGCACGGCCAGGGACAGCCAACCCCTGAAATTGCAAGCCTCGCCGCCCGTCTCGTAATCGATCATGCGCACAGTCAGCGCGCCGTAATTATATCTGGTGATGCCGTCCTTATCGTCGGTTAGGAAGGGGTCGCCGCACTCCGCCTTCATCCTCTGGCGCATGGTCTCGCGCACCCTGGCCTGAAAACCGCCCACGTCACTCCCGTAGGTGAATTCATGCCTCTCCCAGCCCTGGTCGTCATAGCCCGGAAACAGCAGATGCATATAGCAAAAATCTTCCGCGCTTTCGACTCTGTCCTGCCGCGCCGGGCTCACGTCCGTCTCGTCCATCCTGCCTATATCATCATTTTTTTCAATATTTTCATCCATGATTCAAACTCCGCCGGCCTCAGTGAATAATTACCTACATTATATCATCACCACCCGGCTCCCGGCGCCCCAATATGCGAAAATCCCCCTGCGGCCTGGCCCAGCACCCGGCGCCGGAATGCTGGCAGCCCGCTGGGTTTCCGGGGTCCGTCCGACCGAACACCTGGCGCCGGCCGGCAACCGTTCCGCCCTCCAGGTCTTCGGCGCCCGCCACGGTCCAAGTAAAAAGCACCTTGCCGCCGCTGGGTTTCACGGTGCAAGGTGCTCGTCGAAAGGAGGTAAACTCTCTTTATTTCATTTTAATTATGGGTGCGCCCATCTATACTTATATTTTATCCATAAATATGACGGATTCAACCGCAATTTCCGCCGCGAGGGCCGTTTGGGACATTATTCGGTGCGCCTAGCTACTGGTTCCCAATTTGGGATAATATCTACGAAACCGCAGAAGAAATTCCCGAAATCCGATCGTCGAGGCTCTGCCAGCCGATGATCCAGTAAACCTTGCCTTTTAATATGCGCATTTTCATGTTTAGAGCCAGCTATATCAGCCGTATGCGCACCGGATTGTTCTTTTACGAAGTGCATTTTGCCCAGCAAAGCCGTCATGCGCGCCGGCTTCCAGCTTTTATTGGGAAATATTCCCGGCGAATCGGCTGAAAAATCCCAAATTGGGAAAATTGAAGTCCCGACGCACGCAATGATCCCAAGGCCTCATCAGCAAGCGGTGCCTACGGTTTTGATGAACGCCGGCAGCTTCGCGTGCCGGCGGATCTAAGTTGGAGATGTGCTGCCGGGCTGGCGCCCGGCGGGCCCATTGCCCTTTCTACATTCTGGCGCGGACGGTAATACAATTTTAGATTTAACTATGGTAGAATTTTTATAAATAAGCATTAATCTGTGCATAAAGGAAGAGTATTCTGAATTTCCCCAAACGCGCGCCGCCAAACACGCGCCCCAAACACGCGCCGCCGTGCGGGGTTCGGGGCGTGGAAGACGCGGGGAAGTCGAGAGGAGCAGGCATGAGCAGCACATTCAATACATGGGAAATCATATTGTACGGGATAGTCGTGACGGTCCCATGCGTCTTGCTGGCAGCATACACATTCCGCGACGACTTCCGCTACTCCATGAAAACCATGATCCCGGCGGCAATCGTTCTCTGCGCGGTCCAGGTGCTGCTCAACGCTGGCATAGAATTTTTCCCGAGATCCATGTACGTATGGAGCGACTTCCTGCGCGGAGCGGTATACCTCGGGTTCCTTTTGCTGATGATTAAGGAGCCGGCGGGGAAGGTCCTGTTCTTCCTTATAGCCTTGTCGAATTTCTCGAATTATTTCGTCATAATGGGAAAATTCATAGAAAGCAGGTTCAGTAGGGAGATGGCGCTCATGCGGTATAACTGGACGTATGCCGTATGCGTGCTGGCGGTGGAGTGCGTCTGCCTGCCGATTCTGTATTACCTCCTCTTCAAACCGCTCGCCGAGCTTAAGACCAGCGACTCGGAGAGGCGCATGTGGTTATATCTTTGCTTGGTGCCGGCGACGTTCACTGTCTTCTGGGTCGTGTGGTTCTACGGCGACGCCGAGCCCGCCCTCTATAGGTGCATGACATATTCCTACTGGATCGTGAAACTGGCCACGGACATCGGCGCCCTCATAATATACCACCTGATCGTTATGCTGATGCGTGAGCAGGAGAAGAATCTGAGGCTGTCCGAAGAGTCCTACGAGCAAAGCCTGGAACTGGCCCAGTACAATTCCATGCGGGATACGCTGGAGAGGGCCAGGGTTCTGCGGCACGACCTGCGTCATCACATGAACGCGATTTATGGTTATGCTGAGGAAGCCGGTAATGAAGAGATTATGGATTATATAGATGGGATAATGGAGCAAAGCCGTCTGCAGGAGCCTCTCCGAGTTTGTGAGAACCCGGCGGCGAATTACATGCTGCAGCACTATATCATAGAGGCCTCGGAGCAAGGCATTAAGATGAATGTGAATTTCTCCATGCCTCAGGACTTCTTCATGAAGCCTATGGACGTAACGATCCTGCTCGGAAATCTCTTGAAAAACGCCATGGACGCCTGCGTGCGCGAGCGGCCAGACGAGCCATACATCAGCGTTAAGGGCCGTATGCAGACTGACAGCATTTTCGTCATGTCTGTTTCCAATCCTTCGAACGAGGCTGCTCCTAAGGACGCGGCCGGACATATACTCTCCCACAACCACCCGGGCAGAGGAATCGGCGTAAATTCCATATCCAGCATAGTTAAGCGCTACGGCGGTGTGGCGCATTTCTCCCGGGAAGGCGGCGTCTTCACGGCTGAGATCATGGTCAGCAAACAGTAATATTGGGGAATAATATTGGAAATATAATTATGGAAACTAAATGAGACTGCTTTGTTTCGAGGCAGTTCTTTTTTCGTGTGAGAACCGGGCATTTTACGAAGATTTTATTTATATTTAAGGTTTCCTTAGAGTCTATTTGAGATATACTAATCATACTGGTAACGTCGGCTATTAGGTCGGCGCCGGAAACATGCCCGTGACCGGAGCGGGCGGAAAGTGAAGGGTAAATTTCATGAATTTAAAGGAAAATACGGGAGAGATTCTCCGATATCTGATAGTAGGCGGGCTTACAACAGTAGTCAGCCTGGGCAGTTATTATCTAGCCATTACTTTAGCGCTGGATCCGAGGAACGCCTGGCAGCTTCAAGCCGCTAACATCATATCCTGGATCTGCGCTGTCGCCTTCGCGTATTTCACGAACAGGAAATACGTCTTCAGAAGCCGGGATCCGCATATGGTCCGGGAGGCGGAGGCCTTCGTATCAGCGCGTCTGGGGTCTCTCGGCCTGGACATGGGACTTATGTTTCTCATGGTCACGCTCCTCAGGATGGACGCTGTTCTAGCGAAGATCATCGTCCAGTTCGCTGTCACCGTAGCGAACTATGTTCTTAGTAAATTCTGGGTCTTCCATGGCGGGAGGGAGATGGCATGATAGAGAAACTTTCTGTCATCGTTTCTGTATATAACGAAGAAGCCGTCCTGGCGAAGTTCTTCGCGGCGGTCATGCCTGTAATGGAAGGCCTGGGCACGGATTTCGAACTGATATTCTGCGACGACGGGAGCCGCGACGGCTCACCCGCTATTCTCGACCACTTCGCCGCGATAGACCCCCGCGTGAAGATCGTCCATTTCTCGCGCAACTATGGTCATGAATATGCCATGACCGCCGGCATAGATTACGCCGCGGGCGACGCCCTTATATGCATGGACGCTGATTTGCAGCATCCTGTGACCCTGATCCCGGCCATTCTCGCGAAACTGAACGAGGGTTACGAGATCGTCACGATGGTCCGCCGCAGGAACGAGAGCGCTCCAGCCTGGAAACGCTTTAGCTCCGCGGCTTTCTATAAGATAATGAATAAAATGTCCGACATGCAGTTCGAAGAGAACGCGTCGGACTTCTTCGCGTTATCAGCGGCACCAGCAAATATCATACGGAATAACTTCCGAGAGTCTACTCGTTATATGCGGGCTTTCGTGCAGAGCATAGGTTTCCGTAAGACATCCATAGAATATGACGCGGAGGACCGAGCGGCAGGAGAGAGTAAATACAACTTCCGAAAACTTTTCAGGCTCGCCATGGACGCTTTCGTCAGCTTCTCCGGCCTGCCTCTTAGGCTGCCGGATTTCTTTTCGGCTCTTCTCGGAGCGGCGGGCGTCGTCCTGCTCATAATCCTCGCTGCCGCTCGGCGCCTGGGAACCGCGGCTCGTCAGGCCCTGCCCCTCTACGCCTTCCTTTGTCTGGTATTCGCCGCGGTCTTTCTCGTCCTCGGCATCATGGGGAAGTATATAGCTGTCCTGCTTAGGGAAGCTCGCCGCCGGCCGCTATACACAGTGAGCAGGCTCGTGAACTTCGGCGGCCCAGCCGCCTGCCGGCCTGTTATCCGTCCGGCCTCCAGCAGCGGCGCGGATAGCCGGCCCGTTATCACCGTGTCGTCCAGAGCGAATAGCTCAGCTGGCTTCGGGTCTTCCGGAGCGATAGACGCGGGCTGTGGCCTTAACACAGGAACGGAAGCGGCGGGAGGTAAGAGATGAGCCGGGCCTCGAGGCGGCTGGACGCCCCGTATGGCCCGGCTTTCTGGGCTAAGTACGTCCTGTTTTTCTGCGTAGTCGGTCTGGCTTCTTTCATTCCGTTCATCGCGGCGGGTAAAAGCTTCATCTGGAGCGTCGATGGAGCGTTCCAGCACTATAACGCTTTCATTTATATCGGCTGCTGGATAAGGCAGCTGGTATCCGGCCTGCTGCCGGGGAGATCATTCGCCATCCCTATGTGGAAATGGTCGATCGGCTACGGCGGAGATGTTATAACGACACTGGCCTATTACGGCATCGCCGATCCATTCACGTGGATCTCCGCCTTCTTCCCCGTGCGGTACTCCGAAGCCGGCTATGAGCTTTCTATTCTGATCAGGCTCTTCTGCGCCGGGGCGGGCTTCATAATATTCGCCCGCCTCATGGGAGCCCGGGCCCGCGGAGCGCTCTGCGGCGCCATCGCGTACGCCTACTGCGGCTTCGCCATGCTCATGTGCCTGCGCCACCCCTTCTTCGCCGACGCCCTCGTGTGGCTGCCTTTGGTACTGGCAGGCATGGAGCGCGTCCTCAGAGGCGGGTCTCCAGTGCCTTACATGGTTACGGCCACGCTGGCAGCGGCATCGAATTTCTATTTCTTCTACATGGTCGCTTTGCTGGCGATACTTTACGGCCTATTCCGTGGCTGGGACCTTTTCAGGCCTTCCATCCGCGCCCTGTCGCTCTCGGCACTAAGGGTCCTGCTGTACTCCGTCATCGGAGTCCTGGCGGCGGCCATAGTGTTCCTTCCGGCAGCGATGGCGCTTCTCGGCAGCGGCCGGGGCGGAAACGGCTACGAATTCAGCTTCTTCATGACACCCGGTGAATACCTGAGCCTCCTGGCGTCGCCGGTCACATATAGGCAGCTATATGGTCCGAATTTCTATAACGGTGTCTCGCCTGTAGTGTTCTTCGGCGCGGTTTCGGCGCTGCTGACCCGCCGCGGAGATGCCTGGGCGCGCAGGCTCCTGATCCTGGAAGGAATCTTCCTGCTGCTTCCGGCAGTCTCTTACGCCTTCAACGGTTTAAGCTACGTCTCATACCGCTGGACATTCGGGCTCGTGTTCCTGGCCTGCTACCTTTTCGCCCGCACAGCGGATGACCTCTTCGACTTGGACGCGCGGCGCGAAATACTGGTATCTGTCTTTGCGTGTGTATACGCGGTATGCTGCGGGATCGCCAGCTGCTGGCTCGATACCGGATTCCCAGCCGGAGCCCTGGTTCCCGTCGTCTTCCTGATCGTGGTGCTGCCTAGCCATAAGCTCCGTTCGACTAGCAAAGCCTCGCCGCGGACTGCCGCGCTCTGCGTTTTCACTGCGGCTGGCATAATTCTGAACTCTTGGGTCCAGTTGTCGGTGCCCGGCAGGTATTCTTTAGAGCGCTTCATGTATGACGGCCAGGGGCGTTCTGAGCTCTACGGCCGCTATTTTTCAGCCGCATCGTCTATAGCCGATGACGATTTCTACCGCGTGGAGACTGCCGACAGTCCTAACAGCGATGTCAGCACGAATTTCCCGCTGACGTCAGGACTGAGCTCGACGGCAGGCTATTGGAGCATAATGCCAGGCGAGAACGCGGGTTTCATGATGGATAATTCAGCCTACACCAGCGAGATAGACCGAAACCGAGGTCTCCAGTCACGAAGCTGGCTGCTACCTCTCGCCGGCGCCCGCTATTTCGTTACATGGGAGAACCGCCGTGACGCTGTCCCTGCCGGCTATAGGTTCGCGCGAAGTAAGTCCGTCCGCGTCATGGGGAACCGCAGGACCGCATACCTCTATCGGACGGATAACGCTCTCCCGCTGGGCTATACCTATTCCAGCTTCGTCGATGAGTCGGACTGGCGGAAGATGTCGTTCGCCCGCCGCCAGCAGGTCATGCTGCAGGCAGCGGTCGTTTCATCCGCTGATTTCAAAGCCGCGTCTGAGTCAGCCGGCGCGACGCTCCCCGAGGCTTCTGCTGCTTCATCCGGGACGGCGCTCCCAGAGGTTTCATCAGCTTCATCCGGGACTTCTCTAAAGTTCTCCGACCGGACCCTCTCCATGACGCCGCTTAGTACGAAAGGCTGTGAATTGAGCGGGAATAAGATAGTTGCTGCTAAAGAGAATGCCGAGATCACATTCGCCTGCTCCGCGCCAGCAGGCCGCGAGCTCTGCCTGCAGATCCTGGGCCTTGAATTTAAGGCGTCCAGCGGTCTGGGCGATGAGATAGCGGGTCTCAGGGCGTCCTCCGGCGGCCTGAACTCAGCTATGAGTAAGTATTATGAATCCGGCGCGACTTATACATCCGGCCGTACGGATTATTTCATGAATATGTTCACATCAGAGCGTGAGCGGAAGCGGGTGACCCTGCGCCTGGACACGCCGGGGACGTACACGTTCCGTTCTATGAGCCTCGTGAGCCAGGGTATCAGCTCTATTCCTGAGCTCGTCCGCCAGCGCTCCGCTGCCCGCCTCACTAACGTCCGCCGCGGCACGAACACTGTCCGCGGGACCGTAAAAGCTCCAGCCGCCCGGGTCCTGGCGTTCTCTATCCCGTATTCGGAAGGCTGGTCGCTTACCATAGACGGGAAGCCTCAGCGCCTCATCCGCGTGAACGGCATGTATATGGGCACAGTGATCCCGAAGGGCCTGCATTCTGTCGCCCTCAGCTACCGCACGCCGTACTTAGTGGAGGGCGCCCTCTTCTCGGCCGACGGCATCCTGCTGATCATCCTCACCGCCGTGCGGTGGAAGCGTAAGAGGAAGGCATAGTTTGTATATAAAATGATTCCTCACTGATTCATGGGGAATGAAAATCATACCGCGAGTTCGTTACTGAGCCCGCGGCTTTTTTAGTCCTTTCACGATTTCTCGGTTAGTCTGACACCGCGGCAGATCAGGCTCATCCCCTAATGGATAGAATCCCGCGATAATGGTAAAATATCGTTATTAATGTGCGTAATAACGGGAGTAAGAGAAATGGATAATGAGAAAGTATTCGCCATGAAGTTCAGCTCGGTTTATCCGTGCCTGGTTAACAAGGCCGTCCGTAAGGGGCGGACAGAGTCGGAGGTAGAGGAAGTGATTTGCTGGCTGACGGGCTACGACCGGGCGGGCCTTAGGGCGCAGCTCTCAGCGGGCGTGGATTATCGGACGTTCTTCGACCAGGCGTCACACATGAACGAGAAAGCCAGCGAGATCCGCGGTCGGGTCTGCGGCATCAGTGTGGAGTCTATTTCTGACCCCCTCATGCGGAAGATCCGTATGCTGGATAAGCTCGTCGACGACCTAGCAAAGGGAAAGCCCTTGTATAAGGTTCTACCGACTGACCCGTCTGACTACCCTGTCTACGAGTTCGACGCCGTGATCATCCAAAACGGCGATATGGACGCCGCTTACGTCGAGGTCCCGCTCGACGTGGAAAAGTTGTTCGGGAAGAAGAGGGTCCCGGTCCACGCTTCATTCGACGGCGTCCCATACGATGGCCAGATCGTCCGCATGGGCACCCCATCCTACATCATCGGCCTCCGTAAAGACATCCGCCAGAAAATCGGGAAAACCTTCGGAGATACAGTGCACGTGACGGTAAAGGAAAGAGTATAATAGGAATTGTTTTACGAAAACAGGTCGGTAATAGATAATATTGAATATATAGACTGAGGAAAACAGACATGACAGACAGGAAGAAAGAACAGGAACGGGAAGAAATTCATAAGGCGATCTGGGGCATCGCCGATGACCTTAGAGGCAGCGTAGACGGCTGGGACTTTAAGTCCTATGTCATTGGAGCTATGTTTTACCGCTTCCTCTCGGAACTCTTAACGAACTATATAAACCGGGGCGAGCGAGAGGCGGGAGATACTGAATTCGACTACGCTAAGATGTCCGACGCGGACGCAGAAGTCGCTAAGCAGGGACTGGTGGAGGAAAGAGGCTTCTTCATGCTTCCATCAGAGCTTTTCGTTAATGTCCGTAAGCGTGCCGCGAGCGATGAAAACCTTAACGAGACCCTGGAGCGTGTATTTAATCACATAGAGGATTCAGCTAAGGGTGGCGAAAGCGAAGATGATTTTAAGGGGCTGTTCGATGATTTCGATGTAAATAGTAATAAGCTGGGCGCGACTGTAGCCAAGCGAAATGAGAAGCTGGTAGCTCTGCTTAACGGTGTCGGCGACATGAATCTCGGTGACTATCAGGATAATACCATAGACGCTTTCGGGGATGCCTATGAATATCTGATGTCTATGTACGCTTCTAACGCCGGTAAGAGCGGAGGCGAATTCTTTACCCCACAGGAAGTATCAGAGCTGCTCACTCGTCTTTGCGTCGTTGGAAAGACTGAAGTAAATAAAGTGTATGACCCGGCATGCGGCTCGGGCTCTTTGCTGCTTAAGGCAGCTAAGATCCTGGGAAAGGATAACATAAGGCTGGGCTTCTTCGGCCAGGAAATAAACATAACCACATACAACCTGTGTCGTATAAATATGCATCTGCATGAAATCGATTACAATAAGTTCGATATCGCCTGTGAGGATACCCTCCGTGCCCCGCAACACTGGGATGAGGAGCCTTTCGAGGTCATAGTTTCCAATCCGCCATACAGTATTAAATGGCCTGGCGACGATGATCCTGTTCTGATCAACGATCCGAGATTCTCACCGGCAGGCGTGCTCGCCCCGAAGTCAAAGGCTGACATGGCTTTTATCATGCATTCCCTGTCATGGCTGGCGCCTAATGGTACCGCGGCTATAGTCTGCTTCCCGGGCGTAATGTACAGGGGCGGAGCCGAGAAGAAGATCCGTAAATATCTGGTCGATAATAACTTCATAGACTGCATAATTCAGCTGCCGAGCAATCTGTTCTTCGGGACCAGCATAGCGACGAATATCATGGTGTTGAAGAAGAATAAGAAAGATACGGATATCCTGTTCATAGACGCTTCTAAAGAGTTCGTGAAGGTCACGAACAATAATAAGCTGACCGATGAGAACATCCAGAAGATCATGGACGCTTTTACCGGGCGCAAAGAAATCGAGTATTTCTGCCGTCCGGCTTCTTACGACGAAGTGAAGGAACAGGAATATAACCTGTCCGTCAGCACCTACGTCGAGCAGGAAGACACCCGTGAGAAAATCGATATCGTGAAGCTGAACGCTGAGATTCAGGATATCGTCGCTCGTGAACAGACACTCAGGGATGAGATCGATAAGATCATCGCAGAAATCGAGGCATAGATATGAGCAGATTAGACGAACTTATAAAAGAACTGTGCCCCGATGGGGTGGAATATAAACGATTGGGAGAGATAGCTACTATTTCTCGCGGAGGAAACTTTCAAAAGAAGAACTTCTGTGACTCAGGCATTCCATGTATTCATTATGGGCAGATTTATACCCGTTATGGATTATGGGCGACTGAGACATTTACTTTTATCTCCGAAGATCTAGCGAAGAAACAAAAGTTTGCTGCACCTGGTGATATCGTGATGGCAGTCACTAGTGAGAATATTGAGGATGTGTGTAAATGCCTGGCATGGCTTGGTGATGAGAAAGTTGCAGTGAGTGGACATTCGGCAATCATTCATCATACCCAGAATCCAAAGTATCTGATGTATTATCTGCATTCAGAAATGTTTTTTCAACAAAAGAGAAAATTGGCGCATGGAACGAAAGTGATAGAGGTTACCCCGGATAAGCTAAACGATATTATCATCCCTGTTCCACCTCTAGATGTCCAGGGTGAAATTGTCCGGATCCTGGACAATTTCACCGAGCTTACAGCCGAGCTTACAGCCGAGCTTACAGCCGAGCTTACAGCTAGGAAAAAGCAGTATGAATATTATAGGGATTACTTGTTAAAGTTTTCTGAGCAATGTCATATACCACGTGTTCGCTTGGGGGATATAGCCGTTGATATTTATAGAGGATCAGGTATTAAAAGAGATGAAATTACCGAAGAAGGCATTCCTTGTGTGAGGTATGGCGAAATATATACGACTTATAATACTTGGTTTGATAACTGTATATCTCATACGCATATTGATTACGTTGCAACGCCCAAATATTTTGAACATGGGGATATTTTATTTGCTGTTACAGGAGAAAGTGTAGAGGACATTGCAAAATCAGTTGCCTATTTAGGTGATGAAAAATGCCTTGCGGGTGGTGATATTGTCGTTCTGAAGCATAAACAAAATCCGAGGTATCTTGCTCATGTTTTACAAACCAATGATGCAAGAATCCAGAAGAGTGCAGGTAAAGTAAAGAGTAAAGTTGTTCACTCGAGTGTTCAAGCAATTGCTAACATTACTATACCTCTTCCACCACTCGATATTCAGGAGAGATTTGCAAATGTGTTAGATAACTTTGAGTCCATCTGTTCTGACCTGAACATCGGTTTGCCGGCGGAGATGGAAGCCCGTCAGAAACAATATGAATATTATCGTGACGCCCTCTTGACATACGCTGCGACAGGCCAGATGATCAGAACGAACGAACGAACGAACGAACGAACGAACGAACGAACGAACGAACGAAGCTTGATTAAGCTTTTGCAGTATGTATTTGGGTGTGTTTTGGTGAAGTTATCAGATGTAACAAAATCGAAAAGCTCAGGAGCGACTCCTAGTAAGTCAAATAAAGATTACTATGGTAATGGGAACATCCCTTGGATCAGGACGCAAGATGTTACGTTCAATGAGATTTACAGCGTTAAGGGTCGAATTACAGAGAAAGCTGTGAAGGAAACGGCTGCGAAGTGGATTCCAGAGAACTGTGTTATTGTCGCTATATCAGGTGCTTCGGCTGGTCGGTGTGCGATAAATAAAATTCGAGCAACGACTAATCAGCATTGCCTGAATATACAAGTCGATGAGAATTTGGCTTTATATAAATATGTATTTTATTGTGTCTGTAACGAATATGAAGAACTTCTCAGCAAGAAGCAAGGTGCACGCGGTGATTTGAACTCGACACTGATTTTAGATACAGAAATTCCTCTACCACCGATAGAGAAACAAAACGAAATTGTTTCCATCCTCAATCGCTTCGACACTCTTTGTAACGATATCAGCGAGGGCCTCCCAGCGGAAATCGAAGCTCGCCAGAAGCAGTATG
Source organism: Eubacteriales bacterium (assembly GCA_029009055.1). GTDB lineage: Bacteria > Bacillota > Clostridia > Peptostreptococcales > Anaerovoracaceae > Aminicella. Next base: position 9,531 of record JAQXJR010000034.1, on the reverse strand, counting down.
AGTATTTCAGGGATAAAATACTGACATTTAAGGAAAAGAAATAGCGAATAATATAACCGGAGAATAATTATGAGCCTGTATAACATCATTGTCTCTACGGATGAGAGCACGGTCGTAAGTGAATATGAACCTGAAGGCAGACGCTCGGATGCCTATGAGAGCGAGGCAGCGCTGGAGAAGGCCTTCATCAAGCAGCTCGAGGGTCAGGGATACGAATACCTGCAGATCCATGACTCAGATGCCTTGGTCGACAATCTTCGCAAGCAGTTGGAGAAGCTGAATAAGTACCAGTTTACTGACTCGGAATGGAAGAGGTTCTTCTCACAGAATATAGCAAATAGTAACGAGGGCATAGAGGCTAAGAGCCAGAAGATCCAGGAAGACCATATCCAGGTCTTGAAGCGTGATGACGGAACGTCTAAGAACATCGCGCTCATCGATAAGAACAACATCCATAATAATTTTCTTCAGGTGATAAACCAGTATGTGGAAAACGGCGGCAGATACGATAACCGTTACGATGTCACGATCCTGGTAAACGGTCTCCCTCTCGTCCACGTGGAGCTTAAGCGAAGAGGCGTAGCGCTGAAAGAGGCTTTCAACCAGATAGACCGCTATCAGAAAGACAGCTTCTGGGCAGGAGCGGGGCTCTATGAATACGTACAGATTTTCGTCATCTCCAATGGAACTCATACGAAATATTATTCTAACACTACCCGCTTCAGCGCTATTAAAGAGCATAGCGGGAAGAAGAGCGGCAGGAAGACCAGCAACAGCTTTGAATTCACGAGCTTTTGGGCAGACGCGAATAACAGGGTAATCGCGGATCTAGTAGACTTTACGAAGACATTCTTTGCTCGGCACACCCTGCTGAACATACTCACACGCTACTGCGTATTCACGACAGAGAAACTCCTCATGGTCATGAGGCCGTACCAGATAGTAGCGACAGAACGAATACTGAACCGCATACAGGTAGCCAGCAATTATAAGAAATGGGGAACCATAGAAGGCGGAGGCTATATCTGGCACACGACTGGATCCGGTAAGACACTGACGTCATTTAAGACAGCCCAGCTCGCGAGCCGCATGGAAGGCATAGATAAAGTCTTATTCGTCGTAGACCGTAAGGATCTGGATTACCAGACCATGAAGGAATATGACCGTTTCGAGAAGGGCGCGGCGAATGGAAACCGCAATACAGCGATTCTGACCAGACAGCTAGAGGATAGGGACTCTAAGGGGAACCCGCACGATTATAAGATCATCGTAACTACTATCCAGAAGCTGGATAATTTCATTAAGAGGAACCCGAATCACCCTGTATATCAGAAGCATGTAGTCATGATTTTCGACGAGTGCCACCGCAGCCAGTTCGGGGACATGCATGTGGCGATTACGAAGAAATTCAAGCGCTATCATATATTCGGATTCACCGGGACACCTATATTCTCCGTGAATGCTGGAGCAGGAAAACACGCGGACTTAAAGACGACAGAGCAGGCATTCGGAGAGAAGCTGCATACTTATACAATAGTAGACGCCATTAATGACGGGAATGTCTTGCCATTCCGCATCGATTACGTGAATACCTTTAAGGAAGGCGAAAACATCCGCGATAAGAAGGTGCCGGCTATAGACCGGGAAGCTGCTCTCATGGCGCCGCAGCGAATCTCGGCTGTGACCAGCTATATACTGGATCATTTTAACCAGAAGACTAAGCGTGGAGAGGGTTTCTATACATTCTCCAAGCTTATGAACATTCAGGACGTCGCGAAGAATTCTGATACGGAAGAGAAGAAGGAGAAGCTGAGGCTGAACGGCTTCAACTCCATATTCGCGGTCTCATCTATAGACGCGGCAAAGCTCTACTACATGGAGTTTAAAAAGCAGATGGTGGAGCATCCTGAGAAGGCGCTTAAGATCGCGACTATTTACAGCTACGCCGCGAACGAAGACCCGACAGATGATTTCCTGGATGATGAGTCTTCAGACGACACGAACGGGCTGGATGTGGCTTCCCGCGATTTCCTGGAATACGCGATAAATGACTATAATAAGATGTTCGGCACGGCTTATGACACTTCCGCGGATAAGTTCTCGAATTATTATAAAGACCTGTCTCTGCGCATGAAGAACAGGGAGCTCGACCTTCTTATCGTCGTGAACATGTTCCTCACAGGCTTCGACGCTACCACACTCAACACACTTTGGGTAGATAAGAACCTGAAGATGCACGGCCTTATCCAGGCTTTCAGCCGGACCAACCGCATCCTGAACTCTATAAAGACATACGGTAATATAGTTTGCTTCCGCAACCTCCAGAAGGAAACGGACGAAGCGATCTCGCGGTTCGGCGATAAAGACGCCAGCGGCATAGTGCTGCTTCGAACATATGATGAGTATTATTACGGCTATACCGACGATAAGGGTAAGAAGCAAATCGGTTACGAGGAGCGTATAGCTCTGCTCATACAGAAGTATCCTCTGGGCGTTGAGATATTAGGCGAGAAAGCAAAGAAAGATTTCGTTATCTCCTTCGGAAATATCCTGCGTCTTCGCAACATCCTCTCCAGCTTCGACCAGTTCGCCGGGAATGAGATCCTGTCTCCATTGGATTTCCAGGATTATACCAGCGTATATCTGGATATTCGCGATGAGTTCCGACCGCCGGATGATGAGAAAGAAAATATCAATGACGATGTTATCTTCGAGATGGAGCTGGTTAAGCAGATAGAGGTGAATATCGATTATATCCTCATGCTGGTCGAGAAATATCATGAAACCAACTGCACAGATAAAGAGATCGTAATGGCTATCGACCGGGCTATAGGTTCCAGTTTAGAGCTTCGTAGTAAGAAGGTGCTCATCGAAGATTTCCTGCACACTATTAACGCCGAGAGTAATGTCCAGGAAGACTGGCAGGCTTTCGTCCGCGAGCAGCAGACAACAGACCTGGATAAGATCATACAGGAAGAGAGGCTGAAGCCGGAAGAGACGAGAAACTTTATTTCCAACGCTTTCAGGGATGGAGGCGTTAAGGAGATCGGGACGGATATAGACCGGGTACTTCCACCTATGTCACGCTTTGGCGGTGGCGGCAGCCGCGAGAAGAAGAAACAGACCGTGCTCGAGAAGCTGAAAGCATTCTTCGATAAGTACTTCGGACTCGGGATAAACAGCTTTGCTGATAAGGAGCAGAATGTACCCTACGGGCAGGCAGAGCAGGGGCAGGATATGCCGATCGCGGCTGAAGATAAGGCTGGGTATAAAGCGATGAACGGAGAGGGTAAATAATTATGTCTATTCCTAAGTTTTACGAATTTTTCGAACAGTTTCTCATGGAGTTGCAAGACGAACAATTCCATACTGCTAAGGAAGTCAGGCAGGGAGTCGCGAAGAGAATGAATCTGTCTGCTGAGGATCTCTCTGAGATGCTGCCAAGCGGCAGGCAGACCACATATGCGAACCGTATGGGATGGGCTCGGACTTACCTTAATAAAGCCGGACTGGTCGAGAATCCAGTTCGAGGAAGGTATAGAATTACTGAAACCGGTAAAAGAGCTCTGGAGTCAGGAGATAAAATAGACTTAAAGTATCTGGAACAGTTCGAGGCTTATCAGAATTTTAAGGAAATTTCTTCGGTTAAGGAAGCAAGCTCAGATGCGGGGACGAATAATGACGCTTCCCCAACTGAAAACTTAGACGCGGCTTTTAAGCAGGTAAATGACACGCTGGCCAGCGACCTCATGGATGAAGTTATGAAACTTACTCCGACAGAGTTCGAGAATTTAGTTGTCAGATTGCTCCTGCAGATGGGCTACGGAAGCGGTATAGAAGAGGCAGGGATGGTGACTCAGCCTTCTAATGATGGCGGAATCGATGGCATTATTAAAGAGGATCAGCTGGGCTTCAGCAGCATATATATCCAGGCAAAACAGTGGGCGGTAGATTCTACGGTCGGTAAGCCGGAAATTCAGAAGTTCGTCGGCGCTCTCCAAGGCCAGCAGGCTCAGAAGGGGCTGTTCATTACTACAGCCAGGTTCTCCAGAGGCGCCTGGGAATACGCTAATAATCTATTGGGAGCAAAGATAGTCCTAGTAGATGGCCCTGCCCTGATGCGCCTGATGATAAAGCATAATGTAGGCGTTTCGGTAGAACACACCTATGAGGTAAAACGAATAGACAGTGATTTCTTTAATGACGAGTTATAATGAAAATGTGTTTAATGCGGAGCCATGAATGGAGGCGGGAGATGGAAATAAAGGCGATAGACTGCGATTTCAGCGTTTGTAAAGTGAGAGAGATAGATCCGGGGTACATGGAGCAGGAGTTTTGCTTCGTGTGGAAGACGGACGAGGAGCTGTCGCTGGTGTGCCAGACGGAGCAGGCGCCGGAGGACTGCGTGGAAAGGGACGATGGCTGGAAGGCCTTCCGCATTCAGGGCGTTTTAGACTTCTCGCTAATCGGCATCCTGGCACCCATAGCGCAGCTGCTTGCGGATAAGAAGATAGGCATATTCGCCGTGTCCACCTATAACACAGATTACGTTTTGGTGAAGAAGGAGAACTTTATGCCGGCGCTGGAAGCTTTGAGAGAGAATGGCTACGAGATAGTCTGAGTGAGCGGATCGGCATCCTTCCGGGCTGAAACGCCTAGATTCAGAATTGGACTGCCGGGATACAGGACTGGACCGGTGGAATTCAGGGCTGAAACGCCGAGATTCGGGGCAGGGCAGCCAGGATTCGGGATTGAACCGTCGGAATTTCGAGCTGACTGCCGGGAATGTGAAAATAATTATAGCCAGGCAAGGCGTGAAAATGTCCCACGGGACAGGCCTTATCTGGCTTTTTCTTATGATTTATAGAGTCGGAGACAGCGGGGCAGGAAGGCTTTGCGGCTAATCCTCATCCAGGGCCGGGCTGGCTTCCATAAATGAGCGGCGGGCGGGTTCGCTGAGCTCGCGGTAGACCTTCACTATGATTATGGCGCTGGCGATGAACGTCAGGATGTCTGCGGTCGGGAATTACCAGAGTATGCCGTCGAGGCCGAGGAAGCGCGGCATTATGATCGGCAGGGCGACACCGAACACGATCTCACGCAGCATGGACAGGAGCGTCGAGAGGCCGGCCTTCCCCAGAGCCTGCAGGTAGATAAACGTCCCCTTATTCACGACGGACAGGACCATCATGCAAAGATATATGCGGAAGCTCTTTACAGCGAACTGGGTGTAGTAGGCGCTTTCGTTTCCGGCGCCGAAGATGCCGATGAGCTGCCTTGGGAAGAATTCAACGATTACCAGAGCGATGAGGCCGACTGCAGCCTCGCTCAGAAGCAGATACGTGAAGAGTTTCTTTGCTCGGTCCTTACGGCCGGCGCCCATGTTGAAGCCTACGACAGGGATGCAGCCCGCGGCCAGTCCTATAGCGACTGAGATGGCGATCTGGAAGAATTTCATGACGATTCCGAGGACGGCGAGCGGGATCTGGGCGTACTGAGCCTGACCGAATATAGGGTCGAGGGCTCCGTATTTCGTGCACATGTTCTGGACGGCCGCCATGGAGATGACGAGGGAGATCTGGGCGAGGAAGCTGGTGATTCCCAGGCTGAGGAAGCGCTTCATCAGGCGCGGCCAGAAGCCGAAACTTCCCCTTTCGAGCTTAACGGCTTTCATATGGAGAAGGTACCATACGGAGAGACCGGCGGTCAGGATCTGGCCGAGCACGGTCGCGATGGCTGCTCCCCGCATGCCCATGTGGAGCGGGAATATAAATATCGGGTCGAGTATTATGTTGGTAACGGCGCCGGCTACGGTTGAGACCATAGCGAAGCGCGGGCTGCCGTCTGAGCGGATTATCGGGTTCATGGCTTGGCCGAACATGTAGAACGGGACGCCGAGGGCTATCCAGAAGAAGTATTCACGAGCGTGCTTGAATGTCTCCGCGTTTACCCGACCGCCGAATACCGCGAGGATCGGATCCATGAAGACTAGGTATATCAAGGTGAGCACGATGCTGCTTATCAGGCAGAGCAGTATGGCGTTACCGATGCTCCTGTGGGCGTCTTCTTTATCATTGGCGCCGAGGGAGATGCTGACGAAGGCGCAGGTGCCGTCGCCTATCATGACGGCTATTCCGAGGGCGAGCACGGTGAGCGGGAACACGACTGTGTTGGCGGCGTTGCCGTATGAGCCCAGGTAGCTGGCGTTAGCTATGAAGAGCTGGTCGACTATGTTGTAGAGGGCGGCGACGACGAGGGATATGATGCATGGGATGGAGTATTTCCGCATCAGGGTCCCGATCGGGTCTGTCTCCAAGAATGAATTAGCTTTAATTTCCATTAGGGTCTCCTTTTCTGTGTGACATAGGCTGGCACTGCAATGGCTTTAGGTTTTGCGATGGCATCGGCCTTTGATATGGCATTGTGCTTTGCGATGCCGTCGCGTTGGCTTTGCTATATGCTGTGCCAGCATCATGCCTATAAAAAAACAGCGCGCGGAGGAGCTGGATTTACGCCATCTCGGCCACGCACTGTTCGGGTAACGATTTATTTAGTTTTCATCGGTCGGGCTCGTGGAATTGGGATTTCGCTCGCCCGGGCGCGGTTCATAGAGTTTGCGTAAGCCGTCCAGCCGCCGGCGCGGCCCCAGCAAGCACAGCTAGTTGGTTTTGCTAGAGAGGTCGGATGCCAGCAGGCCGTAAAGCTTCTGATCAGCCAGTTCGCCGTCGCCGCCCCGCATGGCCTGGCGGAGGATACCCTCCAGATGGAAGCCGGACTTCTCCAGGACCCGGGCTGAGCCGAAGTTCCCGGCGTGACACCAGGCGTGGACTCGGTTAAGCCCCTCGCCCTCGAGCAGATAATGCGCGACCGCGGAAACCGCTTCGGACGCGTAGCCCTGGCCCCATTCGGAATGGAAGATGCTGCAGCCGATCTCGATGGATGATGTGTCCGGGTCGTAACCGTAAGCCCCGATGGATCCTACCGGGGTGCCGCCAATCTCTATGATCCAGGAATAGCAATCCTTACCGTCGTTTTCCATGTCCTCGCAGATTTTCGCCCTGGCAGCCTCAGGCGTGAAGTACGGATTCCAGCCGGTAAACCTCGTGATCTCCGGGTCGCAGCCCAGCTCCTTGTAAAGAATGTCCGCGTCACCGGGGGTTTCCATGCGCAGGGTCAGGCGGGCGGTCGTTAAAGTTATAGTTCCTTTCATTTTATTTCCTTTCGAATATTTCTTTCCAATTTAAATACAGATTACAACGCCTCGGGATTATATTTCGATTGCGACACTGCGGTCTTGGCCTGGCCATGAAGCAAGCCTTGGTTATTGCGGGCGCTGTTTATAAATTGGCTCTAAATCGGTTTCTGGCAGTTCGGGCAGTAGCAGCAGCTCCGCCCGTTTATCCGCCTCCGCTCCATGGCCGCCCCGCAGCGCCGGCAAGGCTTCCCCGCCCGGCCGTACGCGTTGAAATAGCTCATGTTGCTGTATTCCTTCCCCATACCCGCGAGATACTGTTCGGGCGTCATCTCGTTCACATCGATCCCCCATCGCATGACAGCCGGAATCGCCGCCGCCAGCCGCTCCCAAGCCTCACCCGGCAGGTCGGAGCACCGGTCCCCAGGGTAAAGCTTTGCGGCATAGAGAATCTCATCGGCATAAATGTTCCCTATCCCCGCGACCACGCCTTGGTCAAGCAGCAAAGCCTTCACCGCGATTTTCCTCTGCCCGAGTTTCTTCAGGTACTCGCCGGTCAACCTGCTGTCGAACGGCTCGAGGCCGAGTTTCGCCTGGCCGCTCACCGTGTCCGCCTCGCCCGCCTTCAGGTACCAAAACCGCCCGAACCGGCGCGTGTCGATGTATCGGATCTCGCGGCCGACCGACATCGAGCAAATCAGATGTGTGTGTTTCGCCTCTGGGAAGTCGGCGGGCGTAACTAGGAGCTGACCGGTCATGCGCAGGTGGAGCGTCAGCCGGTCGCCGCTCGCGAAGTGTATGGTGAGGAATTTCCCTCGGCGGCTCATACTCGTCACGGTCTGGCCGGTCAGGAGGCCAGCGAATTCGTCTGGCTCCGGATAGGCTATGACCTGAGCGTTCAGAATCTTTGCATTAACTATAGTCTGGCCGGCGATCTGCGGCTCGATGATCCTCCTGACCGTTTCGACTTCCGGAAGTTCAGGCATGCTGGGGGGCTCCTTTCTATAATTGCGGTGTGTGGGGTGGTGATTTGACTTATTTCCTGTTTTTTTACGGTATTGATTTCTGTGGCAGCGGCCATCGATCAGGCGTTTGCAATAAATCTCGGATATGGCCATTCTATTTGCTAATTTAGCAAAAAATGTCAGATAATTCAATTATATTGCAAATGAAGCCGAATTATGTAAACTAGCCACTCATAATTCGGCATCCACTAGGGAGCCGGCGGCGGGACAGAGTCGAATACGCTTGAGAATCGCTTTGCTAAGTGATATGGTTAGAATATAAATAAAATTTATAGCCGAGGGGGCAAAGATGTCAGATAGAGTCATTAATAGGAAGATAGCGGTGATCGCGGCGGCGGTCCTGGTCGGGCTCGCGGTCATGGCGATGAGGTCGCAGCCGGTGTACGCGGTGAACGCCTGCGGATGGGGCTCGGGCGATGGCGAGATGAACGACGCCAGGCTGAACGTCTGGAACGGGAAAGTCATGTGGTGCACGGATTACGTGGGCCGCATGGTCAGCCGCTACTATGACGATGACATCTATTATAAGGGGAAGATGAACATGCGCTGGGTGCCGAACTGGCAGTACTACCTCAGCCACTCGAAGAACTATAAGAAAGTCTGCGACGTGTCCGACGACTCTTGCGACACATCCAAGCTTAAGCCGGGCGGCATCATAATATTCTGGCGGGACTTGAAAACCAGGAGAAACTGAGCCAGGTATCCGGCTACCGAGTGTGCGCCTCCGTAACCCTCGATGAAACGGGATCCGGCGCCACAGCTGGCGGCCTACTGTACGGCACATACAGCGTCCGCCGTGCGGCCGACGCTTCCGGCTCCGCCGGAGGCGATTCCGATAATAACGGCGGCAGTTCGAATGGCAGTGATTCCGGTGATGCTGGGGAAGTTTTCACCGTTAAGATCAAGAAAGCCGGCGACGCGCTGCTGTAGGAAAATCAAGGCAGATACGTAATAAAATCAAGGCTGATCTGAAGTTGACTTCAGATCAGCCTTGTTTTTTGTTCTATACGGATTTCTGGGGATAGCGAAGGCTGTCCTCATTTTCATCTGCATTTTACATATCTCTTATGAAGCTGTGAAAATATGAAAATTCCCGCATGCTAAAATGGCGGTGAAATATGAAAAAAATTTTTCAAGAAGGCGTGTTATGAAGAGATCGAAAGTTTTATCCAATTATTTGGTTCTTCACGGATTTCTGGGGGATGAAAAATAAGAGAAGAGAAAATTAGACATTGAAAAAGAGCATCGGTTGTTCCATTCTAAGTAATAACCACAAAACCACGAAAGGAATGTGAACCAAATGCTCTCTATGTC
>JAQXJR010000033.1 GCA_029009055.1 Eubacteriales bacterium | reverse complement strand
ATCCGTGCTGAATTTCTGTGTATATTCATACACGAGACGCCATACTCTGTTAAGGAACTTATAACTTCCCTCTACACCCTGGTCGGACCAGTCGAGCTCCTTATCAGGAGGCGCTGCGAAGAGGATGAAGAGTCTGGCTGTGTCAGCTCCGTACTTATTCAGGATCTCATCAGGGCTAACGATGTTTCCGAGAGACTTACTCATCTTAGCGAATACACCGTTCTTATCTGCCTTACATACCATTCCCTGTGTCAGCAGGTTAGCGAACGGCTCCTGATCCTTAACGAGGCCCATATCGTACAGAACCATCTGGAAGAATCTGGAGTAGAGCAGATGGAGGATAGCGTGTTCTACGCCTCCTATATACTGGTCTACGTTCATCCAATACGCCGCCTTCTCAGGGTCGAATGGAGCCTTATCGTTCTTAGGATCTGTATATCTCAGGAAGTACCATGAAGAGTCCAGGAACGTATCCATGGTATCTACCTCGCGGATAGCATCCTTACCGCAGTGTGGGCATTTACAATGTACGAAGTGAGCTGATGTCGTGAGTGGAGATTCTCCCTTACCTGTGAATTCAACGTCCTCAGGCAGCATTACCGGGAGATTCTCTTCCTTCTCAGGGACCCATCCGCAGTCGTCGCAGTAAACCATAGGGATCGGGCATCCCCAGTATCTCTGTCTGGAGATCAGCCAGTCACGGAGCTTATAGTTAACGTGCTTCTCAGCGATTCCCTGCTCGCCCAGCCATTCTCTTACCTTAGGAATAGCCTCGCGGTTATTGAGACCGTTAAACTGCTCTGAGTTAATCATGGTTCCCTCAGCGACGAATGCCTCCTTCAGGTTATAGAGGTCTATATCAGGGTTGCCAGGGTCTACTACCGGGATAATCTCCAGGTCGAATTTCTTAGCAAAGTCGAAGTCTCTCTGATCGTGTGCCGGCACGGCCATGATAGCGCCTGTTCCGTAGTCCATCAGTACATAGTCAGAAATGAAGATAGGAATCTTCTTACCGTTTACAGGGTTGATAGCGTATCTGCCTGTGAATACACCAGTCTTCTCTCTTACTGTAGATGTCCTCTCTATATCGTTAAGGTGCTGGACCTCGTCCTGATAATCGCGAACAGCCTTCTCGTATTCTGTTCCCGCTACCAGTTCGTCTACATAAGGATGCTCAGGAGCCATTACCATATATGTGCAGCCGAACAGAGTGTCGACTCTGGTAGTGAAGATCTTCAGGACCTTATCGCTCCCGTATATCTTAAAGAGTACGTTAGTACCCTCGGATCTTCCGATCCAGTTCTTCTGCATAGTTTTAACGTTATCAGGCCATCCAGGCATGTTATCCAGGTCGGCGAGAAGTCTGTCAGCGTATGCTGTTATCTTAAGATACCACTGAGATATCTTCTTCTTACCTACAGGAGTGTGGCATCTCTCGCACTTACCGTCTACTACCTGCTCGTTAGCGAGCACTGTCTGGCAGCTAGGGCACCAGTTTACCTGGCTTTCCTTCTTATATGCCAGGCCGCGCTTATAGAACTGGATGAAGATCCACTGCATCCAGCGGTAATACTCAGGAGTGCAGGTCTTAACTTCTCTGTCCCAGTCATAGGAAAGACCCAGAGTCCTCAGCTGTCTCTCCATTTCTTCTATGTTATCGAATGTCCATTTAGCAGGTGGGATGTTATTCTTAATAGCAGCGTTCTCCGCAGGGAGTCCGAAAGAGTCGAAGCCCATTGGATGCAGGACGTTATATCCTTCCATCTTCTTATATCTAGCTACGACGTCCCCGATAGAATAGTTCCTTACATGACCCATGTGCAGCTTTCCCGATGGGTATGGGAACATCTCCAGTACGTAATATTTCTCCTTATCAGGATCCTCTGTGACCTTAAATGTCTTCTCATTCTCCCAGCGATCCTGCCATTTCTTCTCGATTTCCTTAAAATTATACTTCTCTTCCATTAGTGAAACTCCCTGACAATAATTGATTATATTTCTTCTTTAACATCAGATTCGTACGGAACAGCCTCGCAGTCGGCCCATACCTTCTCCAGATTGTATTTATCACGCATCTCTTCCGTGAACACGTTCACGATGACATCGCCGAAATCCAGCAGGATCCAGCCTGTGTTCCCGTAGCCTTCCGAGTTCTTCAGCTCTACTCCATCTTCGGCCAGCTTATCCTCGGCTTCGTCAGCCAGAGAAGCTACCTGCCTCAGAGAGCTTCCTGACGCCAGTACCAGATAATCAGCGAACGATGATTTCTCCGCTACGTCTATTATAAGAATATTGCTTCCCCTCTTACTGTCCAGTGCTTTAGCCGCGTCGAGCGCGATCAACTTAGACTCCATTATCTCTTTCTCCTTCTCTCTTCAGATGTTCTGCCTGTCCTTAAAATAGTTATAAGCTGCCAGGCTCTGATCATCCAATACTTCTCCTTTACTCTTAACGTACTGTACTGTGTGTTCCAAGCAAAGCATGCAGGCCCTGTCCAGGTCCTGAAGCGCGGCTTCTCTTAAAGCCTGTACTCCCGGATATGATCTGTTCGGTTCTATGGCGTCAGCCAGGAACACGACCTTCTCCAGGACGCTCATGCCCGCTCTTCCTGTCGTATGGTATCTGACGGCGTTAAGTATGTCCTCGTCGTCTATTCCATATTCTTCCTTCATCTTAATAGCTGCTATAGGTCCGTGGGCCAGGTTAGCGTTCCCCTTATATTTAGGGTCCAGTCCGTGGTTTTCTATATAGTCGTCTATCATTTCGTTGGACGCTCTTCTCACCATGTCATGGTAGAGCGCGGCTACCCTCGCCTTCTCAGGATCAGCGCCATATCTCTTCGCTAGTGAAATCGCGGTATCCCTGACGCCGTATGTATGATTCCTTCTCTTAGCCTGAAAATTCTTCTTAATGTATTTCTCTATAGAGTCTGTGTTCATAGATATACCTTTCAACATCGGGCGGGACTAAGTCTGATATGTCTCTCCCTTCCCTTACAGCTTTCTTAATGTCAGTGGATGATATGTCCAGCTGTCTGTTGTGAAGGATCCTCACGCTGGTCCCGTATAGTTCGGTGTACCTGGCTATCTTATCCCGGGTGACGCGGTCGTCGAAACCGGGTCTCACAGCCAATATGAAAGAAAATTCCCTCAGCAGATCAGGTCCCTTATACCAGCTTTCAAGACAGATGAACTGGTCTGTTCCCATTATAAACCATAAAATATCGTCAGGATGATATTTTTTAAGGATGGAAAGCGTCTTATAAGTGTAGGAAACGCCGTCACTGTTAAGTTCTATGGTGGAGACTTCGAGCCCCTTATGGCCATTCGCTCCCAGCTTCACCATGTTCAGCCTGTCCACGTCGCTCGCCATTTCCCGGCCTATCTTAAACGGACTGACCCGGGCGGGCATCAGAATGACCTTCTTAAGCCCGGCGTCTTTCACAGCGGTGTCAGCTATAGATAAGTGACCGTTATGAAAGGGATCGAACGTTCCTCCGAGTATGCCGATATCACTCATTATATTTATACAGTCTTTCTAATAACAGTAAACCAGTTTATCAAAATATTCTCATTCTAGAATAACATATATTAAACTATTTCTCAAATTTCTCTTTCGGGGCGGGCTTTTTCGCGCGTATTCTGAAAAGAGGCTTCCGTTGCCAGAAGCCCCTTAAGCGGGCGGCCATCAGAGATGGATACTTTTTTCACTTTGCTGAGGCCGCTTATTATAGTTTATTTATATAGCAAAGAATTACAGGTCTTCTCCGCTCTCCAGCTTGATTCCGAGCTCGTCCAGCTGTGCCGGGTCTACGATGTTTGGAGCGTCGCTGAGCACGCACTGGGCGTTCTGGTTCTTAGGGAACGCCATTACGTCCCTGATGCTCTTAGAGCCTGTGAGCAGCATGACCATACGGTCGAGGCCGTAAGCCAGGCCGCCGTGAGGAGGTGCTCCGTACTTAAACGCGTCGAGCAGGAAACCGAACTTTATGCGGCTTTCTTCCTTCGTGATGCCCAGGATGTCGAATATCTTCTGCTGCAGGTCGTCCTCGTGGATCCTGATGGAGCCTCCGCCCATCTCGACACCGTTAAGGACGATGTCGTAAGCGTCTGCTCTAGCCTTCATTGGATCGGTGTCCAGAAGAGGAATATCCTCGTTCATAGGGTGTGTGAACGGATGATGCATGGCCTTTATGTCGCCTGTCTCCTCGTCCTGTTCGAACATAGGGAATTCTGTTACCCAGAGCAGGTTGAACTGGTTTGGATCCAGCAGGCCCATCTGGTCAGCTATGTGTCTTCTCAGGAAGCCCAGGGAATCCCATACGACCTTATTCTTATCTGCCGCGATGAGGATGAGGTCGCCCGGCTTAGCTTCGAATTCAGCAGCGATCTTAGAAAGGGCTTCAGCGTCGAAGAATTTACCGACGGATGACTTATATTCTCCGCCCTCTTCTACTCTGATCCATACCAGACCCTTCACGCCGAACTTCTTAGTCTCTTCCGTGAGTTTATCTATCTTCTTTCTGCTGTAGACAGGTGAACCACCTGTGACGCAGATTCCCCTTACGCTTCCACCGGCTGCCAGAGCGTTCTGGAATACGGCGAACTCAGAGCCCTTAATAACGTCGAGGTCTGAGAGGTCGTGGAGCTCGAATCCGAATCTGGTGTCCGGCTTATCTGAACCGTAGCGGTCCATAGCCTCCTGCCATGTGATCCTTCTCAGCGGCGTTTCTATCTCCACACCCTTAAGCTCATGGAACAGTCTCTTCAGGAAGCCTTCCTGTATAGCCAGGATGTCATCCATGTCCACGAAGGACATCTCCAGGTCTATCTGCGTGAATTCCGGCTGTCTGTCGGCTCTCAGGTCCTCATCTCTGAAGCACTTAACGATCTGGAAGTATCTGTCGCAGCCGCCGACCATGAGAAGCTGCTTGAAGAGCTGCGGTGACTGAGGAAGAGCGTAGAACATGCCCTGGTTCACTCTGGATGGGACGAGATAGTCTCTCGCGCCCTCAGGCGTGGATCTAACCAGCATAGGTGTCTCTATCTCGTTAAAGCCCTGCTCATCGAAATAATCACGGGCGAGCTTTGTGACTTTATGCCTGAACATGAGGTTCTGCTGCATCTTAAGCTTTCTCAGGTCCAGGTATCTGTATTTAAGTCTGAGGTTCTCATCTACCTGGTCGTCATCTTTAACGTAAATAGGAGGGGTTTCTGATTTAGAATAAAGGACGAGTTCCTTAGCGGCTACCTCTATATCTCCTGTTGGAAGATCAGGGTTCTTAGAGGATCTCTCTCGCACAGTTCCCTTAACGCCTACGCAGTATTCGCCTCTCAGCGTTTCTGCCAGCTGGAATACATCTTCAGGTGTGTTCTCATCGAAGGCGATCTGGGTTATACCCGTGCGGTCTCTGAGATTGACGAATATGAGTCCGCCCAGACTTCTCTGCCTGTCGACCCAGCCATTGAGAACGACGTCCTTACCGGCATCGGCCGCTCTCAGCGTTCCGCACATATTGGTTCTCTTAAAAAGCTCAGACATGTTAAACTCCGTTCTGATTTTTAATGTTAGTTATAAAGCGATATTTATCTTAAAATTAGCGATTTACTTATTTTACGGTCAGACCTACTTTACAGTCAGCTCGACCAGCTTAGCCACGATCTCATCGCGAGGAACTTCCTGCTGCTCGTGTTCGTCCATGTTCTTTAGCTGGACCGTACCCTTAGCCAGCTCATCGTCACCAATTACTATAGTGTACTTAGCGTTCACGCGGGCAGCGTACTTAAACTGGCCCTTGAAATTTCTCTGTAAAGAGTCCATCTGGGCTGAGACTCCGGCCCTGTGGAGTTCCGCCATGAGCTTCAGTCCTGACTTCATGGCCTCGTCTCCCCTTACGGCTACGAACACGTCTGTATTATCGTCTTCCGGGATCTCCGCTCCGTCGACGTCCATCTGGATGAGAAGCCTCTCTATGCCTAGTCCGAATCCGACGCCCGGTACAGAAGGTCCGTCCAGGGATTCCACGAGGTTATCATACCTTCCGCCTCCGCAGATGGTGCCCTGAGCTCCTATGCTTCCAGACACGAACTCGAAAGCCGTCTTCGTGTAATAGTCGAGGCCGCGGACGATCTTCGGGTTTACTGTATACTCTATTCCCACAGCGTCCAGGTCAGCCTTAAGCTCCTCGAAGTCCCTGCGGCAGTCATCGCAGAGGTAATCCAGCATGACCGGCGCGTTCTCAGCGATTTTCTGGTCGTCCGGATCCTTAGAATCTATGATCCTCATAGGATTTCTCTCGAACCTGTCTTTACTGATGTCGCTGAGCTCGTCGTAGTGAGGTCTGAGGAAGTCCTGAAGAGCCTGTCTGTATTTAGCCCTGCACTTAGGGCAGCCGACGCTGTTTATCTCCAGGGTTATGTTCTTAACGCCCATCTCTTCCAGGAAGTCGTGAGCCAGCGTGATGACGTCCGCGTCTGCCATCATGTTCGGTGTTCCGTATGTCTCTATTCCGACCTGGTGGAACTCGCGGAGCCTGCCGGACTGCGGCTTCTCGTACCTGAAGCAAGGCGTTATATAATAGTATTTCGTCGGCTGTGACTCGGCGTAAGCGTTATGCTCGAGGAAAGCTCTTACGGCGGATGCCGTTCCCTCAGGTTTCAGGGTTATGCTCCTGTGGCCGTGATCCTCGAATGTGTACATCTCCTTCTGGACTATGTCGGTCGTGTCGCCCACTCCTCTGTTGAAAAGCTCTGTGTGCTCGAACATAGGAGTCCTGATCTCCTTAAATCCGAACCTTCTGCAGATGTCGCGGAATTTCCTCTCTATGTAGTGCCATTTATAGATCTGGTCAGGCATTATGTCTTTAGTTCCCTTAGGAGCATTTATACTCATTTTTCATTCCCCTTTACTATCTATGGTAAATTTATTTTTTGACTTTCTTTATGTAGCAAAGCCATCCCGCCGTTCCTGCCTCCGGCTTCCGCCGGGCTGCCCGGACGGGAGGGACCGCATGGGTCCTCTTTGCTATCTGGACTTAGGAGTGTGCTTCGTGAAGAAATTCTCTTCCTTCCGCCCGCACATCTCGTCTATCCTGTCTATATATTCCCTGTAATTCGTCACGTTCGGGACTCTTACGATCAGGTCGTTCTCCGGGTAGTAGCGCTTGGAGATGCCGCCCGCCCCTAGAGACAGGATGCTCTGGTGCTCGTCCATGATCCGGGTGTTATAGAGACCCTCAGCGCCCGGCAGGCAGTAACCGGTGTTTTCGAATGACCCGGCCATGTGCTTCTGCCTGTAGAGGTAGTAAGGCTTGAAACCCTTAGCCTTAAGCATTTCCCGGCTGTCAGCCAGCATCTGGGCGACCGTGCGCGCCGCCTTATAATGATAGTTTTTATCGACGTTCTTCAGCCTGGAAGCCCTCTTAACGGCTAAGGTATGGACGGTTATGTTGTTAGCGCCCATTTCCAGGACCTTCTCGAGCGTGTAGTCGAAATCTTCCGGCGTCTCTTCCGGAAGGCCGGCTATGATGTCGCTGTTTATGACGTCGAAGCCTTCGTCCTTAGCTATGGCGAAAGATTCGGCTATATCTTCAGGCGTGTGGTATCTTCCGATAAGATCCAGGGTCTTCTGCCTCATGGACTGAGGGTTTATGCTGATCCTGTCTACTCCGGCGTCCTTAAGTGTGTGGAGCTTCTCCCTGTCTATGGTGTCAGGCCTTCCCGCTTCCACGCAAAACTCTTTTATCTTAGAGAAATCGTAGCAATCGTGTAGTTTCTCCATGAGGATCTTCAGCTGTTCAGCGTTTAGAGATGTCGGCGTGCCGCCGCCAATATAAATGGACTCAGGGACCATGCCGTACACAGGCACTTTCCTGCCGCAGTACTCGACTTCGTGAAGGAGCGCGGGCAGATATCTCTCTATCTCGCTTTCAGGCACCTGATTGGACGCGAAAGAACAATAGACGCAGCGGGTCGGGCAGAAAGGTATGCCTAGGTATATCCCCAGGCTGTTATCCGCCGGCCTTCCCATGGATGAGATCTGGTATTTATACGTATCCGTTATGAGTCTTGCCTTATCAGAAGATAGAAGATAATCCCTGAGGAAAGTCCTCTCGGCTTCTTCCGCCGCTTCATCGAGTTCGGAATATGAAGCCTGATCAGGATTTATGCCCTTATCCAGCAAAGCCTTATCTATGAGTTCTCCGGCGAGTTTTACGGGTCTCACGCCTGTTAAGATACCCCAATCCGGCTTATAGCCAGTTACGGCGTAGAGGTCGCGGAAAAGCTCTCTCTTAATTTCGTCCTTATCTGCGGAGCCGCTTAAATTTATATGAAGGCAGTCATCGGCTATGAATCCGTCGTCCGGCAGCAGTTCGTAATGCTCAGGCGGCATGAATTCATCTATGAGCTCCCTCATAAGGGGAAGCTTCACGTCGCCGTGTATCTTAATCTTTATCTTAAAATCGTTTTCGAAGTTATCGTATGTCGTCACAGCAGTCTCCCGGTCTACCACCTGATAGCGCCGACTACAGGGTTCACCCTGCGCTCGAATCCTATGGTAGTAACATCCATATGTCCTGTATAGACGATAGTGTCATCAGGCAGGGTCAGGAGCTTCGTCTTTATGGAGTTAATAAGGTCAGCTGTGCTTCCATATGGGAAATCCGTTCTTCCGACAGACGCTCTGAACAGAGTGTCGCCGCTGAATACGGCTCCTCCTGTAACTATGCACATTCCGCCTGGAGTATGTCCCGGAGTCGACCTGAATTCCAGATGCATGTTCCCTATCCACATGGTATCTCCATCCTTCACCAGGATGTCAGGCTGGACCGTTACGGCTCTTCCCAGGATATAAGGAGAGTTATTAAGCTTAGGGTCGTTCAGGAAATCCTTCTCCTTCTCAGAGGCTACGACCTTAGCTTCCGGATAAAGTTCCTGGAACTTAGCCACTCCTCCTATATGGTCACCGTGTCCGTGGGTCAGGATGATATATTTTACTTCCAGACCGTCTTCAGCGGCTTTATCCGCCAGATCCTGGGAGAATTCGCCCGGATCTACGATGAAAGCGCTCTTAGTCTCGTCTGTTACCAAATATGTGTTTGTTCCGATAGGACTCGTTATGTAGTTATATACCTGCATTTCTACCCCTCTGAAAATAAATATGTTTATGAAGCGTCAGACTCTGTAAACTCTCAAGACTCCGTCTACCTGCTTGAGTTTCCCCATGATCTTCCTCATCTGTTCCTTACCTTCTATGTCCAGGGTAACGTTCAGGATGAGTAAGTCGTCCTTACCATGTTTACCGTTAAGTTTATCTATCATGATATCGAACTCTTCGCAAGCTCTGGAAATATCTGATAAGAGTCCCTTCCTGTCGGCGCACTCCAGGCAGATATCAGCCGTATAAGCCTTACCTGATTCTTCGGAGCGCCACTTAACATTTATGAGTCTGTTATGTTCTTCCGGAGGAAGAGATGTTATGTTCTTACAGTCTCTCCTGTGGACAGATATGCCTCTTCCCTTAGTGATGAAGCCAACGATTTCGTCTCCAGGAACAGGGTTGCAGCACCTGGAAAGCCTGATGAGCATACCCATGTCATCCTCCGCGCCTTCCAGTACGATACCCGGTTCCTTACTGCTGTAGCTGTCTCTATGCACCGGAGCGGCTTCAGCTGCTTTCTTAAGAAGAGCTTCTTCTTTCTCTTTGCGGCGTCTCTCGTCTCTCTGTACGTCCTCGTCGTAGTATGAGAACAGCAGATTAGCGAATTTACTCAGCAGCGTTCCGCCCTGGGCTATCTGCGTGTAAGCCTCGTCGGCGTCCGCGAACTTCATTTCTTTATAGGCGCGGTTTATATATGAAGTCTTAGCGACGAACTGAGGGTCCTTCCCCTTCTTACGGATGAACTTATCCAGCGCGTCCTTACCGCGCGTGACTTCATCGCCCTTATTCTGCCGCTTCAGGTACTGCCTGATCTTATTTCTGGCCGTGGAGCTCCTGGCGATCTTAAGCCAGTCTATGCTCGGACCCGGCGCGTTGGATGAAGTGACGATCTCTACTATGTCGCCGTTATCCAGCTTATGGTCTATAGGGACCATGCGGCCGTTCACCTTAGCTCCGACGCACTTAGCTCCTACCTCAGAGTGGATCTTAAAAGCAAAGTCGAGCGGCGTAGATCCTGCCGGCAGGTCCATTACCTTACCCTTAGGAGTGAACACGAATACCTGCTTGGAGAAAAGATCCATCTTCAGGGTCTCCATGAACTCCTTAGAGTCGCTCATGTCCTGCTGCCATTCCAGAGCCTGTCTCAGCCAGGACAGCTTTACGTCCTCGTCGTCCTGGATGCCGGATATATCTCCCTGCTTATATTTCCAATGCGCGGCGATACCATATTCAGCGATCCTGTGCATCTCATACGTTCTGATCTGGATCTCGAACGGCTCGCCGTTATCGCCCAGCACCGTCGTATGGAGCGACTGGTACATGTTAGGCTTAGGCATGGCTATGTAGTCCTTAAATCTTCCCGGGATAGGCTTCCACATGGTGTGGACCAGTCCTAAGACGGCGTAGCAGTCTCTCACGGAGTCCACGAGCACGCGGACAGCCGTAAGGTCGAATATCTCGTCCAGCTGCTTATGCTGGAGGACCATCTTCTTATAGACGCTGTATATATGTTTAGATCTGCCCTGGAGGTCGTAGTGCATGCCCGTCTTATCGAGTGTCTTACCAATCTGATCCATGACCTTAGCTATGGTCTTATCGCTCTCGACACGCTTAGCGGATACTTCCTTCTCCAGGGTATCGTAGATTTCAGGGTGAAGATATTTAAGGCAGATGTCCTGAAGCTCGTATTTAATCATGTAGATTCCGAGCCTGTCTGCCAGTGGAGCGTAAATTTCCAGGGTTTCTTCAGACTTCTCCTTAATCTTATTAGGAGGCATGAACTCTATGGTCCTCATGTTATGAAGTCTGTCCGCGAGCTTTATTATGAGCACACGAATATCCTTAGACATGGCGAGGAACATCTTACGCAGGTTCTCTGCCTGAGCCTCTTCTCTGGAGTTATATTTCAGCGTACCGAGTTTCGTGACGCCATCTACGAGAAGGGCTATCTCTTCGCCGAAGTCCTCTACCAGGTCTTCACGGGTGTACTCAGTGTCTTCTACCGAGTCGTGAAGAAGACCTGCCACCAGTGTCTCATCGTCCATGCCCAGCTTAGCCAGTATGATAGCTACTGCTATAGGGTGGATGATATAAGGCTCGCCGCTCTTCCTGAGCTGCCCGTTATGGAGCTTCTTAGCCTTATCATAGGCACGGCCTATGAGCTCCGTGTTATACATCTTATAATGTTGGATCTCGTCCAGAAATTTCGCTTTCGATTCCATCTTAAAAATTCAATAATAATAAAACATAACCGGTCGCTTCCTATTGTAAAGCGACCGGCACGGCTTGTAAATAATTAACAAATATTTAGTTTGCGTTTATTTCTTACGCTTCTTGCTCTTTTTACGGGCTTTCTTAGAAGTACCGCTCTTTTTTCTGTTTGTTGACGTCGGCTGTTTCTGAGCCGGAGCATCCTCTGCCTGAGGCGATTCGCTACCGTTATTCGCGGTAGTTTCTTCAACTGTCTTTGCTTCAGCAGACTTAGCTTCTTCAACAGCTGCGTCAGATGTTTCTGGGAGCGCTGCCTGAGCTGGAGCCTTAGCCTTCTTCTTTGCTCTCTTAGCTTCGATCCTGGCTCTGGACTTCTCTATCTCCTTCTTCCTCTCCGCTTCTTCCTTACGGTTGAATTCGTAATAGAGCGGCGTGCAGAGGCAGATGGATGAATATGTTCCGCTGACTACTCCGACCATGAGCGGCATTACGAATGACGCCAGTGAGCTGGAGACCATGATCAGCAGAGGTATGATCGCTATAATAGTCGTGAGCGATGTCATGATGGATCTGTCGAGAGTCTGGCTTACGCTCTTATTCAGGATGTCCGGAAGAGGCTGGCCTCTCAGGAGTCTCCTGTTCTCCCGGATCCTGTCGAATATTACGATAGTATCGTTTATAGAATATCCGACTATGGTCAGTATGACGGCTATGAATGGGTTGTTGACCTCTACGTGGAATATAGTGTATACGGCTATGAGGACGAGCACGTCGTGCAGGAGTCCCGCTACTGCCGCGACACCGTACTTCCAGGATCTGAACCTTATGATTATGTAAATAAGCATGCCCAAAGCTGCCAGCAGAATGGACTTAAGAGCGTTACCCTTAAGCTGCTCTCCTACTGTAGGTCCGAACTCGTTGGAAGCTATGACGTTCTTATCTGTAAGACCGAATTCCTTCTCTATAGCGTTAGTTACTTCAGTTCTCTCGTCAGTCTTAAGAGCCTTAGTGGTCTTAATGATCACCTGTTTCTCACCGGAGCCCGTGTATACGATAGACTCGTTAAGATCGAACTTATCTATGGATTTCTCGATATCCTTAATAGGTACCTTCTTCTCCATATTCATCTGGATCATGGTACCGCCGGTGAAGTCGATTCCGTAATTGAAACCTCTTACGCCGAGGAAAATGATTCCTGTCGCGATTACTACGCCGCTGATGATGTAGAATATCTTTCTCTTCTCTATGAAGTGGAGTTCCTTAGTGACGATATTCTTAGGAGTTCCGTCAGCCTTGCAGCCAAACATCTTATAGGAAGCGAATTTAGAGTCAGCTAATACATCTACGAATATCTGAGTGATCACTACAGCTGTGAAGATGCTGACTATGATACTGATCATCAGTGTAAGAGCAAAGCCCTTAACTGCTGTCGCTCCCAGCTCATACAGTATGACTGTGGCGATGAGTGTCGTTATCTGTGAGTCGAGGACTGTTACTAAGGCGTGCTTAGTACCTTCATCTACGGCTACTCTGATAGAGCGTCCCTTACCGATCTCCTCTTTGATTCTAGAGAATATGACTACGTTCGCGTCTACGGCCATTCCGATACCGAGGATGATACCCGCGATACCAGGGAGTGTGAGCACTCCGTTCAGGGCTACCATGATCCACAGTACCAACATGATGTAAAGCATGAGGGCTATATCAGCGAACAGACCCAGGACGTTATACATCAGGAGCATGAGCACGAATACCAGGATGAGTCCGATGGCGCCGGCTTTAATACTCTTATCGAGAGCGTCTGCTCCGATAGAAGCTGTAGTGGATGAAGCCTCGACTTCATGAAGGGCTACAGGAAGTGATCCTCCCTTAATGAGAGCAGCCTGTGTGGAAGCGTCTTCCTTAGCGTATCCGCCTCCTCTGGAAGTGATCTCACAGGAATCACTGTCTATCTTACTCTCGCAGGTAGGAGCTGTAAGGATCTGGTCGTCAAGCCAAATGACGATAGAGGTCTTATCGACCAGAGTTCCGTTTTCCGATACTGTAGGGTTCACCTGACCGGACGCTGCTCTCTCAGTAGCTGTGGCGAATTTCTGCCTGCCCTGAGACGTGAACTGCATTACGATCTTATATCCACCGTTCGTATCATCCATAGCAGCTTCGGCGTTCTTAATGTCGCTTCCTGACAGGACTTCTGTTCCGTCAGCCAGCGTGAATCTCAGCTTGGCTGTCTGTCCGATACGCTCGATGGCGGTCTGAGTGTTTTCAACGCCAGGCATCTCTACTCTGAGTCTGTTTCCGTTCTCGACGTTAACAGTAGCCTCGGAAATACCCATGGCGTTTACCCTGCGCTCCAGGACCTGCTTCGTCTGCTCCATAGTGCTGTTAAGATCGGCTTTTTTAATACCGGAAGTGTCCGCTTCCATAACGACGTAAACTCCGCCGTTGATATCTAGTCCGTATTTCAGGGAATCTTTAAGGTTCTTTACACTGCCTACGCCCTTATAGGATACGAACATGCCGAACAAAACAACCGCTATTATTACCAGACTTAATACTTTCTGAATCTTAGCTTTCATCTTGTTCCCCTTGAAAAATAATAACTTATGTATTAAATATAGCGATAACTAATAAAAACGAAGTAAATGTTAGGTAAAATAATGCCATAACGTAAAAAAATCCGATATTTCTATCGGATATAGATATAAATGTATGGCGATTTATTATTCAGCGTCTTCGGACTTAGCTTCAGCAGCAGGCTCTTCCTTAGCTTCGGCTTCCTTAGCAGGAGCTTCTTCCTTCTTAGCAGCCGGCTTAGCCTCTTCCTTCTGCTCGTCTTCCTTCTTATTCAGACGCTTAGGCTTTCTCTTCTTACTCTCGTCTGTAGTTTTCTCTTCTTTAGTAGCAGCGGCAGGCTTTCTACCCTTAACTATTGAAGAGATGCCCCATTTCTGGATCTCGAATTTAGTTCTGTCAGCGCCTACAGCGATGATAACGGAATCTTCCTTTATCTTAACGATAGTTCCGACGATTCCTCCAATGGTTACGATACGATCGCCAGGCTTAAGGCTGGAACGCATCTCGTTAGTTTCCTTATCCTTCTTCCTCTGAGGTCTGATCAGCATGAAGTACATGAGCGCTACGAAAGCGACCATAAGGATTATGGATGGAAGCATAGACTGCTGGTTGGCAGCTGTAGAAGCGGCTGCCAGTAAGTTAGTGTATTCCATTATGTTTACCCTCCGATAATAACAAAAATTAAAATGCCGGCAATGGGGATCGAACCCATATGGTGTTGCCACCACAGGATTTTGAATCCTGCGCGTCTGCCAGTTCCGCCATGCCGGCTGGATGACATATTGTTAAAAAACAAGCCCGTTGTTATAAACAACGGGCTTTCTTAATGGTGCGGCTGACTGGATTTGAACCAGCACGGTTGCCCATACGGCCCTCAACCGTACGCGTCTGCCAATTCCGCCACAGCCGCACATATTCGCAGCATCTTCATCTCTCGAAGCTGACTCGATTATAATAACTCGATTGATGGGTTATGTCAAGAGTTTTTTAATTAACTTTCAAACTCCTGTAATGAGCCACTCGATAAATAAACCGACGCCGTGATGCATTTATTTGCAACAGAAAAAATTATACAGAAAAACGGTTATTAATGCAAGTATTTATTTACATTTTACAAGATATCCATCTTATAATAGTGAACTTCTACTCTCAGTTCCCTATCATCAGGCCCGGCGAGCATATCTTTCTTCCCGACTTTTATCTTAGAAGGATCGTCGTGCCTCATCTCTGAAACATATTTCTTAGCGCCCTGAAGAGCTGCCATGTATGCCCTGACCCTGAACTCAGCCAGATTATCGTTCGTGTTCACGACATCGTCCATCTTATCCGATATCATCTGTTCATCGAATTTACCTTCTGACTGAAGTATATAATTCTCAGACTGCCTGCTGATCTTCTTTAAGGCTTTCCTCTCTTTAGGAGTGCATGGACAGCTGACATAGTATTCATCGCCATCGTCTTCGTCCAGCCACACGAAACCTACGAATTCCCATTTCTCGCTTGTGTTCTCAGCCATAATGAAGTCCTCCCCTTCTACATCAGATTATAGCATAACTTCAGGGATTTTTCCCTTATATCGCAAAGAAAAACTCGCGGGTCCCTTACGGGATCCGCGAGCGGAGCAGAATTCCATTATTTGAGCAACGATACTAACTACTTCTTTTTAGTCGACTTCTTCGAAGCCTTGCTTGAAGACTTGGTCTTTATCTTCTTTACAGCCTTCACGTAATTATCGTAAGGAGCGTCGCTGACCTGGAATGAGTAGAAGATATCCTGAGCCTGAGCCGTCGCCTTATCATAGAGTTTATTAAGCTTCTTCTTATTCTCTTTCGTGTATTTAGAGGTGTCTATCGATTTATTGTATTTATCGATCTTATTCTGGAGTCTGGTCACATCAGCCTTATTGCAGGAATGAAAATCGCGGCCGAGCTTCAGTCCTGTGAGATCGAATAAGTGGATCATCTCTCTCTGCGTGCCGTAAACTATGCCTTGAGCGCTACTGTATTTCTTTGATTTCTTCGTATATTCCTCAGATGACGTCTTTATTTTTTTCGCCAGGGATTTAGTATTTCCCTTATATCCCATTTTCTTAGCGTTTTTCGTCAGGAAGTCGATGCACTTCTTTAATTTCTTTGTTTCATAGTCCCTGAGATTATTGAGTTCTATGTTGTTTACTACCAAACTGTCCAGGCTGTTCGTTTCGATTTCATCAGGCTCATGGAGCATACCGTCTGTTATTATTGGAGACACAGCTTCTTCGCCACCGTCATCATCGCTGTCATCATAATAAATGGTATCTATTATATCGCCCAGGTCTGACAGTATACCCAATTCGTTATAAGCTACACAGGCAGTGCGCGCGTCTTTAACCTTACTTATCTTAGATTTCGCGCTCTTCAGAGCTTTATGGAGTTCCTCCTTATAGTATGTGTTGTAATCTCCGGCGGATAACTCTTTTTCTAGTTTATCGTACTGCTTAGTAAATGATTTACGGATAGATGAAGCTTTAAACTTCTGCCCCGTTTCCGATGTCGTAAGGTCGATAAGAGCTTCCATCATATCATAGTGCTTAAAGAACGCGGCTGTATCAGGATTCTTCTCTGATGCCAGAATCTGGGCGAGACTATAGAGGTCATTTATATCATTGATAGATTCCTGAATTGCCAGATACTCTTTCTTTATCTCTTTATAGACCTCCGGCGCGTAATCATCCGGGTCTAGCAAAGAATAATCCTCCGCGATCATTTCTAATAACTGCTGCCTGGCGGCTTCAGCCTGGTCTTTAGTCATTCTGACTGAATAACCAGATGTCCCGCGCGCGTTATTGATAAGAAGCGATATTTTCCGCTTCTTACGTATCAGTCTAGCGTGGTAGCTATTCAGACTATAGGTCAGAGACTTAGTGGTCTTAGTCGATTTAGCCGCTGTCTTTTTTGAGGACTTCTTACTGCTCTTCTTTGAAGATTTGCTCTTTGTGCTTGTTTTCTTTTTCGCTTTAGGAGTGCTTATAGTTATCACTTTGCTGGTAGAAAGCCCATTGCAGGCTTCTGCCTTAACAGTGAGTTTCCCGGCTTTCAGACATTTAAGTTTTATAGTATAGACACAGCTTTCCGGATCATATGATTTCGATAGAGTCTGAGCCCGCGAAGGACGGCTTACAGTCCACTTAAGAGATGGATCATCTACGTCTGTTCCATTTTTTGGATTGGTGATCTTAGCCTTAATGGTGAGCGTCTTCCCTATCTTTGTCTTTATCTTGGATTTCGGGCTGATAACGCTGACTTTATATGGCTTATATTTCACGGTCACTTCCTGGGAAGCCATTATTCTTCCATCAGGAGTAGAAGCGGTCACCAACACCTTACCAGGTTTTCTCGCTATATAGTCGCACACGAAGCGGCCGTCTTCAGACTCGGTGATGAGGCTTGAGCACTCCAGAATATCGTTATCTGAGCTGGAGAATATGAGTGTCTTATCTGTGCTGTCGGCAGGGA
Organism: Eubacteriales bacterium; assembly: GCA_029009055.1. GTDB lineage: Bacteria > Bacillota > Clostridia > Peptostreptococcales > Anaerovoracaceae > Aminicella. Next base: position 68,058 of record JAQXJR010000033.1, on the reverse strand, counting down.
GCGCGCGAGCGTCCATATTTATAGTATCTCCCACACCGACGATATTATTAGTCTTATGAGTTTTTATCTCTATGGATTCAGCCCTGGTTCCCTCTGCTACTGAGATTTCGCAGGAAACGGACTTATCGCCGCATGAAGCAGTAATCACTGCTTTCCCCGCTTTAAGAGCCTTCAGGTCTCCATCGCTATCTACGCTTACCACATCAGGATCGCTGCTCTTCCAGCTTATGTCAGCGAGGCATTCAGAAGGTCTTACCAGCACTTCCAGCCCCTGGTAGCTCTCCCCTTCTGTAAGTTCAAGCTTAGTTTCTTTCATAGTTATAGATTCAGGAGCGGTATCCTTATCCGCGTTCAGAGCTGCCTTCACGGCTTCTTCGGCGTTAACTATCCCATAAGCCTTTTCATCCGTGAATTCATCTGAGCCTGTCGTGGAACACAGTATGTTATATACCTGAGCAGGAGTGAGATCTGGGTCGGCGTCTAGCACTAAGGCAGCGCAGCCGGCTACTACAGGAGATGCCATGGATGTCCCGCTCATGGCCTCATATTTACTGCCCGGGACCGTGCTGTAGACCTGGGTTCCCGGGGCTGTTATGTCCTTATAAGTCCCATAATCGGAGTAATATGCCGCTGCCCCCTTAGAGTTGCAGGCATTGACAGAAATGACCTGTTTATAGCTGTTCGGGTTATCGAACGAGTCGGAAGCGCTGTTACCGGATGCTCCCACGAGCACGACTCCATTATCATAAGCGCTCTTCACTACTTCAGCCACTGCTTCATCTTTTCCGGAGCTGCCGAAACTCATGTTTATGACTCTGGCTTTATTATTTACAGCGTAGTTTATGCCGTCTATTATAGCCGCTGATGTCATGGTCTCACCATCGGAACTGATGCCGACCGGAAGGATAGAGACCAGTTCGTTCTCGTGGCCTGAAGCCACTCCGGTTCCTCCCTTACCGTTACCATATTCAGCTCCAATGATGCCGGATACATGAGTTCCGTGTTCGCCGCTGTCACCGCTGAGTTCACTCTCCTCGCCGCGGGCGGTGCTATGATAGAAGCCGTTATTAAGGATCACGTTCCTCTTAAGATCCTCGTGACCTGTATCTATTCCCGTATCCAGGACCGCTACGACAGTCCTGTTCTTTATACCTTTAGATTCCAGCTCGTTCCAGGCTTCTTCCGCCTTCACCATAGGAATCTGGTATTGATATTCCGGAGCGTTAGAAGGATCCATATAAGGATCTTTAGTCTCATCGGAATTTATTTTATAAATATAATTCGGCTGGACCTTAACTACGCTCTTCTTAGAGTTAAGTGTATCCGCGGTTTCCGACATGTCATTATCTGTGGTGATCAGGGCTGCCTTCTTACCATCCGGCATCTTCGTTATATCCGACACATCGGCGTCAGCTTTATTTACAGTAGATTCTATAGCGGAATTAGAAGTCTTACCGCTGAATGTGACTAGAAGCTGATCAGGCACATAAGATATCTGTTCGGTCGATTCCCCCTGGCTCTGACTGGTCTTAGCCGCGTCATATTTGTACTGGCCTGCCGCGAACGCGGGCGTCGCCGGGCCTGAGATCATGGCGGCGGTCAGAAGGATGGCCGCTACGCGTTTAGTCCTCTTAGCAATACTTATATTCATAATATCCTCCTAGTGGATGTTCAATAACTGATTTAAGTATAACCCACCGAGCCGGAAATGTTCGTTTTCCCTATAAAAATGTTTATGAAGAATTCTTTATTATTTCCCGAATTCAGGGCACTATTTCATAAAATTATTGAATTTTATTAGTTATTAATTCAACTTATTACGAAAATATGTTTATTTCATAAATGTATATAAAGCAGGAGTATATTATCTATTTACTTAGTTGGGAAATATATAATTGAAATGCGATTTAACTAATGTTAAATTAACCCTAACACGCTTTGTTAATAAAAATGATTTAGATAAATATGAGTTCCGGAACGAATAACGATAATAATTTATATAATCACGGTGAGGCATCCGCTGCGTTGAAAGCTGCCTTTCCCCACAGCATACCTGTAATGGGGGCATATTTCTTCCTCTCCCTTACGTACGGGCTGATGATGAAATCTAACGGCTACAGTTTCATATACCCTATGTTCATGGCTATGGTGATTTACGGAGGATCAGTAGAGTTCATAGTCGCGGACATGCTGCTCGGCTCGTTCGACCCGCTGGCTGCCTTCCTCGTGGCTTTCATGGTGAACGCCAGGCATCTGTTTTACGGCCTCGCTATGCTTTCAAAATACAGAGGAGTCGGGAAGAAGAAGTTCTATCTTATCTTTGCTATGAGTGACGAAACGTTCGCGGTCAATAGTTCGGCGGTGATACCACGAGGAGTCGACCATGGCTGGTTCTATTTCTGGGTCTCTTTGCTGGATCAGCTCTCATGGGTCCTGGGCGCCATGTGCGGCGGCTTGTTCGGCAGCCTCATACAGTTCGATGTTAAGGGCATTGGTTTCGCGATGACAGCCATGTTCCTGTCGATATTCGCCGATAATTTCTCTAAAGAAAAGAATCACGCGAGCTCTTTCGCCGGACTGGCAGCGTCCCTCGCCTGCCTGCTCATATTCGGCCCGGATGATTTCCTTATACCATCTATGATCTCAATTTTAGTTATTCTTACTTTAGCAAAGCCTAAGTTGGATGTGTTCTGGAACGCTCAGGAGGATGAAAAATGACGACAGCCCAAAGCATAATAGTTATTCTCCTCGCGGCCTTGGCCACCATGCTGACCCGCTTCATCCCTTTTATATTTTTGCCTGAGGGTAAGAAAATACCGGAATTTATAGATTATCTGGGGAAAGTCCTTCCGGCGGCGGTTTTCGGCATGCTCGTGATCTACTGCTATAAAAATATAGATGTTACGAGCGCGTCTTCCCTGGCGCCTGAGATCATCGCCTCCTGCGCTACTGTCGTCCTCCAGCTGTGGTGGAAACAGATGTTGGTTTCTATAGCGGGCGGGACTATTATCTACATGGTTTTAGTGAACCTTATATTCGTGTAAAAATTTTCCATCGCTTTATTCCCTTCTCCCGCAAAGGGAGCACGCGTCGCATCCCTCCGGGCTCTTGCGAGAACATATGTTTGCGTGCTATAATTCTGTCATCCGATAAACATACGAAACGAGGCTGGAAATTGAAGTCTAATACGACTGGATCCGAAAACAGAATATATGTCTGCATAGATCTTAAGAGTTTCTATGCCTCGGTAGAGTGCGCCGAGAGGAAGAGGGACGCCTTAACCACTAATTTGGTAGTAGCTGACGAGTCCAGGACGGATAAGACCATATGCCTGGCAGTTTCCCCTGCCCTTAAGGCATTTGGGATCCCGGGAAGGCCTAGGCTTTTCGAGGTGGTCCAGAAAGTAAGGCATATTAACGCTGAGCGTTTAGCTGAGGCGCCTGGTCATATATTCAGGGGCGAATCGGATGATTACGACCGGTTGATGGAAGATCCCTCATTGAAACTCTCATATATAGTTGCTAAGCCGAGGATGGCTTTTTATATAAAATACAGCACGGAGATATTAAGGGTATACCTTAAATATGTTTCGCCGGATGACCTGGTCGTTTATTCCATAGATGAGGTCTTAATAGATGTCACAGGCTACCTTAATACATATCATAAGACAGCCAGGCAGTTCGCGAGGATGCTGATAGAAGATGTGCTTAAAACGACTGGTATCACAGCGACAGCCGGTATTGGCACTAACCTGTACTTAGCTAAGATAGCCATGGATGTATATGCGAAACATCAGCCGGCTGACGAGAACGGTGTCAGGATAGCTGAGCTGAATGAGATGTCTTACAGAATGCACATGTGGACCCATCAGCCTATCACTGATTTCTGGCGTGTGGGAAGAGGAACGGCTAAGAAACTCGCGGCTAACGGGCTTTATACCATGGGAGATGTAGCCAGGTGTTCGTTAGGAAAGCCCGGAGAGTTTTATAATGAAGATCTCCTATACAGGCTGTTCGGGGTGAACGCTGAGCTCTTAATAGACCACGCTTGGGGCTGGGAGCCATGCACCATAGAAGAAATAAAGAAATATAAGCCGAAATCTAACAGTGTGAGCAGCGGACAGGTGCTGCAGGAACCATATGAGAATGATAAGGCGAGGCTGGTGACCCTGGAAATGACTGACGCCATGGTAATGGATCTGGTGTCTAAAGAGTTGATGACAGATCTCGTCTCAGTTGACATAATATATGATACTGAAAACTTAGCAGATCCTGCCAGACGGAAATATGTGAAGGGGGTTAAGGCGGATTTCTATGGCAGAATGGCGCCATCACCCGTTCACGGATCAGAGAATTTCGGCAGCCACACCATTTCTGGGCAGAAGATAAATAAGGCTATAGCTGATGTTTTCGACAGGATAACGGATCCTCATCTTCTTATAAGAAAGATATATATAAGCGCCGGAAATCTTATCCCATCATCACAGGCTGAAGAAGAAGCGCCTCTGCAGTTATCTTTCTTCGATCAGGGTCAGGAAGACGAGGCTGCGGAGGAAACATCCTCATCCGGTCCGAAGAGCGATGATATAGATGATGACAGGCCAGAGAAGCGAGGATACACAGACCTTTCTGATAAAGACCCTGAAGAGGAACTTAAAGTCCAGCAGGCCCTTCTCTCCATCCAGAAGAAATTCGGTAAGAACGCAGTCGTTAAGGGGCGAGATCTGGAAGATGGAGCTACAGCCATGGAGAGAAACGCTCAGATCGGAGGACATAAGGCATGACAGATATTAAGCTTGAGAACCGCCAGGTTGACAGCTGTGATCTATTAGGCGATCTGCCGGAAGACTTTCCATATAAGGATATTATATCTGAGCAGCATCATGTATCTTCTAAGAGAGCCCATTTGACCTTGCATGAGAGAGCGGCCCAGTTTTCCCCTTTCGCTGCCCTGACCGGATATGGTAAGGCCGTCGAAGAGACCATAGCTCAGGTGATGGAGGAGAATGATAAATAGCTGTTTTAGTAATATCAGTACGATTTTGGTAATATGTACTCGTTCTCAGGGCATTCTATGAAGTTTTGGTAAAAATAATCATATTTTCTTGGATTTCGCTTGAACGATCCTATAATTAATGGTATAAAATAACAACGATTATTCTGAAAGGGAGTAGCCGGCGGCATAAGCCGTTGCAACTTGCGTCAGTACGGCATCTATTGCCCGCATTTGCATGAAACAGCGAGACTTTCAGGCGGCGCGTATGTTTTATAGTGCGCGCCGTCTGGAAGTCTTTTTTGTTTAGTCATATCGCGTTTAAGCCTGGAAGGAAATGCCGCGTCTGCGTTTTGCTCATAGATACGGCGCGTGCTTATAAGGAGGAATATTAATGGCATCAGATAAGAAGTTTTTCAACAGAGCTCCTGAGGACATATTCCTGGAGTTCGGGTCGTCTGCTGATGGCCTTAGCGAAGATAAGGTCCGGGAGAACAGGGAGAAGTTCGGCAGCAATAAATTGCCGGAGAAGAAACAGAAGAACATAATACAGATCTTCCTAGACCAGTTTAAAGACCTGCTAGTTATCATCCTCATCATAGCTGCCATAATATCCATGGCGACGGGAAACGCTGACAGCACGGTAATAATCATAGCTGTGCTCATCTTGAACGCTATATTGGGGACGGTCCAGAACGTGAAAGCTAGGAAGTCCCTGGAGAGCCTGAAGAAACTGTCTTCCCCTGAGGCTAAGGTCATCCGCGGCGGTGTCCAGAAAATAATACCGGCAGAAGAACTGGTTCCCGGCGATATAGCGGTCCTGGATGCCGGAGACATTATACCGGGCGACGGCAGGATCATAGAATGCCATAACCTTAAGACTAATGAGAGCTCTCTTACCGGTGAATCCGTAAGCTCAGAGAAATCCGATCAGATAATAAATGATGAAAGTGTCCCGCTAGGAGACCAGGATAATATGGTATTCTCCGGGACTTTGGTAACATACGGAAGAGCCCGCGCTGTAATAACCGGGACAGGTGTTAACACTGAGCTCGGCAGGATAGCTACTCTCATGGAAGATACCAGTGAGAGGAAGACACCACTTCAGGTGACCATGGATAATTTCAGTAAGAAACTCTCCATAGCTATCATGATCATCAGCGTTATAGTGTTCGGGCTCAGCATTTTCAGGAACATGCCGGTCCTCGACGCCCTGCTGTTCGCTGTGGCTCTGGCAGTAGCAGCTATTCCTGAGGCTTTATCATCCATAATAACCATATCTTTGGCTATCGGGACGAAGAGGATGGCCGGCCAGAACGCCATCATTAAGGACCTGAACGCTGTGGAAGGATTGGGCTGTGTATCGGTGATCTGCTCAGATAAGACCGGTACCCTCACACAGAATAAGATGACTGTAGAGTATGAAGAGGCAGTCGAAGGCGAAGAGAAGGCCCTGAGCCTGGCTTCCATACTTTGTAACGACACAGCTATAGTAGATGGTAAAACCACGGGAGACCCTACAGAGACAGCTTTCGTCGACTACTATATGAAGAAATACGGGGATTACGAGGATATAAAGTCCAGTCACCCGAGGCTCTCAGAAGTGCCGTTCGACTCTGACAGGAAGCTCATGAGCACTCTCCACGAATTCGATGGCAGATACGTCATGTTCACGAAGGGCGCCATAGACGTGATACTCGGCCGGTCTATAAATCTGACAAAAGAACAGAAGAAACGGATAGCGGAGAAGAACTACGAGCTCTCCAGCAATGGCCTGCGCGTGCTCGCCTTTGCTATGAAGGCTTACGACGATGACGTGGACCTCACATACGACGATGAGAATGATCTTAAGTACATAGGACTTATGGCAGAGGTCGACCCTCCGCGAGAAGAATCCAAGCAGGCTGTATTCGACTGTAAGGAAGCTGGGATAAAGCCGATCATGATCACGGGAGACCATAAGGTCACGGCGTCAGCTATAGCTAGGCGCATAGGGATCATGGAGGATGGCGACCTGGCAGTCACGGGAGCTGAGCTCGATCAGATGTCAGATGATGAGCTCAGAGAGAAGCTTCCTACGATCAGCGTATACGCCAGGGTGTCACCTGATAATAAAATAAGGATAGTTAAAGCCTGGCAGGATGAAGGCCAGATCGTGTCTATGACAGGAGACGGCGTGAACGACGGTCCGGCGCTTAAGAGCGCTGATATAGGCGTCGCCATGGGTATAACCGGGACAGAAGTGGCGAAGGACTCCGCGTCCATGATCCTTACGGATGATAATTTCGCTACTATAATTAAGGCTGTGCTTAACGGCAGGAACGTGTACGAGAACATTAAGAACGCCATAACATACCTGCTGTCAGGAAACGCGGCAGCGATAGTAGCGGTGCTATTTGCTTCGATAGCCGGCTTATCTATGCCGTTTACAGCGGTCCAGCTCCTGTTCATTAACTTGATCACGGACAGCCTCCCTGCCCTGGCCATAAGCATGGAGCCTTTGAACTACGCACTAATAGATGAGAAGCCGAGAGCCAGATCGGAGTCTGTGCTGAATAGGCCGACTGTGAAGAGCATCTGCCTAACCGGCCTGCTTATTTCCATAGTTACCATAATAGCCTTTCTCATAGGCTTAGGAACACCTATAGCCGGCATGCTGGGTATAAGCGGTGTGAAATTCGGACCTGTAGCGGGATCCACCATGGCCTTCTCCACCCTCTGTCTGGCCAGACTTTGGCACGGTTTCAATTGCAGAGGTAAGGAAGGGATATTCAAGCTGGGCCTGTTCTCAAACATATATTCAATAGGAGCTTTCGTGCTCGGCGCCGCTCTCCTGCATGTTATCATTATGATGCCTTTCTTCTCTGAGGCATTCGGAGTAGCCATGCTGAACCGCCATCTGCTCATATATGTGTGGATCCTGTCCTTCATCCCTACCCTGATCATACAGATATATAAGGGTATAAAATACAGGAATAACACCGTAAGAAAATCTGATAATTCGGAAAATTCTGATAATTAACAAAAAGTTCACATTTACTTTTCTTGTATGGCGATCCTATTTGGGTATAATAAGGGTGAAAAGCTAATCTTCGCGAACATTTGAAAGGACTGATGACTGTTTAATGAAATTCGATTTGCACTGTCACACGACAGAGGGTTCTATCGATGCCAGGATCCACATCCGAGAGTACGCAGAGATATTGAAGAGTAAGGGTTTCGATGGAATGCTCGTGACGGATCACGATTCCTATAGAGGTTATGAGCACTGGCTGAAACACAGAGATGAAATGCCGGAGGGCTTCATAGTCCTTAAGGGAATAGAATACGACACGTGTGACGCGGGTCATGTCCTCGTTATCATGCCCGATGATGTGCACCTCAGCATACTTACAGTACGAGGTATGAAACTGGAGGTCCTGATTAAATTAGTTCATTCCTATGGCGGAGTTCTCGGCCTGGCTCACCCATTCGGTATGCAGGGAGCCAGCTGCATGTATTACGGGAGATTCCTGAAGAACATGCACCTTATTAAAGATGTTGATTTCCTCGAGGGTTTCAATACATGCGAGACCATAAGGTCGAACGTGCTCGCCCGCAGCCTGGCAGATAGATACGGTCTGCAGTGCACAGGAGGATCGGATTCACATGTGGCTAAGTACGTCGGTACGGCATATACCGAGTTCGACCGCCCTATCACATGCAATAACGACCTCATCGCCGCTGTTAAGGAATACGGCATAGCTGATTTCGGCGGAGTCGAGAGAAGGTACCTTAAGAAGCACCATAAGCGCTACTCAGCCACAGCTACCTGGAGCTTCAGAACATACAACCAGAGCCTGGGCCTTATCTTCAAGCCTTACCGGGTCGTGAAGCTGAAAGCCTTAGGCATTTGCTAACCACAATTTAATATTCGATCAGCAAAGCCGAAGGCGTATGTGCCTCCGGCTTTCTCTATAAGTATTTCACATGACAAAATTGTTATGAGTCAACAAAGAATCGGTATCACTTTTGTAAAAGATATAAAAATCGTTGACATAAATGCATACAACTTCTATAATACTAATAAATTGTTTTCGCGATGACGGGAATAAATCGGATCGTCTGCCACAGAGAGCGGCTGTAAGGTGGAAGTGCCGCGGCGATAAGGCTTTCCGGTGTCTCACCCCTGAGCGGGAATGGATGAGTGGGTCTCACCTCCCTGCCCCGGTATCCGTAATAAAGCCGGGACTAATATAGATCAGGTGAAACCAAGAAGAGTGGTACCGCGGAAACACGTGTAAGTTTTCGTCTCTTTGCGATCAGTTATCGCGAAGAGATTTTTTTATACCCTTTTCGCGGAAATGAATTTTTAGGGGGAATTTATTATGGACAACGCTTCTAAGTATGATATTCAGTATTATCAGCCTCCCGTCGTCACATACGACTGGGTAAAGAAAGATCACATAGATAAGGCTCCTGCCTGGTGCAGCGTAGACTTGAGAGACGGCAACCAGGCCCTGGTAGTTCCTATGGACCTGGACACTAAGGTAGAATTCTTTAAGTACCTCGTAAAGCTTGGTTTTAAGGAAATAGAAGTCGGCTTCCCTGCCGCTTCTGACACAGAGTTCGAGTTCCTGAGGACCCTTATAGACCAGGATCTGGTTCCTGACGACGTAAAGCTTCAGGTCCTCACTCAGTCCAGAGAACATATCATCCGTAAGACCTTCGACGCTCTTAAGGGGGCTAAGAACCCTATCGTCCACCTCTATAACTCCACGTCTGTGGCTCAGAGGGAGCAGGTATTTAAGAAGTCTAAGGATGAAATAAAGAAGATCGCTACGGATGGAGCCCAGATGTTCCTCGATATAGCGAAGGAATATCCTGATATTAACTTCCAGTATGAGTACTCTCCAGAGTCATTCACAGGAACAGAGCCTGAGTACGCTCTCGAAGTCTGCAACGCGGTAATAGACATCTGGAAGCCGACGCCTGACCATAAGGTGATCATAAACCTTCCTGCTACAGTGGAGATGTCCCTGCCTCACGTTTACGCTAATCAGGTAGAATACGTTAGTAAGAACCTTCACGATAGAGAGAACGTCATCCTGTCCCTCCACCCACATAACGACAGAGGAACCGGCGTAGCTGACGCGGAGCTCGGAGTCCTCGCGGGAGCGGATAGAATCGAAGGTACCCTCTTCGGTAACGGCGAGAGAACAGGAAACGTAGATATAGTAACTCTCGCAATAAATATGTTCACACATGGCGTAGACCCTAACCTGGAATTCACGGACATGCCGGACGTAGTAGAACACTATGAGGAATACACAGGCATGACCGTAGAGCCTCGCCACCCATACAGCGGAGCCCTCGTATTCGCGGCATTCTCCGGCTCGCATCAGGACGCTATCGCTAAGGGCGTTAAATACAGGAAGGAAAGAGGCACAGACCAGTGGACAGTTCCTTACCTCCCTATCGACCCGCACGATGTCGGCAGGCAGTACGACGGAGACGTCATCAGGATAAACAGCCAGTCCGGTAAGGGCGGCGTAAGCTACCTGATAGAGCGCGACCACGGCTTCAATATCCCTAAGGAGATGAGAGCCGAAGTCGGATACATGATGAAAGGGATCTCAGACCACGAACACAGAGAGCTTTCGTCCGATGAGATCTTCGATACATTTAGCAAAGAATATGTCAACTATTTCGATCCTATCGATATAGTAGAAGCGAACTTCATCCACTTCTCCACTACTAAGGATGAGTCAGCCGACAGCGTAGGAGTTAAGATGCTCGTTCACATCGGCGATGAAGCTTATAGCCTGGAGGGAGACGGAAATGGCCGTCTGGACGCTGTAAGTAACGCCCTTAAGAAGACGAAATATAACTTCAATTATAAGTTCATCACATACTCAGAGCACGCTATCTCAGCCGAGTCTAACTCTAAAGCGGCAGCTTATGTCTGCATAGCGGACCAGCTTGATAATAAGTTCTGGGGCGTAGGAACACACGACGATATCATCCTGGCTTCTGTAAACGCTTTAGTAAGCGCCCTGAACAGAATGAATAAGAAGGTTCATTTCGTAAAATAATGAAAGCGCGAACCGTCCACACGGGTCGGCTTTGCGGGAGACATAAACTATATGTCAGCAGGAGGAAATAAATCATGGGAATGACTATGACCCAGAAGATACTGGCAGACCACGCCGGGCTCGAGAGCGTAGAAGCGGGACAGCTCATAAACGCTAAGCTCGACATGGTACTCGCGAACGACATCACGGGACCTGTATCTATTAAGGAGTTCGATAAGGCTGAATTCGACAGCGTCTTCGATAAGAGTAAGGTGTCACTCGTTATGGATCACTTCGTGCCTAATAAGGACATTAAGAGCGCTGAGCAGTGTAAGGTCTGCCGTCAGTTCGCGAAGAGATTCGACATAGATAATTACTACGATGTGGGAGAGATGGGAATAGAGCACGCCCTGCTTCCTGAGAAAGGCCTGGTGTGCGCTGGTGAAGCCATCATCGGAGCTGACTCCCACACATGCACATACGGAGCCCTCGGAGCCTTCTCCACAGGAGTGGGATCTACAGACCTTTGCGCGGGAATGGCCACAGGACAGGCTTGGTTTAAGGTCCCTTCAGCCATTAAGTTCAACCTCACCGGCAAGCTTAATAAATATGTCAGCGGTAAGGACGTCATCCTCCACATAATCGGCATGATCGGAGTGGATGGAGCCCTCTATAAATCCATGGAGTTCACAGGTCCGGGCGTAGAGAGCCTCAGCATGGACGACCGCCTCACGATCTGCAATATGGCTATAGAAGCCGGCGGTAAGAACGGCATATTCCCTGTAGATGACGTGACGAAGAAGTATATGGAAGGCAGAGTCAACAGGCCTTATAAAATATACGAGGCTGACCCGGACGCCGTTTACGAGAAGACATATGACATAGACCTGTCAGAGATCAGACCGACTGTAGCCTACCCTCACCTCCCGGAAAACACTCATACCATAGATGAGGCTAAGGGAATAGAAATAGACCAGGTCGTTATCGGCTCCTGCACTAACGGAAGAATTGACGACATGCAGGCCGCGGCTGAGATTCTTAAGGGAAGACACGTAGCGAAGGGCATCCGCGCTATCGTCATTCCTGCTACACAGGCTATTTATAAAGAATGCATTAAAAGAGGCTACGCCGACATTTTCATCGACTCAGGCTGCATAATCTCCACACCGACATGCGGACCTTGCCTGGGCGGCTACATGGGTATCCTCGCTTCCGGCGAGAGATGCGTATCGACGACGAACAGGAATTTCGTAGGCAGGATGGGCGCCATAGACTCAGAGATATATCTGACTAACCCGGCTGTAGCAGCGGCTTCAGCCATAGAGGGTAAGATCTGGGACCCTGCCCTCCTCTAACCGTCAGCAGAAAGGAACAGAAATGGAAAAGGCTTTAGGAACAGTAATCAAATACGGAGATAACGTAGATACAGATGTAATAATCCCTGCCCGCTACCTGAACACAGCTGATGAGAAGGAGCTGGCCAGCCACTGCATGGAAGACATAGATAAAGACTTCACTAAGAAAGTTAAGGCTGGAGACATCATGGTAGCCGGAGAGAACTTCGGCTGCGGCTCGTCTCGAGAACACGCCCCTATTTCTATAAAGGCGTCAGGTATTTCCTGCGTCATAGCTTCCACATTCGCCAGGATATTCTACAGGAACTCTATAAATATAGGACTCCCTATCATGGAGTGCCCGGAAGCGTCACAGGCAATAGAAGCAGGCGATGAGGTCGAAGTTGATTTCGACAGCGGCGTTATAACAGACATAACTCAGAATAGAAGCTTTAAGGCTGCCCCGTTCCCTGAATTCATTCAGAACATAATCGCGTCAGGCGGTCTGCTTAACAGTATCAGGGATAAGGAGGAGAAATAATGAATTATAATATCGCGGTAGTCGCCGGAGACGGAATAGGTCCTGACGTTACAGACGAAGCCATTAGAGCCATGAATAAGATCGGAGAGAAGTTCGGCCACACATTCAACTTCACACATGTACTGGCTGGAGGAGCCGCCATAGACGCCACAGGTGAGTGCCTGCCGGACGAGACTTTAGAGACATGCAAAGCCAGCGACGCTGTTTTACTGGGGGCGGTAGGCGGACCGAAGTGGGACCCTCAGCCTGCTGAAAACAGGCCGGAAAGGGCTTTGCTCGGGCTCAGAAAGGGTCTGGGACTCTACGCTAACCTGAGACCTGCTATGATATTCGAGGAACTGGCTGACGCCTCCCCTCTTAAGTCTGAAATAGTAGGATCAGGTCTCGACATCATGATCTGCAGAGAGCTTACGGGCGGCATCTACTTCGGTAAGAGAGGAACAGACGAGACAGAAAACGGTAAGGGCGCTTACGACGTCGAGTATTACTCTGAAATGGAGATAAAGAGGATCGCTAAGGTCGCTTTCGAACTCGCTATGAAGAGAAATAAGCGCGTGACCAGCGTCGATAAGTCTAACGTCCTCGAATCCAGCAGGCTCTGGAGGAAGACGGTCGCTGAGGTCGCTGAGGATTACCCTGAGGTCGATCTCGATAACTTCTATGTAGATAACGCTTCCATGCAGCTGATCAGAGATCCTAAACACTTCGATGTTTTGCTGACGACTAATATGTTCGGAGACATCTTATCAGACGAGGCCAGCCAGATCACAGGATCTATCGGTATGCTGCCATCTGCCAGCCTGGGAGACGGTTCATTCGGCATGTACGAGCCGGTTCACGGATCCGCGCCTGATATAGCGGGCACGGGTAAAGCTAACCCTATCGCGACCATCCTGTCCGCGGCTATGATGCTGCGCTACTCATTCGGCTTGAAGGAAGAGGCTGACGCTATAGAGAACGCCGTTAAGGAATTCCTGAAGCAGGGATACAGGACAGCTGACCTCTGCCATGGAGCGCCGGAAGCTGTTTCCACGACAGAAGCCGGAGAGCTTATCGCTTCATTCATCTAGTCGATTTAGGAAAGGCTGCCAGAGGCAGAATGTTTTAGATTCATTGAGGGCTTCACGCTGTGATAATGGCGTGCTGCCCTCTTTTTCGTCTCTTCAGCCCCAGCACATAATTCTTTTACAAAAACCTGTTACTATGTTAGCATGAATATATAAGAAATAAGAAGAGACAATAGGTTCTAACTATTACGGGAGGATATATATGGAACAGTTGAGAAGTAAGAAAGGCTTTATATGCGATATGGACGGTGTCATCTACCACGGGGGGAAGATACTTCCTGGTGTAGAAAACTTCGTTCAGTGGCTTTACGATAATGATAAGAAATTCCTGTTTTTAACGAATAACAGCAGCAATACGCCACTGGAGCTGAAATTAAAGCTTCAGAGCATGGGCTTGGACGTAGATGAATCTCACTTCTATACCAGTGCCCTGGCTACAGCTAAGTTCGTAGCTAAGCAGAAACACCACGCTAAGGCTTTCGTCATCGGCCAGCCCGGTCTTATAGGCGCCCTCTATAATGAAGGAGTCGCAATATCAGATACAGACCCGGATTTCGTAATAATCGGAGACGCTACCCAGCAGTATAATTACGAAATGGTCTGCAAAGCCGTTAAATTCGTGAATAATGGCGCCCGCCTCATAGGAACGAATACGGATATGACAGTTCCTATCACAGACGGTATCCTACCTTCCTGCCACGCCCTCGTATCGCCTATAGAGCTGGCGACTAATAAGAAGGCATATTTCGTAGGTAAGCCTAACCCACTGATGATGAGGACCGCTCTGAACATACTGGGCATCCATTCTGAGGAAGCTGCTATGATCGGTGATAACATGGATACAGACGTTATAGCCGGCATAGAATCCGGCCTGGATACAGCTCTGGTCCTGACAGGCGTTTCCACGAGAGAAACTGTGGAACAGTACCCTTACCGCCCTCGCCTCATACTGAACGGTGTCGCGGACATAGCTGATCCGTCTATAGAATAGACTGACGCGTGCTCCCTTTGAAAATACTGGAGAGCACGGCGTTGCGATTTGCGAGCGATATTCGGAGGAATAATAAAATAAGCCGGGAAGCAGAGAATCTGATCAGTTCCCTGCCTCCCGGCTTTTAATATGCTTTGCTGAATAAGAAAGCTATTTCATGAGCTTCTTACCGGAATCCCATGCCTGGCCGACCTTCTCGCCTATAGCGTAGTAGCCCTTCTGATATGTATCGAAGCAGAATGCCTTAACCTTAGTCGGGTCTACGTTACCGTCAGCGTCTACTACATCGTCTCTTACGATAACGTTCTCTATCTTACCTACGACGCGGAAGTCACCGTCATCCTCTGATGTGCTGTGAAGTGTGCACTCGAGCGTTACCGGGAACTCAGCGATGACAGGAGCGTCTACATTAGCGCTCTTCAGGGCGTGGAGGTTAGTCTTGGCGAACTTATCCTCATCGTTATTACCGCTGGCGATGCCGAAATAGTCAGCCTCATCCAGGTGATCCACGTCAGCTACAGCTATGGTGAAAGCCTTACGAGCGAGCAGGTTCTTAGTGGTCTTATGTCCCTTACTGATGTTGAGAGCGACTTTATCGTTACCGCAGATGCCGCCCCAGGCCATGTTCATTACGTCTACCTTACCGTTTTCATCGTATGTAGCGATCATAAGGACAGGCATAGGAAACAGAAATGGCTTAACACCGAGATTCTTCATGATATATCCCCCTTTTCATGGTTGAAATAATACTTCAAATTTTCTTAAATAATTATAACATATATAATTTCAAACGGCCTTTGGATTTTGCTTGACATGCAGATTATATTGTGTAAAATATAATCAAATAAAACATAAAACAGGGACTGGATAAGACAGGTCCCCTTTGATAAATTAGCTAGAGAGGTGAATGCTGATGGGAAGATATGACATCGCTATTATCGGCACAGGTCCGGCTGGACTCGAGGCGGCTATCACGGCGACTATCAGAAATAAGAGCGTTCTGCTTCTGGGAAGCGCTCAGCTTTCGGAGAAGATTAATAAGGCCCACCTGGTGAAGAATTACCTGGGACTGCCGGAAACAGGCGGCGAGAAGCTGAAGAGGGCTTTTCTCGATCATATCAACGAGCTGGGCATCCAGATCACTGACGCGAGAGTGAGCAATGTCTACTCCATGGGAGATTATTTCGCTCTGCAGACAGGTGACATAAATAATATGTTAGAAGCTAGGACCGTTATCCTGGCGACGGGAGTTTCTCAGACTTCCACACTGGATGGCGAAGAGAGACTGCTGGGCAGAGGCGTGAGCTACTGCGCTACATGCGACGCCCCTCTTTATAAGGGTAAGAGAGTCGCTGTCATCGGCTACTCACCTGCTCAGGAGGAAGAAGCTGATTTCCTGGCTGAGGTAGCTTCCAGCGTCATCTACTTCCCTGTTTATAAGGGAGACATTAATGTAAAGCCTCAGGTTAAGGTAATAAGAGAGAAACCGGTATCCATCAGACAGGACTTAAGAGGCTTCGCGGTAGTAACAGCTACAGGAGAGTATCAGGCGGACGGAACATTCGTGCTGAGAGAGAGCATAGCTCCGGATAAGCTGGTTCCGGGCCTGGAGCTGGACGGAAACCATGTTAAGGTAGATCTGAACATGAGGACGAATATCCCGGGCCTCTACGCCGCGGGAGACGTTACCGGAACACCTTATCAGTACATTAAGGCAGCCGGTCAGGGTAACGTGGCATCGCTTTCAGCTGTTTCTTATCTGGCAGAACAGGATAGAAAATAAATAAGGAAGCCGGATGAGAGTCTGTCATAGGCGTTATAGGTCGGAAACATACGATGTAACAGATAGTATAACAGATAAAACGGCGCTTGGAATTTAGCGCCAATCGATGATTTATTCAGGAGGAAATAATTATGGTTAAGGTAATCAAGTCAGCAGAATTCGATCAGGTAGAAAACTCTAAGGCAGCAGTAGTAGACTTCTCAGCTACATGGTGCGGCCCATGCCACATGATGGCGCCGGTCCTCGATAAGCTTTCAGACGACATGGCAGGTAAGATGGACTTCTTCAACATGGACGTAGACGAGAACCCGGATATGGCCAGTCGCTTCGGCATCACCAGCATCCCATGCCTCATCATCTTCCAGGATGGTAAGGAAGTTAAGAGATCTGTAGGCTTCCTGCCTGAGCAGGCTATAAAGCCGGTACTCGAAGAGTTCGCTAAGTAATAATTTTGCAGGAACTTAATGAAGAGTGGATAGATGGACGATAATAAAGTTAAGAATGACAGGTATGAGGCTCTGAAGCTGGAGAACCAGCTGTGCTTCCCTCTCTACGCCGCGTCCAGAGCTGTGGTGAAGGCGTACACTCCCCTGCTTAAACCCTTGGGGCTGACCTACACCCAGTATATAGTCCTCATGGCTCTGTGGGAGAATGACGGCCAGAAGGTCGGAGACCTCTGTAAGAAGCTGTACCTGGATAACGGCACCCTGACTCCTCTCCTTAAGAAGATGGAACGTAGCGGTCTCATAGTCAGGACCAGGGCGGCGGCTGATGAGCGAGTGGTCATGATCTCACTTACGTACGATGGCTGGGCTATGCGGGATAAGTGTGTGGACATACCTAAGAACATGGCTTGCCAGTGCAGGTCGGGCATGGATTCTAAGGAAGCGAAGAATTTCTATCAGGATCTATATAGACTGCTGGATGCCCTGTCAGAATAAAATAATACGCGTGAGTCCGAGCCGGTTTTATGCCGACCCTGGCTCACGCGTTTTATTATGCAAAGAATTTCCCGCTATACTTCCTTTCAGGAGAATGCCTTTATGGTGAAGTTATCATATACCGGCATGCCTTCCAGGCGCTCGGACGCCGATGCTGTGAGCTCCGCCCAGTCCAGCCAGAGGCCGGAAGCTCTCTCCTCTTCAGATCCTACAGGTATCTCTGAATATATATAGCTCTCCCCGTTTCCTATAACTGATTTAGCGTAGCCCCTAATGCCCTGGGAATCATCGGATGAGAACTTCTTAAAAGCTTTCAGACTGTAGTTCTCGTTCACCGGGATCAGATAATGGTCCCCCTGCTTTTCAGCCACTACGACTGTAAAATATTCGCCCTTCTTCAGAGCTTTAGACGCGCCATCGAGCTCGATTCTGTGATAGCCTCCGTATTCCGGCTCCGCTGTGCCGGATGCCAGCAGCCTTCCAGCCAGCTTCGCTCCGGATCCTCCCGGCTTTCCCTTATAGATCTTATAAGAAACTTTCGTGCCGGCGCCCGGTGTCTCTATGGTGAGAGCCCGGATCGGGCCTGCTTTCTCTGCCTTAAACGTGTTGGCTGCCATTATCTTATGCTTGGATTTCAGGACTAGGACGCTGTTCGGCGGCATTAGGTCGTATTGATAGCAAAGCTCATTCTCCCTGTTTTTCGACTCCGTCTTCCCGTAGAAATCATAGCTTTCCGCGAATGTCAGGCTCTTATCATAGTATGAGATATAGAAATAGCCTGTCCCATCTATGCCCCAATCGTTTTTATTCGGGAACTTACCGGATCTCGAGCCCCAGCTGTTCTTAACTATCCAGGCGCCATCAGCCGGAGGCGTCATATCCTGTCCGGCTTTGCTCCTACCCTTAAGGAAATTAGAACGTGAATAATGGTCGTCCCAGCCGACGATTTGGGACGTGTGGTTAGGCAGACTCTCGTCATATGTGTACTGGGCCCAGGTCTTACCGTTCATGTGGTCTGAGCTTTCGCCCTGGCCTGCCAGGTACTGGTCCGCGTGGAAGCAGATCTCTACGCCCCGCCCCGCCATAAGTTCTTTCTTAATAGCTGCCTCAGCGGACTTATTATAGCTGTATTCCCCGTCTTCGTATAATGCCGGCGACGGCAGGAAGTTAGCGTTCTTAAGAGTCCTGACAGCCTTATATCTGGCCGATTCCGGTATGGTCCAATCCCCGTCTCTCGCGTAGTAGCGGGTACCCATCTTCCTGTTTTTCGTCCTATAACCCTGGCGGCTCCTGTAAGGCCAGGACTTTTCAGAAACAGGTCCAATCCCGGCGGCGAAGAGAGCCGCTGTGAATGAAGGCATTCCGCCGGAATCCATGCGGATTCCTGAAGGCGCGTGGCTGCCGCCGTTTCCCAGAAGATAGGAGCTGTTTAGCCCTTCGCCTCCCTGGCTGCCTTTCTCTATAGGTGTGTAGGCGAACCACGATAGATGGCGTTCGGAAATATCAGAGGCTGACGCGCCTATATCGCCTCCTTCAGCCTTATCAGCTGATATGGCGCTGGTCTCCGCCGCGGCTGCTGTGCCGAATGCCCAGCAGTTATCCCAAGGGTTTTGAAGCTTTACAGATGTAACTATGCCCAGTTTCCTCTGGTCGAAGGCAGCGGGGAAATCGCCGGAGCTCTGAAATGTGGATTCCGATGGGTTCTTAGAGGTACTTTCATTTAGGCTGACGTTGAATATATTCGGATTCTGAGCCAGGCTGCTGTCGTGGAGTTTATTTACTCGCGTCATCTCTTCCTCTGAAGCGGAGACCAGGAGGTCTTCAGCAGGAGATACGGCTTTGCCGGAGTCTGAAGATGAACCGGAGCAGGACGAAGCCGCGAGCGATAAAAAAACGCATAGCAGGACCACGGCTGTCTTATTCAGCTTATTATGTGGTTCTGTTACGCGTCTTATAATTTTCATGATTCTATAACAGTTTACTTAGGGTCACCGTAAGCCTTGATCGGGAAATTATCGCAGGTCAGCTTTCCGTCTGATACTGATGAATAGTATTTATACATGCTCTTCCAATCAGTCCATTTCTTCTTCTCCTGCAGATAGCACTCTTTCTTATTAACGACTGCCTTAGCATAGTAGCCCGGGTCGGTTCCTGCATCCTTAAAGGCCTGGCAGCCTTTCTTAGTCAGATTTATGTTCATCATGGCTACGTAGTATTTCCCGACTTTCTGAGTCACTACGACTGAGAATTTCTGTCCCTTCTTCATAAGGGCTGATTTCTTGGAAAAGTTCAGTTTATGGTAGCCGGCTGTATTGTATGTAACGGTTTTCTTATATATGAGTTTACCGTCAGTCGGCTTCTTATAACGTTTCTTCAGCTTATATAGCTTGTAGGTCACCTTAGTGCCGTTATAAGCCGTAAGCGTGGAGAGCGAGCGAATCCGTTCCTTCCTCGGAGCCTTGAAAACGCTCGCCATGGCTATATTATGCTTCAGAGGTATAGGATTAACACCGGACGCCGGCATGTAATCATGCTGGTTAACGACGTGATTCAGCTTCTTCTTTGCTGACATATACTTAGTGTCGTACTTAAATGTCTCGAAGCTTCTCAGCGACTTATCGTAATAGGATATGTAGAAATACCCTGTTCCATTCACGCCCCATGTCGAGTAATTAGGGAAGTTCCTGTCCGAGGAACCCCAGCTGTTCTTCACTATCCAGGCTCCATCCCCTGCCGGAGTCTTACTTATTCCATTATCTGTCTCGCCTGACAGGAAATTATCCTTAGAATAATTATCGTCCCAGCCTACTATAGTAACAGCATGGTTGGCGGCTATATCATCATATGTGTAATGGGCGTATGTAGTCAGGTTTATGTATTTAGCGTTAAGCGGATCTGTACCGCTATAGTTATCGGCGTGGAAGCATACTATCACAGGGTTTCCGGAACGTATCTGTTTCTTTATGGCCTTATTGGCAGAAGCCTTATAGCCAGTATAATTATCCGACTCATCTCTCTGGGCAGGCGATGGCAGAATCAGGCTCTCCTTCAGCTCGAAATTCGAGTAGAAGCGGTATTTCTCAGGCACTGTCCAACCGCCGCCGGTTGAGTAGCAAATAGGATTATTATATGTGTCAGTAAGGACCAGCTTCTTATTATTTCTGTAAGGCACTTTACTTTCAAAAGTAGGCCCGATTCCCGCTGAGTAGACCATGGCGGAGAACAATGGAACGCCTCCGGCATCCATCTTATATTTCTTAGTGGTGTAGATGCCTTCGCCCTTCTGGGCTTTAGAGCCGTCAGATCCCTTAACTATAGGTGTATAGGCGAACCAGGACAGCTGTCTCTCTGAGAGGTCCAGCTTCCATTTCTTATATGTCTTCTTCTTACTCGTTAATATGCTGGCTTCTGAAGCGGCGTCCGTGCTGAAGCCCCAGCAGGAGCTCCACGGCAGCTGGTTCTTAACGGGTGTCACTACGCCCTTAGATCTGAGATCGAATGAGACAGGAAGTCCATCCGGCGCCAGAGGCGCTTCTCCGACAGTGCCCGGTACGGTAGAGTCAGCGGTCTTAATAAGCTGTTCATTCTGTATGACGGCTTCGCCGCCTGCCCCCATGAGGCTGGTAGTCTTAACGGTCTGTTTCCTGAGCTGTTCCTTAAAAGAGCTGTCGCCGGAAGCGTATACCATAGAAGGACTCGCGAGTGTACCTGCTGTGCTCGTCGCTAATACTAAGGCGAGCACGGCTCCGGCAGCCTTATTAAATGTCTTGCTTTTCATTCTTGATTCCATGCTAAATAAATACTTCGTCTTTCTTATTTTCTGTGAAATTCTCTTCCAGCATCCTGACATGTGACAGGAAATCAGGGTCGTCGAAATACCTGGCTCCTGTCGGGCAATATCTGACACAAGCCTGACATTTAATGCATATGCCAGTCATGACCGTTATGTCCGAGTGGCTTATGGATCCCATAGGGCATCTCTCAGCGCAGGTTCCGCAGTATATGCAAAGGTCCATGTCTACCTTAGGCGCTGCCTTCAGGAATTTAGCCGGCTCGCCGTCTTCCCGTCTCGGCGTATAGTATGGAGCTTCAGGATCTCCCGGTATGTCAGGAGCTGTGATCTTCCCGGCTTCTATCTTATCGTGTATATGGTCCGCGAATTCATTAGCTGTTCTCTCGTCCTCAGCGTCAGGTCTTCCCGCTCCCACTTTATCTGTGAAAGCGTGTCTGCATGAGAATGCCGCGCCCGCTATGACACGGAAACCGTTATCAGTAAGTATGTTTACCAGCTCAGCCAGCGAATTATCGTATCCCCTGTTTCCATAAGTCACGATCGCGGCGCATAGAGTGCCTTCGCCAGACAGTCTTCTCTTAAGGTCAGGCATGATCTTATTAGGAAGTTTACCGGCATATGTTGGGAAACCTATAACGAGCAAATCATCCGGTCCTAAGCGCACGTCGTGTTCCCTGCTTCCCGGAAGGGTGAAATTTCTGGTTTTAGGACTATCGTAACCGAAGTCTGATGCTAGCTTCTTAGCCACCAGGTCTGTCATCTTCCTGGTGTTTCCTGTGGCGCTGAAATACATAGAATATATATTACCCATGATTAATCCTCCCTTTAGAGATGTGGGCTAAAAACCTCAGGGGAATCTGATCGATTCTCGGATTCATGTGCTAATTCATATTTTACATTATACCATTAATCGAGACTCAGTTTCTGAAAGCATTTTACGCATGACTAAGAAATACGCAGCAGCCAGGAATATGAGCTCGCCTATCCATGCCAGAGGCTCATCGTAGAACAGAAGCGTCTTATCAGCCAGCTTATAAGCGATAATAGCTATGGCCGCTCTTACGGCGAATCCTGCCAGTCCGGACAGCATCATTGGAAGGGTCCGGCTAAGCCCCTGAAGAGCGAAGCGGAATACCTGACCTATATAGAGGACCCAGAGAAGAGCCGCGCATACAGCCAGATAATACATGCCATATTCCAGAGACTGCCTGTTAGCGGTTACAGCCGGATCTATGAATATGCCGACTATGTATTTCCTCAGCGTGAAGAAAAACGTCCCTGTAACAGCGTATATGCCGAGTAATAGGAATGTGGTCTGCCTGACTCCTTTTCTGATCCTGATCATGTTTCCCGCTCCATAATTCTGCCCTACGAATGTGGCAGTGGCGGCTCCGAAAGCCATGCTCATGAGGTTTATGAGATCATACATCCTATTGGTCGCGACGAAGCCGGCGAGGTAGACAGAGCCGAAGCCGTCAGCCACCCTCTGGACTATGAGCCCGGATATGCCTACTATCATGTTTTCGAAAATAATAGGCCCCGACACCATGAGGATCAGCTTGATAAGGTCGGGGTCGACTCGGAAATCGCTCCGCTCAGGTATAAGACCCTTGTTTTCCCTTATGATCACTGCCAGGCAGAATATGCCGCTTATTACCTGGGATATGACAGTAGCGACAGCCGCTCCTCCTACTCCCGTGCCCAGGACTTTTATAAAGAAAAGGTCCAGGACTATGTTTACCAGTGATGAGATGATTATCGCCTTAAGCGGGCTCTTACTGTCTCCTATTCCTCTCAGTATGGCGGCTTCCATATTATAAAATATAACGGCGCCACAGCCTGAATAGTAGATATGGCAATAGGTAGAAGACATAGCGTTTATATCCGAAGGAATGTGGAGACCTGCTATGGCTTTGCTGAGAAAGAATATCTGCCATAATACTATGAGAATGAGGAGACCGATCGCGGTAATTATGATCATGCCCATGCTTCTCTTCAGCATCTCCTCGTTCTTCTCGCCGAAGAACCTGGCTATGACGGACGTGTAGCCCTGTGTCATGCCGAGGATTATGCCCAGCATCAGGTAGTCAAGCCAGTCGACAGCCCCGATCGCCGCCATGGCCATGACACCTATAGTCCGGGAAACTATGACAGCGTCTATCATGGTGTAGAGCTGCTGGAACATGAAGCTGAGTATAAGCGGCACAGCGAACTTTACTATTTCGGGCAGTATAGGTCCCGTAGTCATGTCGAAAGCTGTAGCCTCACCGCTAACGGTTATTTTATTTTCTTTATTATCTTTTGAAATATTAAACATTAAGGTTGGTTCCGGTCTTATCTAAAAATCGACTATAGTTTCTCCTGTGTGGATGGCGCCGAGCTGATCGCCCATGATTTCTTTTAAAATGACGAACGCTTTATTGCCTGTGCAATGCCCCGTGTAGAACATTGTCCCGGTCATTTTCTTAAGTTCCTCGGCAGTATCCCGGACCAGCCGCGCTTCTTCATCTGTGTAAGCTTCCCGCTTCATCATGTGGAAGCCTGAGATCACTATGTCAGGGTCAGACCCGAATATCTCCCGGTATCGGTCCAGTATGTTCAGGATACCGTTATGGGCGCAGCCGCCGATGAGGATCTTCTTCCCTTCTGCCGAGACCACCAGACACTGTTCGTGGCGGAAGCTGTCCTGTACGAGCTCGCCTCTGACTTTTTCTTTAAGCAGCTTGTTTCCGGTCGGCCAGCAGCGTCTTCCGGTGATGCCGGAGAAAACGAACAGCTCGTCGTCTATTTTCATATCTCCCGGGACTACAGTGACACGCGGGATCGACTTTATATCTTTATTTATTCCTATGTATCTATCCCCGGCAAAGAAATCACCGAAGGCTCCCTCGTGGATGTAAATATCAGCTGTATTATTGAGATCGCTGAATCTCATAAGTCCGCCGCCGTGGTCGTAGTGGCCGTGGCTCAGGACCACAGTATCTATGGAAGCCGGATCTATGCCGAGCTTCTCCATATTGGTCTGGAAGAGATCTGTCTGCCCTGTGTCGAACAGAAGCTTATGCTCAGGCGTCTCTATATATAGGCAAAGCCCGTGCTCGGCTTGAAATGACTCATTTACAGCTGTATTCTCCACTACGGTCACTATCTTCATAACGCGCCTCGATTCTCATTATTTCTTCTGGGCAGCCGGATCGAGCCAACCCTAAGACTCATCTTAGCAGATTCCGCCGGTCTTATCCACAGGCGGAAATGCCCGAGCCAGCCACTCACACTTATACCTTCGCCTATTATTGTGGTAAAATCAATAACGGTATGGCTCGCCATACCGAGCTAAAGAATTAATAATGAGAGGTGAATATATATGGCTTGCACAACTATTTTGGTCGGCAGGAACGCTTCATATGACGGTTCTACCATGATCGCCAGGAACGATGACTCCGGGGCAGGACACTACACTCCGAAGAAATTTATCGTAGTCCGGCCTGAAGACCAGCCGAAGGTCTATAAATCAGAGATATCGCACGTGACTATCCCTTTACCGGAAGATCCTATGAGGTACACATGCGTGCCTAACGCTCTTAAGGGCGAAGGCATATGGGCTGCCTGCGGCGTGAACTCGGCGAACGTTGGTATGACAGCGACAGAGACTATTACTTCCAATGAGAGAGTCTTAGGGGCTGACCCGCTCGTAGTCTATAAAGAAGCGACAGATGACGCGCCTGAGAAGGCAGGCGGCATAGGAGAAGAAGACATAGTTTCTCTCGTGATACCATATATCAAGAGCGCCCGGGAGGGAGTCATAAGGCTCGGGGCTTTGCTCGAGGAATATGGGACTTATGAGATGAACGGCATAGCCTTCTCCGACGTGAATGAGATCTGGTGGATGGAGACCATCGGCGGCCACCATTGGATAGCGAAGAGGGTCCCGGACGATGAGTACGTCGTCATGCCTAACCAGCAGGGAATCGACAGTTTCGACCTGAAGGACGCCCTCGGCAGCCGGAAGAACTACATGGCTTCTGCCGACATTAGGGAATTCATAGATGAGAACCACCTGGACCTGTCCATGGGTGATTTCAACGCCCGGCTGGCTTTCGGCAGCCACGATGACGCCGATCACGTCTATAACACGCCGCGCGCTTGGTACATGCTCAGATACTTCAACCCACACGCGGCTAAGTGGGACGAGGGCGAAACAGACTTCTCCCCTATGAGCGACAGTCTGCCTTGGTCCATGATCCCGGAGAGGAAGATAACGCCGGAAGACGTAAAGTATATCCTGTCCTCACATTTCCAAGGGACGCCGTACGACCCTTATATCTCGCATGGGGATAAGACACAGGCTGGCGCCTTCCGTTCTATCGGAGTTAATAGGACGGATTTCATGGGCTTCATCCAGATAAGGCCTTATATGCCTGAAGAATGCAGGGCTGTGGAGTGGCTGGCTTTCGCTTCTAACGCCTTCAATGTCATGGTGCCTTTCTACGCTAATGTTGAGACGACGCCTGATTACCTGGCCAACACTAAGGAAGAAGTCAGCACAGATAACTTCTACTGGACATCCCGCATGATAGCGGCATACGCTGACGCTGGCTATAAGACGTGCCAGAACCACATAGAGAGGTATGTGATTACTGTGGGAGCTAAGGCTCACGAGCTACTGAACGCCCACGACGCCGAAGTTAAGGCTGCGGTCGATGCCAGTAAATCCCCTGATGAGATAATAAAGTCCAACCAGCAGGCTAATGAGGACGCTGCGGCTATGGTGAAGGAGCAGGCGGGAAAGACCCTGAGTCATGTGCTTTACGAGGTTTCTAACGCCATGAAGAATTCCTACGCCAGGTCAGACGCCTGATCTTATCCACTAGCAAAGCCCTTACGAGCTAGCTCCCTCCGGGCTCTGACATGTCATGAAAATAAAGAAAAATCCATGGAAAAACTGAGTATTAATCTTATATTCCATGGATTTTTTATTCTTCGCGGATTTCTTAGGTTATAAAAACAAAGGCTTAATATTCCGCTTCTATCTCCTTCACCCTTCTATAGAGATATTCGTTAGCCGGCGTGCGGATGCCGTACTCCTTACCCAGCTTGATGACTACGCCGGCGAACATGTCGACTTCGGAATGTCTCTTAGCCATCCTGTCCTGACCCATGGAAGGTGTCGCCTCAGGATCCAGGGTATTTTCCATCTCGACTACGTGTTCTATGTCATCCTCTGTGAGCGTGATGCCTCTCTTAGCCGCGATCTCCTTAACTTCTCTCATAGCGCTTATGTAGGTCACATACTGCTCACTTCCCGATTCAGTGAGCTTTCCGTAGCTGACATTATATACCATGCATGTCTGGTTAGTGCCGACGTTCAGCATGTACTTAAACCACATGCGGTACATGATATCATGGTCTACGACGTAAGGCATTTTAACATATTCGAAGAATTCCACTACCTGGTCCAGAGCTTCTTTCTCAGCCTCATCAGCGTTAGGAGTAAGTCCTATAAAGAGAGCTCCCGCCTGGGAATAAACCATGTCCGTCCCGAAACGCATGGCGTCCATGCCCTGAGGAACAGTATAGATAATGGTGTTGTTAGGATATTTCTCGTGGATCTTCTCCTCGCTGTTAACGCCGTTCATCATGGACATGATGATGGTGTGGTCATCGAGACATGGCTTCATCATATCGAGAGCCGCGTCGAGCCCAGGGTATTTTACTCCGATGAGCAGAAGATCAGCTGGCTTAGCGTCATCTACAGGCTGGATCTCATATACGCGAGGCTGCTTATTTACTGTATACTTATCGCTCTTATGCCTCTCAAACCTGGCCCTATCCATGACATAATGGATCTCTCCCCTGTCTCCGATGTTATCTGTTATGAAACCGCCGAAGAGCATTCCTAAGGCTCCCAGGCCGATAACGTTTACTGTCTTTATCATTTATAAACCTCCAAATAGCGGACCTTATGTACCCGTTGGCATTCCTGATTTATAGCGAACGCTTAACATTTTACCATCGTTTCCTATCGGGCTCAACCTGTGGCGCTGATAAAATGTGCTTTAGGTAATTAAACGCGCTTTTAGTTGCTAAAGCGTGAAAAATCTTGTATAATCGTAATGTTTGATTTTTATTACTGGTTATAAATTGGAGTTTGGTTATGGAGCGTGAAAAACTAGGATCCCGTCTGGGCTTTATTCTAATCTCAGCGGGATGCGCTATCGGCCTCGGTAATGTCTGGAGATTCCCTTACATCACGGGGCAGTACGGCGGAGGACTGTTCGTTCTTATTTATTTGGTTTTCCTTTTGATTTTAGGTGTGCCTATCCTCACCATGGAGTACAGCGTAGGTAGAGCCAGCCATAAGAGCATACTTCCGGCATATAGGACGCTGGAGCCTGAAGGAACTAAATGGCATGTAACAGGCTATTTCGCCATGGCAGGAAACTACGTCCTACTCATGTTTTACTCTGTTATATCAGGCTGGATCCTCTATTACACATGGCTCACGGCTAAGGGAGAGTTCACCGGAATGGACGCTGAGGGCGTGCATAAGGTATTCACAGGCATGATGAGTTCGCCTAAGATCATGATCATAGCCATGCTTATAGTAGTAGCCATGACAGCTGCGGTCTGCTCATTTAGTCTTCAGAAGAGCGTCGAGAACGTGACGAAGGTAATAATGACAGCTCTCATAGTCCTCATGGTCATAGTCGCTATCCGTTCCCTCACCCTTAAGGGCGCGTCTGAAGGCCTTAAATTCTACCTGATGCCTTCGACTAAGCATATTAAGGAACAGGGCCTCTTTACAGTAGCCTACGCGGCTCTCAATCAGAGCTTCTTCACCCTATCCATCGGTATGGGCGGCATGGAGATATTCGGAAGCTATATAGATAGAGACAGGAGCTTAACAGGCGAAGCCATGCTGGTTACCGCGCTCGATACATTCGTAGCTATAACAGCCGGCCTGATCATATTCCCGTCATGCTTCGCTTATGGGATCGACCCGGGTCAGGGACCTTCTCTCATATTCGAAACACTGTCACTCGTATTCGGACACATGGCAGGCGGCAGGGTCTGGGGAACCATATTCTTCCTCTTCCTGTTCTTCGCTTCATTCTCGACCATGATCGGCGTATTCGAGAACCTGCAGGCTTTCGCTATAGACCTTAAAGGAGCGAAGAGAAAGACAGCCGGCATCATAAACGGACTGTTCCTGGCGGTGATGTCAATCCCATGCGCACTCGGCTTCAATGTGTGGAGCGCCTTCCAGCCACTGCGCGCCGGAAACACTATAATGGATCTGGAAGACTTCTACGTATCTAACATCTGCCTTCCTGTCGGCTCATTCATCGTCATACTCTTCTGCACGAGAAAGCTCGGCTGGGGCATAGATAATTACATGAATGAAGTGAACGCCGGAAGCGGCATTAAGATGGCTAAGGGCCTTAAGTTCTACCTGACATGGATCCTGCCACTGATCACAGGATTCCTCGTGGTTTACGGCATAGTCACATACTTCCACGGCTAGAAAATTTTATCGAGACATAAATAAACGCCTGGGCGGCCAGCGGCATGCTCAGACGTTTTTTCTTTGCTCTTATTTACTATGTTTATCCCCCTCGAAGTCGTAGTCCAGCAAAGGATTATCGAAGAATTCCTCCGTCCCGGTCTGAAATGACATTACGTATTGAGTCACGATCTCAGCCCCCTTCGGGATAGCGTTTTCAAACATCTCATATATCTTCTCGTTTGACTCGTAGAACCTCTCGCCCGGGACCTTAGGGATTATGTGGCCTGACGTCTCCTCGCCCTTTCCCGCCAGCTTTATGATCAGGTAGAGTAAATTCCTTTTAAAGCTATTCGGGCACCTGATCAAAGCTTCCATCTGCTTAGTATCATTAAGCGCCTTAAGTATAAGTTCCCGATCTATGCTCGGAGCGGGATCCATGCGATCATAAACTTTGGATATAGCATCAGCCGCGTGTTCGGATGGGAAGAAGTCCAGGGTCTTAATGGTCTTCAGTCTGTCCTTACCTTCCTTAGCCATGACATAACCTTCGAACTCTCCCTCTATGGCCTCGTGGCTGACATTACGCTCATGGTTGTATGTCCAGATGTATTTATGGCAGAGAGCGTCCAGTGTGAAGTGGCAGAGGACGCCGGACAGGTAGATCTGCCCTGCCTTATCCGCCGGAACAGCTTGGCTGAAGAATTCCCTTCCTGTCATGTTATGGAGGGTAGATCCGAATCCTTTCATAGGGGCTTTAGTTCCATTATGGTAATAAAAGAATATGTCCGGGCCCTGCAGGCCCAGGTAGAATAGGTCTATGTCGTCGTTAATGAACCTGGCAGCGTCTTCGGGCAGGAGCTTCATAACTTCCTTACCGAATTCGTTATGCGCGTAGAATGCGGGCATGGTCTAGTCCTCCAAGAATTTATTTATAGCCTGGGCGTCCTGGTATCCACTGCAATAGAGCTTATCCAGGTCTGAGAAATCGCGGTTGAGGGTCTTAAGCTTTCCAATATCGGTCGGCGCGACTACCAGGACCTTCCCTTCTCTCTGAAGCTTAAGGGCTTCTCTCAGCTCTCTGTTATATGTTTCAGCTCTGTGCTCCAGATCGTAGGCCGGCTTAGGGTATCTGTGCCTGAGTATCCTGGCCGCTCTCGCGTCCTTAGAAGGTTGGCGGAAGCCGTGTTTCGGGCGCGTCAGGACGACGACCACTTTATCGCAGCCCCAGTCGAAGGCCTTCTGGAATGGAATAGGGTCTGAGAGGCCGCCGTCGAAATAGCGCCTGCCCTTCCATTCATAAGGTCTATTAACGACAGGGACGCAGGATGAAGCCTTTATAGCTCCATAGTCATCCTGAGACATGTCGCTTAAGTCGAAGTATACCGGTTTTCCTGTGATAGCGTCTGTCGCTACTACCTTCATGGTCCTGCCGCTATTCACCATAGCTTCATAGTCCAGTGGATACTCGCCGCTACTGTTAGAAAGCGCGTAACCGTATATATATTCCAGGTTAACGAAATTCCCTGTCTTCAGGAAATCCTCGAAACCCATGTATTCCTTTCTCGTGGAATATTCAGTATAGAATTTATAATTCCTTCCTTGCTGGCCGGCGAGGAAAGAAGCTATGTTAGCTGATCCGGCGGAAACGCCTATGTTGTAATCGAACGTGATCCCGCTCTCCATGCACCAGTCGAATACGCCGGCTCCGTATATGCCTCTGAGCCCACCTCCTACATCTACTACCCCTGTTTTCAAGAATCCATACCTCCCTTTTATCTTCGGCTATTATAATACATTTCTCGCTGGGGAAAAATAGATAAAAAGCTGGAAGTATACAAAAAAGGAGCCCTTTGCGGGATGATCACATCCGGTAAAAGGCCCCTCAGTTGAGTCATATCTATATATTTACTTTATGCCGAAGATCTCCATGTCGTTCTCGACGTCTGTGATGCCTGCTATGCCGAAGTTCTCTACCAGCACCTTAGCCACGTTCGGTGACAGGAAGGCAGGGAGCGTCGGTCCCAGGTGGATGTTCTTAACGCCCAGGTAGAGAAGAGCCAGCAGCACGATGACCGCCTTCTGCTCGTACCAGGCGATGTTGTAAGAAATAGGCAGGTCGTTCACATCGTCCAGGCCGAAGACTTCCTTCAGCTTGAGAGCTATGAGAGCCAGGGAGTAGGAATCGTTACACTGACCAGCGTCCAGGACTCTAGGAATACCGCCGATGTCGCCGAGGTCCATCTTAATGTACTTATACTTAGCGCATCCGGCTGTCAGGATGACTGTGTCCTCAGGAAGAGCCTTAGCGAAGTCAGCGTAGTACTGTCTGGACTTCTGCCTGCCGTCGCAGCCAGCCATAACGACGAAGTGCTTTATAGCGCCGGACTTAACCGCGTCTACTACCTTATCCGCTAGCGCGAATACCTGTTCGTGAGCAAAGCCGCCGACGATCTTTCCTGTCTCCAGCTGCTCAGGAGCCTGGCAGGTCTTAGCCAGCTCTATGACTTTGCTAAAATCTTTATGGCCGTTCTCGTCAGCGTCTATGTGAGCGCAGCCATCCACGCCGACAGCGCCAGTCGTGAACAGTCTCTCCTTATATCCTCTCATCATCGGAACGACGCAGTTCGTAGTCATGAGGATAGGTCCGTGGAATTTCTCGAACTCTGTAGTCTGCTGCCACCAAGCGTTACCGTAGTTTCCGGCAAAGCATTCGTATTTCTTAAACGCAGGATAATAATGTGCCGGGAGCATCTCGCCGTGTGTGTAAACGTCCACGCCTGTGCCCTCGCACTGCTCGAGCAGCATCTCCAGGTCCTTCAGGTCATGACCGGAGATTAGGATGCCAGTGTTGCCGCGAACGCCCAGGTCTACCTCTGTGAGCTCAGGATTACCGTATGTGGATGTGTTAGCCTCATCCAGCAAAGCCATACCGTTAACGCCGTACTTACCAGTCTCCAGGGTGAGTTTAACGAGGTCGTCAACTGTCAGGCTGTCGTCGAGTGTGGATGCCAGAGCCTTCTGAACGAAAGCGTCTGTCTCTGCGTCATCCTTACCCAGGACGTTAGCGTGCTCTGTGTAAGCAGCCAGACCCTTAAGTCCGTATGTTATGAGCTCGCGGAGGGAGCGGATGTCCTCATCCTTAGTAGCGAGAACGCCTACGAGCGCCGCCTTTACGAGCATAGCTTCCTTAGACTTAAATGAGCATGTAGCCGCGTCAGGCAGGTCTTCCTTATTATCCAGGCTTTCTACCAGCTGATTTCTGGTCTCTACCGTCTTATTTATTCTCTCCATGATAGCCGCGTTATCGAAGTTAGCGTTAGTAATAGTAGTGAAAAGATTTACCGTTACCAGGTTATCTACAGCGTGATCTACGGCTTTACCCTCGCTTCTGAGTCTGGTCGTAACGAATGATATTCCCTTAGTTACGTAGACGAGCAGGTCCTGCAGAGCCGCCGTCTCAGGTTTCTTACCGCATACGCCGCTTACTGTGCAGCCGTGGCAGCCGGCTGTTTCCTGGCACTGAAAACAAAACATATCTCCCATAGTTTCTTCTCCTTTTATTAACATCAGAATTTCTGATCGTTAAATCGTTATTCTTTTTTCTGACAACCATAGTATAATAATGGATAAAAAAGATGTATGTTGTAAAAACAACGGAGATTGAAAAATTTGGATATAGAAATTTTACGGAAATGTATATTGTTCCGAGGCTTAGAAAGCACTGATATCAATTATTTGCTGAATAGAATGGGTGTGAGCGAACTTGAATTTCCCCAGGGCTCTGACATACTCTCTTCGGGATCTGAGACGGACGCTATAGGAGTGGTACTCACGGGAGCGGTGGATATAGAAAGGTTCGACGCCTGGGGTAACCGGGACATAATAAACCGCGTGTCGCCGGGCCAGATATTCGCTGAGTCGTTCGCCCTTACGGAAAACGAGCGGCTTACAGTCGACGCTGTGGCGGCGGTCGATTCCTCGGTCATATTCATTCCGTCGGCTAAACTCTGGGATGATTACGACCTGGGGAGCAAACTCCATTCGCGGCTGATCAGGAACATGGTGAGCGCCCTGGCTGAGAAAAACTTCAGGCTGACCAGGCGTATGATGTACACGTCCCCTAAGTCCATTCGCGGTAAGGTGATGTCATATCTTTCCGACATGTCCGAGCGGTCTGGTTCGAAAGAAATACGCGTCCCGTTCAACAGGCAGCAGATGGCTGACTTCCTAGGCGTGGACAGAAGCGCCCTCTCAGCTGAACTTTCGCGTATGAAGAAGGACGCCCTCATAGATTACGACCACAGCGATTTCATCATACTTTAGCGCGATCCATTTAGCAAAGCCGGAAATCATTACTATTTTTAATCATCCCTGGTTGATCGCAAGGTTATCACAGGTATCTCAGGCGGATTGTTCAGCCTGAACGGAAAACGGCTCTCGCCCACTCCGCGGCTCACGACCATCTGTGTGCGGCCATGTTTATGCACGCCAGCCGTGTATTTCGGGAATATTCCCTGGTTAGGAGCGAAGACGCCGCCCACTCCAGGGAAGCGGAACTGGCCGCCATGAGCGTGGCCGGTGAGGACCAGGTCGAGACCGTGCTTTACATAGACATGAAAAGCCTCAGGCCTGTGCGAAAGCAGCAGGCTGAACTCGTCTTTGCTATAGTTTACATAATTAATCATGTCGTCAACCGCTGAGGTCTGGTCGAAAACTTCCACCATCACTGACGTCGGGTCGTCTATTCCGATAAGCTGGATGGATGAATTCTCTCTCGTGATTGGAATCACCTGGTTTCGGAGGACGGTCACACCCTTTTTCATCATATAATCTTCCAGCTCAGCGTATATCTCAGGTATCCTGGATTCGTGGTTGCCCATGACATAATAACAAGGGGCTTCCTTCACGAGCCTGTTCACGAACATGTAGTCGAGCGGCAGATTCGTAGTCCTGCAGTCGAGAAGATCCCCCGTAACAGCGATCATATCCGGCTTCTCAGCGTGGATAAGCCCTATGACAGCCTGGTTATCCGGCGGGAAGAAAGCGTTGTGGAAATCGGATATCTGGACTATTTTAAAGCCGTCGAAATCACGAGGCAGCCTGGAAGATCGAATTGTGTAATGAGTCACTCCTACTTTTTTCTTAAACATGATCTCATCCTTTAGGCGTAGAGTAAAGAGACTAGCGGTATGGTAACGACCGAGATTATCGTGCTTAACGCCACGATTTCATTTACATCGTTCCCCTTATGGGCGTATTCCTCCGCCATCATGCCGGTCATGGACGCTACAGGCATAGAAAGCAGTATGAAGAATATCTCCAGAGCTTCCTTACGGACAGGCAGATGCCTGAATATGAGGACACCTACGACAGGAATAGCTATCATGCGGACTAGAAGGAAAATATAAGTTTCCCCTTTGCTGAGCAATCTCCTGATATCCACCTGGGCGAAAGACGCTCCTATGAGCATCATAGAAACCGGTATGCAGACCCTACCCATGTAGCCGCAGAAATCAGCGACAGGAGTCGGTATCTCTATATCGAAAGCGAATATGACCACAGCCAGGACGCTGCAGATCAGGCCCGGGTTCACGACCTTCTTACAGTTGAACTTATGCTCTTCTTCTGAGAGCCCGGACGCCAGGTAAATGCCCAGGGTGTAGGCGAAGAAGTTGAAGGCCAGCATGTAGAATACGAGCAGGATGACGTATTCCGGCCCGTAAATCGCGCTTATGAGCGGGATGCCCATGAAGCCGACGTTCCCTAGCAGGATCATGAGCTGATAGTAACAGCGGGTCTTCTTATCGAACCTCCTAAGCAGGCAGTAGACCAGGCCTACGACGAATGAGAACGAATAAAGCAGTATAGCCAGCTTTATCGTATCACCCGTCAGGGCTCTGATATGGTCTGTAGACCTGGACGCTATGGACGTGAATATAAGTAAAGGGTTGAAGATCTGTACCACCAGGGTGGACATCTGTGAAGCTGTCCCGGCGTTCATGAATTTCTTCTTATAAGCTATGTAACCTGCTGCCATCATGGCCAGCAGGACGGCCATCTGTGTAAGAAGTTTTACCGGACTCATAAGGGTCTACTCCTCAGTATCATCCTCGGGATGTCCCGCGAGATGGAGCTCTTCAGCGTGTTCTTTCATGCCTTGGATAGCTATGTCAGACACTTCTTTAACGTCCATGCCCAGCATCTCGCAGCCCTTCAGTATGAGCGGTCTGTCGCACTTAGCGGCGAAGTTCTTACTCTTGAATTTCTTCATGAAGCTCTTAAGTGTCATGTCTGTTATGCCGTTAGGGCGCATGCGGGCTGCCGCCTGGATTATGCCGCTGAGCTCATCTACGGTGTACAGGCTCTTCTCCATGTTCGTCTTCGGCTCTACATCGTTGCAGATACCGTAGCCGTGCGCCAGAATGGCTCTTATATCTTCCTCAGGAACGCCTGCCTCGCGAAGTGGCTCCTCTGTGTGCTGCAGGTGCTCGTCCGGGTATTTCTCGTAGTCGTAGTCGTGAAGGTAGCCTACAGCTTCCCAGTGCTCCTTATCCTCGCCGAAATGCTCAGCCATAGCCCCCATGCAGGCTGCCACGTTAGCGGCATGGAGCTTCAGGCTCTCCTCTGTCACCATAGTGTCGTTAAGGCGCTTAGCCTCTTCTAATGTAAGTTTCTCCATAATAATTCCTCCTTTTGATTGATTATATTAGATAATTATCGAATTTTCAGAAATTCCCCTGAAAAAATCGCGTATTTCTTTGCTGTATCTACTGATCTTCGCCCCCGGAATCTGTTTGGAAGACCGGTATTATGTATTTTCTTAAATATATAAAGTATGCCGCTATCAGTATCATGGATGTGACGAACCAACTGGCTGGGTAAGCCGCCATGAGAGCCGCTATAGTATGCCACCTTCGGAATATGGTCAGGACCCATGTGATCCTGACGCCGCAGATCCCGGCGAAAGCGACGATAGCCGGTACCATGGAAGCTCCGTATCCCCTCATAGCGCCTGAGAATATCTCTATAAGCACATTCAGGCACTCAGCAGTTATTATGAACCTCATCCTGATGGTGCCGTAGTATATGACATCTGGGTCTTTATTGAAAAAGCCCAGGAAGACATGGGCGAAAGATACCATGACTATGGATATCAAGCCCGTGACTATCAGGTCTTGGAGCAAAGCCAGCCTCAGGGACTTTCGACATCTGTCCAGTTTCCCGGCGCCGTAGTTCTGTCCCGTGAATGTCGTAGCTGCCTGGCCGAATGAGTTCACGACGAAGTAGACCATGATCTCCAGGTTGAAAGCAGCGGCGGACGCCGCCATGACAGTCGCTCCTAAGCTGTTCACTGCAGACTGGACTATAATATTCGAAATGGAGAATACACAGCCCTGGATACCGGCAGGCACACCTATCCTCAATATATTTTTCAGGATATTAACATCTATGCCGAAAGCCTCGAACCTGACTCTTATATCCGTCTTGCTCTTAAGCAGGATGATGAAGAGAAGGCCTGAGCTAACGACGTTCGATATCACAGTAGCCGCTGCGACGCCATCCACCGATCTGTTGAAAACTACCACGAATAAGATGTTCAGCGCCACATTTATTATGCCGGAAATGAAAAGGCATATCAGAGGCGTCCTCGTGTCCCCTTGGCTCCTGAATATGGCTGATTCGAAGTTATATAGCAGTATGACAGGCATGCCTGTGAAGTATACTCTTAAATATAGAGTCGAGAGAGGCAGGATCTGGTCCGGCACTCCCATCAGCCTTAGTATCGGCCCCGCCATCAGTTCACCGATGACGGTAAGAACTACGCCCGAGATAAGCGCGACCAGAATGGACGTGTGCACTGCTCTCCTGATGCCGCTTTTATTATGCTGGCCCGTGTACCTGGAGATCACGACATTGGTCCCCAGGGATATACCGACGAACAGGTTCACTAGGAGCCCTATTATAGCTGAGTTGCTTCCTACAGCCGCCATAGCGTCCTTACCGACGAACCGGCCTATGACAGCCACGTCAGCCGCGTTGAACAGCTGCTGCAGCATGCCGGTCACAGCCAGCGGCAGGGCGAACATCAGTATCTTCCCGCCCAGAGACCCGTTCAGCATGTCCATGCCTTTTTTCTTATTTTCCTTACTTCGCGTACTAAATTCCCCTTTCAAACAAGCTTATTAAATGATAATGCCGTATTTCTCAGCGAGCGGCACTAAGACGTCATCCGGCAGATTGCCTGCGTAGAGCGGCCTTCCCTGGTAAAGCCTTAAAGCCTTCTCCAGGGCTTCAGCGTCATCACTTACTATGCAAAGAGCTTTCCTTATGTCCTGCTGGAAGTCGGCGAAAACTTCTGCTTCTTCTGTGCTGTTTATCCTTACGGAAATCACCGGCGCGTCCCCCGCGTTCGCTTCTTCTATCTTCTCTCCCAGGCTGTCATCCGCGGCGTAAATCTCGCCCAGTTCCACATCCGGGTCTACTAAAGCCGGGTCCTTCTCCGTGGCTGCCGGAAGCTTTCCCTTAAGCGCCTTCGGATCAGGCTTTACCATAGTGAGATCTGCCAGCTTTCTGCTGATAGTCTCAATATGTTCCGGTGTCGTGCCGCAGCAGCCTCCGAATATGTCTACTCCCGCTTCAGCAAAGTCTTCTATCGACCTGGTGAACTCCTCCGGAGGACAGTCGTAGCGGGTATTGCCATCCAGGTTAATAGGCATACCCGCGTTCGGCTTTGCTATGAGAGGAAGTTCGGAATATTCTCTCAGCCGCTTTATCTGTGTGAGAAGTTCATCAGGCCCGACAGAACAGTTCAGCCCGAAAGCGTCGACTCCCATCCCTTGGAATATGAGGAGAGCAGCCGCTACATCGCTTCCGGTGAGCGTTCTTCCCGATTTCTCGCACGTGAAGGAAACTATGATCGGCTTGCTGCTGACGTCGCGGATGGCGAGCACCGCAGCCCTGGCTTCTGGGACCGTCATCATGGTCTCGACGGCGAACAGGTCTACACCGGCATCTTCCAGAGCCTGGGCCTGCTCCTTATATATATCGTAAAATTCCTCGAATGAAGTATCGCCGACCGGAGCCAGGAACTTACCTGTCGGAGACATATCCCCCGCGATCAGGGCCCTGCCCCTGACGCCTGACTTTGCTATTTCAACGAGTTTCTTATTATATTCACCTACTTTATTGAATATGCCGGCTTCCTCCAGCTTCACCCTGTTAGCGCCGAAGGTCGGAGCGTAGACGATATCGCTCCCCGCCTTAATGTATTTATCGTGCAGGTCCTGGATAGCCTCAGGATGCTCTATGACCCACTGCTCCGTCGATACCGACCCGTCATAGCCCCGCTTCTGAAGCTCTGTCCCTGTCGCCCCGTCCAGGACGAGCGGATAGTATAATTCCATTAATTATCCTCCTCGAACATCATCTGTTCCATGAACTCATCGGAGAAATCGCTCATCCCCGACAGCTCTATATATTTGAATCTTTTGCAAAGCCTGAACAGGTGCTCCCGTTCGGGTTGGCTGGTGAGCGCGATTTCCGCTCCCTTAAGAGACGCGTTCCCCAGGTAGACTATCCTGTCTGTCAGCTCTCTCGGGATCATGCCGATCCTGGCCGCGCTCTCAGGCCTGATGTGGCGGCCGAAGCCTCCCGCCAGGTAGAGCTTAGCTAGGTCTGACGCTTGCAGCCCCTGGCTCTTAAGCATGACACATATCCCTGCCATGATGGCGCCCTTAGCGAGTTGCAGCTTCCTCACATCGGAAGCCGTGAAATATACGCTTTTATCTGATGTAAGGTAAAAGATCCCATTACCGTCTTCATCTTCTCCGAGAGAGGAAAGTAAGCCCTCTGAGACGCCTTCATCCAGCGCCTCATCCGGTGGCAGCATCCTTCCTGTCTCGTCCACTATGCCGCATTCCAGCAAAGCCGCAAGCAGGTCTATGAGCCCTGATCCGCAGATTCCCTTAGGCTTAGTATCCCCTATGGAAGTCCATTTAAGGCCGGTGTATTTCGGTTTTTCTGGGCTTCCGGAGTTTATAAGTTCCACGGAGTCGATCGCTCCCGGAGCTCCTGCCATACCGCAGGCTATTTCAGCGCCCTCGAAAGCAGGACCTGAAGCCACGGAGCAGCAGATGAAGCCGCCGGAACCGCCTAATGCCATCTCGCCATTCGTTCCCACGTCCAGGAATAGAGATGTCTCGTCTTTAGTATCGGCGCCTGAGCTCAGGACTCCGGCCGTTATATCCCCTCCGACGTATCCCGCTACGCACGGAGATAGATAAGTCTTCATGCCGGGGATGATGTCCAGGTCTAGGACTTCTCCGCCATCGAACAGAGTCTCTGGCGTGAATGGCGCCTTAGCTATGCTTTCCGGGCTGATGCCGGCGAATATGTGCTGCATTATGGTGTTCCCCGCCAGGAACATAAATCTTATTTCCGATGTATTTATACCCGCTTCCTCGGCAGAGCTCACTATCATGTCCCTGATCTGGGTCCTTATGATGTCACTGAGCTCTTCCAAACCGGATCTTTCAGATGCCTGATGTTCTGTTATATACTGGATCCTCGTTATTACGTCGGCTCCGTATGTTGTTTGGGCGTTACGCCCGCTTTCCCCCGCCAGCTCGGTCCCTGTAGCCAGGTCTATGAGTTTTAAGGCGACTGTCGTAGTGCCCAGGTCGCAGGCAGCGCCATAGCCCTGGGAACCCTTTGCAAAGCCTGAAGCGCTGAGATCCTGCCCGGCAGCATGTTCTTCTTCAGCCGCGAAGCCTGTTTCGACCGCCAGATTCGCATGATCAGGATCCGGGACTTCGACAGTTATGTCAGATTCGACATTATACCTACAGGACAGGACTTCCTTATACTCGTCTGAGCCCGGTTCCTTTACATTCACCAGGCACTTACCGCATGTACCGTTCCCGCCGCAGTACGAATCTATATAGACGCCGTGATTCCTTAGAAGCGTTAGTAAGCTGACGCCGGGCTCGGTCTGGACCTCCATCTCATTTCCACTTTGCGAAATTCGTACTGTTGACATAAATTTTTTCCTTTTTTATACTGTTTAGTGAACAAATTTATAAGTGTTCGCATCTAGTTTTGCATTAATGAAAATAATTGTCAAGGCATGGCGACTGAAGAATTGATGAAGCTGGCTGAAGATATAGGTTTCAGCCATGTGGGAAAACTTAATACGCGGGCTTTAGTCTTTCGGCCTGAGGTCAGAGACATGTGCGCTTCGGGTAAATGCTTTGCTTATGGGAAGAAATGGTCCTGCCCTCCTGTGATTGGCTCTCTGGAAGCCATGAGGAGGCGGGCATCTTCTTATTCTGAAGGTATTCTCGTCCAGTCGACCGGCGTCTTAGATGACGACTTCGACGCCGCGGCTATATCTGAGACCGAGA
Source organism: Eubacteriales bacterium (assembly GCA_029009055.1). Taxonomy (GTDB): domain Bacteria; phylum Bacillota; class Clostridia; order Peptostreptococcales; family Anaerovoracaceae; genus Aminicella. The sequence continues at coordinate 27,654 of JAQXJR010000033.1, read as the reverse complement.
AGGTCCATAAGAAGAGGTTCGAGACTTTCGCCAGGCAGGTCAGGCTGCTTAAGCCGGACTGCTTCCCGATGGGATCCGGCGCGTGTACGATTTGCGAGAAATGCACATACCCGGATAAGCCCTGCCGCTACCCTGCCAGAGTCTTCCCTTCCATGGAAGCCTGCGGGCTGCTGATAACGGACGTTTGCGAGAAGTCTGGCATGAGGTACAGCTACGGACCTAAGACCATGACATACACCTCTTGTATTTTATTTTAAGATGAAAAGGATGAAAGAATGACACCTAGAGAGATTTTCCTCGAGCTCCTGAAGAAGGATGGTAAGCCTGAGAGACAGCTGGATCAGTACGAGGCCCTGAACCTGGTCCTCTACGATCCTATAAATATATATCTGCGCGGTAACAGGGTGCGCGGGTCGATAAGCCGCGATAAATGGGGAACTGTGATAAATTTCCCTCAGGACGCGCCTGGCCCGATCCCTATGGTCGATGACGAGACTAAGGTAATAAAGGACATAAGAAATTGGCGAGATTACGCTGTGGCTCCGGACCTGGAGGCGAACACGCGCGAAGGCTGGGATGAGTGCTTGAAGAAGGCCCACGCCGCTGACCCGAACCATGAGAAGCTGCTGACCGGCTTCATGGGGACCGGCATATTCGAGGAGACCCACTTCCTCCTCCCTTTCACGGACTCCCTTTCATATTTATATGAATACCCTGACGAGATGCACGCCTTGATAGAGTACATAACCGAATACAGGCTGGAATACGTGCGCCTGCTCATAGACGGGCTGCACCCTGAGGCCATTCTCTCCCACGATGACTGGGGCGCTAAGGATTCCCTTTTCTTCAGCCCGGACATGTGGCGCGAGTTCTTTAAGGAGCCTTACGAGCGCTTCTACGGCTACATAAGGTCGAGGGGCGTCATAGCCATCCACCACGCTGACTCCTATCTGAAGCCGATCCTGGAGGATATGGTCGAGATGGGAATCCAGGTCTGGCAGGGAGCTCTTCCGGAGAATAACATACCGGAGTGCCTGGAACTGCTGGACGGAAGGATGGTCCTAATGGGCGGTATCGGAGCTGCCATAGATAGGCCTGATTCCACGGAAGACGAGATCCGAGCTTACGTTCGCCGGACTCTCCGCGAGAACTGCCCGCATGGCCACTACATCCCTTGCATCACCTACGGCGTAGCCGGAACTGTCTACCCTCACGTGGATCCGGTCATAGATGATGAGATCGCTAACTATAACGCGGAATACCATTTCGAGAACCATAACGTCCCTGAGCTAAAGCGGGTATTCAATAGGAAGGTCGATTCTCTGAAGTCAGCAAAGCCTTCCGCTTCTGATGCCTCCGGCGTCCAGGCGGTTACTTCAGAAGACTCTGATGTTGCTGGCCAGACTGCTGAAGTTGAGATTCTGACTAAGATCTCCTCTGCCCTGGCAAAAGGTCAGAAGAAGCGGGTCGTTTCTCTTACTCAAGAGGCTCTGGACCAGGGGATCCCTGCTGAAGAGGTCCTGTCATCGGGGCTGGTCGTTGGTATGACCCAGGTCGGCGACGCTTTCTCGCAGAATAAGGTCTTCGTTCCGGAGATGCTCATGGCTGCTCGCTGCATGAACGCTGCGACCGCGGTCTTAAAGCCTTACCTGGTATCGGGTGGAGAGACTGAGTCCGCCGGCCGTGTGGTGATCGGCACCGTTAAAGGCGACCTCCACGACATCGGTAAGAACCTGGTTAAGATCATGATGGAAGGTAACGGCTTGGATGTGATAGACCTGGGCACTGACGTCTCAGCCGAGGAATTCTATGAGGCAGCAGTCGCAAAGGGAGCACGGCTCGTCGCCTGCTCGGCTCTTCTTACTACCAGCATGCCGGAGATGAAGAAAACTGTAGAACTTATAAGAGAAAAAGATCCAGATAAGAATATCAAGATCCTGATAGGAGGCGCTCCTATCAGCCAGAACTTCTGCGATGAGATAGGCGCCGACTGCTATACCGATGACGCTCCGTCAGCGGCGAAGGCAGCTGTGGAGCTGTTGAAATAAGGTTCTCAAATGAGGTTTATTAAAGGGAGGATAGCGAAAAGCTGCCCTCCCTTTACTAGTTTTTTGCGGTAATGGTTTGCTAGGCTTGCGTTGATGTGAGCTGCCGCTAGCCACGATCCAGATGGTGAGTAGCGTCTATCGTATTTCTGCCTGATTATTCAACTTTATGTATGTACAACGCCTCGTGCTGCATAAGCATCCAATGTTATCAATATTTATTAGCTGAGGACTCACGCCGCTAACTCAGTTCCATGTGAATCACAATTTACAGTATTTGTCAAGTCGATAAAAATTTTAAAAAAGGCGTTTTTTGTAGAATAATTCTACAAAAATCTTAAACACCATTTATATAGCCGACAGCATCCGACCCCGCGTACCCGCTTTGCAAAGTCGATCCAGGGTCGATACTGCCATGGTCGCATATCTATGTCGCCATTTCACCAACTTTTACGACTCAGCCTGCCAGATTGTTCAGAAGAGCCTAGCATTCTTTATGCATACTCTATACATTCCATTCCGTGTGATGATCAACTTGAGGCAGACAGCTTTCTATGCAATGAGAAAAATATTTTTTGTAGAATAATTCGATAAAAATCGCGATTTTTGGATTTTTTGTAGAATCGCCCGGCTCCCCTGAACTCGGATCGTATACAATCTGACCAGAAGCCACCGACGCGAAGATCCCAAACCAAGGAACCAATCAATTTCACGCAAGACAAGTGAGCGCCGGATATAAAAAAGGCGCCCTGCCAAAGCAGAACGCCTGAAATCATTGTATTAGAAAACGCTGTATTTTACATCAGTATCGTAATGATCGAATCCTTCTATATTCTTAAGCCTGCCGACCACAGCGTATGTGACCGGAGTGAAGACGGCTTCCATGATCACCTTAAACAGGTACTGGCATACGATCATGGTCGCTAAAGCCTTATTAGGCATGGTCCCGTAGAATGAGATGGTGATGAAGATCACGGAGTCGAAAGCTTCACCTACTATGGTCGAGGCGATCGTCCTCATCCACAGATGTTTTCCCTGACTCCTGACCTTCATCTTAGAAAGGATCATGGAGTTGGAGAACTCACCGAACAGGTAGCCGGTAAGAGAAGCCGCGAAGACCCTAGGGGTCGTTCCCAGAACTGCCTTAAACGCCTCTTGGTTCTGCCAGAAAGCCGGATGCGGAAGCGCTATGGTTATCATGTAGACTACCACAGCGAAGAAACTCATCAGGAAACCCAGCCAGATAACCAGACGAGCGCGCCTATAGCCGTAGACTTCCGTGAAAATATCCCCGAATATATATGTTATCGGGAAAAGCATCACAGCTGCAGGCAGCGTTATAGTCTGGGTCGGTGCCCACATCTTCCCCGCTATCAGGTTGGAAAGCAGCAGGCAGGTCACGTAAAGCACAGCAATTACGACGAACGCCCCAGAAAACTGGGTGTCAGCCAGGTGGGATGCTCCTGAGCAGTTAGAGCCCGATCCGGAAGCTTCAGAAGAAACAGCGGCGGATTTCTTTGCTGAAGAGAAATTTTCAGAATTTATTGAATTGTTCTTATCATTCAGATTTTCCACGATTATGCCCCCTATCTGTTATCGACAGAGCCTGGGTTGAGGTCGTGGTTCGCCAGCCTGGTCCAAGCCACATCCTCCCAGCGAGTGCACGGCTTACCGTAGTTCGCGTACGGGTCGATAGAGATGCCACCGCGAGGAAGGAAACGGCCGAGAACCTCTATGTACTTAGGCTCCAGCAGTTTTATCAGGTCCTTCATGATCCTGTTCACGCAATCCTCGTGGAATTCCCCATAGTTGCGGTATGAGAACAGATACAGCTTCAGGCTCTTGCTCTCTACCAGAAATTGGTCCGGTACGTAGGAAATCGTGATCTCGGCGAAATCCGGCTGGCCGGTGATCGGGCAGAGGCTCGTGAACTCCGGGCAGTTGAACTTCACGAAATAGTCGTTTTCCGGGTGCCTATTCGAGAATTTCTCCAGCATCTCCGGCGCGTATTCCTGGCTGTAGCTCGTCTTCTTATTACCGAGGAGCGTCAGATCCTCCCTGGTGCGCTTATCGTTATTTTCCAATTGTTTGGGCTCCTTTCTTATCTAGCGAAGGGTCCTGCTCATGTTTCTCCGAAATAAAAAAGCTCCGCGGCATGGCAGAGCTTCAGAATAGTCGTATTCTCATAGCAGCCCTGGTTTTATTTAATGACAGGATGGTACTAACGAACTGTCACTGCCCGAACGCGCGGGCAGACGCTCTGCTCATTATAACAGGATAAGGCGGATAAATAAAGGCTTTTCTCGAAAATAGACTTAGGATCAGCCCTCGTTTTCTAATGCCTCACGGATCCTCTCGTAGTGGAGGAAGCCGTCACCCGCCTGGATATCGCGGATCTCAGACGCCGTAGCGTCTCTCCATTCCAGGACCTCATCCTCCTGGACCTTAACGTCCTCGGGAGCGAAATCTTTCCTGAAGTGGTATATGTCGCAGAAATAATTATCCCCGCTCTCAGCGTCTTCGTTTATGTAAGTATACACGGAAACCGGCTCGAGCCCAGAAACGTCTATTCCCGTCTCTTCCAGGGCCTCCCTGGAAACCGCATCGCGTGATGTCTCTCCCGCGCTCACGCCGCCGCCCGGTATCTCCCACTGGCCCGGCGCCCATTTCTTATCCAGAGTCCGCCTGGTTATAAGATAGCCGCCACGCTCATTTTCGAGAAGCGCGAGCACATAGATCATGAACTCGCCCGGGACCAGCTTCGACCCTTCGCCGTGGCGGGGCCTGGTCCTCCCGGTCTTCTCCCTGTTTATATCGTAAATATCTATTCTCTCGTTAAGGTCACTCATAAATATCTCCCAGCCCTAAGTCAGGCATCTATCCAGCCAGCCGCAAAGCCCAGCCAGCCTGCCTGCCTCCGGCTACATACCTCTCAATTGATTGCGATCATTTCAATCATACCACAATAAACCCTCTCCCGCCTTGACTAAATGTCCGGAAGAAAGCAAAATATTATTCGTATGGCCTCTGCCCACCAGGACTGTCATACCAAAAGGGGGAAATATGAGTATATTATCTAGTTTCAAATATTGCCTGGACGCGACTATTCCTATCTTCATTCTTATGATCCTGGGGTATTTCCTGCGTTACGCGGGCATCTTTACAGAAAAAGTGAGCGCGGGTGTGAACTCTTATGTATTCAGAGCTGCCCTTCCTGCCCTGCTCTTCTATGATCTCGCTAAGAAGGACTTCGCCGAGATGTGGGACGGGAAATACGTGCTTTTCTGCTTCTTCGCCACATTGGCCAGCATACTTCTCGTCATGGCTGTGTCCCACCTGCTTAAACGCCGCGACATCCGTGGTGAGTTCATCCAGGTCGGCTACAGGTCCAGCGCCGCTATCCTCGGCGCCCTGCTGGCAGAGAACCTCTATGGCGACACTGGCATGGTCCCGCTCATGATCCTGGGGTCCGTGCCTCTCTATAACGTGGCTGCCGTAGCTGTTCTCGAATATTATAAGCCGGAAAACGTGGAAGAAAGGTCTCGCGACACGGCTGACCAGAAGAGAGCCATGATGAGGCGGACCATAATAAATGTCCTGAAGAATCCTATTATCCTGGGAATCGCTGCCGGCCTGGGCTGGTCGCTTATAAAACTGCCGATCCCGGTGATAGCGGACCGCAGCATAGAATACCTGGCCAGGACCGCCAGTCCTCTCGGAATAATGGCTCTGGGCGCTTCCTTCGATTTCAAGGAGTCTATCGGCCTGGTTAAGGAAGCCAGCCTGGCAGCTTTCATGAAGCTGTTCGGCCTGGGAATGATCTTCCTCCCTATCTGTGTGGCTCTGGGCTTCACCGGTCCTAAACTCGCCGCGGCGATAGTCATGTGCGGATCGCCATCGACCGTAAGCTGCTACATCATGGCGCGCGAGATGGGTCATAAGGGTGTGCTCACGTCTAACACTGTCATGCTCACTACCCTGTTCTCGTCCGTCTCCATCACCATGTGGCTATTCATATTTAAGACTCAGGGTCTCCTGTGATTCCCGGCTAGCCCTCATTCACTATGGCAAAGCATTTACTTCTCATGGCTTTCGCCTCCGGTGTCTTCGGCCATGATCCCCAGCAATGCATCATGCCCTCGCCGATCTCCGTGTGTACAGAAACTCCGTCTCTTTCGAACGCCTTCACACCAGCGTTTAAAGTAGCGTAATTGAGTTCTTCTGTCCCCATGAATATCCAGGTTTCCGGATAGCCCGTGAGGTCAGAAGCCGGGATGTTCGCCAGACACTTATATTTCGAGTCCTCGCCGAAGATCAGCCTGTCCGGCTCTCCTCCCCTTAAATATGAAGCCGGCGTCATTATGTCCTTCATATCCAGCTCTTCCAGCATCTCATTCTCGTCCGGGCTCAGAGGGTACCTGAGCAAAGGCGATGACAGTATCATTCCCTTCGGGAAGTCAACTGAGAGCTCCAGCTTCCTGAAAAGCCCTAGCATATATATCCCCAGAGAAGCTCCGGCGTTCTGGCCGAACACGAATATCTTATCCGGGCTGAAGCTTTCCAGCATCTTCTCATAGACCAGGCAGACAGAACTTACTATCTCATCGAAATAGGCTTCGCTGCATGTCGGATATAGGGGCAGCCAGACCTCGGCATCCGTTTCCGAGGCGAACTCCCGCGCGAATTCCAGATCTCCTTCATCCGCGGATTTAAGAAATTCCCCGCCGTATAGATACAGCACAGCTTTTTTCTGCTCTGTACCCTGCTTTCTGATTACTCCGGTCCTGACATTACCTATCTGCTCTATCCTGTGGTCCATGCCTTTAGACCTCCCCTCTGGAAGTTTCAGAGCTCCGCTCCGCATCCTTCTTATAGCTCCGTCCAGGTCCTTACCCGTGAGAGTGAGCATGCTCCTAAGACCCGCCATCTTAATTGTGCTCTCATACATCCTATATTTAAGACTGGTCATCTGTCCGCACCCGCTATTTTCTTTCTCACGTCACCTTCTACATCGGCGACTGTGATCTCCTTCATCTGCCGCTCCATAGAGTCTTGTATGGATTGGAGCTTATCTTCCATGGCGCTGTGGATGTTCCTTCCCACCGGGCATTCTGTATTAGGATGCTCATGGAAGTGGAACAGGCCTTCATCGTCCACGCAGCCGAGCGCGGTGTATATGTCATAGAATGTGATATCAGAGAGTGGCTTTGCTAAGGTAATGCCGCTCTTACCCTGGCTTATGCTTATGATGCCGGCTTCCTTAAGCTTACTCATGACAGTGCGGATGATCACAGGGTTCGCTCCTACGCTTCCTGCCAGGAAATTGCTGGTCACGGTTTCTTTATCTTTAAAATAATCGATAGCGGTAATGACATGTACCGCTATCGTGAATTTACTAGTTATCTGCATTTTATACACGCCTCCATGCATGTAATATACTACGTTACAGGCATGGAAGTCAACTATTACGCTCTTACTACGCTGATCCTCTCCTGGATGTGATGGCCTGACTCTATCTCATCTACCATAGCTATGGCGTAATCAGCGTAGCTTATGATGCTCTCGCCCTTAGAATTGAGTGTGAGCTCCTCACCTGCCTGGATGTACTTACCTGTTCTCTCACCGTCTGCCTGGAAATCTCCCGCAGGGCTGATGAATGTCCACTTAACGTCGTCACGGCCCCTGAGCTGCTTAAGTTCCTCTGCCTGAGCGTTAGCGAGCGGCTTGAAAACGTCCGGGAAGTCAGGTCCGTCAGCTACTACAGCTGTGTGTTCCGGGTTTACATAGAGGCTGCCCGCTCCTCCTACGATGATGAGGCGGATATCGGTTCCGCTTAAGATATCGCAAAGATGCTGAGAAGTCTTCACATGCATAGGAAGCACGTCCTCTGTCCAAGCACCGAATCCGTCTACTACCACATCGTAACCTGCCAGGTCTTCTTTAGTTAAGTCCAGGATGTCCTTCCTAATGTATGTTTTAGCGCCTGACTTATTCTCATCACCGCGCGCGAAACCTGTGACATCGAAGCCTCTTTCCTGAGCTTCCTTAACGACCTTCTGCGCTACTCTTCCGTTTGATGCTACTACAGCGATTTTCATGATGTATTCCTCCTTGGGTGTTTTATATAATATGTTCTTCGTTCATGTAATTATATTGATTACATGTTTACTATAGCAAATGGTTATCAACATGTCAATAATAAAATTACATGCTTTTTGATTTTTTTATTTACCAAGAAAACATCACTTAAATACGCGTAGATCAATTATTGCGAGCTACTTCATACCATTTTTCAAAAGCATTTCTGCCATTGCATCCGCGGATTCCTGCATGCCCCTGCTGATCCACTCTTCTATCCAGCCCAGGGTGCCGTATGCTATGAACGAGACAGTATAAGCCCACATATTATCTATTTCCGGCTTTGGTCCGAAAAGCTCCAGATACGCGTCCTGGAACAGATCGAATAAGCCCCGCTCCTTAAGCAATAGGTAGAAATCCTTGTTTTCTTTCAGATGCGCGAACAGGCTGCCGTACATAGCAGCGTTAGAATCAGATCCCCTTTTCTCCCAGCTGCTGTTCCACTCTGTGAGCATGGAGCTGACACGGGATCTAAGTATGTCTTCCTTAGATGAGTAATTTCTGTAGAATGAGTTTCGACTGACACCAGCTTCCGCCACGATCTCGCTTACAGATATGCCGCTTAATTCCCTATCCTTCAGCAGGCGGATAGCCGCTTCCTCTATCTCGCGCCTTACGAACGCGTTCCCTTCCTTATTTCCCAACCGCTTCACGATGCAACACCTCTGCCTGTTTTGTACCTTTTTAGCTTAGAAGATTGACATAAAATATCATTTGATGGTATATATGTACCATCAAAAACAACTGATGTCAAGGAGTGGATCATGTCTATACATACGAGGAGAATAACCATCTTACTTATAGTTGCGGCTATCGCTTTCATAGCGGGCAGGCTGGCTTTCAGGGCAGCGCTTAACTTCCTGCTCGGCGGCACTCTGTTCGGAGGTAACATATTGTGAGGGAGAAGAAGACCATGTCCACATTTAAGTTCGTGCTTTCCTGCATAGGAGTTTTCATCCTGTTCGCGGTCCTCGGAGCCACCAGTAAGACTATAAAGCCCCTATGGACTAAAGATTATAAGGTCGACTGGAATGATAGCGTCGGTACGGTCCATAAAGACATATCATACGGGTCCGGGAAGGCTAATAAATTCGATATATATGTCCCGGCTGACAGCAATAAGAAGGAATACAGCCTGGTCGTCTACCTTCACCCAGGCGGCTTCACGACCGGCGATAAGTCAGGCGACGCTGAGATGCTGGAATGGCTTTGCTCTAAGGGCTATGTCACAGCCGGCATAAATTACACTCTATTCAGCAAAGAAAAACCGCGCGCTAATGTTTACACTCAGTCTATGGACATAAAGCGGGCCATGCCGAAAGTCGTCTCTGAGGCCGCTAAGCTTGGGTATCCGATAAAAGATATGGCGATCGCGGGCGGATCTGCCGGCCTCTTCAGCGTCATGTGCGGTAAGAAGATCACGCCTGATATGTTCGGGACTCCTGCCTATGATGAGGCTGTGAAGGATATTTCCGCCTTGCTATGGGTGGATGATTATACGGTGCCATCTCTCATGGCTTACGGGGCTTATGATAAGGTGCAGAGCTTCCCGGCTTCAGCCAGGCTGGATAAGGCGCTCACTAAACATAATGTGCCTCACGATTACATAGTTCTGCCTCATTCAGGCCACGGGCTCCAGAACGATAATGCCGAGTTCCACCTGTATTCCCAGAAAATCGAAGAGTACCTGGATAAGTACCTGCCGGTGGAATAGCAGACTAATATCCACAATGCGAAAAGGCGGTCAGGCTTGATTTCTCAGCGCCTGCCGCCTTTTTTGATCAATTGGATATTCGGTTTTTTATTTTCCAGCTAATTCGTAGCTCTCGCCCATCCTCTTGATAAGTTCTGAATCTGGCAAGGTCCCATCGAGGACTACCGTGAACCAGCTTTCTTTATTCATGTGCCAGCCGGGATAATAGCCGGAGAGCGCGAGCAGTTCTGCCTTCTCATCCTTCTCAATGCGGAAGTCTATTATTTCGACCTTATCGTCTGTCTCCAGCCCCAGCTTATGCCCGGCGACTATCATAATGACAGCATACCATTTATCATTATCATTCCGCCGCAATACAGAGTAATCCGGCAGCTTAGGCCAGAGGAATTCCAGCTTACTCCCGTATTCCTTCCCTGCGCGCTCTATAAGAAGTGAAGCCTGGTCTGTCTTATATACCGCCGTATCAAAGCATTTCTCCGCTATATCCGCCAGCGCCTTACTGATTGCTTCTCTGACCTCCCCGACGTATGCGCCGGACGCGTTGGTTTTATACAGTTCATATTCATCCCCGGTCTCCGCCTCGATAAGGTCCGTGTCTATCTTCCCTTGCTCATCTATATGGACCAGCAAATGGAACTCGCCTGACATGACGTCTGTCTGGTATTCCCAACAGCTCCCAGCCTCGTTGCTATTGCTTTCGCTTCTGGTGAAACCGAAGTCCGCAAGCTTATATGTATTCGGTTTTTTATGGTTGAAGAGGTCGTCGAACATGGGTGCTCCAATATGTTGCAAATGAATAATCAAGACTGATCATTTTTAAGAGATTGCTTTCCTTATCTTATCAATCAAAGTTATATCTGCAGGCAGCCAATCAACAGAATCCAACTCATCCTTATTAAGCCATTTGGCTGCCTCGTGTTCCAGCAGCACCAGATCCCCGCTCACCACACGGCACCAGAAGCAGTCCATGGATAAGTGAAATGTCGGGTAGTCGTATTCAATGGTATCGATTCTATCTCCCACAGTGATCTCCGTATCTAGTTCTTCTTCGATCTCGCGCTTAAGCGCCTGCTGTGGAGTTTCGCCTGGCTCTATCTTTCCGCCAGGGAATTCCCACCCATCTTTAAATTCTCCATATCCGCGCTGTGTGGCAAAGATGATCGTTCTGCCTTCGGCGTCAACCGCTCGAATCACTGCTGCAACAACTCTAATTGTTTTCATAATGTTATCCTTTTCTTGATTCTTTCTATCAGTAATACTGTTTAACTACTACTGTTTTGCTGCTTCCGATCCGACACTTCTAATCACATCTAGATACTCGTAGATATCTTCCCTTACCGGGACATCTAGCTGCCACTCTATCTCTACCGCCGTCTTATCCGTATTCGGCATCACGAATTCATCTGCTTTGCCGCTTGCCAGCATATGTCCTAGATAATAGAATTCCTTAGAAATCTTATCATCCTTATTTTTTCGAATGAAAAGTTCAACCTGAATGCCTCGCTCCTTCGCATGAAGGAAATTCTGGACATCCTCCGATGCAAGGCTTCTGCCAGACTTAGAGATCGCAATCAGGGTAGAATTACCTGCGAAATGGTCCTCGTACTTAGTGGTCGCGCTGATATCCTCTTCTTTATCATAATTAATAAAAACCGGGAATGTCTTAGTCTTCTTATCGTACTTATAACCTCCGATATTCAGCGGAACTTCGTTACTTTCCCAGTTCAGCAGCCTGCAGACATCTTCGTAGGTATATTTTTGATAAAGAACAAAATCTGTGTTCTCATAAGAATTTTTGTAATTTTTATTATATCTGGCGATGCCGAAATCCACGAGCTCATTTATCACATCATAGAAATCGTCGTTCGCAAGCATTTCCAGGAATGACTTAGCAGGATTGTAATCATCAGTCATATCATCCTTTTCTATAAAAATGCTGTGCGAGTAAGTTTTCTTACTGGACCCTGCCGGGAATTCATTAGTCATTACATTGATGATGTTCTTCTCCATCTGCTGATTCAGGCATTTACCGAAACCCTTCAGATCAGTCTGAAGTCCGGCAAATAGGCCAGTGTGAGAGAGTTCCTTTGGATATGCTAGTATTCTTTTAAGAAGCAGGAGCTCCTGCACGCGTTTACCAGAAGCAAGCTTCCTTGATATAAATTCAATGATTTCCTCTTCATTCTTAGAAAATCGTATCTTATATTCCTTCTCGTATTTAACAAGGAACTTATAATAAGAGCCCAAATTCTTGTTATCGAATATCCTGACCACATCCATCTCGCCGTAATCATCGAAATCCTGAAGACGCGGAATACGGCCGAGTTTATTCTTCAGATTTGTATAATTCTCTTTGATCAGCTTGATATCGCTGAAGTTAGCGTTATCAACTGAAGCAAATATTCTATTCCGGCTTACTTCGTCGAAATGTACAGTGGATGCTCCAGGGATCACCCGAGCGCCCTCCATGATATAACGCCGAATGTTGTCCTTATTGTATGTCCGGTCGCCAGAAAGTGCGATTGGAATCATAAAGTTATTATTATAATTTCCGATAAAATCTAATATAACAACGTATTCCTTGCCATCTGCCTTCCTAAGGCCGCGTCCAAGTTGCTGAATAAATACGATTGGGGACTTGGTTGGCCTCAGCATGATGACCTGATTAACCTCAACTATATCTACGCCCTCATTAAGGATCTCAACAGAGAAAATATAATCTAGCGCCTTTCTGTCATCGGTTTCATCCTCATAATTCATAGCCAGCCGTTCGAACGCTTCCTGGCGCTCGCTCTCAGAAGCGCTACCGTTCAGTGCGATCGTCCGGAAATGTCTACCTGTGTCTGGATTAATCGTCTGATTAAATTTTCTAGAAAGCTCTTCCGATTCCTTGATATTTCTGCAGAAAATTAGCCCCTTAACCTTCTCTCCGCTATACCCGTAATAAGAGCTCTGCTCAACAATGTGATGAACTCGTTCGTCGCAGGTCAAAAGATTGAAATTAATGTCCGTATCATGGTCCTTATCGTCTATCATAAAAAGGTCCGTGATTCCAAAATAATGGAATGGACAAAGGAGATTCTCCTCCATGGCCTGCTGCAAGCGGATCTCACAGGCAAGCTGATAATCGAAGAGCTCGTATACATTATGCCCTTCAATGTTATCGTCACGCTTATCCGGGGTTGCAGTCATTCCCAGCCAGAGCTTCGGCTTAAAATGATGCATGACTTTCTGATATGTAGCTGCTGGAACATGGTGAGCCTCATCTAGAACGATGCAGTCGAAAGTATCCGGCTTAAATGAAAACAAATGAGCATCCCGACTCAGCGTTTGAACCGTGGCAAATATAAAGTCGGCATCGTAATCGTCATTTCCTGCACCTACAATACCCATTGAAATAGAATCCGAGAAAACTCGCTCATATGACTTCTTTGTTTGCCGTGCAAGCTGCCCTCTATGTACTAGGAAGAGTATTTTCTTGAAACCTAATTCGCGCATGGCGAAAGCAGATGCGAGTGTTTTACCAGTACCTGTCGAACTGATAAGAAGTGCCCTGTCTTCACCTGTTTTGATGATTTTTCTTAAATTGTTAATAAATTGCACCTGCATGGAGTTTGGCTCCAGCTTATACTTTTGCAGAGACGTAACTTCTTCCTGCTTTGCCATCTGGCGCTGGTGCTTAATTATTTCGTATTTTTCTTTGTAAAGGTCGATAAAATCATCGAAGTCGGCGGCATATTCCGAATTCCAGAGAGTTTCATATTCGGAAACTATATCTCTTGCCATCTCACCGTTTTCGGAAGAGATAAGCTTCGTATTCCATTCTCTGTTAAATGTCAAAGCCGAGATTGTCATGTTGGAACTGCCGATTATGATATGGTATATCTCTTCCCGCCGGAAGATATACCCCTTAGTGTGGAAACCTTCTTCGGCCTTCTCTGCATCATACATTTTTAATGTGATATTGGATAAACTGTTCAGTTTTTCCAATGCTTTCGGCTCGCTGAAATTCAGGTAGTTCGTGGTCAAAATCCGCCCAGGTATGTGCTTCTTTTCAAGCTCCTGTAATGTCTGAAGAAGGGGTGTAACTCCACTCATTGTAATAAACGCTACACTGATCTGGAACTCATCGCAGCGAAGCAGCTCGTCCTCTATTGAAGAGAGCACTTTTTTGCCTTCTCTGTAATCATTGGAAACGAATTGTGGGCGGTATGATAGATTTGAAACAACATTAACGTCAATGAAAGCCGTTTCAAATCCTTTTTGTAAATTTGATATATTATCGTTCGTCATATAAGACACTTCTCAAAATCGATTCTAGCTTGTATTAACTTATCTGCCTCTCTTAGTTTTAGCATTGTACGGGCATCTCTCCCCTATGCACTGCTTATTGTTATCGTGGTAGTGGCAGATTTACCGTTACTATTCCTTCATAAGCAGCAAAGCCATCTTGAATCGGCCATTAGCTTTCACGCTGTGCAGCCCGCCCTTAGCGAAGCGGAACTGCTGGCCAGAAGAGATAAGATATTCTTTGCCATCGTAACCAATGACAGCCTCGCCGTCGAGAGCGAAAACTATGGCATCGCCAGGAGCCGCATGCTCTGAAAGCCCGGTCCCCTCGTCGAAAGCCATGACCACGAACTTCATGCCATCGTTCGACGCTATATCCATATTCACGATCTTCCCGTCCTGATACGGAACGAGCTCCTTAAGCTTGAAAACTTCCCCTGCCTTAACTACCTGATTCATCACGTTATCCTCCCTTAAAGCAATCTCTAAATATACGCTGTCTTCTGGCGCCTGTACACCTATATTCCTTCCCGCAGGCTTAATTACCAGATCCCCGGCTGCTACGGTCTTCTCCGTGTTTTCATCCTCGTCGTGGAGGACTGTCCTCCCGCTTAAACCGTACTGGATGACCGGGGCCGGATAGCTCTCGGCGCTTATGTCAGTTCCCTCCGCTAGTGAGAAGCTAATCGCACCTGGCAGGATCTCTCCTGAGATAGTGCATCCCGGAACAGGCTCGTTTTCGTCAACGATTGAAAATACACCTATATTCTGATTTTTCATAAAAAGTCCCCTCAATAAAAAAGTCAGGCAGTAAATAACCACCTGGCTTTATTATACACTCTGGATCCTGTTTCAACCTGCTCTATATGGAATTTTCCCTTTTCTAAAATGAAATTATATCAGCCTTCTGAATTCTGATCTGGCTGCGAATCCCCCTTATCCTCGGCCTTCTGCCCTTCGTAAGCGAAAAACAATGCCAGGTAAATGGCTATGAGGATGTATGGCATGGCTGCCTGCCAGAAATCCTTAAATCCGCCTCCTACTATGAGGCTGACGAAATGGATCCCCGCTATGATCAGCGTGGCTATAAGCATGATCATTATAGTGCGTTTCAATGCTGCCTGGTTCTTCGCGTCCTGTACGATCTTATCCTTCATTTTCGGATCTCCTTTCACTAGCTCGTCTAAGCTGATCTGATAGAGGTCGCTGAGAGTGATGAGGCTTGCGATATCCGGAAGAGATCTGCCGTTCTCCCAGTGAGAGACTGTCACTCTGGAGACCATGATCCTGTCCGCCAGCTGTTCCTGCGTCATGCCGGCCTTCTGCCTGGCTTCCTTCAGTTTATTACAGATCTCGTTCGCGCGTGCTTCACTCATGGTCCGCTCCCTCCTTACAGCTTTATAATAGACGGCTATATGGCCATCCGTCGATGAAATGTGTTTTACAATTGCAGATTTTCCCCTGTATAAATTCGTTTACAACGTGTTTTAACGGCTATCTATCGCATAATAGAAGCAAAGACAGATATCAGGGCGTCATACATTCCATGTTGCTATAGTTCAGGTAAGGTATATAAGTTTCATTACTATATGAGTGCTCGGAAGATAGTAGACCTTAGCCTGGATGCTTTCGTCCCTGACATCATTCTTATAATCTATATCCAGGGTTTTCTTCGCTTCGTCGAACATGCTGTCTGAGATGTTGAATGTCCTGAATTTCCCTGATTCGTCTCTTCCATATAATACTAGAGCCACTTCTGAAATTTATGCTGCCGGTCCTGTTCGCCCTATTTCTACAGTCTATGTACGGAGCTGTGGACCTACTGGTCTGCGGCCATTTCGCTTCTAGTGTAGACGTTTCGGGTGTTTCGACCGGATCTCAGATCATGCAGACCGTAACGAACTTTATAACCAGTCTCGCTATGGGGATCACAGTGCTTCTGGGTCAGCAGTTGGGAAGCGGACGCACAGAAGAGACGAAGAAAACAGTTGAGAACGGCATTCGTTTCTTTATGCTGCTGGGGCTCGTTCTCTCTATAGTGTTCATTTTCGGCGCTAAAGGAGTCGCTATTATCATGAATGCTCCTGAAGAAGCTATGGACGTAACGACAGACTACCTCCGGATATGCGGAGCAGGCTCTGTAGTAATAGTCGCCTATAACCTTCTAGACAGTATATTCCGCGGCATCGGCGATTCTAAGACGCCTCTTATTACAGTGTTTATAGCGTGTGTGTTCAACATCGCCGGAGACCTCTTTTTCGTCGCTGTACTGGATATGGGCGGAGCCGGAGCGGCTATAGCCACTGTCTTTGCTCAATTATTCAGCGTATTGATATCTCTCTGGATAATCGGAAAGCAGGACCTCTCATTCGGCTTAGAGCTCAGGACATTGAAAATAGAGGGGTCTGTAGTAAAGCACATATTGAAAATAGGCATACCTATCGCTTTGCAAGACTTTCTGGTGAGCCTATCGTTCCTTATCGTCCTGTCGCTCATAAATCAGTTCGGAGTATCCTACTCCGCCGGTATAGGAGTCGCGGAGAAAGTGTGTGGCTTCCTCATGCTCGTCCCCATCGCTTTCATGCAGTCTATGGCGGCCTTCGTGGCGCAGAACTACGGAGCAGGTAAATACGAGCGCGCTATCAGGACTCTATGGTATGGTATAGGCCTGCCGCTCGCTTTCGGCATAGTTATGTGTTATGTAGCCTGGTTCCATGGCGATGAGCTTTCTTCGATCTTCACGAAGGATCTGGACGTGATAGCGAATGCTCATGAATATCTGAAGGCTTATGGCATAGACTGTCTGGAGACATGTTTCATCTTCTGCTTCATAGGCTTCTTTAATGGGCTCGGTAAAACGGTGTTCGTCATGACTCAGGGAATAGTATGCGGTATCGGGATCAGAATACCAGTGGCCTGGCTCATGAGCCATAGAAGACCTGTCTCTATGTTTGATATAGGACTTTCCTCGCCTATCGCTACATTCGTACAGATGATATTATGCCTGCTGGTCTACAGGAGGACGAGGAAACAGCTGCTATCTGAGGCATGAGCATCCCAGATCTGATTGAAACCGCCCCCGAGGCCGGCTTCCACCATCTTCCGTTGCTTGTACACCATGTTTACCGTTTGTATTATGTAAAGATATATACTATTCTCTTAATAGATGAAGCCGATAAACAAAACAAAAACATGCGTCGACTAGCCGGTGCCTACGAATGAAAGGAGAATCCTCTATGGAAAAAATTATGCTCGCGTCAGACTATCAGGAAGGCGCTCATCCTGCCATAATAAAGCGGCTGTGCGACACGAACCTGCTGTCTACAGAAGGTTATGGAACTGATGATTTTTCAGAAAGCGGCAGAGTGAAAATAAGAAAAGCCTGTGAATGCCCTGACGCGGCTATTCACTTTCTGGTCGGCGGAACGCAGACGAACGCGACTGTAATCGACGCCCTTCTTCGGAGCTACGAGGGAGTCATCGCCGCGGACAGCGGACACATAAGTGTTCATGAAGCCGGAGCGATCGAAGCCGGAGGGCATAAGGTTCTGCCGCTTTGCAACGATTATGGTAAGATCGACGCGGTCCAGCTCCGCGATTATTATGAGACCTGGCTTAATGACGGAAATCGGGATCATATGGTTAAGCCGGGGATGGTCTACCTGTCACAACCTACCGAATACGGGACGCTCTATTCCCTTAAGGAGTTAACTTCCATCAGCAACGTGTGTCGGAAATATCACCTGCCGCTCTATGTGGATGGCGCGCGCCTGGCATACGCCCTGGCATGTCCGGAAAACGATGTCACCCTTCCGGATCTCGCGAGACTATGTGATGTGTTCTATATCGGTGGGACTAAATGCGGAGCGCTCATGGGAGAAGCCGTCGTGATCCCTGACCCGACGCTGATTCCCCATTTCTTCACCATCATCAAGCAGCACGGCGCGCTTCTGGCTAAGGGTCGCCTTCTCGGTCTTCAGTTCGATACGCTCTTCACGGATGATCTCTATGAGCAAATTGGATCCGTCGCTATACGCTCCGCGAATCGGCTCAGAGACCTTTTTAAGAGCAAAGGATATACACTTTCATTCGCGTCACCGACGAACCAGATCTTCCTAACGGTGGACGATAAACAAAAAGAGCATCTGGATTCGTTCTCAGTCTCAAGTTTCTGGGAAAAGGCTGACGATGGGCGGACGATTATCCGCTTCGCCACTAGCTGGGCCACTTCAGAGGAAAAAATCAAAGCCTTTGAGAAGTGCTTATAACCGTACGCATCAGCGGTATACTTCTCTTAAAATTTGCAAAAAAAAAAGAGCCGGTCACCCGACTCTTTTCGAAACTATATAGTTGGAAAACTCAATTCTCTCTTATGCCTTGTTGAAAAATTCTGAATCAAAACAGAGGAAGTAGTGATGAATAAGAGAACCAAGTTCCGTAATAGGATCTTCAACATCATAGAAATTGGCAACGAGACGGACATTCCCAGCAGAGTATTTGATTACTTTATAGTCGTAGTGATCATCACGAATATAACCGACCTGGTGTTGGAGACGTTCCAAAGTCTCTCGGCGTACATGACTGTTTTCAACGCCATAGAGGTGGTGACAACTATTGTTTTCATCGTTGAATACATCCTGCGCGTCTGGACTGCTGAGTTTCTATACCCAGGAATCCCGCGCTGGAAGGCGTCGCTGAGGTTCATCTGCTCCGTCGATGGACTGATTATACTGTTGTCCATCCTGCCGTTCTTCTTTTTACAGGGATTCGTCGTATTCAGGATGCTCCGAGTGGCGAGAATCTTTCACCTATTCCGGATCAACAAGCAGTTCGATAGTTTCACAGTCATCAGGACAGTTCTAGTGGAGAAGAGGAACCAGCTGGTGTCGAGCCTTTTCATCATAGTAGTGCTTATGTTCGCTTCGTCGATATGCATGTATTCCGCAGAGCATCAGGTACAGCCGGAGGTGTTTCGGAATGCCTTCTCCGGACTCTGGTGGAGTGTATCCGCGCTTCTTACGGTCGGCTACGGCGATATTTATCCAATCACACCACTGGGGCAGACTATGGCGATCATCATCTCATTCCTGGGCGTCGGCGCGGTGGCTATTCCAACCGGTATCATCTCCGCCGGATTCGTAGAGCAGTACCAGAAAGCGCAGGATTCTTCCGGCGGGCAGATCATGAATCTGCAGACTCTCGTGATCGATATTGACAGCAAATGGATCGGCCAGTCTGTGTCGGAGATACGAGAGGGCGACCATATCATCATCGTTCTGGTCGATCATGAGGGAGCCCCATTCATTCCGGAACCGGACTACCACGTCCGCTATGGCGACCAGCTCGCGATCTATCGGGAAAGCGAAGGTTGATGGATCTCACTCTTTTTTCTGTAACATAAAAGACGTTTATCTGTATCCCCTCATGGGAAACAAATAAACGTCTCGTTTGCTATGTGTTCAGTTGCCCTGCTGCCTATTACAGTTCTTCCAGGATTTCCTTCAGATCCCCGTTTATGCAGATAGATTTGAATTTTATCTCGTCCGGAGCGTAGGCCTCTCCCATATTCAGGCAGGCGTATGTCGCGTCTGACCATTCGTATGTCATCCTCCAGAAAGGATATTTAATGATGCCCGGGGTGTTATAGCCGACCGCCGCTTCCAGTAATAAAGTCTTAACGCCCTCATGCCGGCGGAGGAATTCTTCGTATCTCTCAGCGGCTACGTGCCAGCCTTCATCCTCTACGAATCTGTCGTCCGCGCGGAGGTTCGTGGTCATGAGTTCCCCATCGTCCGGACAGCGCGGAATGAGCTCAGAAGGTATCCTCATCTTAATGTCTGCTCCTTCAGGAACTATAAGCTCATTATCCGAACCGATCTCGAAGCCCTGTGCCAGCAGCATCTCCCGGCAGATATCCTCATTATCATACGTCTTATGAGCGGACGCTCCGTGCGGGTTCGAGCTTTGCAATAGACCATAATCTCCCTGAGTGTAGAATAGGCGCTTCTTATCGAATCCTGACCTCTGGAAGCAGTGGTCCA
This sequence comes from Eubacteriales bacterium, assembly GCA_029009055.1. Lineage (GTDB taxonomy): Bacteria > Bacillota > Clostridia > Peptostreptococcales > Anaerovoracaceae > Aminicella. The sequence continues at coordinate 7,426 of JAQXJR010000033.1, read as the reverse complement.
CGTTAGTCGTGATCACGAAATAGTCCTTATCCTTGACCAGGTCGTAAAGCGTTTCGTAGGTGTCGTTCGGGATAGGAACGTAGCGGTTCACCCAGATGTGACGGCTCCACCAGGACCAGTAAGTCTCCATGTCCGGGAACGGGTAGAAGCCGCCGGAGTACATGTCATTAATGTTATATTCTCTAACAAAGTCCGAGAAGTATTTATCGAATCTATCTCCGGAGTAGGTATAGCCGGCTGCTGTTGAGAGACCGGCGCCGGCCCCTATGATGACCGCGTCTGCCTCGCCGAGGGCTATTCTCAGTTTCTCCAGCCCGTTTTCTGTATCTTCAGGTCTTATATACATGAATGCCTCACTTTCTTAAAAAACGCGCCCGGGGCTAGCCCAGGAGTTCCTCATATATTGCTCTGTCACGATTACCGAACACATTGAAGATGACCTTCTTAATACTGGTGTCCGGGTGTTGGTCCAGATATTCTTCCACTGTCTTCACCGCTATCTCAGCCGCAGCCTTAGCCGGGAAACGGAATATCCCTGTAGATATACAGCAAAAGGCTATGCTGGTGAGTTGGTTTGCACCTGCCAGCTCCAGGCATGACCTGTAGCATGAAGCTAAAAGAGCTCTATCTTCCTCGGTCAAAGGTACCCTTACTATCGGGCCGACCGTATGGATGACATGCTTAGCTGGAAGATTATATCCGAGGGTTATCTTCGCTCCTCCTGTATACTCCTCATGCCCCTGCCTGGCCATTATCTCAGCGCATTCCTGTCTCAGCTGGAGGCCTGCCGCTGAATGTATAGCGTTATCTATGCAGCTGTGGCCGGGAACGAAGCAACCGAGCATCTGGGAATTAGCCGCGTTCACTATAGCGTCAGCGTCCAATCTGGTGATATCGCCCTGCCAGAGCGCCAGCCTGCTGTCGCGGGCGGAAACCGGGATGTCAAAAACGTGGACCACGCCCTTCTCTTCCCGCTCGGCGCTTAGTATTTCGTCCTGGACCTTAAGAAGCTTATCAGGGACAGGCCTAGGAGCTCTCACATTCATCAGGCTTCTCATCAGCATCCTCTGGCTGCCCTCGTCTTCAGGAAATCTGGAGGCGTCGCTTCTATATTCCGGCTGGTCGTCCAGCAGCAGCTGGTTCATTATAAAGAGTTCATGCAGTCTGTCCATATACATCCGCTCCTTCCGTATTTATGTCAAATAAAATAGCTCATTTACATGTAATATTATTTATTACATCTCGGATAATAGCATGGGCATAATGTAATGTCAATAATTACATTATGCCTGCTTAAAATAATTATTGATTTTATTAAAGCTGACCAGCTACTACCCTGATAGCCGAGTATTTGAAATTAGTGAAGAAATTATAAGTAGCGTCCTTCTCAGATACCTCATGGCATTTCGCCAGCGTCTCATCCATATCCCGCTTGATTTTCTCTACTTCTTCAGAGGCAACTACTAAAGTCCCGTTTTCGAAATGCAGGTACAGGCTCCTATAGTCCAGATTTATCGTTCCCACAGCCGCGGTCTTATCGTCTGAAACGAAGACCTTAGCGTGGACGAAACCAGGCGTGTACTCGTATATCTTCACCCCACCCCGAATCAGCTGCTTATAGAATGACCTGGTGACGCCGTATACGGTTTTCTTATCTGGCACGCCAGGTGTTATGATCCTGACGTCCACTCCGCGTGATGCCGCTAATATCAGGGCGTTCACGAATTCGTTATCCAGGATCAGGTATGGTGTCATTATGTAACAGTATTTATCCGCCTGGTTCAGCATGTTCATGTAGACATCCTGGCCTACGTGATCCTCATCGAGAGGTGTGTCTCCGTAAGGGATTATATAGCCATCAGCAGCGGAGCACGCCGAGTCATTCGGTGCTCCCAGATGGTGCTCGCCAGTATTAGCAAAGTTCTCCGCTGTTTCAGCCTCTATGGCGTCCGGCTTTGCTTTATATTCTGAAAAGTCTTCGTCGCTTCCGGTAAGTGCCTTCCAGTGGGTCAGGAACATCACAGTGTATGACCAGACAGCTTCACCTGTAACTTTAATAACAGTATCCTTCCAGTGTCCGTATTTCACTTCGGCATTTATATATTCGTCGGCCAGGTTGACACCGCCTGAGAATGCGGTCCTGCCATCTATGACCAGGATCTTTCTATGGTCTCTGTGGTTCATGACAGCGCCCAGAAGCGGAGATATCCTGTTGAATGGCACACATTTTATTCCCTCTGCCTGCAAGGTCTTAGCGTATGACATGGGTAGTGTAGTGAAGCTCCCCAGGTCATCATACATTACTCGGATGTCCAAGCCGGCTGCTGCCTTTTGCTTCAAAATATCATGGATGCCGTCCCACATCTTACCCGGGCATACTATGAAATATTCCAGGAAAATGAATTTCTCAGCCTTTTTAAGTTCCTCAAGCATTACCGGATAGCCTTCATCACCCAGAGGGAAATACTCGAATCCGCCTTTGCTGTTTTCATATATAGGGAATGAGGCGTGGTCAGACAGGTATCTGAACTGGCCGGCATATTCCGGGAAATCAGATGAAGCCTTAGATAGCGTGCCTTCATCCTGTTTGAAATATTTCACCGAATAATTCGTGGCGCTTACGATCTTTCGGAATTCTTTACTGGTCACGAGGTCAGCGCCGAGAAAGAGATAGATTCCCGTTCCAGCGACTGGAATGAGCATGATAAGAAATATCCACATAAGGTCCGCTGCCAGATGCCTGCTGTTCTTCACGATACCGAGAACTACGAATATACTGGCGATTCTAAGGACTGCGGAAATATATCCGGCTATGTCTCCCAGCCAGTGCAGCATGGCCATGATAATGCAAGCTTCTACCAGGACTGCCAGAAGCATGAATGTTATTCTGCTGAATATGACCTTAATGATTTTCATGGTTATAACTCCGTTTGATTACGCAAATATTTAAACTAATATATATTATATCAGAGTATGAAACGCAGCAAAATAGAGCATATTAAAAGGGTTAGATGAAAAACTAAATGCAACTTTGAAGATGTAAATGCACGAACACAAATCATAACTGCATGCTCGAAGTTGTAAATGCCCATATTGAGGTCGATGCGGGCATTAGGGATTGCAATCACAGAGAAAATCACGTACATTCATTGGTAAGAAGGCATGCCAAAAGCCGGGCTGCGATCTTGCGTTTTTTTGAAGACGTAACCGCACTCCGGTTAGATATAGTTGGATTCTGTTTTTGACCCTGCCTTCTTGGTATACTTACCGGCTTACTTCTTCAGTAGCGCCGGTGTGAGGTCAATGGAATTGGATGGGATATTCTCAAGACCCAGGAGAGTTGTGGTTTCCTGACCATAGATCTGCGTGAACAGATCCAAAGGAGTCTGTCCATTCCATTTTTTACGTGGATACGAGTTGATGTGATTCATCAGTTTCATGATATCTGTCTGAGAAAAATGATCCATCGATGTTCCTTTGAGGATCACATATCGGATAAACTCATGGTTTCGTTCACAGTTGCTTTTCTGATTGCTGTTCATCGGGTCACAGTAGAAGACACGGCATTGTATCTTCCCTGTCTCCTGATCACATTCGATATTGACCGGATCCGTGAATTCACTGCCGCGGTCCGTCAGGATCACCTGAAATAGGGAAGTGAACCGATCCATGCCAAGCTGTTTCTTTAATGCCTGAAAGATCGCGGATACCGAAGCCGCGGTATTGCGCTCTCTGATGTACATCAACTGCAGGTCGCAGTTCTTGAACAAGATCGTAAGCAAGACCTTACCTCCTTTCCTCCCGATGACGCTATCCATTTGGCTGATCACGGCCTCATGATGCCTGGAGATGTAGTTCTGATAGTCCTCGTAGGTACGACCGATATGGCATCTTTTGTCGACCCGCAAGACGGGGCCGCTCTTCTTCCGTTTCGGCATCCTGAGTTTGCGGCGCAGGTCGCAGTTGCCCGCGTCCAACAGACCGCGATCGATATAGGTATAGAGCGTACGGTCCTATACGGGCATTTCCGCTTTGTGGTTCTCCCATACGACATGAACGGACTGACCACGCTTGATCTCCGGGGATATGACGGAATCAAGATAGGTCAATTCATCCTCCGAAAGAGAGATCCCTCTGCGCGATTCGGAACGGAGAGTTTCGTAATCCTGCTGTGCCAGTTTCGCATCGTATTCCATCTGTTTCCCCTTGAGTTGTGGACAGGGATACGGCGGGCCTTCACTTCGCGGCTGACCGTCGTTCGATTCGAGTCGATCCGCCTGGCAATGGTCGTAAAGTTTTCACCGGCTTTGAGACCCATCTGGATCTCCATCCGGTCATCAAGTGTGAGATGTTTATGCATGGATAGCCTCCTATTCGAAGGCAGGGCATAGATATCATATATGAAATCCCAGGCTCTGCCCAGACCCGCCCTAACCGGGAAGCTGGACTCTGCTTTTCTGTGACAGGTTGACCCGTGTCACATCGTTCTTGCTCCATATGCAGGAAAAAAACCATGAAGTTGTAAATGCGACTTCATGGTTTTGACCCGTTGTAATTGTAATCGCACGTTTCAGCGTGCATTTAAATTATCAATTAACCGAGCATATTAAAACGGCTGCCCGTGAGTGGGCAGCCGTAATTTATATCGGTTTTATTTCTCATATCCATAGAGCGCGGTTAGCAGCCTGAGCCCTGAGTCAGTTTTAAATATCTTATCGCCGGTATTTTGGATATTCTCTTTACTGTAGTCGCTCTCGTCGGCGTTCACTAGGTAGTCAGCTTCCAGGAGAATCTGATAATCCATACCGTCTACATTCGTGTAAGTGTGGTGGTGGGAAACCAAATAAACGACTCTCGCCTGGATATCCTCAGGGATATCAGTCTCGGCCAGGAATTTCTCAGCCAATATGAGGCCCTCTTCCTCCTGGTGCTTACCTTCTGTGTTACCGTACTTCCTTCTGCAGAGCGGGCAGGCTATATCGTGGAGGATGGCGGCGGCTTCCAGGGTGAACTGGGTCTTCTCGTCCAGCCCCTCCTCCATTCCTATTGTCCTGGCGAAGCCCCATACTTTCATGAAATGGTTAACGTCGTGGTGGATTACATTACTGTCTTCTGCCGTGTAGGCTATCAACTTCTCCATGAGTTCAGCAATAGTCATATTCTTTTCTCCTTATAAACATCTGCGAGAATGAAAGGTGATATTCAGCAGAGCTGAGTTGGGCCGGCCCCCGTCTTTGCCATAGAAATCAGCCCCTCTACAGAGCTTATCACCATGCTCTCGACAGCTTCCTCTGTGTAGAAGGCCATGTGCTGGGTGTACACTACATTCTTGAATTGGCGCAGGTAAGCCAGCTCGCGGTCTTCGAATATTGCTGTCTTAAGGTCGCGGTGGACTACACCGGCTTCGTTCTCAACTGTATCCAGGCCGAGCGCTCCGATCTGCTCGGATTCTATGCCCTCTATCAGGGATTCCATATCCATGAGCTCTCCCCTGGCGCAGTTTATCAGGATGACGCCCTTCTTCATCTTAGCCAGACTGTCTTTATTTATCATGTGTTCAGTCTCCGGTGTTAAAGCCAGGTGGAATGAAATGACATCACATTCTTTATAAAGCCTATCTAAAGGCACATATTCCGCCAGACCTTTAAGCTCGGGGTTCTCGTGTCTGGAGCTTACCAGGATCCGGCAGCCGAATCCTGACAGGTCTTTAACTACTCTAGCGCCGATCCGCCCGGTCCCAACGATTCCAATAGTGAGGTCGCGGATCTCTTTACCTATGAGTCCATCCAGTGAGAAGTCATTTATCTGCATCCTCCAGAGCGCCTGCTTATATGCTCTGAGGCAGAGTAAGATCATCATGATCGTATAATCCGCTACTCCGTCAGGGGCGTATCTGGCGTTACACACATGAACGCCGTATTTCCGAGCGGCGCCGAGGTCCATATGGTCATAACCTATGGTACGTGTAGAGAGATAATGGATACCTCTATCGGCTAAAGCCTTAAACTCCGCTTCCCCGAACCGCTGCATGCCGAGTACGGAGACCATGCTGCCAGGTTCTATAGCTGATAAGTCTTCGAAGTCTATAGGGTTAGCCGACGTTTCAATATCGACTCCTAATTTCTCCCTTACATTATCTATAGCGTCCATTTCGTCACCGCGGGCGCTGAATATGTATATTTTCATGGATTGCCTTTCTTATTGCCATATATGTTAACAGGTGAAACTTTAGCTGGCAGCGTATGACATGTATTATTTGCTGAATATCTTACTATCGAGCAAATCGTCGAAGAGCTGTAAGGCGTCTGCCTGAGCTTTCTCGCTGGAAAGGTTCTGGTCATAAGCTGAAGCCGCGAAACCCCAAAATCCGTTTACGATAAAAGCGGCGATCTGTTTCGGATCATATCGGTTATTGAGCCGTACCTTATATTCGCTGCTGAATTCTGCTAAGTGATCCAATGAAAAATCGTATAAGCTTTTCATGATCTCGGGGCTTTCCAGCGGGTTTAAATGGGAGAAGAACTTCTTATTTTTCTCGTACATATGTATGACCGCGAGTGCGAAATTTCTATAGCTTTGCTTGATATCGTTAGCAGAGTTATTTCCCTTCTGGAGTTCACAGAATTCATCTTCCATTTCCTTATGAAAATCATTATAGATGTCCTGAAGCAGGTCATATTTATCGTCATAGTGAGTGTAGAAAGTTATCCTGCTGGTGTTAGCCTGATCGCATAGTTCTGTCACACCTATCTTCTCGAATGGCTTAGTGTCCATCATGTCCATCAGTGTCATCTTCAGATTTCTTCTGGTCTTAAGTACCCTCTTATCCATAGAATCTGACTTTTTCATTATAGTGCTCCTTTCCGGCAGGCGCCCGGCTTCATACGCCACTATATGATAAATTAAATAAAATTTTCCGAATCAAGCAAGTTAACGATACGGTTCGGGAATAGCATTCTTGATTATGAGTATCTATAATCGTACGCTTTACTTACATTATGTATAAATATTATACATAACGAAAAATAAAATGCAATTGTATAAACTGCACATAATCTAAAAATATTGGCCTTGAATTGCAGGAAGCCATTCTATATATATTCAAGCCCTTTCCATAATAAAGCTCCCAGCCCTCCGAATTTATCGGCAGCTGGGAGCCTGTTTGGGTTTTGGATTTATTAGTGCTTATGGTCAGGGAATTTTATGGTCAAGACCTTTCGACGACGCTCAGGATCAAGGCTTTCATCGTTGGATCCTTAAGCCCCGGGCTGGCGGTCATAGCGTATGAGTAACCTCCGTTTTCCCATGTTGCCACATAGACAGATTCGCCCTTTCCTTTTAACGTTACTTTCGCACCACCGATATTTTCCTTCTTAACGGTCTTATATTCGTTATTATCGCCGGAAATGTCGCTGCCATCGCTCTC